>CAMCNO010000005.1 GCA_945876285.1 uncultured Clostridia bacterium | reverse complement strand
TGTCGTCCATGGCGCCGTGGAGCTCCTTGCGGTAGCGGGCGATGAAGGGGATGGTATTGCCCTCGTCCAGCAGCCGCACCACGTTCTCCACATGCTGGGGCTGCTTGTCCAGTTCTTCTGCCAGTTGTTCGATGATGGGGTCCATAACTTCTTCCTTTCCAGTTCAAAAAAACAGGGCAAGGGGCGGCCCCTGCCCTGTTTTTCCTTTATTTATGGTACAGCTTCTTTGTCTCATACTTTGCCTCGCAGCTGACATTGATGCCCAGCCGTTTCAGCAGCTTCTCATCCACGTCGGAGAGGACCACCGTGAAGTGGGCGTCACAGCCACGAAGCAGCGGGAGCTGCTGCTGGGCCAGGTCCGCCAGGGGGTTGGTCAGGGCGGAAATGGCGAGGGCCATCAACACCTCGTCGGTGTGGAGGCGGGGGTTCTTATGGCCCAGGTAGTCCGTTTTCAGGCGGCAGACAGGCTCCAGCACCTGGGCAGAGATCAGCTCAAACTGGTCGCCGATGCCTCCCATGGCTTTCAGGGCGTTCAGCAGCAGCGCCGAGGCGGCGCCCAGAGTATTGGAGGTCTTGCCGGTCACCACCCGGCCGTCGGGCAGGACCATGGCTCCAGCGGGGCCGTTGGTGGCTTCCGCCTTCACCAGGGCGGCAGACACCGCCGGGCAGATGTCCGCCGTCACGCCCGCCTGCTGCATCACCAGCTCCAGCTTCCGCACCGGCTCGTCATCGCACTTGCCCTGAAGCTTTTCCACGCAGGCGGTGTAATAGCGGCGCAGGATCTCCTGCCGTGAGGCGGTGCTGCAGACCTCATCGTCCACGATGCAGTTCCCTGCCATGTTGACACCCATGTCTGTGGGGGACTGGTAGGGAGATTTGCCCTGGATTTTTTCAAAAATGGCGTTGAGCACCGGGAAGATCTCCACGTCCCGGTTGTAGTTCACCGCCGTCTTGCCGTAGGCTTCCAGGTGGAAGGGATCGATCATATTCACGTCATCCAGGTCCGCCGTGGCGGCCTCGTAGGCCAGGTTTACCGGGTGCTTTAAGGGCAGGTTCCAGATGGGGAACGTCTCGAATTTCGCGTAGCCGGCGGTGACGCCCCGCTTATGCTCATGGTAGAGCTGGCTCAGGCAGGTAGCCATCTTGCCGCTGCCGGGGCCGGGAGCTGTCACCACCACCAGGGAGTGGCTGGTCTCGATGTAATCGTTCTTCCCCAGGCCCTCGTCGCTGACGATGTGGGGCACGTCGGAGGGATAGCCCGCGATGGGATAGTGGCGGTAGCAGCGGATGCCCAGGGCGGTGAGGCGCTTCAAAAAGGCGTCGGCGGCGGCCTGGCCGTTATACCGGGTCAGCACCACGCTGCCTACGAACAGGCCCAGACCGCGGAAAATGTCGATGAGACGGAGGACATCGTCGTCATAGGTGATGCCCAGGTCGCCCCGGACCTTGTTCTTCTCAATGTCCGCCGCGTTGATGGCAATGACGATCTCCACATCCTCCTTGAGCTGCTGGAGCATCCGGATCTTGCTGTCCGGCTCAAAGCCCGGCAGGACCCGGGAGGCATGATAGTCGTCGAACAGCTTGCCGCCGAACTCCAGGTACAGCTTGCCGCCGAACTGGGCAATTCTCTTTTTGATCTGCTCCGACTGGGTGGTCAGGTACTTTTGATTATCAAATCCAATCGCTCCCATAGTGCATCTTCCCCTCTTTGACAGAATATCAAACACAGAAAGTATATCACATCCGGTTCTATTTGGAAAGACTGTTTTCGACAGGAAATGCCCCCTCGCGGGCCAGACAGCGGCGTTCCCATTCCCGCAGAACCTGCAGCTGTTCCTCTGTATGGAACCAGTGCTCGCCGTTCTCCATAACGGTCAGGCCGATGCCGCTTGTCGCGGCAAAATTGTCGATCACGGGGCGGGCGGTGAGGGTATCCCCACCCGCGTATAAAATCTCCGTGGGCGTGTTCCACCGGACGGGATGTTCCCGGGCCCAGCAGAGGTATTCCCAGGACAAGGTCTCCCCGAACTGGGTGGGGATCTCTCCCTTCTGCCGCAGTTCCTCCTCCGTGACGCCGGCCCATGTCATCATGGTTTCAATCAGGTTTACCATGTCGACGACGGGGGATACGAACAGAGCTCGGTCGAGCTTTTGCTCCTGTAACGCCTGCATGGACAGCCATGCGCCGATACTGGTGGCCCGCAGACTGATTTGCCGCCAGCGCCGCCCCATGGCACGGTACACGGCCTGCAGTTCCGGCACAGCCGTCCAGGGCAGCAGCTTTTCCGGGGCGTCCTTGCGGCTGCCGTGCTCCGGCAGGTCCACGCCCACCACCTGCCAGCCCATGGGACAGGCCAGCTCCCCAAAGGCCAGGGCTTCTTCCTTGCAGCCCAGTTTGCCGTGGACAAACAGCCAGGCTCTTTCGGACGCTTCCCCGATGACGAGGGCGGGAACGCCCGCGATATTCTGATATTCGGTCTTCATCATGTCCTCCCTGCTCCGGTTTTGAGATGGTCCGGCACTCTGTCACGCACCCGGTCTCTTCTGGCGAGGCGGCCGCCCCGTCTTTTCTACCGATATCCTATACCGCAGGGGCAAGGCCGTCAAGCAGGCAGGGCCGCCGGAAAGCCTGTCATCATGGGCGGCAAAAAATAGGCTTGACATTTTCTTTAGAACGAATATAATATTATTAGAATAATTCTAATTTTGAGACAGGTATGATGTGTATATGACAAAGTACGAGAAGGCGATCTACGACATCGTCGCGACAAGCCATGAGCATCTGACCGTCAGCCAGATTTATGAGCGGCTGAAAGAGAGCTGCCCCAAGGTGGTCCCCGCAACGGTATACAACAATCTGAACAAGCTGTGGGACTCCGGTTTGATCCGCAAGGTCTCCATTGAGGGGATGCCGGACCGGTACGATCTGGCACAGAAGCATGACCATCTGGTCTGCAGGCATTGCGGGAAAATCATGGATATTTCCTTTGAAGACCTGACCGCGCCCCTGCGCAGCCAACTGGGCGAGGACTTTTTGTTCTACGACCTGAAGGTGTACTATCTCTGCCCGGAATGCAGGGCGGCGAAGGGACAAAAGGCGAAATAAGCAACGCATGGAGCAGTCCACATACGGACGTGTCAAAGCGTCCGCAAATAAATAAAGCAGGAGGATTTTAAGATGAGAAGCATTACGACATTGGATCTGCAGTACGCGCACAGATTTTACGGCTTCAAGGGTGAGGCCCAGTATCTCCACGGCCACACCGGCGTCCTGACCATCGAGGTGGAGGATTCCATCGAGCCCGGCGTGAACATGGTCTTTCCCTGCAACGAGATCCAGAAGACCGCCTGGGAGGTTCTGAAGAACTTTGACCATGCGCTGATTTTGAGAGAGGATGACCCCCTCCTGCCCGCCATCCTTGACGTCTACGAAAAGCAGGGGATCAAGGACGGCACGCCGGCCAACAAGATGAAGGGCCCCGCGTTCAAGACGGAGCTTGCCACCGCCTATCCCGATTGCCGTTTGGTGGTGACCAAGGAGACCATGACGGTGGAAGGCATGATCAAAATCGTGTACGACCTGCTGAAGGACAAGCTGAACATCGCCAAGCTCACCTTCACCAGCGGCGTCAACGCGGCCTCCGCGGAATTTGAGACGAAGAACAACATCGACCGCTGCCCGCTGTGCGGCATCGCCCTGAATGAAAAGGGTGTCTGCCCGAAGTGCGGGTATAAGAAAGGCTGATTTGGGGAATTGCCTGCGGAAGCGCCAGGGCAAACGTCCTGGCGCTTCCCTTTTTTGGGATGGATAATCGGAAATTGAGCAGGTCAGCAGCCTGTGAAACCGTTGATTCAGATATGATTTGGTTAGGAGGAGATCATCATGGCTCAGCATTTGCCATTGTCAGTTCGCGTCCCCATTGAGGAGGACAACCCCAGCATCTGCCGGAACGAAGCCCTCTGCATCAAGTGCGGCATGTGCAAGGAGGTTTGCACGCAGCAGATCGGCGTACATGGTACATACACTCTGGAGGAAACCGGCGGAAAGGCCATCTGCATCCACTGCGGCCAGTGCGCCAACGTCTGCCCGCCCGCCAGCATTACGGAAGTATATGAGTACCCGGCTGTCCGGGCCGCCGTGAAGGACCCCGACAAGGTGGTCATCGTCAGCACCTCTCCCTCCGTCCGCGCGGCGCTGGGTGAGGAATTCGGGATGCCCAAGGGCGCTTTCGTCCAGGGAAAAATGGTGGCCCTGCTGCGGGCCCTGGGCGCCGACTACGTGCTGGACACCAGCTTTGCAGCCGACCTCACCATTATGGAAGAGGCCAGTGAGCTGATCCAGCGCATCACCACCGGGGACAAGCCTCTGCCCCAGTTTACCAGCTGCTGCCCCGCCTGGGTCAAGTTCGCGGAGACCTATTACCCGGAGCTGCTGCCCAACATCTCCAGCGCCAAGAGCCCCATTGGGATGCAGGGCCCCACCATCAAGACCTACTTTGCTAAGAAGATGGGCATCGACCCGGAGAAGATCGTCAACGTGGCCCTGACCCCCTGCGCGGCCAAGAAGTTCGAGATCCGCCGCTCCGAGATGAACGCGGCGGGCAAAGAGCTGGGCATCCCCACCATGCGGGATATGGATCAGGTCATCACCACCCGAGAGCTGGCCTTGTGGGCCAAGGAGGAGGGAATTGACTTCGCCTCCCTGCCTGACAGCGACTACGACCGGCTGCTGGGCGAGGCCTCCGGCGCTGGTGTCATCTTCGGCAATACCGGCGGCGTCATGGAGGCCGCCCTGCGGACGGCTTACGCCTTCATCACCGGCCAGCAGCCCCCCGAGGCTCTGCTGGACCTCCAGCCCGTCCGGGGCTACGACGGCATCCGGGAGGCCAGCCTGGACATCAATGGCATTACGGTGAACGTGGCTGTGGTCTACGGCACGGCCAACGCCCGGAAGATGATCGAGCGGGTGAAGTCCGGCGAAAAGCAGTACCACTTTATTGAGGTCATGACCTGCCCCGGCGGCTGCATCGGCGGCGGCGGTCAGCCCCGGGACATCATGGCGGACGCGGACGAGACCCGCAAGGCCCGCATCGGCAGCCTGTACCAGCGGGACGCCGCTATGCAGCAGCGTCTGAGCCACGAAAACCAGGAGATCAAGCAGATTTATGAGGAATTCTACGGCCAGCCTTTGAGCGAGCTTGCGGAAAAAATGCTGCACACGGCCTATCTGGACCGGAGCGGCGACTTAAAACAAGGAGGAACCAAGAACATGGCAAAGTGGAAATGCAAGGTATGCGGTTACATCTATGAGGGTGAGGAGCTGCCCGCTGACTTCAAGTGCCCCATCTGCAAGCAGCCCGCGTCTGCTTTCGAGAAGGTAGAGGAGACTCCCGCGGCCGGGGCCTCTCCCTACGCCGGCACCAAGACGGAGAAGAATCTGGAGGAGGCCTTCGCCGGTGAGAGCCAGGCCCGGAACAAGTACACCTTCTTCGCCCTGGTGGCCCAGCGGGAGGGCTATGAGGAGCTGGCGGAGCTGTTCCTGAAAACCGCCCGCAACGAGCAGGAGCACGCCCGCGTCTGGTATCAGGAGCTGGGCCACATCGGTACCTCCGCCGAGAACCTGCTTGCCGCCGCCGAGGGCGAGAATTACGAGTGGACCGACATGTACGACCGCATGGCCCGGGAGGCCGACGAGGAGGGCTTCCACGACCTGGCGGATCGGTTCCGCATGGTGGGCGCCATTGAGAAGCGCCATGAGGAGCGCTACCGCAAGCTCCTGAACGACGTGAAGATGAAGCAGGTCTTTGAAAAGAGCGGCCAGACCATGTGGGAGTGCCGTGTCTGCGGCCACATCGTGGTGGGCACCAAGGCCCCCGAGGTGTGCCCCGTGTGCAAGTACAGCCAGGCGTACTTTGAGGTACACAAGATCTGAACTTCATAGCGTCTCAGCTTCCTGCCGGTCTCTTGTTCGCAGGAACGAGCACTTAAACGCATGAAAAGAGGGAGACAGGCTATGCCTGTCTCCCTCTTTTGGACGGTGCGCTCACTTCCGAGGCACATGCTTTCGGGTCTGCACCCAAAACCAACCGCGAACCCAGCGCAGCACCCACAAGGGGCACGCCGCATCCGTAAGGCGGCAAAGCCGCCAACGGCTGCGCAGCGGATCGCGGTTGGAAAGGAGGAGCAGCAGAATGAGCGCGAGATGAGTTTTGATGCGGAGCATAAAAAACTCGTCGCAAGCGATATGACGCTTGCGACGAGTTGGTGAACCAACGGGGCCTAAATCCGAACCCCCGGAACCCGTTGGGGCTGAAGGGGTTGGAGGCATTTTGACCTTGATCGTCTTCCTGTTGTTCTGGAGTAAATTATAAACCGTTGTGATCTTGAACCACCCATCCGGCTCATCCCATACGGTCACGGAATTGACCAGGAGGTCTATCAGCTGCCGCCGGAAGCTGTCCTCCTCGATGTCACCTCTGGAGAACTGTTTGAGCCAGTGGATGACAATAGGCTTCTCCAGGATCACGACAGATTTTCTTTCCCGGTCCAGTCTTTTCTGCAAGTCTTTCTGGTCCTTTTCCAGCTGGCTCAGACGCTTTGCGAGGCGGTCTGATGCCACGCCCTTCTCGATCATGGAGATGATGTTGTCGATACTGCTTTCTGTCTCCCGGAGCTGTTCCTCCAAGGCAGGGATGACGGTATTCTTCTGGATGTCCTCCTGGGTCTGCCGGACAGCTACCTCTGCCAGCTCCCCAATGACATCATCCGTAAGCAGAGCAAGGGCATCCTCCGCCACCACTCTCTCGATCCATTCTTTCTTGACGGGCTTTTTGTCACAGTCACGGCGTTTCTTCCGGCCCGTGCAGGAATAGTAAAAGTAGGTCTTCCCCCGGCGACCGGTGCCGCTTTCTCCAACCATCATGGAGCCGCAATGTCCGCAGAACAGTTTTCCAGTCAGCATATATTCCTCTTTGGCCTTGCTCTTTGCCGGAGCAAGGTCATTCTTTTCCAGTCTGGCCTGTACCTCATCCCAGGTATGTCGGTCGATCAATGCCGGGATCATACCGGACTCATGGCGGATGTCCCCGTGCTTATAGACGCCGATGTACCTTTCGTTTCGGAACATCCGATGGAAGCTGTTCTTATTGAACGGCCCACCCTTGACCGTCTTATACCCGAGGTCGTTGAACCTGGCACAAATCTCAGCCACGGTCTCTCCAGCTGCATACCGCTTGAAGGCTTCCTGTGCGATAGGCCCGGTCACGGGGTCGATGACATACTTCTTGTTCTCCACCTTGTAGCCAAGTGGCAGCGTACCGCCAACGCTCATGCCCTTGATGGCGGACTCCCTCATTCCCCGGGACACCTTCTGGCTCAGCTCCGCAGAATAGAACTCCGCCATTCCCTCCAGCACGGCTTCCAGGATAATACCCTCCGGCTGTTCAGATATGACCTCAGTGGCTGACAAAACCCGGACCCCGTTCTTCCGCAGACGGGATTTGTAGATGGCGCTGTCCTGCCTGTTTCTGGCGAACCTGTCCAGCTTCCACACCACCACATACTCCCACTCTCTCCGTGAGCTGTCCTGGATCATCTGTTGGAAATAGACTCTCTTTGCCACCCGCTTGCTGGCTGTTTTTGAGCGGTCCACATAGATGGCAACGATCCTGTACCGATTGAGTTTGCAGTAGGAGATACAGTCCCGGAGCTGTCCTTCAATGGACTGTTCCTTTTGCTTCTCGCTGCTGAAGCGCAGATATAGGGCTACATCCGTGTCACCCTCAAACAGGGTGGATGGATCATCCCGGAACTGTTTGATCTCCAGCTCCGTGAGCATGGAGAGATCAATGGGAAATGCCGCTTTCTTCATATCAGAACTTCCTTTTCAGCTCAACGACTTTTCCAACAAAGGACAGCTGCTGTATGCTTTTCCCGGAAAAGACCCGAGGCGGATAGTACGGATTGAAAGAGACCAAGGTAACGCTGTCACCATCGATCTCCACCTTCTTTACAAAACCCTCCGCCTCCTCATCATGGTCTGTAACCAGGACAACTGCAACATCCCCGGAGGATACTTCATCCTGCCTGTGGACCAGAACCAGGTCACCGTCATCGATCTTCGGTGCCATGCTGTCCCCGGAGATTTGCAGATAAAAATATTCATCTGTGTTGTATTTGATGTCCACACTCTCCCATCCCAATATTTGCTCCTGTGCAAGGACGCCTGATCCGGCGGAGGCCATACCGATGATGGGTCTCATGGCCTGTTCTTCCATAGGTATGGGGTTGATCCCGGCTCTTTCCAGCATAGGTCGGGGATCATCCGTTTTTCCAAGCAGATAGTCAGCGGAAACTCCGAGAATTTCAGCCATTTGAGGTATTTTCTTGATGTAAGATGTATTTTTACCGTCATCTTTCATCCAACTCGCAAACGCTTGCTGACCCTTATAACCTAATTTTGCACACATTTCCTTTTTGGATATTCCTCTCTTTTCCATCTGTTCAAGTATCCTGGTTAATTGTATGGTCATACTACTCATTTTGCGTACCTCCATATTATGCACCTTTCACAAAATACGCCTTTTAGGTATTTTCGTATTGACAGTACGCAAAATCGGTAGTATATTATGGACTGTAAACAACAACTGGCAACACGAAACACACCCCCCTGGCGATCCCATTCCGCCAGCGGTTCTCCAATGGCTTATTCAAGTCTGCAAGCTGATTATACCATTGTAGGATTCTGATTGTCAACTATTGTTGTTTACATAGGGTGCAACAGGGTGCAGAATTTTCACCTTTCCCACTTCCTCTCTTATATATTTTGTCCTCATAAGGGTAGAAGTAGTACACCTTGAAAACCTGCACCCAACCTGCACCCAGACTTTACAGAAAGGAGGTCCTGTTCCATGAGCGAAGATCGGGAGGTGATCCGGCGGAAGCTGGAAAAGAACAACCTGACTGCTGTGTGGCTCATCAATCGGCTGGCTGATGCCGGGGTCAACACGGACAAGACTGAGTTCTCCTCCGTCATCAACGGCACCCGGGTTGGCCCCAAGGCGAAGACGATCATCACCACTTCCCTCTCCATCCTGGAGGTCTATGAGAAGGCCATGAACCAGGTGAGAAAATGAGTTCCCTGTTTACCCCGGCGGTTCAGAGTCAAGAGGCGTGTTTGGGAGCCTCGCTGGCCCGGATCGTCACCGAATACTACCAGGACAAGCAGCACCGTAAGGAGTTCGAGACCTGGTACAAGAAGACCTACGGAAAACCCTATGTTTGGAAAAAGGAGTGATGAAGATGGCTGAGCAAACGACCTTCCGCCAGCGTGTGCAGCGGAGAAAGCGTATCCTGCGGTGGTGGGAGAGACATTGTATCCAGATCGTGGTGTTCGTCATCATCTCTTTCGGTTTCATGCTGGGATGGTTTTGCCGGGGTCTTTTCTCTACCCCGGAGGCGAAAGCCTATGAGCCGGAGCATACCTGCGTGGTGCAGGAAACCGTGTTTGTGATCCAGGAGGAAAAGCCTATGGAGGTTTTCTACTATGATGTGCCTCTGGATGAAGACATCCAGGACTATATCCGGGAGCTGGCCTCCGAGGAAGACCTTCCCATGGAATTGATCCTGGCGATCATCGGCACAGAGAGCAACTATGACCCTTCCGCTGTCAGTAAAAGCGGAGACTACGGACTCATGCAGATCAATACCATCAACCATGAGTGGCTGAGAGAGGACTATGGTATCACCGACATCATGGACCCTTATCAGAACATCAAGGGTGGTGTGACTATCCTGAGTAAGTACCGTAGCCTGTTTGACACCCTGGAGGAAACAGTCATCGCCTACAACCGTGGCCCCACCGGCGCCCGGAGACTCTTTGCTGAAGGTGTGGAAAGCACCGAGTACAGCGAGAGGGTGATGACCCGCTATGAGCAGCTGAAAAGAGAAGCCGCCCTGG
Organism: uncultured Clostridia bacterium; assembly: GCA_945876285.1. GTDB lineage: Bacteria > Bacillota > Clostridia > Oscillospirales > Oscillospiraceae > Oscillibacter. The sequence goes on along the minus strand of CAMCNO010000005.1, from coordinate 79,580 downwards.
AAGCTGGCACTCCCGAGGACGGCATGGAAAATTGATCCGTACTTATTCTACACCTCAGAACGGAGGTTTGCAAGATGGTTTATTTGATTCACTTCGATAAACCTCTTAAACACGCCCAGCACTACATTGGATATACCCATGACCTGGATCAGCGGTTTCACGCTCATTCCTGCACGAATGATGGGGCCAAGCTCCTACACGCTGTCAGGGACGCAGGTATTGGGTTCCAGGTGGTCAATGTCTGGGCAAACGGAGACCGTGGCCTGGAGCGGGACTTGAAGAACAAGAAGAACGACCGTAGGTTTTGCCCGGTCTGCAATCCGAAGCTAAACTGCTTCACAACGCCGGAGGGTATGAGATACGACCCTCCCATGAAATGAATGGAGGTTCAATGTGAACGAACTGTTGGTTAAGTTGAACGAAGTCCTGGAGAAATACCAGGAGGAAGCCAGATACCTGAGATCGGAGAACAAGGAACTGAAGGACCACATCAAGCACCAGGAGATGGCCCGTAAGAGCATGGAGATGGCCCAGAATAACAAGCCCTTTGAGGTTCCTGCGGACTTCTTCACAGGATGCCCTTTTACTCCTTTCTCCATGTTACATCCCATGGGGATCACCGTTGAGGAACAAATTGACTGCCGCCACAATCTGAACGGCATGAGCTGGAGCAGGATCAAGTACCTGTGCGGTCGTACCGGTTACAGCCAGTTCTTCAGTGTGGGTGATACCAAGGACATCATCCTGAAGAACGGTGAGCAGATCACTATGCGGATCATCGGCATCCGCCATGACACTACCCATGACGGTCGTAAAGCTGCCCTGACCTGGGAGATGGTCGATTTTATGAAGGACCGCCATGCGATGAACAAGTCCTGCACCAATGAGGGCGGATGGGCCTCCAGCGAGATGCGGCGGTATCTGAATGAGGATGTCTTCGCCCTGCTGCCTGATGAAGTTCAGGATGTCATCTGCCCGGTCATCAAGACCACTTCCTGCGGTGGAAATAAGACCGGAAAGGTCAGTACCGTGGACAAGCTGTTCCTGCTGTCTGAGCATGAGCGGTATGGTCGGAAGTTCTATTCCGCAGGTGATGAGGGCCGCTGGTATCAGTGGTATCGCCGTGAGGGCGTGTCCTATGCCAAGAAGTATCCCAACGGTGACTCCGGGTGGGGTTGGATGCGTTCCCCGCTTGGGAGCTACAGCACCGGCTTCTGTGCTGTCGCCGGCGACGGCAACGCCAACAGCAGCAGCGCCAGCAACTCGCGTGGCGTGGCCTTCGGCTTCTGTATGTGATCTCATGGATCAGAAACATCATGCCGCCGAAAGGCGGCACAATGGGGGGGGGAGTTTCGATGACTCCTTCACCCATGATAGAAGAAAAATGCCTACTCTGCGGAAAACCTCTCCTTGACGGAAGTCCCTATGAGTATGCGAAATCAAGGAGGGGCGGAAAGACATCGTTCTTTCATCGGAGCTGTTATGACGCCCTCCTGAAGAAAGGAGATCACAATGGCAAGCAACAAAAAGCTGGGGTCTGACTTCGAGGGTCGGTTCGCCCAAGAGCTTTCCAAGCTGGGTTTCTGGGTCCATCTTTTGACTCAGAACAGTGCCGGACAACCGGCTGACCTCATTGCATCCAAGGACGGGAAGGCCGCTTTGATAGACTGCAAGGTCTGTGAGAAGGGGTACTTCCGGCTGGACCGTGTGGAGGACAACCAAATCCAGGCCATGAGCCTATGGGAGGAGTGCAAGAACGGTCCCGGCTGGTTCGCTCTGGAGCTTCCCATCGGGCAGGTGAGGATGTTCTCCCTTCAGCAGCTGAAGGACCTGTCCTGTCTTCACACCATTATCCCCCGGGAGAAAATCTTGCAGGGGATGACCGTTGAGGAGTGGGTGAATGCATGGAACTGAGTATCGGCAATAAGATCAGAGTCCGGGAACCATCCGACACCCTGATGAACTACTGCTATAAGAACCTACGCTTCCGCAATCCTGAGTTTGTCAAGAAAAAGCGGATGGGGTTCTACACCGGGAACACCCCGGAGTATCTGTACCTCTATGAGAAGAACGGTGACACTCTGATCCTCCCCTACGGGTGCCTGAAAGTCCTGGAGGATATGTTCATCGATCCCTACTGTGACCGTGTTGAGAGCGAGTTCCTGGCCCCAAAGAAGGTGGACTTCCACTGTGAGGTCCCTCTCTATGACTACCAGGCAGAGGCTGTTGACGGGATGGAGAAAGTGTACTGCGGCATCCTCCAGAGTGCCGCCGGAAGTGGAAAGACACAGATGGGTATTGCTCTGGCGGCAAGGCTGGGCCGCAAGACCCTGTGGCTGACCCACACAAAGGACCTTCTGAGCCAGAGCAAACAGAGGGCGGAGCAGTATATGGACCCTTCTCTGACTGGGACTATCACGGACGGGAAGGTCAATATCGGCAGGGGCATCACCTTTGCAACGGTGCAGACCATGAGCTGCCTGGACCTGCAATCCCTTCGGAATGAATGGGATGTCATCATCGTGGACGAGTGCCACCATGTTGCCGGGACCCCTACGGCTGTCACCCAGTTCTCCCGTGTCCTGAACAACCTGGCAGCACGGCACAAATATGGACTCTCCGCAACGGTACATCGGGCTGATGGTCTCATCAGCGCCACCTATGCCCTTATTGGCCCCGTAGCTCATACGGTTCCTGACACGGCTGTCTCAGACCGCATTATGAAGGTATCCGTTCTTCCCCGGGAAACGGGCGTGGTTATATCCAAGGATTGTCTTGATACCGATGGCACCATCATTTATTCCAAGCTGCTGACCTATCTTTCCGGTCATCGGCAGCGAAACCAGATGATCGTGAACGACATCATTTCCAAGTCCACGGATGACCACTCTCATCTGATCCTCTCTGACCGACTGGACCATCTGGAGGAATTGATGCACCTGCTTCCGCCTCATCTTCGGGCGAAGTCTGCAATGGTTTCCGGTAAGATGACCAGCAAGAAAGCCAGAGGAGACCGGGAACAGATCATGCAGAGAATGAGGTCCGGTGACCTGCGGTTCCTGTTTGCCACCTATGCCCTGGCGAAGGAAGGTCTGGATATTCCCCGCCTGGACCGTCTGTATCTGACCACACCGCAGAAGGACTACGCTGTGATTACTCAGAGTATAGGCCGTATTGCCAGGACCTGCGAGGGCAAGGGTGAGCCTGTCTGCTTTGACTATGTGGACAACATCAAGAGCCTGGTCAAGGCATACAAGCGGCGGTGTACCAGCTACCGTAAGGCTGGGTGTCGGTTCATTGAGGAGGTAACAAAGTGAAATTGGGAAGTCTGTTTGACGGTAGCGGTACTTGTCCACTTGCTGCTTCTTCGGTTGGTATCATACCCGCATGGGCGAGTGAGGTCGAACCGTACCCTGTCGCTGTGACAAGAAGCCGCTTCCCGAACATGAAGCATCTTGGAAGCGTGACAGACGTTCACGGCGGAGACATCGAGCCTGTGGACATCATTACCTTCGGAAGCCCATGCCAGGACTTATCCGTGGCAGGAAAACGCGCTGGCCTGAAGCACGAAGCCAACGGTGACGATGAAACCACACGAAGCGGCCTGTTTATGGAGGCCGTGAGAATCATCAAGGAAATGAGGGAAGCGACCAATGGAGAATACCCAACTTTCGCTGTTTGGGAAAACGTCCCCGGAGCGTTCAGCAGCAACAAAGGAGAGGATTTCCGAACCGTCCTCGAAGAACTCATCAAAATCGTCGAGCCGACAGCCGTTATGCCTGCGGTTCCGAAGAACGGATGGCCCTACGCCGACAGTTATTGCGGTGACGGATGGAGCCTTTCTTACAGAGTTCTTGACGCTCAATACTGGGGAGTCCCCCAAAGACGCCGTAGAATCTACCTTGTCCTCGATCTTAGAGGTCAATGTGCCAGAGAAGTATTATTTGAGCGCGAGAGCTTGCGAAGGGATTTTGAGACGTTCAAAACGGCGGGGCAAGGAACTGCCGGAGATGCTGCGAATCGCACTGGAGCAGACGATTGCGAGGGAGAATGCGTAGGGTTTCCTCTTGGATTCAGACCGGAAAACGTTCGTCTTTATGATGAAGTGGCAACAACGATATGTAACGGAACAAGACCTGGATTCTGCAATGGTGTAATTGTTAAGGATAAATACCTTTTCGAGAATCACAGCCAGGATTCCCGGTATAGAGGCCCGCTTGACGTCTGTCCGATGCTTCCGGCCCAGCTTGGAACGGGAGGGAATAATCAGCCGTTTGTGGTGGAGAAATCCCACGCATACAGCCTTCAGGGGAATACCATCGACCGAAACGCCCAGCAAAACGGGAGCGGGATTTGCGAGGATGTAGCCCACACACTGAATGCTGTTGACCGCCACGGGGTCTGTTACTGCATGGCTACACAGCAGGGAGGAGCGGAGATCATGGAAAACCTCTGCCCAACCATTACAGCCAGTGCCGGAATGAGCGGGAACAATCAGCCTGTGGTTTGCATGGCCCACGGACAAGCCAATGCGGAAATCCTCGAAGATGTCTGCCCGTGTCTGAACTGCAATCACGAACAGCCCATCGTGGCGGGCGTGGACTGCCGAAACGGAACGGAATACCCGGAGATGTCTGGGACATTACAAGCAAAGCCAAACGGTGGATTTAGCCTGAATTGTAATCAAGTTGTTCGTGTCCAATACATCGTCCGCCGCCTCACTCCGACCGAGTGCGCCAGGTTACAGGGCTTCCCGGATGACTGGGGCCATCCTGACCCGAAGGAGGACTTCACAGACGAGGAATACCGTTTCTGGCTGAATGTGCGGAATACACACGCTGCTATCAACGGTAAACCGCAGAAGGATTACACCAAAGCGCAGATGCTGACCTGGTACAACAAGCTCCATACGGATTCGGCGGAATACAAGATGTGGGGGAACGGAATGGCGTTCCCGTGCATGCTTTACATCATGGAGGGTGTGGCGGAAGTCCTTCAGAGAAGGCAGCTGGAACGGCTGCTGGGAGGATGAGCCTATGATCTACATTTTCGACTGTGAGGTTTTCGCTTATGACTGGCTGTTCGTGTTTATGAACCGGGAGACCGGAGAGTACACGGTCATCCATAACGACAACGATGCCATCAAGCAGTTCATGGATCAGGAGCCTATCCTCTGTGGCTTCAACAACAAGCACTACGACAACCATATCCTGAAGGCTATCCTGTGTGATGCGGACCCGGTGATGGTCAAGTCCATCAATGACTTTATCATCGTTCACGGTCACAACGGATGGGAGAACCCCTTCCTCCAGCAGTACAAGGTGTTTTTTGACAGCTTTGACCTGATGGATGATTGCCAGATGGGCCTGAGTCTGAAGGCCATCGAAGCTCACCTGGGTATGGACATCCGGGAGACAACGGTTGACTTCAACATCGATCATCCTCTTTCCCGGGAGGAACTTGATGAGGTGGTCTTCTATTGCAAGCATGATGTGTTCGCCACCAATGAGCTGTTCACGCTGCGGAAGGACTATCTGAAGAACAAGATCACGCTGGGCAGAGAGAAGAACATCCCGGACGCCCGGGCGCTGTATATGACCAATGCAAAGCTGACCGCTGCCTATCTGGACGCCAAAGCTCAGCCCCACTACGATGAGCGGGAATACCGTTACCCCGCCACTCTGATGACGGAGTACATTCCCCCGGAGGTCTTTGCCTTCTTCGAGAGAGTCCACGATATGTCCATCCCGGATGATGTGGTGTTCTCCGAAAAGCTGGAGATCATGGTCGGAGGATGCCCCTGCACCCTGGCATACGGAGGAATCCACGGAGCCATTCCATGCTATCGGGAGGAAGCTACGGAGGATCGGTCGATCCGAAACCGGGATGTGACAAGCTACTATCCACACCAGATGACCCTGAATGGGTATTGCAGCAGGAATATGCCGTCACCGAAGACCTACGCAGATACCATTGAGCGGCGTGTCCAGGCCAAAAGGAGCGGTGACAAGGCCACTGCCAATGCCCTGAAGCTGGTCCTCAATACCACCTACGGGGCCATGCTCAACCAGTACAACGATCTGTTTGATCCCCTGATGGGCCGCTCCGTGTGCATCTCCGGTCAGCTTCAGCTGCTGGAGCTGGCTGAGCATCTGGTACAGGATTGCCCCTCTCTGAGAATCATCCAGCTCAACACCGATGGCATCATGGTGAGCCTGGACAACTGCGATGTGGAGACCTACAACGACATCTGCCAGGAATGGCAGGATCGTACAGGCTTTGAGTTGGAGGAGGACTTCATCCGCAAGATCGTTCAGAAGGATGTCAACAATTATGTGGAGGTCCCCATTGAGGGTGAGCCGAAGATCAAGGGCGGAGTCCTGGTCCGTGGCATATCCCCTGCCGGTGCCTTCAACATCAACAACAACGCTACCGTGATCGCCCGGGCGGTCAAGGACTACCTGGCATACGGAGTACCTGTTGAGAAGACCATCATGGAATGTGACCGTATTCTGGACTTCCAGCTGATTGCAAAGGCCGGAGGCAAGTACAGCGGTGCATATCACATGGTAGACGGAACCATGGTCCCGGTCCAGAAGGTGAACCGGGTTTATGCGACTCCCTTCTCTATTGAGTACGGATGCCGGTACGGGACCCTGTATAAGGCTCATGCCTCCACCGGGTCAGTTATGAAGGTGGCAGGTATGCCGGAGCATTGTGTCATCGACAACGACAATCACATGACCATTGATGTTGTGGATCGTATGTGGTACATCCGTCAGGCCCAGGAAAAGGTTGGTGACTTTCTGGGGTACAAGCCTCTGAAGCGAAATACCCGCAGAGTCAACAATCTGAAGAAGAAAAGTCTGGCTATGCTGGACATCGAAAAATAAGGAGGAAATTAAAAATGGCACCCAAGAAAACTGAGAACGCTGCCCGCACAATCGAGATCAAGGACATGAATGTCTGGCAGAAACTTCAGGCGGTTCGCATGGAGTTCCTGGTGGCAGGAAGCAAGAAGTCCGGCAAAAACCTTCACGCAGAGTTCACCTATTTTGAGTTGGTGGACATTGTTCCCCAGGCGGAGGCCCTGTTCACGAAGTACCATCTGTCTCTGATCCCCGCATTTACGGATGAGATCGCTGTGGCGGATGTCGTGAACATGGATGACCCCCAGCAGCACATTCCCTTCACCATCCCCATCCGCTTTATCGCAGAACCCGCCAAATTCCGTATGAATGAGGTCCAGGGCGTGGGCGCCGTGGTCACCTACTACCGCCGGTATCTCTATATGCTGGTTCTGGACCTGGTGGAGAGCGATGGCTTTGACGGTCTTCCTGTTCCCGAGGAAGACGAGGGCCAGGATACTCCCTCCCCCAAGGCAACGGAGACTCCCAAGGCCAGCCGCCCCGTTACTCCCGCTGAGCGCAAGGAGATCACTGAGCAGCTGACCGGTTCCGAGGAGATGGCCTCTGAGGAGGAAATTTCCGAACTGAAGGAAAAGCTGAAACTGTTGCTGGAGCTGGACCCGGAGCAGGAGTCCTTTATCCAGGAAATCGCCCTGAAGACCAATAGCTTCCAGGAGATCAAGCGTGTTGCCTGTCTGGCCCTGACTGAGAATGTGGCTGATATGCTTGATGGCTATACCAGCCAGGAGGGTTGATTATGGAATGGCTTGACGGTCAGAGAATCCAGGTCGTTCCACCCAAGAAGCCGAAGAAGCTGACCGGCACCCGGTTTGCTTCCGTTCTGGGGCTGAACCGCTGGTCCACTCCCTTTGAAATCTGGTGTGCCTGTACCCGTACTTATGAGGAACCTTTCGAGGACACGAAGTTCACCATTGCCGGTAAGGCCATCGAACCGAAACAGGCCCAGTACATGAAGGATGCCTACTTCATGCGGAATCTGGTCACTCCCACCGACATCTGGGGTGAGGACTATTTCCACAAGACCTACGGTGACTTCTTCCGGGAAACCCCTGTGTTCGGAGGTATGTGGGACTACCTGCTTATCGGCAAGGACGGAAAGCCCACCACCGTTCTGGAGATGAAGACATCCCAGCGGTCCGAGGACTGGAAGGATGACATCCCCGAATACTATGCCCTCCAGGCAGCTCTGTATGCCTACCTCCTGGGTGTGGACAGCGTTATCATGGTGGCTTCCTTCCTGGAACCCGGTGATTATGACAATCCCGAGAAGTTTGTCTGCACCGGAAAGAACACCATCACCCGGCCCTTCCTGGTATCTGAGCGGTATCCCGACTTCGAGAAGAAGTATGTGAAACCTGCTTTGAAATGGTGGAAGGACCATGTGGAGACCGGCATTTCTCCCGTATATGACGAGAAAAAGGATGCTGACATCCTGAAGGCCCTTCGGACCAACAACCTGTCCCCGGAGTCCGACATCACCGCCATCGTCAAAGAGGCGGAGGAGCTGAAGGAAAAGCTGGACAAAGCTGCCGCCGACATCGCTGCCGATGAAAAGCGGTATAAGACTCTGACCGATATGCTGAAGAAGTATGCACAGGGTCAGTTCCGGGACGGGGACAAGCAGGTCGATCTGGGCGGCAGCAAGTACAGTTTCGTGATGTCCCGCACGGACAGCATGAAGGTTGATGAAACCGCCTTGAAAAAGGCAGGACTCTTTGACCAGTATGCGGTCCCCAAAACCACCTATACCCTGAGAGTCAAAATGAAGGAGGAAGAAACAAAATGAAGTTCGAGAAATTTGTCAAGCAGCTGGGCGGCTCCGGTGTGATCCAGACCCGTGAAAATGGCGAGAAGTGGCTTGCTTCCGCCACCTCCATGCTGAAAATCCCGGATCAGATGGGCGGTATCATCGCTGAGAACATCGTTCCGATGCCCACCAACATCGAAGCCATCCTGCGGCGTGAGCCTACCGGGACCCCCGCTTTTCTCAGCAAGGCGATCCTTCCCTGCGGTGACAGCTCCATCAAGGACTGCATCCGGGTGTTTGCTGCAAATGAGAACCCCAACAAGCTGAAGCTGCCCATCTCCAACGATGACTACGGTCTCATCGACTTCCGCCATGACCAGGTGGAGATGCTGACCAACTATGACCTGGAGACCAAGGAGATGAGCGTGGTGGCACTCCTGGTCAAGCGGCCCTACATCAATGACGATGCGGAGCTGATCGGCGTTATCTTCCCCATGGCGGACTATGTTGACAATATTTAAGGAGGAAAAAGATCATGGCTAAAATTGCACTTTCCAGCGGCTATTCCCTGGTTCCCGAAGGGACCCATGTCTTCAAGATCACGGATGTGAAGTACAAGGAAGCCTTCGGCAAGATGGAGATTTACATGGAGACTGCCAACGGCACCAAGCACATTGAGCGGTTCTCCCTGTTGAATAAGGACGGCACCACCAATGACGGCGCCATGTCTGCCTTCAGCTATCTCGCAAAGACGGCTCTGGGTGACTTCGACCTGACGGAGATCGACCACAAGGACCTGATCGGTCACTACTTCGAGTGCGAGGTAACGCACGATGAGATCGAGTCCAGCAAGACTCCCGGCAAGATGCTGAAGTTCGTACGGCTGGGTGATAAGACTCCTGCTGACGGCTTCAAGGATGCCCCTGCTGCTGCTGAGCATAAGGAAGCTCCCAAGACTGCGGCGGCACCCAAGAAAAAGGTCGATCTGAGCACCCTTCTGGGCTGATCCTGGCAAAGAGAGGGCGGGGTACGCCCTGCCCTCTCCAATGCCTATCTCAATATTCTTCGAACAGATAGGAGTGGAGAATCATGGCTATGACAAAGGTAGCCCATCATCGCATGATTTGTGATGAGATCAATGAGCTGTACGCCAAGAAGAATCACGATTATGGTGACAGCTTTGCCCAGTCCTTCCGGGAGGAAGGCATGGCGATGGTCCGTATCCGGCTGGGAGATAAGTTCAATCGCCTAAAGGCCCTGACCCGTGGTGGGGAGCAGAAGGTGACGGATGAGAGCATCCGGGACACCCTCATCGATCTGGCGAACTACGCCATTATGACCGTTCTGGAGATGGAGGGAGAGAAAGAATGACCGGAAATGAATATCAGGGTGCCGCTCTTAGAACGGCAAGCGGCATGAACTATGACCACCACGGCATGATTATCAACGGCGCTCTGGGACTGTGTGGTGAGTCCGGCGAAGTTGCTGACATCATCAAGAAGGCCACCTTCCAGGGGCACCAGCTGGACAAAGAGCATATTGCCGAGGAACTGGGAGATGTGGCCTGGTATCTGGCTATCACAGCTGCCGCAATCGGCAAGAACCTGGATGAAATTCTGGAGGCCAATGTTGCCAAGCTGAAAGCCAGATACCCTGACGGTTTCGATGCGGACAAGAGCATCCATAGAAAGGAGTACGCCAATGGCTGACTGCTTTTCCAAGTCAGAACTCACGGACTTTTGCAAGATGATGACTCTGCCCAACGGCACTCCTCTGATCCCCGTTGATATGCTGGACTGGCTGGTAAGCAAGGGCTTCTTTACGGCTCCTGCTTCTACCAAGTATCACGGAGCGCATGAGGGTGGTCTTTTCCAGCACTCCGCCGCAGTTATGAAGTCCCTTGTAGGTCTCACGGAATCCTGTCATCTGGAATGGCAGAACGAGAGGTCTCCGTACATCGTGGGTATGTTCCACGACCTCTGCAAGATCGACCAGTACCGCAACGCCTCCTACGGACTCACCCTTGACGGTCAGCCCCTCCACAATCCTCGTGAGTGGGAATACAACCCTCACACCCTTTTGAAGGGGCATGGTGAAAAGTCCGTCATGCTGTTGTCCCAGTTCTATACCCTGACGGAGGAAGAAATCCTGTGCATCCGCTACCACATGGGAGCGTTTACGCCGAAGGAGGAGTGGAACGACTACACGGGAGCCATCCACGCCTATCCCAATGTCCTGTGGACCCACCAGGCTGATATGCTGGCAAGCCATGTTGCCGGTATCTGAGAAAGGAGTATGAACATGAAAATTATCAAGCCCGGTTTTGAAATCCTGACTCCCCTGAACGGGAAATCTATCCTCCAGCACATCGAGGCCGCAGGTCGGGTGTGCTACAAGTCCGAGAGCAAGATCACGGACACCAGCTGCTACGACTTTGTGAAGAAGATCATCGCCCGGGGCCATGAGGCCGTGCTGGAGCATTATTCCTTCTCCGTCAAGTTCGTATGCGACCGTGGTGTCTCCCATGAGATCGTTCGCCACCGTCTGGCATCCTACTGCCAGGAGTCCACCCGCTATTGCAATTACAGCAAGGAGTGTTTTGACAGCGAGATCACAGTGATCCAGCCTTCATATATGCAGCCCGGTATGAAGGACTTTCAAATCTGGGAAAAGGCCATGAGTGCTTGCGAGGATGCCTATTTTGATCTGTTGGATTTTGGCTGTACCCCGCAGGAGGCCCGTGCTGTTCTTCCCAACTCCCTGAAGACGGAGATCGTGATGACCGCCAACCTGAGAGAGTGGCGCCACTTCCTGAAGCTCCGTACCTCCAAGGCGGCACACCCGCAGATCAGGGAAATTGCCATCCCCCTGCTGATGGAGCTGAAGTCCATCGTTCCCATTGTCTTCGATGACATCGTAGTGTGAGCCATGTATGTGAAACAAGCCTTCGGGAAAGTTTTCGGAGCCACGCTGACCTCAAAGGAGAAGAAGGCCCTTGATATTGAGATCAACAGGCAGATTGCAGAGGCGGACCGGCAGCATGAGGACAACATTGATGCCCTTGTTTTGTATCAGCTGAAGGTTCAACTGGGGTTCGGTCCCAAGCGTCTGCGGAGGTTCTATGAGAATTTTGCTCCTGCCCTGGAAGAACTGATCCGGCACTATGAAATGCCTGACTCCCCGGAATGGCTGTGCAAGGAGATGCTGAAGCGAGGCGGAGTGGATGTGGAGGCATGGAATAAAGAAAGGAGCGAAACAAAATGAAAGTGCAGTCATCCGGCGGGATGGTCCCCTACCTTTACAAGGCAGGAAAGGACATGGTTTCCGCCTCTATGAGTGAAGATGTTGCCCAGAAAATTGTGGATCATTCCTCCTCCCAGGAGCTGACCGAGGAGCATCCCGGGTATCCCCTGTGCGTGGACGGAGCATTTTTCTTCCCGGTTGATGGGTCCGAAACCATGACAGGTCCCGAGGTCAAGCCCAGCCGGAAGAAGAAGGTAAAGGAGTAAGAGCCATGCGGTACGATAAACTTCCCCCGGAGCTGACAGAGCTTCCCCAATGGGTATGTGTCTGGAACGGGTCAAAAATACCAATGCAAGCCAGAGAGAAAAAAGCCGCTTCCTCTGTCATGCCGGAAACATGGGCGGTATTTGACGATGCCCGTGTTGCGGTCGATGCCGGAGTGTATGACGGCCTGGGGTTTGTCTTCAACAACAACGGCATCATAGGGATCGACATTGATGCCGGATTTGATGAAGATGGCTTCCTGTCTGCGCTGAGCATTGATGTTATGTCCCAGTGCCAGTCCTACACGGAAAAGAGCCGGAGTGGTCGTGGTATCCATGTCCTTGTCAAAGGGCGTCTTCCTTTCCGGGGCAGAAACAATGGGTCTGGGGTGGAGATTTATCAGAGCAGCCGGTATTTCATTATGACCGGGGATGTGCTGATTTTCCCAGAGATCATTGAGAATCAGAAGGCCATCGACTATATCATCGCAACCTATTTCCCGGAGGTCGAAGGAGATACCGACTGTTCTTCCCGCCGCATTTACTCCCCCACTTATCCGAAACCCACGGATGGGGTCATTCCTCTCAGGCCCACCTATCCTCCTATCGTTGAGGGAGGAAGGAACAATGCAATGGCCTCTCTGGCAGGTCAGCTCCACAACCTGGGGTACTCGAAGAAGGACATCTATCGTGAACTTTGCTTTGCCAATGAGCAAGCCTGTGTTCCTCCTCTGCCCGAGAGAGATTTACAGACCATCGTGAACAGTATCACCAAATACAGGAGGTAAGTATGCTGGAGACCTATAATGACATCGGCCTGTTGAAGGAGATCGCAGCTGATCTCTCTCACAACAGCAGAGCCAAGTGCCGCCCTCTGGAGCGGCACCGTGAATCGAAGGATCACTCCGAAAAGAAGCGCAAGGCCCGGAAGATGGCGAAAGCCAGCCGGAGGAAGAACAGGAGGGGATGAACTGTGCTGTATAACCTGAATGGCAATCTCATCAACATCATGGAGGTAGTAGCGGTAGAATGTTCTCCCTCCAGGGATGCTTCCTATCCCTATCTTCTCACCGTGAAGATGAAAAGCGGGAACTCATACGGTGTCAAATACACCACCGAGGAAGGGCGCCGCCGTGAGCTTTTCTCTATCCGGGATGAGGCAAATCGGGCCTTCCGCAATATGTTCCCGCCCTCTGTCACACGGGATGAGCTTCGATCCATTGTGAAGCAGGAAATCCAGAAATCCCGCACGGAAATCCGCACTCTGAAGAATCTGATAGAGGAGGTGTTGCACCGTGGATCAGAACAAGAAAATTGACATCGCCCTGTTCATCGTAGGTCTGGCGATCACCTACATCGGCGTGTTCTTTCTGATCGACCTTGTGTGGGTTGGAGCTGAGTATCTGTTTGAGGGTGCCGTTCACACCTCGAAGGTGGACGGATACATCTGCGCTCTACTCAGTTACCACATAGTCAAGGACATTATGAGACTGGACCGGGAGGTGTCGAAGAAGCATGGATGAGAAAAAGTTTTGCCCTCTGAACCCTTCAGAGGATACGGCCCTTCCCTGCATCTCCAGCAAGTGTGCGTGGTGGGATGAGGACTCCCAGAGCTGTGCCGTGCTGGTGTTGGCCCGGGCTGTAAAGAAAGCGAGGAAATGACCGTGATCGATGAGAAAAGCATGGGGGAGTCCTCCTTCTTTCAACTGAAGAATGGACAGTACCTCATGGATGAGGAGCAATCCCAGGTGTTCTCTACGATCATGTCTGAGCATCCTCATAACAACCCCTCTTATAAGTGGGATGAGATGGCAATGGCGGAGCTGTTCGCCAAGTGCTATGCTCACAATACCGTCTACTGCCCGGAAGCCAAGCAATGGTACAGCTATGACGGCAGCGTATGGGTCAAGGACACGGGCGGCATCCTTGCCAGCGAACACCTGAAGGAGTTTACCCGCCTGATGCAGCTCTATTGCGGCGAGATACCGGAGGAGTATGAGAAGGAGTATCGGAAGTTTGTCTCCAAGCTGGGCGACCGCCGGGTCCGGGACCGTATTCTGAAGGACGCCCAAGGCGAGGCAAGGGTAAGCATCACCCGGTTCGACTCTGATCCATACATCATCAACTGCCAGAATGGCACCTATAATCTGAAATCCGGGGAGTTTCATTTCCACCGGGCAGAAGATTATCTGACCATGAAAACAGCCTGTGACTTCCCAGTGGAATCCATGGACACGGACTTCCCTCGCTGGAATCGCTTCATTGATGAGATCACCTGCGGAGACAGGGATGTGGCGGCATACCTCCAGAGGGCGCTGGGGTATTCCCTGGTCGGTATGGCGAATGAGGAGTGTATGTTCATCGCCTACGGTAAGACCACCCGCAACGGAAAGGGTACGCTGCTGAACACCATCCACACGATCCTGGGTGACTACGCCAAGACCATCGGAGTGGACTTCATCTGCCAGAGCCGTGGCGGCAGGTCCTATTCTCAGGCGAACCCCATGGTCTGCGCTCTGAAAGGCGCCCGTTTTCTGACCATGAGCGAGTCTGATGATGCCGGGAAGCTGGATGAGGCCATCATCAAGAACTACACCGGCGGGGACCCGATCTCTACCCGGCAGCTGTACGGGGAAGCCTTCGACTTCACGCCTCAGTTTAAGATGTGGCTGTCCTGCAACACCCTCCCCACGGTGAACGACAAGAGCCTGTTCTCCTCTGACCGTGTGAAGGTGATCGAGTTCAAACGGCACTTCGGTGAGGATGAGCGGGATGTAAAGCTGAAGGAAAAGTTCCTGGAGGAGAAGGCCAGGACCGCAATCTTCCTGTGGCTGCTGGAGGGCTACCAGGAATATAAGAAGGTCGGGCTGATGGAACCCAAGAGTGTGCGGGATGCCGTCAAGGGGTATGAGAAGCGGAATGACCGGGTGGCCCTGTTCTTCGAGGACCGCTGTGTCCGTGAGGAGGGAGCCAAGGTCTCCCGGAGTGACCTTTACACGGCATACAAGTCCTGGTGCCGCTCCAACGGCATCAATGCCAAAAGCGCCCAGAAATTTTATGAGGAAATGGACAGCTATGGGGAGCAGAAGATCGTCCACGGCATGAGACTGTATGTGGGCATCAAGCTGAGCAATCTGTCCAATGTGAATATCAA
Organism: uncultured Clostridia bacterium; assembly: GCA_945876285.1. Lineage (GTDB taxonomy): Bacteria > Bacillota > Clostridia > Oscillospirales > Oscillospiraceae > Oscillibacter. The sequence continues at coordinate 64,244 of CAMCNO010000005.1, read as the reverse complement.
ATGAGGAGGAATTTGAACATGAATAAGATCAGGCGGGGCGATGTGGTCATCATGGACCTGCCCTTTGACAGAGGCAGTCACATTCAGGGAGGCAAGCGGCCCTGGGTCGTTTTGCAGAACGATACCGGAAACGCCTCCAGCCCCTGCACCATCGTGGCGCCCCTGACCACCAAAATCCAGCGCCTGGACATCCCCTCCCATGTGCCTCTGGTATGGAAGGGCATCCGTCCCAGCATGATCCAGTGTGAGCAGGTCCGGGTGGTGGACAACCGTGAGGATGAGTGGCAGTTCCTGTGCCACCTTCCTCCCGAGATCATGGAGCATATTGACACGGCCCTGATGGCGGCTTTCTTCTTTACCCCCCCCCGCAGAGCGAGGTGGTGATCGTCATGGAAATTGACCACCGGGAATACTTCGGAGCTGTTGAGGATTTTCTCCGGGAGATACAGGGCCTGAAGGTCAGGAGCATCTGCATGGTGGCCTTGACGGATGACCCGGACACCTTTGATGTGGTATCCGCCTATGATGCCGGTCCGATGGAACTTGCCGCCTGTGCCGGTATTCTTCAGATGCACGCTGCCTACCGCTATGGTGAAATCAACCGTGATCCGCCCGGAAATTCCGAAGATGCAGAGGAGTGAATAATTATGCGTCTTGATTTTACGGATGAACAGTGGAAGTGGGTTGGTCAGAAATACCAGGAAGGGTACACCATCCGGGAGCTGGCCTCCCGGCTCCATGTACATCGTGAGACCGTCCGCCGCCACCTTATGACCTTCGGTTTTATACCCTATGCCAAGGATGAGCTGGACCCGCTGGAGGATCAGTGGGGCGAGTTCCTGGCCCTGGGAGAATCGAGATAAGTTTTTATGAGCTTCTATTTTTCAGTAGGAGAGAAAGACCCCTGTGAGGTGTATATCGTGGTGGACGGAAAGCCCGTCTTCTATAAGAGGTGCGAGACCCCTGAGATAGCCAGAGTGGTAGTAGACGGGCAGAACAATAGTAGGAGGATAGACCAGTGAAGAAACCGACTTTTCCCCTGATGGCAGTCCGGTTCCCGGAAGCCAACAGGAATTTGACCAAGCCCCAGAACATGACCGATGAGGAGTGCGGGAGCCTCTGGGTGTTTACTGATGGATGCCAGTGTGTGAGCTGTTGGAAGCTGACATGGAGGCAGAGGCTGAACATCCTTCTGCACGGTACCATCTGGCTGGGCGTTCTGTCTGGTGGCACACAGCCGCCGGTATGGATGACAGCAGCTGAGACTGTGTTCGTGCAGTCTGATGAAGGGTAAATTTTGACCGAAGCAGGGTGCAAAAATCTGCACCCAAAATTGCGGACTTGCACCCTGCTGAAGTCATTGAGCGCCAATGAATTGCGAGATTTTGGGTGCAAGGTGCAATTATTTTCTACTTCTGTCCTATAAGAAAATAAATATATAGGCAAGAGTAGGACACCTAAAAATTCTGCACCCTTCTGCACCCAAAGGAAGGAGAACGGCATGAAGACGGTAGTGAAACACCTTCTGCATAAGAAGGGATATACCATCGGAGACCTTGCAGAGAAGATGTGGAATAAGGGAGTGATGCTGACCTATGTGTCTATTCTGAACTATTGTCAGGCATGGGACCGCAGGTACGGCAAGCCGGAGGTATGGGATAAGATTGAGGAATGTTTGAAAGAAATGGAGGTAGTATGATGGAAGAGAAAAATTTGACCAAGGAGAAGAAGCACCGCAACAGACCTGACCTGGAAAAGTTCGGGCAGGAGCTGGTGAAGCCGGGAGACAATGCGAGGTATGTGGGCCATGCCCTGGCCTGTTGGAATCTGCCTCCTCTGAACCTGGATGATGATGCTGCTGTTGCAGAGAGAATCCAGTGGTTTTTCAAGCATTGCATTGAGGATGATATGAAGCCCACTGTGATGGGACTTGCCAATGCTTTGGGTGTGTCCAGAAAGACTCTTTATGACTGGTCCAAGGGTCGGCGGAGAGGTGAAAAATCTGACCGTGCGGACTTGATAAAAAGGGCCTATGATTTGCTGGAGGAGCTGTGGGAGGACTATATGCTCAACGGCAAGGTCAACCCGGTATCCGGCATCTTCCTGGGGAAGAACCACTTCGGGTACACCGACAAGCAGGAAGTGACCCTGACCCCCGGCAAGCCACTGGGCGAGGATGTCACGCCGGAGCAGCTGGAGGAGAAGTACGCCGATATCATTGTGGATGAGGTCGTTGAGGGAAAATCTGACGCCTGATCCGACAATATTTTGACCGCAAGGCAAAATTTTGACCGCAGGAAAAATTTGACCACCGCAAAATTTTGACCGCCTACCCCTGCCGGGTGGGCGGTCGTTTTGTCTCCAGCTGCCGCCGGGGCGGTCCCGGGCCGCTGCCGGGATCAGTCCGGGAGACTGGCCCCGCCTGGAGGCAAAAAAAGCCCTGGGGCCGGTGCAGCTCCAGGGCATGAGAAAAGCCCCGCCACGGTGGGCGGGGCCTGGTTTAATAATGTCTTCGGCGTTTTGCTTTTACGCTGGAGCCGCTTGCGTCCCAGATAATAAAGAACGGGGCCAGGATGATATATAGAAGGATCACGGGCGGCACCTCTCAAAACGCCGGATCAGCAAACATATAAGAACCGTTTGCTTTGTATCCTTCATTCCAGGCGGTGACGATCTCAGCAGCTTGCTTTTTACTCTCGCAGATGTTGGCGGCTACGATGCTTTCCCGGCTGAGTTTCGATATCAGATTGTCGGAAGTTGAGACCCGGAGAGCGTAGGCATAGTTTTTGCCGTTTTCCTTGATCTGTGCAGCGATCCAATAATATTTCATGGTTACACCTCCACCCCGGCCCGTTGTTGGGCCATGTGCAAAAGCTGGTCCAGATACCAGGCCCTAACATCATAATGTTCCCCGATGTAAAATAGGGCGTTCTGGAGCTTCCAGGGTATCCGCTGCCGGTCCATGGCTTCAATTAGTCCATCCATGTTTTTATGCTCCGCTTCCCTTTCTTCCTTTGTGAGTCTCTGGAAAGTCAAAACAGACATGACCGTTAAAACGGCTTTACAAGTATTCACTTTTTCCACGGTGTAAACTCCTTTCTTTTACTGCCCTGCCATCTTCAGACCGCCGGAGGGCGTCCCGGCGATGACGCCGCCCGGGGTGGGCGGCGTTTCGGCTTATTTCTCGATCCAGTCCACCAGGCGGAAAAGCTCAGCGGCAAAACTGGAGGCCATGAGGATATATAGAACGGTCACGGCTGCACCTCCTCACATTCCCAGATCATCGAGGGCGGCGGCGATTGCCTGTCCCAGGAGATAGCAGCGGATAGTTACATCACAGTATTCAGCACCACGCTTGACAGCCTCCCCGAAGTCCCCGCCGAACTCCTCCAGGGCTTCCGCCAGCAGGTCCCAGTTATGACAGAGGGCTTCTTCAGCTTTCCAGGCATTGCAATAGTAGGAGCCGGAGGCGTTCCCGGTTACGCTGTCAGCGATCCAGAGATCATCGTTGAGCTTTTCTTCCAGCTCCTGCCGGAGGTCCTCCCGGTCTTCAGCGGGGCCGCTGAAGTCATCCATGTTGATTTCATCGTCAATGTAGGTCTTGACATCGGCTTTGATTGCTTCCAGGTAATTGTACTTTTCCATGTTGTAAACCCCTTTCTTTTTGTGGGCGGGGCTGGTATAATAGCAGCGCCGCCGGTTCTTTGTGTGGTTCTGGTGGTTCCTGCCCTGGTGCCGTGTTCCAGACGGTGCCGGGGCTTCTTTATAGAGCTATTTCTCTATACTGCTATTATATAGAGGTATTCCTCTATTGTCAAGGATTTTCCGGCAATTTATAGAGGTTTTTCTCTATATAAACGGGTGTATATAAAAGCGTGCTTTTATGCACATATACACGGGGCGGGGTGGGCCTTGCCTGGATCAGGTGGGCCAGGGACCCCGGCCCCGGCTGGAGGGTGGGCCGCTGTGCAGCTTGCTTTTTTTCGTTGATCTTTTTTTTCAATGCTGTTTTGCTTTCCTGGTTCTTTCGGTGATGTCGTTTCAAGGGTTCAACAGCTCCGGCAGCGGACCCCCTGCGGGGGATATGGGGCCGGAGGAGAGGGCGGGGTGAGTGGGGTAAATTCCCCCGAAAAATAAAAAGCCCTAAAATAGAGAAATATATTGACAAGAGATATATCTCTATGCTATACTCTCATCAAGAGGTGAGGAACATGAAGGCAACGACCATTCTGAAGACCCTGATGACGGAGCAGGGCATTGGAAACACAGTCCTGGGCAAGCGGATCGGCGTGAAGCATGACGCTGTGTACCAGAGACTCCACCAGGAGAACATCTCCGTCAACGCCCTGAACCAGATGCTTTCCGCCATGGACTACAAAATCGTCATCGTCCCAGCCTCCCGGCGGATGAAGGATGATGAGTATGAGGTCACCATGGCTGACCAGGAGGAGGCATAATCATGGGTGAGCTTCGCTTTCTGGGGCGTGTGTCCTCCAAGGACCAGAACCAGGCACGGCAGCTGAAGGTGGCCCGGGAGAAGTTCGACATCCCTGACGATGAGGACCATGTGTTCTGCGATAAGGTCAGCGGCAAGAACTTCAACCGGCCCCGTTATCAGGCCCTGAAGGAGATCGTCCAGCCGGGTGATGAGGTCATCGTGAAGGAGTTTGACCGTTTCGGCAGAAACAAGGAGGAGATGAAGCGGGAGCTGGAATGGTTCAAGGACCACGGAGTCATCGTGCGTATCCTGGACATCCCCACTACCCTCATCGACTTCAAGGACCAGACCTGGGTGCTGGAGATGGTGAACAACATCCTGATCGAGGTGCTGGGAAGCATCGCTGAACAGGAGCGGAACAAAAACCACCAGAGGCAGCAGGAGGGCATCGCCGCCATGCCTATCGTGGATGGGCGGCGGGTTTCCGCAAAAACAGGACGCCCCGCCGGGAGACCGGAGAAGCGCCCTGCCGATTTTCAAAAATTTCTGGAGAAACAAAAAGGCGGTTTTATCTCAGTGGATGCCGCCTGTACCAAAATGGGTATCAGCCGGAGTCAGTGGTACTCCCTGAAGCGTGAAATGGAGGCAGCTGTATGATAATCGTGATGCTGATTATTTTGATGTTGGTCCTGTGGTTCTTCCTGGTGGCCCCGAAGCGGAAGGAGAAGAAGATGGCGCCCAAGATCGCTGCCGGGGAGGTCCCGGCGGCACAGAACACCAAAACCCGCCATGTGGTGGGACTCCCGGTGCCGGAGGGCGCTCCTTGTTTTGTGCAGGTCTACACCAACCGGGTGGCGTTTCTGAGTGCCAGCAAGCGGTTTGAGGTTCCTGTGAGCAGGATCACCGAGGCCACGATGTATACCGACACGGAGATGCGGCAGCATATTCAATCCAGCCTGTTCCAGACCATGCTGGGAGGAGCGGCTTTCGGAGGAGCCGGGGCCGTTGTGGGTGCCATGCCCCATTCCAAGTACAAGAGGGAAATCGCAAAGTACAACCTGATGGTGAGTTTCAAGGCAAAGGACGGATCAGACAGTGCCATTGTGGTGACCTGCGATGACAGTCTGAAGGACCTGGCAAAGGCCATCCACCCGGAAGGGAATGAGCCTGGGGATGACCGGGTAGTTGAATTATGAACCTGCCGCAGTAGGCGGCGGGAAGCTCAAAGGAGCTGCGGAGTGATCCGTGGCTCCTTTTTTTCGGTTTCAAAATCGGCATAATTTTGGAGGTATCTATGGATAATTCTATTCTCGCTGAAAAAATCAGGGCATTTTTGGAAAGGAACCCCTGTGACCTGGGAGCTATGGAGGACCTGTTCGGACTCTGCCGCTCCGTGGATGACCAGGAGTTCGGGCATCGGCTGAACAAGGAGGTCCGCCGGTACAACGCTGAAGCCCTGAGGCACGGAAACCGCAGTCAGATCCAGGCCCTGCTGGATTTGCAGAAAAGGTCTCTGCTGTTTGACGCACCTGTGGAGCTGGACAGCTATCTCCGCTATGTGGAGTGGGACCGTGACCGGGAAAAGCGGTTTTACCTCCCCCGGCGGAAGGTCCTCTACCCTGTTGTGCAGACCCTTCAGGACCTGATGGATGACAAGCTGGACCTGGCAACGATCTCCATGCCTCCCGGCACCGGGAAAAGTACCCTGGGTATCTTCTTCCTGTCCTGGATCATGGGCCGCTGGCCCGACTCCCCCAATCTGGCATCCGCCCACTCCGGCTTGCTGACCCGCTCCTTCTATGACGGAGTGAACCAGATCATCCAGGACCCGGAGTACCTGTATGCCGATGTGTTCCCGGAGTCCAAGCTCTATGCCACCAACAGCAAGGAGGAGACCATTGACCTGGTGAAGTTCCATCGTTTTTCCACGCTGACCTGCCGTGCCATCGGGGCATCTCTGACCGGCGCCACTCGATGCGAGAAGCTGTTGTACGCCGATGACCTTGTGAGCGGCATCGAGGAGGCCATGAGCCGGGAGCGCATGGACAAGCTGTGGATGGCCTACACCAACGACCTCAAATCCAGAAAGAAGGAAGGGGCCAAGGAGCTGCACATCGCAACCCGATGGTCCGTCCATGACCCCATCGGGCGGCTGGAGCAGGAGTACGGCGGAAGTGACCGGGCCAAGTTCATCGTCCTCCCTGCCCTGAATGATGACGGGGAGAGCAATTTCAACTATGCCTATGGCGTGGGGTTCGGCAAGGAGTATTTTGAGGATATGCAGAAGAACCTGGATGACGCCTCCTTCCGGGCGCTGTACCAGAACCAGCCTATTGAGCGGGAAGGTCTGCTGTACTCCGAGGATGAGCTTCGCCGGTATTTTGAGCTGCCGGATGGTGACCCGGATGCCATCCTTGCCATCTGCGACACCAAGGACAAGGGAACAGACTATGCTTTCCTGCCGGTGGTGTACCAGTACGGTGAGGACTACTATCTGGATGACTGCATCTGCGACAACAGCGCCCCAGGCGTGGTGGAGGCCCGTATCTCCTCCTGCCTGGTGAGAAACAAGGTCCACATGGCACGGTTCGAGTCCAACTCCGCAGGTGGGCGTGTGGCACAGAACATTCAGAAGGAAGTCAAGCAGCAGGGCGGCAGGACGCACATCACCACGAAGTTCTCAACAGCCAATAAGGAGACCAGGATCATCGTCAACAGCCCCTGGGTAAAGGAACATTGCCTGTTCCGGGACAGCTCCCTCTATGTGCGGAACAGCGACTATGGCAGGATGATGTGGATGCTGACCTCCTACACCATGGCTGGCAAGAACAAAAACGATGATGTACCGGATGGAATGAGTATGCTGGCGGACTTTGCACAGAGTCTGGAAGGCGGAAAGGTGGCTGTTTTCAAGAGGCCCGTGTAAAATAATTGCATTTACCGCATTTTGAGTTGTAATTGCAGTAGTGACACCTAAATACTGGATTTATACTGAAGTGAGAGACTGGGGTTAGTATACCCTTTTGTGTTTGGAGGTGTTCGTGTGGCAGAAACCGTGAATACTGAGACCGGTGTGACTGCGGCTGAGACTGTCACCACAACTTCTACGCAAAAGACGCCGAAGTTTCCCCGGGGTAAGGCCCTGTTCGGGAGAATGATGCTGATGACGGATGCCGAAGTGATCGATGCCGCCAATGTGGTAGAGGAGCTTCGGAAGGCGTTTCAGTTTCATGCCGTCAATGCGGCCCAGATCAACTATCTGTACTGGTATCGCCGGGGCAAGCAGCCGATCCTGGACCGTGAAAAGGAAATCCGCCCGGAAATCTGCAATAAGGTGGTGGAAAACCACGCAGAGGAGATCGTCACCTTCAAGGATGGCTACCTCCTGGGTGAACCTCTCCAGTATGTTGGTCGTACCAAGGATCAGTCCCTGACGGATAAGATCATGGTTCTGAACAGCTACATGGTCGTAGAGGACAAGGCCGCAAAGGACCTTGACCTGGCTGAGTGGTTCCACACCTGCGGCACTTCCTATCGGATGATCCTGCCGAAGCGGACGGTGTTTGAGGATGACGCCCCCTTCTCCGTTTTCACTCTGGACCCCAGGTTCACTTTCGTGGTGTACTACAACGGTCTGGGGAACCGCCCCATGATGGGCGTGAAGTATGTGATCCGTCAGAACGGGAAGATCGTCTTCAGCGTTTATACGGACAGATGGTACTTCGAGATCGAGGATTGGAAGATCATCAAGGCCCAGCCTCATATCCTGGGTGACATTCCCATCATCGAGTACCCAGCCAACAACTCCCGGATCGGCGCCTTCGAGATCGTCCTTCCCATTCTGGACGCCATGAACAATGTGGAGTCCAACCGAATGGACGGTATCGAACAGTTCATCCAGTCCATTATGAAGTTCGTCAATGCGGACATCACGGAGGATGACTTCCTGAAGCTGGCTCAGCTGGGCGCCATCAAGATCAAGAGCGAACAGGGCCAGACCGCCGATGTGGACTATATGACGCAGGAGCTGAACCAGAGTCAGACCCAGGTGACGAAGGATGACCTCTACACGGCTGTCCTGACCATCTGCGGTATGCCGAACCGCAATGGAGGAACCAGTACATCCGATACCGGAGCCGCCGTCATCATGCGGGATGGATGGTCTGCCGCCGAGTCCCGGGCCAAGAAAGAGGAGATCATTTTCAAGAAAAGTGAGAACCGCTTCCTGAGACTGGCCCTTCGGTTTTCTGAGATTTACCGCAGTCTGGGTCTCAGAGTCAGCGAGGTGGAGACCCGCTTCACCCGCCGGAACTATGAGAACATCCAGCTAAAGAGTCAGGTTCTGACCACCATGCTCCAGAACCCCAAAATTCACCCGAAGCTGGCCTTCATTCATTGTGGTATGTTCCCCGATCCCGATGCGGCGTATGAAATGAGCATGGAGTACGCCGAGGAGCAGGAGAAGAAGGCAGAGGAAAAGGCCAAGAAGCTGGCACAGACGAAGGAAGGGGATGGTAACAATGACCCTGTTGATGAGTGACAAGGACATGGAGGCCATCCGGGCCGTTCTGTGCCGAGGAAATACCGCCGAAGTGAAGATCGAACACGGGAAAGTGGTCGTGATCGAACTGCGGAGGAAAAAGGTGAATACTGAGTGACATCCACAACTGGGTGGATGGAAACGACCAAAGGGTTACAGGCAGTCATGCCCGTGGCCCGTTTTTTATAAGGATCGACCGCCGGAAGGCGTGAAATGGTCAGAGAAGACCTAAATCGCAACGGGGAGACAACCCCATCAAAAACAGAAATCACGGTCAGAGAAGACCTAAATCGCAGGAGGTAGAACCATGGCAAAGATCGACACCAGTAAAATCCCCGGTTATGCGGATATGTCCGCCGAGGACAAGCTCAAGGCCCTGGAGGGTTTCGAGTATGAGGACAACGCCGCAGAGGTTGAGCGTTTGAAGAACGCCAACAGCAAGCTCAGCTCCGAGTCCGCCGAGTATAAGCGCAAGCTGCGTGAGAAGCAGACGGATGAGGAGGCCAAGGCTCAGAAGGAAGCCGAGGAAAAGGAGGCCCTTATCAAGCAGAACAAGGAGCTGCAAGAGAAGGTCTCTGTTTCCGAGAACACGGCCCAGCTGATCGCCCTGGGGTATGACGAGGCCCTGGCAGCCGAGACCGCCAAGGCGATGTTTGATGGCGATACCGCCAAGGTTTTTGCCAACCAGAAGAAGCACCTGGAAGGGCTGAAGAAGAAGTTCGAGAAGGAAGCTCTGGACCACACTCCCACTCCTCCCGCCGGTGACGGCAAGGTGACTGCGGAGGCGTTTGCCAAGATGACGCTGACCGAGAAGGCCAAGCTGAAGCTGTCTGATCCCGAACTGTTCAAGGCTCTGGACAGTACGAAAGAAAGTTGAGGTAATTGATTATGCCCGGTATGTATCTGAATTTTCCCTTTGACCAGGAGCTGTTTATCCGTGCATGGGGCGAGGCTCCCGATCCCGTCAAGACCGCCCTGCTGAAGAGCGGTGTGCTGGTCGATGACCCCCTGATCTCCGGTCAGCTGGAGAAGGACGGTAACCTGTTTACCATCCCCTTCTACAACATCCTGGAGGGTGACCCCGTGAACTACAACGGCGCCACCGACATCACCAGCACCGAGACCACCGGTGGCTCCCAGACCGGCGTGGCCTACGGTCGTGCCAAGGGCTTCACCGCCCGGAACTTTGTGGCTGAGCTGTCCGGCTCTGACCCCTTCGGTCACATCGTTTCCAGTGTGGCCCGGTACTGGGATAAGTACCGCCAGAAGCTGATTATCCAGATGCTGGACGGCCTGTTCGCCATCACCGGTGATGACAAGTGGGCCAAGCACACGGTCAATCTGGCTGACGGCACCCTGGAGGCACCCCATAAGATCGAGGCTACCACGCTGGGCGAGGCGGCTACCGATGTTCTGGGTGACAACAAGGACAAGTTTGCCCTTGCCATCATGCACTCCAAGGTGGCGAACACCCTGGAGAAGCTGGAGGTCCTGGACTTCTGGAAGTACACCGATGCCAACGGTGTCCAGCGGCCCATGAAGATCGGTTCCGCCAACGGCTATACCGTTATCGTGGATGACGGCGTTCCCGTTGTTGAGGCAACTCCTGAAGCCCCCGCACAGTACACCACCTACCTGCTGGGTGAAGGCGTCCTGCGGCGTGGCAATGGTCGGCTGGACATCCCCGCTGAGATCGCCCGTGACCCCGCCAAGAACGGCGGTCAGGATACGCTTTACACCCGTATCCGTGAGGCCATTCACCCCAATGGCTTCAGCTTCAAGGTCCCCACTTCCGGCTGGACTGAAAGCCCCACCGATGCTCAGCTGGCGGCGAAGGCCAACTGGGTCCGCAAGTTCGATGACAAGGCCATCCCCATGGCGAAGATCATCACTCAGGGTTAAGTAAGGAGGTACGCAGTTATGTCTGAAGATGAGAAGCTGAAGCAGCTGAAAGTGCTGTCCGGCGAGACTGATGAGGATGTGCTGCGTACCTTTCTCGCTTTAGCGGCGGCGAAGGTCATTCAGAGGGCGTTCCCCTTTGATCCCAAGCAGACCGCAGTCCCTGACCGATATGCACCGAACCAGGTGGAGATCGCCAACTTCATGCTGAGCAAGCGTGGAGCAGAGGGCGAGACCTATCACGCTGAGAACGGCATCTACCGGACCTATTCCGGGGGCGATGTTCCCCCGGAATTGCTCCGGGCCATTATTCCCATGGTGGGGGTGATGTGATGCGGTGTCAGGAGAAGAACAAGGTCACCTTCTGGTACTGTCCCTACCTCCGAAAGGAGCCTGTCCTCAATGAGTCCGGTCGGAAGACCGGTGAGCAGAGGATCGTCTACGGGGATGCCATTCCTGTGAAGGGAAACATCTCTGCTGCCGTTGGGCAGTCTCAGGCGGAAGTGTTCGGAAATCTCGAACAGTACGACAAGGTGATCGTTCTGGAGGACCCCAAGTTCCCCATGGACGAAAACTCCGTGCTGTTTGTGGACAAGAACCCGGAGTACGCCAAGGACGGTCAGCCGCTTTACGACTATGTTGTCAAAAGAGCGGCCCGGAGCCTGAACGCTGTGAGCTACGCCATTTCCAAGGCGGTGGTTGGATGAAGATTCAGGTGAAGCTGGGGAATTTGAAGGAAGCCATCCGGGTGGTGGAGAAATACCGGGACGATCTCCCGGGCCGCTGCCGGGTCTTTCTTCAGAAGCTGGCGGAACTGGGCCTGGAGACAGCCGATGTCCGCTTCAGCTCCGCCCAGTATGACGGCACCAACGATGTCAAATGCTCTATCTTCTGGGATGACGATAATCACCTTCGGGTGGTAGCTGCCGGTGGTGCTGTCACCTTCATTGAGTTCGGCACAGGCGTGTACTACCCGGAACAGCATCCCCTGGCGGATCAGAAGGGTGCAGTTCGGGGCGGTTACGGACAAGGGAAGGGTTCTCAGCGGACATGGGGCTACTACGGTGAGCCTGGAACCAATGGTCTGGAAAGGACCCGGAGTGACACCACGGTGGTCCTGACTCACGGTAACCCTCCCGCCCGGGCCATGTATGAGGCCAGCAAGGCCATGAGGGAACAGATCATGGTGATTGCAAGGGAGGTGTTTTCCACATGATCGACATTGAACAGGAACTGTTCGACCTTCTTTCCGGTGTGTTGGAAGACGCCTATCCAGGCATCTTTGTGACGGGTGAGGAAGTCAATGCCCCATCCGAGTTCCCGTGTGTGAGCATCGTTGAGGCGGACAACTACACCAAAGCATCCACCCAGGACAGCGGAAGTTCCGAGAACCATGCTGTGTTGATGTATGAGGTCACGGTATTTTCCAACAAGGTGAGCGGACGGAAGTCCCAGTGCCGGGAGATCGCCGTGACCGTGAGCGATTTTTTTCAGAGCAAGGGTTTTGCCAGACTGAGCATGACCCCGGCTCCCGGAGGCGTGTCCTACTACCGGCTGGTGTGCCGGTTTACGGCATCGGTCTCCGCCGATCACAAAATTTTCAGGAGGTAACGAGATATGGCTATTTCCACTTATAAGGTCTTCCTGATGCACAAGGCTTCCAGCAGCGATAGCTATGAGAAGCTGATTGACATCAAGGACTATCCCGATCTGGGCGGCGCCCCGGAGATGCTGGACACCACCACCCTCTCCGACAAGGCCACCACTTCCATCCCCGGCATCCAGCAGATGGACGCCCTGGCGTTTACCGCCAACTACACCTCTGCGGACTATGAGAAGGTCCAGGCCCTGGAGGGCAAGGAGGGTGACTACGCCGTGTGGTTCGGCGGCACCGAGAACCTGGGTGTCGTGACTCCCACCGGCAGCGATGGCAAGTTCGAGTTCAAGGGTACTCCCTCTGTCTATGTCAACGGCGCCGGTGTGAATGAGGTGGTCGGCATGACCATCACCTTCGCCGCTTCCACGCCTGTGACCAAGGCCAGTGCCTGATAGGAGGGGTAACCAATGAGCAAGCAGATCATTATTCCTTTCCAGGATGAGAAGTACACCCTGGAGTACACCCGGAAGTCCATCGAGAAGCTGGAGCAGCGTGGCTTCAAAGTCTCCGATGTGAAGGACAAGCCGGTCAGCACCCTCCCGGTGCTGTTCGCCGGTGCTTTCCTGGCTCATCATCCGTATGTGAAGAAGGAGGTCGTGGACGCCATCTTCTCCCAGTGTGCGGACAAGGAGACTTTGCTCCAGAAGCTGGGTGAGATGTATAACGATCCCATCCGGGCTATGACCGAGAGCGAGGGAAACTTGAAGTGGGAGGCGAACTGGTAACTGGTTCGCTGTCCCAAGAGGGGGATGGGCCTACCAAAGGGTCCGTCCCCCATCTTTCTTATACGGAGCAGTTTTATCAGCAGTTACCGTTCTATCTGGCAATCGGGATGACCTGGGACCAGTATTGGAACGAAGATTGTATGCTGGTCAAATACTACCGGGAGGCATACAAACTGCGGCGTAAAGAAAGAAATCACGACCTATGGCTTCAGGGCCTGTATATCTATCATGCCCTGTGTGACGCTTCTCCCCTGTTCCGCTTCAGCACCAAATCCCAGAAGGCGGAACCCTATCTGAATGAACCTATCGCCATCACGCAGGAGGAGGTTCGTGAGCGGCAGGAGCGTGATGAGCGCAACCGCTTTATGAAGATGAAGGAGAAGATGGAGGCCATGGTGACCAAGACGAAAAAGCAGGAGGTGAAGGAGCATGGCACTGGATAATAACATTGACGAACTGCAAATTGAGATCGGTACTGAGTCTCAAAGCGCAACTTCCGGTCTGGAAAAGCTGACCGAAACCCTGAATAAGCTGGACCGGATCGCCAATGGCAGCAACGGGCTGAATAAGGTCCAGGCATCCCTGTCCGGCTTTACCCGTGGCCTCCGGCAGACCTTTCGGATCATGGGTTCCTGGTTTAAGGAGTCCAACGATTATGTGGAGGCCCTGAACCTCTTTGAGGTATCTATGGATGATGCCTCCGATGCGGCCCTGGAATATGCTCAGAGAGTACAGGACCTGATGGGCATTGACATTCAGGACTGGCTGGAGGCACAGGGTTCTTTCAACCAGCTGCTGGAGGGATACGGTCTGGCGGAGGACAAGGCCGCACAGATGAGCAAGCAGCTGACCCAGCTGGGTTACGACCTGTCCTCCCTGTGGAATGTGGATGTGGACACCGCCATGAAGCGGCTCCAGAGCGGTATGTCCGGTCAGATCAAGGGCCTGAAGGCATGGGGCATCAACCTGTCTGTTGCTCAGCTGCGGGAGACCGCCCTTGCCCACGGCATTGAACTGAGTACGGCAAAGATGACAGAGGCCCAGAAGGCAACCCTGCGGTACATCACCCTGATGGAAAAGACCACCAATGTCCAGGGAGACCTGGCCCGTACCCTCATCACTCCCGCAAACGCCCTGCGTATCTTTGAACAGCAGGTGACCCAGGCACGAAGGGCGCTGGGTAATATCGTCAGCGTGGTGGCAGTCAAGGTCATCCCGGTCTTCCAGGCGTTTATCTCCATCATCACCAAGGCCGCACAGGCCCTGGCGAACTTCCTGGGGTACGAACTCCCCGACATCGATTATTCCGGGATCAGCGCAGGTGCCTCCGCCGCAGATGACATGGCTGACGGACTGAGCAATGCCGCAGATGCCGCCAAGAAGCTGAAAAGCTACACCATGGGCTTTGATGAGCTGAATGTCATCAATCCCGACAGTGGAGACAACAGCACCGCTACTCCCATGGGCGGCGGATACGCCTCTGACTTCGGCTTCGACCCCTCCAAGTATGAGTACGACTTCCTGGGTGGAGCCATCAAGAGCAGCGAGGAACTGGAACAGAAGCTGAAGAAGGTCCTGGATGTAGTTCTTGCCATTGCAACCGGTATTGCCGCATGGAAAATCGGGTCCATTTTCACAAAGGACCTGAGTATCCTGGCGGGTGTTGCCCTTGCGGCGGCAGGTGCCGTCCTGACTCTATCCGGGGCCTTTGATGCCTGGACCGATGGACTGAACTCCAGCAATCTCACCACCATGATGGAGGGAACGATCCTCCTTGTGACGGGTCTGGGGCTGGCCTTTGGCCCTGTGGGAGCTGCTATCGGAGCGGCTGTGGGTTCCATTGCCCTGTTTGCCACGGCGTTCAAGGACCTGCTGGAAAACGGGTTCAACGACAACAACATCATGGCATTTACCGTGGTCACCGGTGCTGTTATCGCTCTGACTGCCGCCTTCGGCCCCGTTGCCGCACTTCTCGCAGGTGTTGCCCTGGCGGTCACCGGAGTGGCTGTGGCGATGAACACGGATGCTGTACCCGCCATCGACATCTTTGATGAGACCATCTCCGATACCACCCGGGAAAAGGTGGAGCCTTTCATTGAAAAGCTCCGTAACCTGGATGATACCCTGGCAGGTATCACTTTCACCGGAAAGATCATTGATGACAGTGTGGTAGCCGATGTGCAGCGGCAGACTGCCGCCATCGTGGAGGCCATCGTCAATGAGCTGGATGCTGACCGGAACCAGGCCCTGTCCACTCTCGCACCCCTGAAGAAGGCCCTGGGTGAGGAAGCATACAATGAGCTGCTTGCCAGCAACGCCGCCTACTATGACACCGTGACCACGAAGGTTCAGGAGGGAGAAGCCCGTATCAATGAGATCGTGGCACAGGCCCGGGCGGAGGAACGGACCCTGACTCAGGCAGAAGCCGATGAGATCACCCGGATCAGGGATGAGATGCAGAACACCGGCATCCAGCATCTGAGTGAAACGGAGATCGAGTATCAGACGATTATGAACCGTCTGAAGGACAATGCCACCCGGGTCAGCCTGGAACAGGCCAGCGAGATCATCAAGAACGCCCAGACCACCCGGGATGAGACTATCGCTGCCGCCCAGACCCAGTACGCCACTGTGGAGCTGGAGGCCCAGCGTATGCTGGGTGTCGGAGCCATTAACCAGGAGCAGTACGATGCCATCCTGCTGGCAGCGCAGACTACCCGGGATGAGTCCATCCTTGCCGCACAGGAACAGTACCAAACCATCTATGACACGACCACTGAGAAGCTGGGCGATACCGCCAAGTATATCGACAGTGAGACCGGAGCCATCAAGAGCAAGTGGGATGTGTTCTGCGACAATGTGGCCCAGAAGTGGACCCAGAAGTGGACGGACATCAAGACCGGATGGACCGAGTGGAAGTCCGACTTTATGACCAGCTGGGAGGAGTGCAAGACCACCTTCAAGACCGGGTGGGATACCCTCTGGGACAATGTGGCCCAGAAGTGGACCGACTGGAAGGCCAACTTCATGCGGGGTTGGGAGGATTTCAAGACGGAGTTCAAGCAGGGCTGGGCCAGCTTCTGGACCGGCATCGGGAACTTCTTCATCGGACTCTGGAATGGACTGGTCACCGCCGTTGAGGATGCCTGTAACATCATCATCGACATGGTGAACTATGTCATCTTCAAGATGGGCGCCATCCTGGCCTTCCTGGGTATCTCCATCCCGCAGGTGTCTCACATCAAGCTGGATCGTGTGGAATACCTGGAAGTTCCCGCTTTTGAGGACGGCGGCTTCCCCGATATGGGACAGTTCTTCCTGGCCCGTGAGAGCGGAGCCGAAATGGTGGGTCAGATCGGTCGAAGAACCGCTGTGGCGAACAACGACCAGATCGTCAGCGGCATCACCAACGGCGTCCGGGAAGGCAACGGAGACCTCCTCTCCGCCCTGTTCACCATCTGCGATCGGGTGGTTCGGAGCATTGAGGAGAATGGCGGCGATGTTGTCATCGGAGATGAGACCATTGGCAGGGCCAATGACCGCTATCAGCAGACCAGAGGCCCCAAGGTCAGCTCCGGCGCTTTCGCTGATGCCTATTAAGGAGGTGCCGTATGAGCGGTAAGTATTCCAACAAGCCCTTTATCAGGATCAATGGGAAGGCGTTCCCGATGCCGGGACGCCACCCCACCCTGATGGTAGCCACCATGGTCAACTCCGCCAGAAACACGGAGGGAACCGTGGTGGGACAGAAGATCGGGAGGGACCAGTACAAGGTGGACAACCTGTTCTGGCCCCACCTGACTGCCGAGGAATGGAGCGGCATCCTGAAGGAATTTCAGGATTTCTATGTGATCGCCCAGTTCCCGGATATGGTCAACAACGACTGGATCAAGCTGAAGATGTACCCCGGCGACCGCACGGCACAGCCGTGGAAAGTGGATGAGGCCACCGGCCTTCCCACTGAGTACATCAACTGCAAGGTCAATATCATTGATGTGGGAGAACCCTAAAAGGAGGTGGAGCAAGCATGAAGTCTGTGAGTGAAGCGTACAAGGCCAGCATGAAGCGGCCCCTGCGAAACGCCTCCCATGTGCGGATCGAGTTCGGGAATGTGGACACCACGGCCCCCTCTGACGGTAGCTGGGGGTCCAATGGAGCGGCATCCTGGTCTGAATTTGATACGCTGGACTACACCTTCGACTATTCCTCCTCTGCCGCCTACGCCACTTTGGAACTGAACCGATGGATCGGGGACGGGTCCCAGGACCTTGCCCCCTCCAGCGGATACAGCAAGCAGGGTTATTGCTCCAGCATGGTCAGCGGTGAAGACGGTGCATTTTCTACGGTCCCGCTGCTGACCCGTCCTTTCAATCTGGAGCATACCTTCCCGGGCGTTACGCTGACATTCGACAGCAGATGCGGAGAATGGCCCCGGGCTATCACCGTGAAATTCTATAAGGACGGAAGCCTTGTAGATACCCAGGTGGTTACCGGGATCGACAAGCTGACTGTGGAGGTCCCCACCAACGCCCTTGTGGTAGACAAGGTGAGCGTTTCCTTTGATGAGATGCTTCCCTACCGCAGGGCCAGACTGGAGCAGGTCCTCTATGGTGTGAAGATGATGTTCACGGACACGGACCTGATCTCCGTTCAGCAGAAGCATGATGTGGACCCGCTGAGCCGTAGACTCCCGAAAGAGACCTTCAGTTTCACCATCCACGATTATGAGCTGCGGTATGACCCGGACAACCCCCGTGGCATCTATGCCTATATTGATGTCCGATCCCCCGTGACGATCCAGCATGGATATGAGATGGATGACGGGACCATCGAATGGCTGAAGGAAGACCACTATGTCCTGAACGGAAAGCCCAAGGCCAAGAACTATCAGGCCACCTTCACGGGGACCGGTATGATCGGAAGTCTGAGCCAGACCTACTACAAGGGGACCTTCGGGAACAAGAGCTTCTACGACATGGCAGAGGATGTCCTTCTGGATGCAGGGCTGACCCTGACGGAACAGGGGACCAATCCATGGGAGATCGACACGGCCCTCAAATCTATGTATTGCTCCAACCCCCTGCCCATCGACACCCACATGAACTGCCTCCAGCTGATCGCCCATGCTTGCCGCTGCCGCCTGTTTACGGACGATGACAATATCATCCACATCCGGCCCTTCGGCGTGAGCGTGGTGGGTATCTATTCCGGTGACTGGGAGGACAACGGAGAGGAACCGTACTCCGAATGGGCCAGCGTGAATAAGGACACCCAGCTGGGTGACACCTATGCCACCCTGGAGTTGAACCGCTGGCTGGGAGATGGAAGCCAGGACCTGGCTCCCGTGAACAATTTCACCAGGCAGGGCTATGTTTCCTCTCTGGTCGGAGGTTCTGACGGTTCTTTCGCCACCACGCCTCTGGTGAGCAGAAAGTTCGATGTCCCCCACGACCTGCCCATTGTGCGGATCAGGTTCGACACCCGCTGCGGAGAGTGGCCCCGGAGCATCCGGGTCCGGTACTACAAGAGCGGGTCCGTGGTACTGACAAAGGATGTGACGGGCATCTCCAGTCAGGAAATCAGCATCCAGACGGATGTGACAGACTGCGATACCTTCGACATCCAGTTCCTGGAGATGATCCCCTACCGGCGCCCCCGCATTGAGCGGGTCAGCTACCGGGAGACTGACTTCCTGCTGGACTTCACGACCATCAAGGAAAAGAGTCAGCAGACCACCAAGACGGATGAGCTTCGGGAGATCGATGTGAGCCTCTACCGCCACACCCCGGACAGTCAGGCAACGAAGCTGTTTGAGGGAAGCATCACGGAGACTAATTTCCATGTGGAGCTTCGGCAACCCGCCACGGACATCGCCGTCAGCGTGAGCGGCGGAACGCTGGTAAGCTACACGGCATACGCCCAGGCTGTGGACATGATTCTCTCCTCCGGGACCAAGACCGTGACCATCACCGGCATCAAGCAGACGGAGACCGAGGATGTTGCGGCCTATCAGGTGAACCAGAACGGCGAACTGGACAAGGAGCGGAACCAGCTGATCTCCAATGAGGAAATGCGGCTGGCCCTGGCGAACCACTTCATCGCATATCTGGGATTCCGCAGTACCTATGATGCGGAATACCGGGGCAACCCGGAGCTGGAGGTTGGTGACCTCATCCAGACCCAGACCAACTACACCAGTGAGATGGACGCCCTGATCCTGGTGGATGAACTGACCTATAAGGGAACACTGAGCGGAAAGCTGAAGGTGAAGGGAATTTTATGAGTATCATTGACACTCTGATCGTTGACCGCACCCAAGCTGATGTGGAGGAGGTCCGCCGGATCAGGAACAAAATTCTGTCCGGGGGCCTGTCCTCCCTGACAAGTGCGGAACGCACCGCATGGCTGGGCGGAATGAAAGCCAGCTACAACTACATGGACCTGAACCGGGTGGGAGAGGCAGTCAATTTCCTGAGGGATGAGCTGGCTGAGCTGGCTGTCATCGTGGATGTGACTGGTAAGACGGACTGGACCGTCACCGATACCCCTACCCCGGAGCAGATGACCACCTACCTCCAGAACATTGAAAAGCTGAGAGCGGCTTTTCCCGTCACCACGGAGAACACCCCGGATACTATGAGATGGCTGACCATTGAGAAGATGAACGCCATCGAAAAAATCCTGAAGGATGTCGAAACCGTAGTGAAAAATATTATGAACGGCTGGTTTGCTTGCGGAGAACTGTGCTGCGGAGAGAGTTGACCTGCGCACGATTCTCCAATGGCTATCAAGCAAATAGAGGAGGAAATAACCAATGAAAGATTTGCAGACGAAGGGAACCGGCAACTCCCGGTTTCTGAAGACCTCTCTGGCGGAGGGCATCACCTGGGAACAGGCCCTTGCCATGCTCCGGGCCGGAACCTTCCCGGTGGACTTCAATGGGTTCAATCAGGAAGGCATCGAGACTCTGGGTACTCTGATGAAAAAGAGCAACATCCTGACGGATGAGCTTGCCACGGCTCTGGGGCTGACTCAGGATGATCCCACGATCCTGGATGTTTTCACCAAGCTGAAGGAGCTTGTGGCAACGGCACAGTCCACCGCCAACAGTGCCAAGACCACGGCAAACGCCGCTCTGCCCAAGTCCGGCGGCACCATGACCGGCAATCTGATCCTGAAGGGTGACCCCACCTCCAACCTCATGGCAGCTACCAAGCAGTATGTGGATAATTCCGGTACACCCGCTGAACTTCGGGTTACCACCAACGCAGGTGTTACTGTGAAGGCATCCCTGAGTGGAAAAACAGTA
Organism: uncultured Clostridia bacterium; assembly: GCA_945876285.1. GTDB lineage: Bacteria > Bacillota > Clostridia > Oscillospirales > Oscillospiraceae > Oscillibacter. Next base: position 43,676 of record CAMCNO010000005.1, on the reverse strand, counting down.
AGCGCAACGGCTGATTCTTCCGGTCTTGCTATTTTGAAGATTCCAGGGTTCGGAACATGGACTGTCAGTGCTACCATCAACGGTGTATCCATCTCCATCGATTATGAGATCAAAGCTATCGCTCAGTATGAGCTGGCTTTGTCTACCGATCTGGAAACTGCCGGTTGGGATATTATCGACTCTATCTCCAAGAGCGGAAATGCGGCTTCTATCTGGAGCGTGGGTGATAAAAAGACCATCAATATTGATGGCACCGATTATCAATTCCAGATCATCGGCTTCAACCACGATACCAAGACGGCAGGAGGAACCGCTGGAATTACTTTCCAGATGGTTGACTGCATGAACGCTACCGCACAGATGAACAGTTCTAACACCAACAGCGGCGGATGGACAAGCTGTGCAATGCGGACTTCAGTGCTGAATAGCATTTTCTCCAGCCTTCCCGCTGATCTTCAGAATGTCATCAAGGCTGTCAATAAGCTGACTTCTGCTGGTAATCAGAGTGCTACCATCAACACGACCAGCGATAAGCTGTTCCTGCTGTCTGAGGTGGAAATCTTCGGTTCTACCACCTATTCCAAGTCTGGTGAGGGAAGTCAATACGCCTACTATAAGGCTGGAAACAGCAAGGTCAAGAAGGTCAACGGTTCTGCCTCGCACTGGTGGGAGCGTTCCCCGTGTGGGAGCGACAGCACCTACTTCTGTTATGTCTACGGCAACGGCAACGCCGGCAGCAACGTCGCCAGCAACTCGTATGGCGTGGCCTTCGGCTTCTGTATCTGAGGCATCTTTATCATCACGCCCCGTAAGGGGCGTATAAGGAGGGACTCATTGTGGCGGTCTTAAAATCCAAGCGAAGTGAGAGCAAGATGGAGTTCGTGGAGGTGGCACGGAAACTGGAGGCAAAGGTCCTTTCCCTCTGCATCCGGTCTCCAAAGCGGCTGACCTTCTTCCTCACCAGTGAGGTGATGCGGCTGGCGAGTGCCGTTCACAATGAGGTCCGCTCCGCAAACAACACCTATCCCCGGAACAGGCATGAGGCTCAGCTTCGCCGGGATCATCTGACAGAAGGCAACAACGCCCTGATGAATTTGATCCCGAAGCTGGCCCTCCTGTATGACTGTCTGCTGGAGAACCCGGATTGCCAGAAATGGTGTGACGGTGCTATCTCAGAGATCGCAGACCTCATCTCGCAGGAGAAAGCCTTGATCCGGGCCACCAAGAAAGCGGATGCCGACAGATACCGGCATCTGCCTACCGGAGACCTGCATTTCCCTGACGATGAGGAACCGCCGGAGGAATGAGGATACCATGGGTCAGGTTCTGTTATAGTTGCCCTGCTGCCTCGAACTGGTGGGAGCGTTCCCCGAATGGGAGCAACAGCACCAACTTCTGTAATGTCAACAGCAACGGCAACGCCAACAACAACAACGCCAGCAACTCGAATGGCGTGGCCTTCGGATTCCGTAACTCGAATAGAACGGACACAGTAGCTCCCACGGGAGTGAACCCAGTATCTTTTACGGAAGGAGAGCCTGTTCCCGGCTATATGCCAAAATATGCCCTCCGATGGGATCAGCCGGACGCTGCTTGCATGGCGGAGAATGTGCGGTACTCTGTTTCATGGCTGAAGCCCTACGCAGTTAGAACCCGCACCCGACAATCATACTGTACGGAGGGCAATCCTTTTCTATGACCAGCGAAGAAAGACACGAATCAAGATACCAACGGCGTAAGGCAAAGCGAGAGGCCCGTATCCTGGCCCGGAGTAAGGAACTGGGTGACTTCGATGAGGTCTTCTCATTCCGTCATCTGTACCTGTCCGGTAAGAAATGCTGCAAGAATGTGATGTGGAAGAACTCCACCCAGCGGTTCATGGGAACCCTGCTGCTGGAGGTTTCCGAGATCAGAAAGCAGCTGATGAATGAGATCTTCACGGGAAAGGGCTTTATCCACTTTGTCATCATGGAGCGTGGAAAACTCCGGCACATCCGTTCCGTACACATCACGGAGCGCATGGTTCAGAAATGTCTGTGCGACTACTATCTGGTTCCGCTGTACGCCCCGTCCTTTGTCTATGACAACGGCGCCAGCCTGAAGGGTAAAGGAATGGACTTTTCCCTGCAAAGGATGGTAGACCAGCTCCGACACCACTACCGGAAGTATGGGAGGACGGGAGGGATGCTGTTCTTCGACTTCTCTCAATACTTCGACTCAGCCCCGCATGAGCCGCTTTTCCGTGAGGCAGAACGGAGGATGCACGATCCGAGGACCCAGAGGCTGTCCAACAACTTCATCCGGGCGTTTGGCTCCATCGGGCTGGGTCTGGGCAGTCAGGTATCTCAGACCAACGCCCTCATGCTTCCCAACTCCCTTGACCATGCGATCCAGGAGAAGATGGGTGTGAGGGCCTACGGTCGGTATATGGATGACGGACACCTCCTCCATGAGGACCTGAAGCATCTGGATGACTGCCGGGATGACATTGCCGAGGTATGCGGGAAGATAGGGCTGACTTTGAGCCAGAAGAAGACAAGGACCGTCCCTCTGACCAACAGCTTCACCTATCTCAAAACCAGGTTCATTCTGACGGAGACAGGCAAGATCATCCTGAAGATGAACAAGCGGTCCACGAAGTCCGTCAGGAGGAAGATGCGGTATTTTGTCGGATGGCTGGAGGACCCTCGCAAGAATTTTACCATGGAGGATGTACGGTCCTGCTATGAGAGCTACCACGGTCAGATGAAGCGTGGCAACAGCTTCAAGATCGTGCAGAAGACAGACCACTATTTCAAGGAACTTTTCGGGTTCTACCCGAATGAGAAAGGATGGAAACAGTATGCTCAAAATCATCAAGAACGGAGAGACCCTGGCAACGGTCAATGCTCCCACCTGGGTGAGACTCCAGGAGAACGGCTGCTTCGCTATCTCGAATGAGAAGGATGCCCACGGAATTGTGGTGGATGGCACCGTTTACCATGTTCTGGGCAAGCCTGATCTGGAGGGACACGAAAGCGTTATCCTCTCCGAGATCACGGAGACTGAGTATCAGCGTGAGCAGAAGGCGGACCAGGATGCCCGTCAGCTCCAGAACGACACCGCCGTGGCGGAACTCTCGATCCTGCTGGCAACCCTGATGGGTGCCAATTAAGAATAGGAGGTAAAGCATCATGTTCAACAAGGATAGTGGTCTGGTCAAGACCTGGGTCAATCTGATCCGGCAGGGGACCTACACCATCGAACAGGTCCCGGCCCTGAGTAACCTGAAGGAAGTTGTTGCGGAGGTCCTAGCGGAGGGAGGTGAGTCCGAATGAACTTTACCAAGGATAGCGGTCTGGTAAAGACCTGGGTGAGCCTGGTCCTGTGCGGTGTGTTCACCGTGGAGCAGGTCCCCAACCTGTTCAATCTCCGTACCGTTGTGCGTGAGATCGTGGAAAGCGTGATGTGACCCCAGGCGGTCAGGAAGGAGTGGTACTTATGAACGGGCATGACGCCCTTGCCGTTTTCCTGACCGCCCTGCTGGGCGGAAGCGGCATTGTTGGATTGCTGTTCTGGGCAATCAAGCGAACCATTGAGCGCCGGGATGAGCGGCGGAAAGCAGAGGCTGAAAAGATGGAGGACACCAGGAGCAAAATCACCACCTTGCTGGAGCATAATCAGCGGGTGGATGCCACGCTCCAGGCGATGGCAGAGGAGAACACCCTCCAGTGCTATTGCCTTCTGGCTGCCCTCCGGGGGCTGGAGGAACAAGGGTGTGACGGCCCGGTCAAGGACGGTATCAACCGCCTGGAGAAGCATTTGAACAAGAGAGCGCATGAGGTGGTGGCCTGATATGAGTGGAAAGAGGCTTGAACGGGAAAGCACACGGAGGACCAGGGAGTTTTCCAAGGTCCTTCTGATCCAGGAGAGCATCCTCATCTGGATTCTGTCCCTGGCCTTTATCCTCCTCGCTTTCCGCTGTGTGAAGGATGGGTACACTGGCTCCCTACCCTGGCTTGCCGTGACTCTCACGGGGGCCTGGAGTGCATACGGGGTATCTCAGGCCATGTACTATAAGAAGTCCGAAAAAGAAAATACCGCCGGGGGCATCGTCTTTGAAACTGCTATGAAGCAGAACCCCCGTGTGGACTGTGATTGAAAGGAGAATGTTCCATGGAGATTATGAGAAAGAGACTGGCGAACCTGCTGAGCGTGAAGTCCATCGTGACCATCATCCTCACCGGCGTGTTTGCCTTTATGGCTGTGACGGGCAAGATCAGTCAGGACTTTATGACCATCTATGCTGTGGTCATCGCTTTCTACTTCGGCACTCAGAGCCAGAAGGTCCAGGATGCGGTTGACCAGCAGACTGGTGACAGCCATGAATAAGAAGCCTGTATCCTATCTCCAGACGGACTCCCGGTGGGCGAAGAAGCCCTACCGGGTCCCCGGGGAGAACTCCACCATCGGCTCCGCAGGATGCGGCCCTTCCTGTGCTGCCATGCTGATCTCCACATTGACGGGAAAGACCTACACCCCGGAGGATGCCTGTCAATGGTCTGTGGACCACGGATACAAGGCCCTGAACCAGGGGACCTATTATGCCTACTTTGAACCGCAGTTTGCCGCTTTCGGTATCAGCTGCAAGATGCTGAACTGGGAGAACACCTACGGAAAGCCGAACCACCCCAACCATGAGAAGGTGGTAGAGAAGCTGAAGGAGGGGTACTATGCCATCGCCCTGATGAATAAGGGCCTGTGGACCTCCTCCGGGCATTTTGTGGTCCTGTGGTGGCAGGACGGGAAGGTGAGGATCAACGATCCCGCCAGTACCAAGGATGCCCGTATCAACGGTGACATCCAGACATTCCGTTCCCAGGCCAAGTATTATTGGCTGGTGGATGCGAGGGCCTATAATAAGGAGGAAGACGAAGTGACTCAGGAACAGTTCGACAAGATGATGGACAACTGGCTTTCCCGTAAGGCGGAGGAACCCGCTGCCGACTGGAGCAAGGAGCATCGTGAATGGGCAGAGCAGAACGGTCTGATTGCCGGTGACACCAACGGCAGGAAGATGTACCGTAGCTTTACCACCCGGGAGCAGATGATGGTATTCCTCCATCGGTTTGCGGAAAGGTTCGGCCTGGTATGAAGGTACTGACCGAAGTGACTCTGGACAAGCTCATCAACCTGTATGAAGGCATCGTGGTCCAGGACAAGAAGATGATTGAGCTGTTTGAGCCGGTTTCAGACAGTGGCATTTATGGTATGAAGCTGAGAGTGCTGGATCAGGACAGGATGATCCTGGGCGCCCTGAAGTGTGCCAAGGCCAACGGCTTTACCGGGGAAGAATAAAAAAAACACCGCCAGCCCATTCAGGGTTGGCGATGTTTTCTTGTTTGGGCAAATACCATTCCCATCACGATGATGGGGTTCGGATTTGCCTCCAATGGTGACCCGGCGGGGATTCGAACCCCGGACCCACTGCTTAAAAGGCAGTTGCTCTGCCGGCTGAGCTACCGGATCATGTCTTTATTCAAATGCAAAACGCCAGCGGCGTTGATTGGCTTGGCTGGGACGGCTGGACTCGAACCAGCGGATGAGGGAGTCAAAGTCCCTTGCCTTACCACTTGGCGACGCCCCACTGTGGAAAGAAAGAGGGGACCGGGGTAGCCCCGATCCCCTTCTTTGTCTGGGGTGGGTGATGGGACTCGAACCCACAACACCTGGAACCACAATCCAGTGCTCTGCCAATTGAACTACACCCACCACATCTCAACGACGTGGAATGATTCTGTTAGCCGACATTCGCTCCATAAGGAGAGCTGGTACGCCAGAAGGGACTCGAACCCCTGGCCTACTGCTTAGAAGGCAGTTGCTCTATCCAGCTGAGCTACTGGCGCGTTTATGGAGCAGGTGACGAGAATCGAACTCGCATCCCCAGCTTGGAAGGCTGGTGCCCTGACCATTGTGCTACACCTGCGTATGCCCTCCGTGGAAATCGTCAGCTTTGATATATTAGCACGAAAAAATTGCTGTGTCAAGCAGGAAGCCGATTTAATTTATATTTTTACGAAAATCTTTTAGCCGCAAAGACACAAAAACGCTCGGAACAGCCGCCCGCCCAGCTCCCCCGGTAGCCGTTCCGGGTGCCACTGGACGCCCCAAACGGGCAGGCAGTCGTGGCACAGGGCCTCCACGGTACCGTCCTCCGCCCACTGGATAGCCCGCAACCCCCGGCCCAGTGCGTCAACAGCTTGGTGGTGGGCACTGTTCACCCGGCAGACCGGCCCGCAGACCGGCAGCAGCGGCGAACGGGCTGTGCGGACTGTGTGGAAGCTATCGCAGCCGTCCACTGCACTGTGTCCCGGCAGGTCCTGGCGCAGCGTTCCGCCGAAAAACACATTGATGACCTGGATGCCCCGGCAGATACCCAGCACCGGCTTTCCGGCGGCAATGAACCGCTCCAGCAGCATCAGCTCCGCCGTGTCCCGCTCCGGCTCCAGGCCCCGGGAGGCTGTGTTGTCCCGGCCGTACCGCCAGGGCTCCATGTCCCCGCCGCCGGGCAGCAGCAGGGCGCCGCACCCCTCCGGCGTTCCGCCGAAGCGGACTCTCCCACCGGCGGTCTCCACCGCCCGCCGGTAATTGTCGTACTGTGAAGCCTCGCCGCGAATGTACACCATTGCCATTTGCACCCCTCCCCCGGTATTTTATGCGCGGAGGCCGCGGTTAGCTCTTGCAAGGGCGATAAAAATATGGCATAATGACCGTTGAACGCAGATACGCAGCGGTATCGAAGTGGTCGTAACGAGCTTGACTCGAAATCAAGTTGTCCGCAAGGGCACGTGGGTTCGAATCCCACCCGCTGCGCCAAAAGAAGGAGACAGGCAGTGCCTGTCTCCTTCTTTTGGCGTTTTTTCGTTATTTGCGGGCTGCGATGTCGTTCTGGGCCTTAAAGATGCTGTCCGCCGGGATAGCGCCCCGAACGGAGGAGGTAGGATAGATGCTGGTGTTCCGGCCGATGACCGTGCCGGGGTTCAGCACGCTGTTGCAGCCCACCTCCACATGGTCGCCCAGGATGGCGCCGAACTTCTTCCGGCCCGTCTCGATGCGCTCCTCGCCGTTTTTCACCACCACCAGGGTCTTGTCGGACTTCACGTTGGAGGTGATGGACCCGGCGCCCATGTGGCTCTTGTAGCCCAGGATGGAGTCGCCCACATAATTATAATGGGGCGTCTGGACATTATCGAACAGAATGACGTTTTTCAGCTCCACGGAGTTGCCCACCACACAGTTAGCCCCCACCAGGGCGCTGCCGCGGATGAAGGCGCAGTGGCGGACCTCCGTCTCCGGTCCGATGATGCAGGGGGCGCCCAGATAGGCCGAGGGGAACACCTTGGCGGTCTTATGCACCCAGACGTTGGGGGCGGGCTGGTCGTACTCATCGACGGGCAGGGTGGGACCCAGGGCCAGGATGAAGTCCTTGATGCCGTCCAGGGCCTGCCAGGGATATTCAAATTTCGCCAGATAGTCCCCCGCCAGGGTGTGGGACAGGTCCAGCAGTTCAGAAATATTCAATTTCATAACCATTCACTCCTGTTTTACATATTCAACGACCGCATTATATACCATCCGCGCGGCGGCTGCAAGATTTTGCGTTGCTTTTTCCCGGCTGAAACGCTACAATGATAAGGAATTGATTTTCAAAGGAGAACGCCCATGAAACTGCTCATCGCATCCGACCTCCACGGCTCCGCCCACTACTGCCGCTTGCTGCTGGACGCCTTCCGGCGGGAGGAGGCGGAGCGGCTGGTACTGCTGGGAGACCTGCTATACCACGGTCCCCGGAATCCCCTGCCGGAGGAATACGACACCATGGCCGTCACCGCCATGCTCAACGGCGTGGCTGACCAGTTGTTCTGCGTCCGGGGCAACTGCGACTCCGAGGTGGACCAGATGGTGCTCCGCTTCCCCATTCTGGCGGATTCCGCCCTGCTGTACGCCGACGGCAAAACCATTTTCGCCACCCACGGCCACCTCCACGGGCCGGACGCTCCCCCGCCCCTGAAGCAGGGCGGCTTCCTGCTCTGCGGCCACACCCACCTGCCGGTGCGGCGGGACTGCGGCACCTTCACCTATCTGAACCCCGGCTCCCTGTCCCTGCCCAAGGAGGGCACGCCCCACAGCTACATGACGCTGGAGGACGGTGTGTTCACCTGGCATGACCTGGTGGCGGGCGAGACGTTTGAACCCTTGCACTAAACAAAAACCGCCCTTTCGGGCGGTTTTTTCATCCTTTTTTCGGCGAGTAGGGAATGCGGTAGGGCTCCGTGCCCCGCTCCGCCAGCCTCTGCTCCAGCCAGGCGCGGACCTGCTCCACGCCCTCCTCCGTCCAGGGGAAGGTCTCCGTCTCCACATCCTGAGCCAGCTCAAAGCTGGTGTTCTCATAGACCCAGACCTGGATGCTGCCGTCCTCCATCCAGCCAGTGCGCTGGAAGCGGTAGCGGAAGGTGCCGAGGCTCCCGGGGTACACCGACGCTTTCGTAAAAAAACTCATATTCAAAAAATCAAAATGACTGCTCATCGCCGCCCCTCACTTTCAGGGGCTATCATACCAAATCCGGCGGCGGCTGTCAAACCGCCGACTGCTTTTTCCGCAGATGGGGCATACTATCGCCAACAAGCAAAGGAGGCGGAAAATGGACTCTATCTGGACAAAAACAGCCGCCCTGCCGGAATTTCCCATGCTGGACGGCGACTACGAGGCGGATGTTGCGGTCATCGGCGGCGGGCTGGCGGGGCTGCTCACCGCCAACTTCCTGCGGCGGGCGGGAGCCGAGGTGGCGGTCATTGAGGCAAACCGCATCGGCAGCGGCCAGACCGCCGGGACCACCGCCAAGTTGACGGCCCAGCACGGGCTGAAATACCACCAGCTCACGGAGGATTTCGGTCCCGAGGCGGCAGGGCAGTACGCCCGGGCCAACCTCGCTGCCGTGGAGCGGCTGCGGCGGTTGGTGCGGGAGTGGGACATCGACTGCGATTTCGAGGACTGCGACAGTTTTCTGTACACCGCCGGAGCGCCGGGGCCGCTGGAGCAGGAATACGGCGCCTGCCGGGCGCTGGGGATGGACGTGTACCTGACCCACGACACGGAGCTGCCCTTTTCCGCCCTGGCCCTGGGCCTGCGGAACCAGGCCCGGTTCCACCCTTTGAAGCTGCTGGCAGCCCTGGCGGACGGCCTGACCATCTATGAGCACAGCCGGGTGCTGGACGTGGAGGAGGGCCGGGTCATAGTGGAGGGCGGCAGCATCACCGCCCAGACAGTCATTTTCACCTGCCACTATCCCTTTTTGAACGTGCCGGGGTACTTCTTCGCCCGGCAGCACCAGGAGCGCAGCTATGTACTGGCTCTGGAGGGTGCCAAAGCCATGAAAGACTGCTATCTGGGCGTGGAGGAGGACGGGCTGTCCTTTCGCTCCTGGGGGCCGTACCTGCTGCTGGGCGGCGGCGCCCACCGCACGGGCGACAATCGGAAGGGCGGCAAATATGAAATGCTCCGGCAGGCGGCCCGGCGGTACTGGCCCCAGTGCCGGGAAATCGCCGCCTGGTCCGCCCAGGACTGTATGCCTATGGACGGTGTGCCCTACATCGGCCGGTACGCCGACAGCCGTCCAGACTGGCTGGTGGCCACCGGGTTCCAGAAGTGGGGCATGAGCTCCTCTGTGGTGACAGCGGAGATTTTGAGCGCCATGGCTCTGGGTCAGACGCCTCCGGCGGACAGCGCCGTGTTCGCCCCTCACCGCTTCAAGGCCGGCGCCTCCGCCCAGCAGCTTACGGAGGACACCGCCTGCTCCCTCAAAGGTCTGAGCAAGCGGTTTCTGGAGCCGGGGCGTGTTTCCGCCGACCATATTCCGCCGGGGCACGGCGGCGTGGCGGAGGTGGACGGTGAAAAGCTGGGCGTCTACCGGGACGAGGACGGTGAGCTGCATACCATTGTCCCGAAATGTCCCCACATGGGCTGCCAGCTGGAATGGAATCCCGACGAGAAAAGCTGGGACTGCCCCTGCCATGGCTCCCGGTTCGACATCTACGGCCGGCTGCTGACCGGCCCCGCCCAGACAGACCTGGCCTGAATACAACGCCCCCGCGGGCACCTGTCCGTGGGGCATTGCATCCCGCAGGAAAACGGCGTATACTGTAGGCACACGAAAAGGGGTGCCGTTATGAAAATTTTGGTCCTGTCCGACTCTCACGGGAATGTTTCCAATATGCTGCAGGCGGTGGAGCGGGAGTCGCCCCGGATGATCCTTCACCTGGGGGACTGCTGGCGGGACGGTGAGCGGCTTCACGACGATTGCCCCGGCATCGAATTTTATCAGGTCCCCGGCAACTGCGACTTCCGTCCGGCGGAGGAGAGCCAGCGGCTGCTGTTTATCGGGGACAAGCGCTTCCTCATCTGCCACGGCCACACCTACGGCGTGAAGCAGTCCCTCCTCAGCGCCGGGTATGCCGCAGAGGAGCAGAATTTGGACTGCTTTCTGTTCGGTCACACCCACACCCCCCTGGTGGACATGCGAGGAAAAACGCTGTTCCTGAATCCCGGCAGCATTGGGGACTACCGCCGCCCTACTTACGGCGTAGTAACCATTGATAGGGGCCGTCTGGACGGACGGACCGTGGTGCTGGAATAAGTCCGGCAAGACGCGGAAGGCCTTGACTGTATCTGAAAATAGTCCCCGGAACTTCGGTTCCGGGGACTTTCTCTTATTCGTGCTCCTGATGACAGGTGTCGCAGTGGCCGTCGCACTCCCGCAGCTCGTCGCCGTAGGGGATGTTGTTCTTGTCGTAGTAGTCCCGGATGGCGGCCCGCACCGCCTCCTCCGCCAGGACGGAGCAGTGGATCTTCTGGGCGGGCAGACCGTCCAGAGCCTCCACCACCGCTTTGTTGCTGAGGGTCAGGGCCTCGCTGATGGGCTTGCCCTTGATCAACTCCGTGGCCATGGAGCTGGTAGCGATGGCGCTGCCGCAGCCGAAGGTGTTGAACTTCACGTCGGTGATGGTCTGGGTGTCGTGGTCTACCTTGATATACATCCGCATGATGTCGCCGCATTTGGCGTTGCCCACCTCGCCGATGCCGTCGGCGTCCTCCATCTTTCCCACGTTCCGGGGATGCTGGAAATGGTCCATCACTTTATCGCTATACAATGCCATTTTAAATGACTCCTTTCAAATCAGGTGGGGCCGCTGGCCCTTCTCCAGTTCGTCCCACACCGGGGAGATATCCCGCAAATAGGACACGATATTGGGCAATTCTTTCAGTATATAGTCAATTTCCGCTTCCGTGTTGTACTCGCTGAGGCTCAGCCGCAGGGAGCCGTGGGCCACCTCATGGGGACGGCCCAGGGCCAGCAGCACATGGCTGGGGTCCAGGGAGCCGGAGGTGCAGGCGCTGCCGGAAGACGCCGCGATACCCTTGGCATCCAGAAGCAGCAGCAGGGATTCGCCCTCGATGCCCTCGAAGCAGACATTGACGTTGCCGGGCAGGCGGCGCTTGGCGTCGCCGTTCAACACCGTATGGGGAATGGCGGTCAGGCCCTCGATCAGCTTGTCCCGCAGGGGCGTCAGGTAGGCGGCGTTCTTTTCGATGTTCACGCAGGCCTCCTCAAAGGCCGCCGCCGCGCCGCAAATGCCGGGGATGTTCTCCGTACCGGCCCGCTTGCCCCGCTCCTGGGCACCGCCGTGGATGACGTTGGTCAGGGCGATGCCCCGGCGGGCGTACAGCACGCCCACGCCCTTGGGGCCGTGGAACTTATGAGCGGAGAGGGACAGCAGGTCGATGTGCATGGCCTGGACATCAATGGGCAGGTGGCCCACCGCCTGAACAGCGTCGGTATGGAACAGGACGCCCGCCTCATGGCACACCGCGCCGATCTCCGGGATAGGTTGGATGGTGCCGATCTCATTATTGGCGAACATCACCGTCACCAGGCAGGTGTCCGGCCGGAGGGCGGCCTTCACCTGCTCCGCCGTCACCACGCCGTCAGGCGGGATGTCCAGCAGGGTAACTTCATAGCCCTCCTTCTCCAGCGCCTGGAGGGTGTGGAGAATGGCGTGGTGCTCGAACTTGGTGGAGATGATGTGCTTCTTCCCCTTCCGGGCGCCCAGGAGGGCTGCGGAGCGGAGAGCCTGGTTGTCGGCCTCACTGCCGCCGGAGGTGAAGGTGATCTCCCGGGGGTCACCGTTCAAATACTTTGCAAAGGTCTCACGGGCCGCCGCCAATCTTTCCGCCGCCCGCTGTCCGGGGGTATGGAGACTGGAAGGGTTGCCGTATATTTCCTGAAAACAGGGCATCATCGCGGCCAGAGCCGTATCACTGACAGCAGTGGTGGCCGCGTTATCCGCATAGACGTTCATGGTATTCCTCCATTTCCTATCTTTTTACTGTGATATATAGATACCATAGTATTTCCCATTTGTCAAGTAGGATATTCCTTTCATAAAAAACACGCCGCTTTCGCGGCGTGTTTGGCTCAAAACTCGTAATCCACGGCCACCCGGTCCTCCCGGATGGACTTGCACAGGGCAGAGACGGCCTTGTGGCGGGGGTCGTTCTTATATGTATCCAGAGCTTCCAGGCTCTCGAACTCACTGACCAGGACGGCGTCGTAGTTGCCCTCCCCCACATTGACAGCCACCTCGGACTTCAAAAGCTGGGGGATGACGCCCTGGAGGGAGCGCAGGCCGTCCAGAAACTGCTTCTGCTCCGCCTCCGTGCCAGGGCGGAATTTCCACATAACGATATGGCGGATCATCTCAGCCCTCCCACTTGGCGTTGTACGCCGCGATGCCCAGGCCCAGCAGCTCCACGGAGCGGCGCAGCTCGGCGGGGTTAGTGACGTAGGCGATGCGGATCTCGTTGCGGCCCTTGCCGGGGGTGGCATAGAAGCCCTCACCGGGGGCGTACATGACGGTCTCGCCGTGGTCCTCGAACTCCTGCAGCAGGAAATACTGGAGCTTTTCCGCGTCGTCCACCGGCAGGGTGACCATCAGATAGAAGGCGCCCTCCGGGGAGTTGAACTTCACGCCGGGAATTTTGCTCAGGCCCTCCACCACGGCGTCACGGCGGCGCTGGTACTCCGCCCGCAGGTCCTCGTAATAGGCCGGGGTCATGGAGCGGTACAATGCGGCGGCGCCCACCTGATCCAGCGTGGCGGCGCACAGGCGGCCCTGGCAGATCTTCATGGCGTGGGCCATCAACTCCTTGTTGCGGGAGACCACCACGCCCACCCGGGAGCCGGTGGCGGAGAACCGCTTGGACACGGAGTCCACCACAATGACGTTTTCCGCCGCGTCGGTATACTCCAGCATAGAGGACGGCTTCTCGCCGCCGTAGACCAGCTCCCGGTAGACCTCGTCGCTGATCAGGAACAGGTCATGCTCTTTGGCGATGTCCGCCATGAGCTGCCGCTCCTCGGGACGCAGGACCACGCCGGTGGGGTTGCCGGGGTTGGTCATCAGGATGGCACGGGTGTGCTCGTTGATAAAAGGCTCGATGCGCTCCCGGCTGGCGAAGCGGTAACCCTCCTCCGGGGTGGTGGGAATGGGTCGGATGGTGGCGCCGGTGATGCGGATAAAGGTATCGTAATTGGGGTAATAGGGCTCGGGCACCAGCACTTCGTCGCCGTCCTCCAGGATGCAGGAGAAGATGATCTGCAGCGCCTCGCTGCCGCCGTAGGTGGCCAGAATGTCGCCGCAGGAGATGGGATAGCCCATGCCCGTGTAATAGTCCCGGACGGCCTCCACATAGCTCTCCACGCCGGGAGAGGGGGCGTAGGCCAGAACGGATTCTCCGAAACTCCGGATGGCGTCAAAGAAGGCCTTGGGGGTCTCAATGTCCGGCTGACCGATATTCAGGTGCAGGACCTTCCGGCCCTTTGCTTCCGCTTCCACCACATAGGGACGGAATTTGCGGATGGGCGAGAGGCCGCAGGCCTCGATCTTACTGGAAAATTTCATAAAACAGCCTCCTTGAGACAAAAAGTCAAATAAAAAACGCCCCTGACACCTGTCAGGGGCGAATATGTATCCGCGGTACCACCCTGATCTGTCCCCCGCTTTGGGGACATCTCACGTCATCCGGTAACGGGGATGGGTCGTTCCGCTCCTCGCGGACTGCTCCGAAGTGGCTGCTTCCCGGCGTGGGCTGAGGGTTTTCACTTTCTCCCTCTCACTGCGAGCCGGTTTCAGGAAGCTGGCTTCATCATCGCTTTTCAGTATGAAACATTATAGCGCTTTCCCGGACTTTGTCAAGCCCGGTAGTACAAACTTTCATACCCCTTCATCCGAAAACGGTGGTTCTTCATCGTCACTGTCCGGTGCGCCGCCCATCTGCATCTCCTGCCACTGGGCCCGGGTGATAAGGAGCTGCCGGGGCTTGGAGCCCTCGAAGGGGCCGACGATGCCCCGCTCCTCCATCTGGTCCACCAGCCGAGCGGCACGGGAGTAGCCCAGCTTCAACCGGCGCTGGAGCATGGAAACGGAGGCCTGGCCTGTCTCCAGCACCACATCCACGGCGGCGGGCAGCAGCTCGTCGCCGTCCTCGTCGCCGGAGTCGGCAGCGGCGGCAGAGCCGCCCTTGGCGCCGCCCTTTTCCTTCTCCTGGATGGACTCCTCGATCTTGGCGATGACCTCGTCGGAATACTGGGCCTCGCCGGACTGCTTGACGAACTCCACCACCTGCTCGATCTCCTCCGGGGAGATGAAGCAGCCCTGGACGCGGGTGGGCTTTCCGGCGCCCAGCGGGGCGTAGAGCATATCGCCCTTGCCCACCAGCTTTTCCGCGCCGGTATTGTCCAGAATGATGCGGGATTCCAGAGAGGACGCCACCGCGAAGGCGATGCGGCTGGGGATGTTGGCCTTCATCAATCCGGTGATGACGTCGGCAGAGGGCCGCTGGGTGGCGATGACCAGGTGGACACCCGCGGCACGGCCCATCTGGGCCACGCGGCAGATGGATTCCTCCACCTCTTTCGCCGCCACCAGCATCAGATCGGCCAGCTCGTCGATGACTACCACCACGCTGGGCAGGGTATCCATGCCCTCGGTGGCCCGGGCCAGACGGTTGAACTCCTCCAGCTTCTTCACGCCGTTCTCCGAGAAGGTCTTGTACCGCTTCATCATCTCGAACACCGCCCACTGGAGGGCGCCAGCGGCCTTCTTCGGGTCCGTCACCACTGGGATGAGCAGGTGGGGGATGCCGTTATAGGGTGCCAGCTCCACCATCTTGGGGTCCACCATGATGAAGCGGACCTCGTCGGGCGTGGACTTGTAGAGCATACTGATGATGAGGGAGTTGGTGCAGACGGACTTACCGGAGCCGGTGGTGCCCGCGATCAGAACATGGGGCAGCTTTTCGATGTCGCCGATGACGTTCCTGCCCGCGATGTCCCGGCCCAGGGCAAAGGCCGTCTTGGACTTGTGCTCGGTGAAGTCCCGGGACTCGATGACGTCCCGAATGAGGACGGGGGTGACGTGCTTGTTGGGCACCTCGATGCCCACCACGGAAATCTTATCGGGGATGGGAGCGATACGGACGCCGGTGGCGCCCAGCGCCAGGGCGATGTCGTCCGCCAGATTCGTGATTTTGGAGAGCTTCACGCCCTGGTCCAGCACGAACTCGTACCGGGTGACGGAGGGGCCGTGGATCACGTCGCCGGGGGTGGCATCCACGCCGAAGCTGGTGAGGGTCTCCGCCAGGCGACGGGAGTTGTTCCGCAGCTCGGCCCCGGCCTCGATGTGGTTCTCTCCACGGCTGGCCCGCAGGAGGGTGATGGGCGGGAACTGGTAAAGCTCCTCTTCCGCGGCCAGTTTCTCCTCAATTTCCGCCGTGACAGCGGCGGTCTGGGCCGCCACCTCCTTCGCGGTGTTGGCCTTTTCCTTTCTGGGAGACACCGGCTCCTCCGCCAGAGGCGCAGGCGGAGCAACAGGGGCCGGGGCGGGCGCAGGTGCGGAAGCGGGCACGGGCGCAGGCGCAGGAGCGGGCGCAGCGGGGACAGATACTGCCGGCTCCTCACCCTTGGGGATGGCCGGAGTCTTTTCCGCCTTTTCAGGCTGCTCGTTCAGCACCTGCGCGGGCGTCTTCTGCTGGTCGGACTTATGCCGGAAGAAGCTGGTGAACTTCCCCTCCTTCTCCGGGGCTTTTTCGGGAGTCTTCTCCGCCGGTTTGGCGGCGGGCGTGTCATCCAGGGGGAAGTCGATCTGGGGCTTGGGGCGCTCCTCCGTCCGGCGCTTGGGCGTCTCCAAAGGCACCATGCGGATATGGGCCTCTTCCGGCTCCTCCTCGTACTGGGGACGCTCCCGGTGCTTTTCAAGGAGTGCTCCCACGGTCAGCCGCAGGGCCGCCATTAGCAGCACCACGAACAGAACGATAAAGACAATCATGGAAACGAGCGAAGAGAATACCGCCGAAGAGCCAATGGCCAGTGCGCCGGAAACAACGCCGCCGGAGGCCAGGGCGTTGCCGCTGGTCCAGAGCTTGGGCACGACCCCCAGGGAGGACTCAAAGGTCTCCTTACAAAACAGGATATGCCCCAGGGCGCCGAATAAGACCGGCAGCAGCAGGGCGCAGGCCGTCCGCAGCCGCACGGGACGGCCGTGGTGGAACAGCAGGATCAGCGCAGCCAGCAGCAGGGACGGAGCGGCCAGCCAGTAGCCGTAGCCGAACAGGCCCTTCAGCAGCGCCGCGAACCAGTCGAGGAAGATGGCGGAAACCTTGAAGTAGCTGACGGCAGTGCACAGCGTCAGCACCAGCAGGACGATGCCCCACACCTCCCGGCGAACGGGCCGCTTCTGGGGCTGGGACGGCTTTTGGCTCCGGCTGGAGTTGCTCTTTTTCGCGCCGGATGATTTTGTGGTTTTCTTTTGTGTCGTGGCAGCCACAGTATGTACCTCCGATGGTGATTACTGGATGATGGTCAGGACCAGGGTGATCGTACCCACGATCCAGCAGTAATAAGCAAAGAAGCCAAACTTGCCCTTGTCAGCGATCATTTTCAGCAGGCGGATGCAGGCGTATCCCACAAGCGCGGCCACCGCAACGCCCACCAGATATGTGGGGACCTCGCCCCAGACGATGCCGGCCTCCACCGCGTCCTTCATGCTGAGGATGTTGGCGCCCAGGATAGCGGGGATGGACAGCAGGAAGGAGAACCGGACGGCGAACTTCCGCTCAAAGCCCACGAAGCAGCCGGCGGTGATGGTGGTGCCGGAGCGGGAGATGCCGGGACAGGTGGCGATGGCCTGCCCAACGCCCACCAGCAGCACATCCAGCATGGTAGCCGACTTTTCTGTCTTGCGGCCCTTTTTCATCCGGTCGCTGGCAAACAGCAGGAAGCCTGTGACGATGAGAGCCCCCGCCACAAAATACATATTGTCCGCAAATCCTTCCACCATGTCCTTGACAGGAAGGATGACGAACAGCGGCAGGGTGCCCACGATGATGAGCAGGATCAGCCGCCGGGCGGGCGGCACGGGCGTGGGTGTCGAGCGGTGGGCCAGGTCGCTGACGCCCCGGAAAAACTCCAGGACCATGTCCCGGATGTCGTCCCAGTAGGCCACGAACACCGCCAGCAAAGTGCCCAGGTGCAGCAGCACGTCGAAAAATTCCGGGATGTCAGAGGCGCCGGACATGCCCAGCAGGTGCTCCGCGATGGCCAGGTGCCCGGAGCTGGAAATGGGCAGGAACTCCGCCACGCCCTGGATGAGGCCCAGGAGGATGGATGACAGCAGAGACAATATACTCACGCTCCTTATCGTTCAAATTTACATACAAAAACAGTATAGCATGACCGGGAGAAAAATTCCAGTCATATTTACGTCTTTATGTCAACAGGACAGAAAACGGGGAACGCCATGCGTTCCCCGTGATTTCGTCATTTTTCGCCCAGGGCAGCCAGCGCCGCTTTGGCGGCGGACTGCTCGGCCTCTTTTTTGCTGTGGCCGGAGCCGGTGCCCACCACGGTGCCGTTGAGCAGCACCTCCGCCGCGAAGGTCTTGGCGTGATCCGGACCCTGCTCGCCCGCCATGCGGTAGCTGAGCTCCTGGCCCGCCTGGCGCTGGACCAGCTCCTGCAGGGCAGTCTTGTAGTCCCGGCGGCGTTCCTCCACCGCCTCTTCCTTCTCCGCGTCCAGCAGCAGCCGGTGGATGAGGGCCGACGCCTCACCGATGCCGCCGTCCAGATACACGGCGGCAAACACCGCCTCTGTGGCGTCCGCCAGGATGGAGGTGCGCTTGCGGCCGCCTCCGGCCTCCTCGCCCCGGCCCAGCTTCAGATAGCTGCCCAGGTCCAGCTTCCGGGCCACCTCGTACAGGCTCTGCTCGCATACCAGCGCCGCCCGGATGCGGGTCAGGTCCCCCTCCGGCAGGTCGGGATGCTGGACGAACAGAAATTCTGCCGTCACGAAGCCCAGCACGGAGTCTCCCAAAAACTCCAGCCGCTCGTTGCTGTTCAGCCCGGCGGAGCGGTGCTCGTTGGCGTAGGAGCTGTGGCTCAGCGCCTCGGACAGCAGGGCCGGGTCCCGGAACGTGTAATTCAGTTTTTTCTCCAGTTCCTGCATTGCGTTCCCCTCCAAAAGGAAACCCCGCTCAGACAGCGGGGCGTTTTCCTTTACTTCAGCTTTCCGGCGATATAATTCACCGCGTCGCCCACGGTCTTGAGCTTGCCCAGGTCTTCCTCCTGGACCTCGCCCATCTCGAACTCCTCTTCCATGGCCATGACCAGTTCCACCAGGTCCACGGAATCAGCGCCCAGGTCTTCCTCAAAAGAGGTCTCCATGGTCACTTCAGAGGGCTCCATGGCAAACTGCTCGGCCACCAGCTCCTGCATCGTTTGAAAGATTTCTTCGATAGACATTTCTGCTACACTCCTTACGGGATGACTCCTATATGTTGTATTGAGGCAATCATACGGCAACAGCCGCGCCGCTGTCAAGTGCTTCTTACACTTTTTCGCCGCCGCGCTCCAGCTTCATGGCATTGATGTTGGCTTCGATGTCCGCGATGAAGCCGCTCTCGGCGTACTCCTTCGCCCGCAGGACGGCGTTGCAGATGGCACGGGCATCGGAGGAGCCGTGGGCCTTGATGACCGGCTTGGAGATGCCCAGGAAGGGCGTGCCGCCGATCTCGCTGGGGTCCAGCAGCTTCTTCATGTCCGCCATGTCGCTTTTCACCATGGCGGCGGCCAGCTTCGTCTTGGTGCTGGAGAGGAACATCTTTTTCAGCTCCTTCAGCAGGAACTTTCCGGTGCCCTCCAGGCTCTTGAGCATGACATTGCCGCTGAAGCCGTCGGCCACCACCACGTCGGCGCCGCCCATCATCACGTCGCTGGCCTCGATGTTGCCGGTGAAGTGGAGGCGGCCCTCCTCCGATGCGGCCTGGAGCAGCGCGTAGGTCTCATGGCGCAGGGCGTCGCCCTTCTCCTCCTCCGCGCCGATGTTCAGCAGAGCCACCCGGGGCTTTTCCACCCCCAGGACCCGCTTGGCGTAGTAATTGCCGAGATAAGCGAACTGCAGCAGGTACTCCGGCGTGCACTCGGCGTTGGCACCGCAGTCGCACAGGACGGCCTTGCCGCCCAGCACGGGGATGACGGGGCCCATGGCGGCCCGCCGAATGCCCCGGATACGCTTGACCAGCAGCGTGGCGCCGGACAGCAGAGCGCCGGTGGAGCCGGCGGAGACAAAGGCGTCCCCCTCTCCTGCCTTCAGCAGGTTCAGGCCCACCGTCAGGGAGGAGTCCTTCTTCATCTTAAACGCGGTAGCGGGGTCGTCGGAGATCTCCACCACCTCGCTGGCGTCTTTCAGCTCCACGCCGGCGGGCAGGGTCTTTTCGCCGCAGGCCTCCACGGCCCGCAGCACATCCGCCGCGCGGCCCACCAGAAGGATGTCCACGCCATGCTGCTTGTGGGCATCTAGGGCGCCCTGAACGATTGCCTGGGGGGCGTTGTCGCCGCCCATGGCGTCTACGATGATCTTCATGCGAGGACCTCCTCCTTGATTTGGTCAATGATGGCAAGGGACCGCTGGGACAGCTCGGCGTTCTTATTCCGCTTACCCTTCACCCGGTGGTCCAGGGGAGGGATGATACCGAAGTTGATGTTCATGGGCTGGAACTGGGTAATGGACTGGTTGGAGACATACAGGCCCAGGGCGCCGATGGCGGTCTCCCGGGGGAAATCGATAGGCTCCATGCCCCGCAGTCGCCGGGCGGTCTCCACGCCCACCAGGAAGCCGCTGGCGGCGGATTCCACATAACCCTCCACGCCGGTCATCTGTCCGGCGAAGGAGATACGGGGCTCCGCCTTCAGGCGGTAGTAGCGGTCCAGCAGCTTGGGAGAATTCAAAAACGTGTTGCGGTGCATGACGCCGTAGCGCAGGAACTCTGCGTCGTGGAGGGCGGGGATCATGGAGAACACCCGCTTCTGCTCCGGGAACCGCAGGTGGGTCTGGAAGCCCACCAGGTTATAGACCGTGCCGTCGGCATTGTCCCGCCGCAGCTGCACCACAGCATAGGGCCAGCGTCCGGTGCGGGGGTCATCCAGACCACGGGATTTCAGGGGGCCGTACAGCAGGGTATCGTGGCCCCGGCGGGCCATGACCTCCACGGGCATACAGCCCTCGAAGACCTGGCTGTCCTCGAAGCCGTGAACCTCCGCCTCCTGGGCGGTGGTCAGGGCCTGCCAGAAGGCGTCGTACTCCTCCTGGTTCATGGGGCAGTTGACATAATCCAAACCACCCTTGTCGTACCGGGAGCCGAACCAGGCCTTGTCCATATCCACGCTCTCAGCGGACACCAGAGGCGCCGCCGCATCGTAAAAGTGAAGGTCGCTGTCCTCCCCCAGCAGGGTTTGCAGTTTTTCCGCCAGAGCGTCAGAGGTCAGGGGGCCGGATGCGATCACCACTTCCCCGTTGGGAATGTCGGAGACCTCGCCGGGGACGACGGTGATATTGGGATGGCTTTTGACCCGCTCCGTCACCAGTTGGGCGAAACCGTGGCGGTCCACCGCCAGCGCGCCGCCGGCCTCCACGCGGGTGGTGTCGGCGCAGGACAAGATCAGGCTGTCCAGGCGGCGCATCTCCTCCTTTAGGAGGCCCACGGCATTTTCAAGCTGGTCAGAGCGCAGAGAGTTGGAGCAGCACAGCTCCGCGAAATCATTGGTCACATGGGCGGGGGTCTTTTTCTCCGGCTTCATCTCCCGGAGCGTCACGCTGATGCCCCGCTTGGCAAGCTGCCAGGCACATTCGCTGCCGGCAAGGCCCGCGCCGATGACTGTTACTTCCATAGGGGATTCTCCTTTATTGGAATGTCCCGCAAAGGGACAAGCGCTGTCTTAAGTCTCTTCAGCCGTCTTCTTGGCAGCCGTCTTTTTCGCGGCAGGCTTTTTTGCCGTAGTCTTCTTCGCTGCCGTTTTCTTGGCGGCAGTCTTCTTCGCCGCAGGTTTTTTCGTGGCTGCTTTCTTTGCCGCGGGCTTCTTTTCGGCGGTCTTCGCCGCGGGGGCCTCACCCTCCGCTTTTTCCGCCTTGGCGGCAGGCTTGGGATAGCCTCGCTTCTCCTCGGGGAGGAAGTTGGAGCAGGCCTTGTTGATGCAGAAGGGCTTCTTAAAGCCCTTGCCGGCCTTCTTGAACATGGTATGGCCGCAGACCGGGCAGTCGTCCTTTACCGGCACGTCCCAGGTCATAAAGTCGCACTTGGCGGCCTCGTCCTTGCTGTTGGTATGCTCACAGCAGTAGTAGGTGTACTGCTTGTTGGTCTTCTTGCTGGTGCCGGTGCGCTTCATGATACGTCCGCCGCACTTGGGGCAGCGGCCCGGCATCTCCACCACCAGGGGCATGGTGAAGCTGCACTCGGGGTAGCCGGGGCAGGCCAGGAAGCGGCCGAACCGGCCGGATTTCACCACCAGGTTCCGCCCGCACTCCGGGCAGACTTCCTCGCTGACCTCGTCGGGCACCTTGATGCGCACGCCCTCCAGGTCCTGCTCCGCCTTTTTCAGGTGGTCCTCAAAATCGCCGTAGAAATCCCGCAGGACGCCCTTCCAGGGGGTGGTTCCCTCCTCCACGGAGTCCAGCTTCTGCTCCATGTGGGCGGTGAACTTCAAATCGGCGATGTCGGTGAACTTGTCTTTCATCAGCTCTGTCACCACCCGGCCCAGGTTGGTGATGCGCAGGTACTTGCCCTCCTTGATGACGTACTCCCGGTCCAGAATGGTGGACACGGTGGGCGCGTAGGTGGAGGGCCGTCCGATGCCCTGCTCCTCCATGGCGCGGATGAGGGAGGCGTCGGTGTAGTGGGCAGGGGGCTGGGTAAAGTGCTGGTCCTTGGCGAAATCCTTCAACGCCAGGGTCTCGCCCTCTTGCAGGGCGGGCAGGGGAGATTCCTTCTCCTCCTTCTCGTCGTCCTTGCCCTCCTCGTACACGGCGGTGTAGCCGGAGAATTTCAGGCTGGAGGAGCTGGCCCGGAAGCTGTGGCTGTTGGCCTCGATTTCCACGGCCACGCTGTCGTACACGGCGTTGGCCATCTGGCAGGCCACGAAACGGCTCCAGATCAGGCGGTACAGCCGATACTGCTCGCCCGTCAGGTCCTTACGCAGCTCTTCCGGCGTCCAGTTCACGTTGCTGGGGCGGATGGCCTCATGGGCGTCCTGGGCATTGGCCTTGGCCTTGTAGTGGTTGGCGCCCTTGGCGGGATAGTACTCCCTGCCGTAGCGGCCCACGATAAACTCCCTGGCGGAGGCAATGGCCTCCTCGGAAATACGGAGAGAGTCGGTACGCATATAGGTGATGAGACCCACGGTGCCCTCGCCCTCGATGTCCACACCCTCGTAGAGCTGCTGGGCGATGGCCATGGTGCGGCGGGGAGTCATGGAGAGCTTTCTCGATGCCTCCTGCTGCATGGTGGAGGTGGTAAAGGGCGGAGAGGGGCTGCGCTGCTTGTCGGTCCGCTTCACGCTCTTGACGGTGAACACGCTGTTCTCCGTCTCCCGGATGACGGCGTCCACCTCCGCCTCGCTTTTCAGCTCGGCCTTTTTGCCGTCTTTCCCGTGATATCGGGCGGCGAAGGGCACCTTTTTCAGGTCGTTGCCCAGGAGGTTGGCGTCCAGCGTCCAGTATTCCTCCGGCTGAAACGCCTCGATCTCCCGCTCCCGGTCGTCCACCATGCGGGTGGCGACGGACTGAACGCGGCCCGCGGAGAGGCCCCGGCGGATCTTCTTCCATAGCAGGGGGGAAAGCTCATAGCCCACCAGGCGGTCCAGGATACGGCGGGCCTGCTGGGCATCCACCAGGTTCTGGTCGATGTCCCGGGGCTCCTGAATGCTCTCCTGCACCACTTTTTTCGTGATCTCGTTGAAAGTGACCCGCTTCGTCTTTTCATCCGGCAGGTTCAAAAGCTGCTTCAAATGCCAGGAAATGGCCTCGCCCTCCCGGTCCGGGTCGGTGGCGAGGTAGACCGTATCCGCCGCCTTGGCGGATTTTTTCAGGTCGCTGATGATGTCCTCTTTGCCCTTGATGGGCTTGTAGATAGGCTCGAAATCCTTCTCCACATCCACGCCGATGGTGCTTTTGGGCAGGTCCCGCAGATGGCCCATGCAGGCCTTCACGGTAAAGTCCTTGCCCAGATATTTACCGATGGTCTTTGCCTTCGCGGGAGACTCCACGATGACCAGGCTGTGATTTGCCATACTTACCTCCAGGCGCCCCGCAAGAGGGCGCACGATTTATGCCATTTATTCACAAAGGGTCACAGCACGGGTATAGCGTTTTCCGCTGTGCTGTGTCACCATATGTTCCATTTCCAAAAGTGTCAGCGCCGACAGCACCCGCCGGGTGGGGATGCCGGTCTGCTCGATCAGGTCGTCCACCAGAGCCGGTTCCTCGTCCGACATGGCCCGCAGCAGGTTGAGCTGGTCGTCCGTCAGGCTGCTTTTGTTCAAATCCAAAGACGGGGGCACGGGCTTCGGCTCCGCCTTCTGCCGGGCCTGATAGCCCAGAACGGCGGGCTGTTCCCTCGCCTCGTCCTGCTTCAGCTTCTCCGGGAACCGCCCCGCGTACTCCCGCAGGATGTCCCAGGCGTCGGACACCAGCCCGGCGCCGTCCCGGATGAGACGGTTGCAGCCCACGCTGGCAGGCGCGTCGATGGGGCCGGGAACGGCAAACACGTCCCTGCCCTGCTCTAGCGCCGTCTCGGCGGTGATGAGGGCGCCGCTGCGCTCCGGGGCCTCCACCACCAGCGTGGCAAGAGACAGGCCGGAAATGATGCGGTTTCTGGCAGGGAAATGACTTCCCGCAGGTTCCGTGCCCGGTGGATATTCAGAGAGCAATGCGCCCGCCGCGGCGATGTCCTCGTACAGGTAGCGGCTCTCATAGGGGTAATGGACGTCCAGTCCGTTGCCCACCACGCCCACAGTGATTCCTCCGGCACGGAGGGCACCCCGGCTGGCCGCCGCGTCGATACCCTTTGCCAGGCCGCTGACCACCACGGCTCCGCCGCTAGCCAGGCCATAGCCCAGCTTTTCCGCGCAGGCGACGCCATAGGGCGTGCAGTCCCGGGTACCTACCACGGCCACCGCCGCCACCTCGTCAATGGCGGGCAGGCGGCCCTTTACATACAGCAGGCAGGGCGGGTCGTAGATATTCTGGAGCCTGCCGGGATATTCCGCGTCCTGAATCGTCAGGATGCGCAGGCCCAGCCGCTGGCAGTCCGCCAGAATCTTGTCGGCCTTGTCCAGCTTGTGGTCCTCCAGGGCCTTGGCCTGTTCCCGGGTGATGCCCTCTGTCAACAGAATTTCCCCCGCGTCGGCGTAAAACACATCCTCGGGACTTCCGAAATGGCGCAGCAGCGCCAGCCGGGTCTGATTGGACACGCCCCGGCACTCCGCCAGCCATACCCAGTATTTCAATGCCGACATGGGCGTTTCCCCCTTTTCAGTCGTTCCGCGCGGCCTCCCACAGCAGCACCGTGGCCGCCATGGCCGCGTTCAGGGATTCGCAGTGGTCGCTCATGGGGATGAGGGCGGTCTGGTCGCAGACTGCCAGCAATGCTTGGGAAAGGCCCTTTCCCTCGCTGCCGATGGCGATGGTGCACCGGCTGTAATCCAGGGTACGGGCGTCCACGGTGTCGGCCCGGAGGGCAGCGCCGTAAAGGGGCAGGCTGCTATTCGTCAGCAGCCGCCGCAAATCTGGGATATCGCAGTTCCACGCCGGGCAGCGGAACACCGCGCCCATGGTGGCCCGGACGGTCTTGGGATTGTACAGGTCGGCGCAGCCGTTCACCAGGAACAGCCCGTCGGCCCGGAAGGCGTCCGCCGTCCGAAGGATGGTGCCCACGTTGCCGGGGTCCTGGACGCCGTCCAGCACCACATACCGCTTCCCGGGCAGCGTTTCCGGCAATGCCGGGGGGCGCATGGCGCACACCGCCAGCACACCCTGGGGCGTCTGGGCCGGGGAGACGGACTTCATCACGTCCGCCGGTACTGCTACCAGCCGCACACCCGCCGGTATGGGCGGCAGGGCCGCGTCCTCCGTGGCGACCACGGTGCGCAGGTCCCCACCGTGGAGGAGGGCCTCCTCCAGCAGCTTGGGGCTGTCGCAGAGGAACTCGCCGCTCCTGCGGCGGTAAGCCCGGTCAGAGGCCAGCTTCCGAAGGTGGGTGCACAGGGGATTGCTCCGACTGGTGATGGTCTCCACGGCGGGTCCCTCCTTTCGTGTTGAAAACGGCCTGCGGACGGAGCCGTCCGTCCGCAGGCAGGGTCTTGTCAATCCAGGGGCTTCATGGTGGGGAAGAGGATGACTTCCCGGATGGTGTCGGCACCGGTGAGCAGCATGACGCAGCGGTCGATGCCCATGCCCATGCCGCCGGTGGGAGGCATGCCGTACTCCAGGGCATTCAGGAAATCCTCGTCCAGCATCTCCGTCTCGTCGTCGCCCCGCTCCCGCTGCTCCACCTGCTTCTCAAAGCGCTGGCGCTGGTCGATGGGGTCGTTCAGCTCGGAGTAGGCGTTGGCCAGCTCGCTGTGGCACACGAACAGCTCGAACCGCTCGGTAAGACGGGGGTCGGCGGGGCTGCGCTTGGTCAGGGGGCTGACCTCCACGGGGTACATGGTGATGAAGGTGGGCTGGATCAGCTTCTCCTCCACCCGCTGGTCGAAGCAGGCATACAGGGCGTTGCCCCAGGTCTTTTCAGCGGCGTCCGCCAGCTCCACGCCCTTGGCCTTCGCGGCGGCCACAGCCTCGGCGTCATCGGTGATGGCGCCGAAGTCGATGCCCACGTATTCACGGACGGCGTCCACCATGGTCAGGCGGCGCCAGCCGGGGGTCAGGTCGATCTTCTCGCCCTGCCACTCCACCTCGTAGGTGCCCAGAATTTTCTGGGCGGCGCCGGAGATGATGCCCTCGGCAATGTCCATCATGCCGTGGAAATCGGTGTAGGCCTGATACAGCTCCACCGTGGTGAACTCAGGGTTGTGCTTGGGGTCCATGCCCTCGTTGCGGAAGATGCGGCCGATCTCATACACCCGGTCCATGCCGCCCACGATCAGCCGCTTCAGGGGCAGCTCCGTGGCGATGCGCATATACATATCGATGTCCAGGGTGTTGTGGTGGGTGACAAAGGGACGGGCAGCAGCGCCGCCGGCGATGGTATTCAGCACCGGGGTCTCCACCTCGATGTAGCCCATGTTGTCCAGATAGTCCCGCATGAACTTGATGAACTGGGAGCGGACGACGAAGTTCCGCTTCACCTCGGGGTTCACCATCAAATCCACGTACCGCTGGCGGAACCGCAGCTCCTTGTCCTGGAGGCCGTGGAACTTCTCCGGCAGGGGCAGCAGGGACTTGGAGAGCAGCGTGATGTTCTTGGCGCGGACGCTCATCTCGCCCCGCTGGGTGCGGAAGACCTCACCGTCCACACCCACGATGTCGCCGATGTCGTACTTCTTGAACTTCTTATAGACTTCCTCGTCCATTTCGTCCTGACGGGCGTAGAGCTGGATGCGGCCGTCACGATCCTGAAGGTCGCAGAAGCTGACCTTGCCCATGCCGCGCTTGCTCATCAGGCGACCCGCCACCTTCACGGCCTGGCCCTCCAGGGCGTCAAAGTTGTCCTTGATCTGCTGGGAAGTGGCATCCCAGTCGAAGCGGGTCTGCTGGAAGGGGTCCTGTCCGGCCTCCTGCAAAGCGGCCAGCTTCTCCCGGCGGACCTTGCGCTGCTGATTCAGATCCTGCTCCGGCTGGGCCTGCTGGTTGTTCTTCTGTTCAGACATATCAGCTTCTCCTTAGCGTTCGATCTTCTGCACCGTGTAGGTGATAGCGCCCCGGGGAGCCTCCACGGTGACGGTGTCGCCCTCCTTGGCGCCCAGCAGCGCCTTGCCGAAGGGAGATTCCTCGGAAATGATGCCGTGCATGGGGTCAGCCTCCTGAGAGCCCACGATCTTATAGGCGGGCAGGGTCTTGCCGCTGGCGTCGGACACCGTGACAGTGCAGCCGATGGTCACCTCGTTGGTGGTACCGACGCTCTCGTCCACGATGACGACGTGCTGCAGGATCTCCTCCAGCTCGGCGATGCGGGAATACAGCTTGCCCTGCTCGTTCTTGGCCTCGTCGTACTCGCTGTTCTCACTCAGGTCGCCGAAGCCCCGGGCCACCTTGATCTGCTCAGCCACCTCGTCAGAGCGGGTGGTCTTGAGGTAATTCAGTTCTTCCTGCAGCTCCTGGGCGCGGGCAGCACTCATTTTGTATTCTTTTTCCATATCGTCGTTTCCTTTCTGCTATCTTGTGACGGAGGAAATCACAGGGACTTCCCGCCGCACATACTTATTCTATATTATCACAGCGTAATATTATAGAGGCTGCGTTTCAGAATGTCAAGCCCGCGCTCCTCCAAGGGCGATCTGTCCCGGCCGCAGGACGCCCGCCTCCCGCAGGGCCGCCAGCATCTGTCCCCGGTCCGCCCCCGGCGGCAGAGCCTCCTCCATGGCGGGCGGCAGGCTGACAGGCGGCAGGGGCTGGCTCTCGTCGTAAAGAGCCAGCGCCGCCGGGTTTTTCAGGTCTGTCCGGGCATCGAACAACACCAGGACGTCAGCCCCCTCCAGCTGTTCCCTGGACGGGCCCAGCAGCAGCGACACGCCGTACTCCCGCCGGAGCTGGCGGCACAGCTCCTCCCCGCCGTAGGGCAGGTCCAGCAGGACGTAGCGGTGCCGCAGGGACAGCTCCGTCACAGTCCGCACCACCTCGCCCGTGAGCTGGGCGGCGCACACCGCCACCCGGGCCCCCGCCGGGCTCCGGCCCTTCTCCTCCAGGGCCCAGCGGACCCAGTCCGCCGCCATGGCCCGCCGCAGGGACAGGGTGGACACCGCCCGCAGGCCGCACCGGGCCAGCTCCTGAACATAGGGAAACCCTGCCGGAAGCACCGCCTGGGTGACCCCCAGCTTCCGCAGCCGCTTCCCCGCCGTCAGCACCCGTCGGCGCAGGATCGCCTCCGGCGTCCGGGGTCCCCGCTGGAGCGACGCACGGTACAGCCGCAGGTGCAGCAGGCTCTCCTCCTTCACTGTAACGGCTTTCCGCCGTCTGCCCCGCTCCGGCGGGGCCCATTCCAACAATGCGATCATAAAACAACCCTCCCGCCCCATGGTATGGAGCGGGAGGGGGAATTATGTGCTTTATGCGGAACCGGACAGGGTGTAACCCGTCAGATAGCCCTTGCAAGGCGGCGCGCCGTGGTTCAGGGGATTGATGCGCATGCCGTTCTCCGTGATCTCAAAGTGGAGATGGGGGCCGGTGGAATGACCCGTAGAGCCGGTGATGCCGATGACGTCACCCTGGTTCACATACTGGCCCGCCTGCACCTTCCGGCTGCTCATGTGGCCGTACAGGGTGGTGTTGCCGCTGCCGTGGGAGATGACCACATAGTTGCCGTAGGAGCTGGAATACTGGGACACGATGACGGTGCCGGACTTGGCGGCATAGATGGGGCTGGTATAGCCCACCCGGCCGATGTCGGTGCCCTTATGATTGGTGGAGCCAATGCCGCCGGGGGAGGTACGCCCACCCACGGTGGAGGTGACATAGCGGCTGTTCACCGGCCAGATGTATCCGCCGGGGTTGGACTGCTGCGATTTCCCGGCAGCCGCCTGCTCCTCCGCCAGCTTCTTGGACAGCCGGAGGGCCTCCGCCAGGATGCGGTCCTCCTCCGCGTCCAGTGCGGCCAGCGTCTCCTTGTTCTCCTGCTCGTTGTCGTTGATCTCATTGACCAGGGAGATGGCCTGCTTGCGCTGCTTGTCCAGCTCGGACTTCTTGCTCACCAGGTCCGCCTTGGCGGCTTCCCGCTCAGCCTTGCTGTCCTCCAGCTGCTCCTTCTTCTCCGTGATCTCCGCCTGGAGGATCTTCAGGTCATCGATGACCTTCTGGTCGGCCTCCATGACCTCGTTCACGTCGTTCAGCCGGGTCAGCATATCCGTAAAGCTGGAGGCACCGAAGAGGACGGACCAGTAGCTGACCTCTCCGCTCTCCTCCATAGCCCGGACCCGCTGGCAGAACAGCTCATACTGGGCCTCCTCCCGCCTTTCCGCGTCCGCCAGCTCCTCCTCTGTCTGGGTGATGAGGCTGGCATAATCCGCGATCTGGGCCTCCACATTCCCGATCTGGGCGGAGGTGTTGGCAATCTGCTGGTCCAGGAGTTTTTTCTTCTCCAAAGCCTTACTCTTATCGTCAGCCAGTTCCTTCAGCTTGGCCTCCAGTTCCTTTTTCTGGTTGCCCAGGTCCTTGGCCTCATTTTTCAGTTTGTCGATCTCCGCCTGGGTGACGGCCAGCACGGGGGCCATCTCCGCCCCCACCAGACACACCGCCAGAAGCAGCGCCGCCACGACACGGCACATTCGTTTCATTTTTTTCATACCATTACACCTGCAAAAATTTGCGGATGGCGGACAAGCTGCCGCCTACACCGATGACGATGCCCGCCCCGGCGAAGACCTCCGCCACCGGGACCCAGAGCTGCTCAAAGGGGATGATGTGGATGAGCTGGAGGGTGTCGTTGTTGGCAACGCCCCGGGCTACCGCCTCGTACAAGCCCCACTGGAGGAAAAAGGCAATGACTGCGCCCAGGATGCCGAACAGGAAGCCCTCATACACGAAGGGCCAGCGGATGAAGCCGTTGGTGGCACCCACCATCCGCATAATGGCGATCTCGTCCCGGCGGTCGTAGGTGGTCAGCTTAATGGTATTGGAGATGATGAACACCGACACCACGAACAAAATGGCAATCAGCGCCACGCAGACCACCGTCGCCACATTGCGGACGGTGACAAAGCCGCCGGCGATCTCCTCATGGGCGTTGACATTGGCGATGCCCGGAGTATTCCTGATCTGCTCCACCGTCTCGCCCTGTCGCTCCAGATTCGCCACCTTTAGGACATAGCGGTCCCGGAAAATCTCCGGGTCCAGGTTCTGGAACAGCTGCTCGTCGGGATATCGGGCGGCAAAATCCTCCGTGGCCTGCTGCTTGCTGATGTACGCAGCAGAGACCACATTGGGAATGGCCTCCAGCTTCTTTTGCAGCGCTTTGGATTCCGCCTCCGTATAGGTATCCTCCACATACGCCAGGATTTCATTCTCCTGCTCCAGGTCCTCCAGCAGGCCGTTGGCGTTCACCGCCACCAGCGTGAAGGTGCCCATAATGAGCAGGCAGGCCACCGTGATGCCGATGGCGGCGAAGGACATGAAGCCGTGGCTGAACATATTGGAGAGGCCCTCATGGGCGAAATATCCGAAATCATGCTTAGCCATGGATGCGTCCTCCCACATAGCCGCCCACGCTGTCGTTGATAACGTGGCCAGAGTCAATGGTAATGACCCGCTTGCCGAAGCGGTCCACCAGGTCCTTTTCGTGGGTCACCACCACCACGGTGGTCCCCAGCTCGTTGATCTTCACCAGCAGGCTCATCAGCTCCAGGGATCGGTCCGGGTCCAGGTTGCCGGTGGGCTCGTCGGCGATAATGGTATCGGGATTATTCACCAGCGCCCGGGCGATGGCCACGCGCTGCTGCTCTCCGCCGGAGAGCTCCGTGGGATAGCGGTCGGCCTTGCCTCCCAGGCCCACCAGCTCCAGCACATAGGGGATACGCTTCCTGATCTCCTTGGGGGAGGCTCCCACGGCGCGCATGACAAAATCCAAATTGTCATACACCGTCTTCTTCTCAATCAGCCGGAAGTCCTGGAAGATGACGCCCAGGGTCCGCCGCATCAGAGGGATCTGACGGTTGGAGATATTGCTGACGGAAAAACCGTTGATCATAATGCGGCCCGCGCAGGGCTCTACTTCGCCGGTCAGCAGCTTGATAATGGTGGATTTACCGGAGCCGGAGGGGCCAACCAGGAAGACAAATTCCCCGTCCTCAATGGTCAGGGTGATGCCCCGGATGGCTTTCGTCCCGTTTTCATACTCCATTTCCACGTCTTTCAGTCGGATCATACAGGCACCTCATGATACTTGACAGCACGACGCCCACATATCTGTATTTTGCAGGTCAGTCGACATAATTCCAGAGTTAAACACATTATATACGGTTTTCCCCGGCAATGCAATCTCTGTTTGCAAGTTTTTGCGGAAATCCTCCGCTTTGGAACATGTCTCCACTTCATATACGTCCGGATCATGCCAAATGTTCCCTTTACTGGAAACAATTCCTATAAAAAGCAGGCCCCGGCAAAAACCGGGGCCTGTCTGTCTCCCTATTCGGTTCAGGAATCGATACCCCGGCTGGTCAGATACTTCTTGACCATAAGGGCCACCTTGAAGGTGATGGCGTCGTCAAACTCCCGCAGGTCCAGGCCGGTGAGCTTCTTGATCTTCTCCAGCCGGTAGACCAGGGTGTTGCGGTGGACGAACAGCTTCCGGGCTGTCTCGGACACGTTCAGATTGTTCTCAAAGAACTTGTGGATGGTGAACAGCGTCTCCTTATCCAGGGCGTCGATGGGGTTCTTCTTGAAGACCTCCTGGAGGAACATCTCGCACAGAGTGGTGGGCAGCTGGTAAATCAGGCGGCCGATGCCCAGGTTCTCATAGTTGATGACATACTTCTCGGTATCAAAGACCTTGCCGACCTCAATGGCGATCTGAGCTTCCTTGTAGCTCTTGGCCAGGTCACGCAGGTGGGTGGCAATGGTGCCGACGCCCACCACCGCCGTACTCTCGCTGCCGGAGCGGAGCGCTTCCTCGATGGAGGCGGCGATCTTGTTCAGCTCCTTGATGCCGGAGCCCTCGGGCATCTGGTGGATCAGCACCACATCGCCCTCGCCGATGCTGAGGACAAAATCATTCTGGCGATCGGGGAACAGGGACTGGACCACATCAGTGGGGACGGACTCGCCCTTCTTCAGGGAGCGGACCACGAATACGCCCCGGGGTACATCGGCGGTGACCCGCAGCTCCTTGGCCCGCATATAGATGTCGCCCAGCATGATGTTGTCGGAGATGATGTCCTTGATGAAGGAGCCGCGGTCGTGCTTCTCCTCATAATAGGACTTGGCAGCGTTCAGCGCCACGGTAGCCATGGCACAGACGGTCTTGCTGACCTCGTTGTCGCCAAAGGCGAACGCGGCATAGTCAAACTGGTTGCCCCAGCCGTTCAGGGCCTTGAAGGTCTTGCCATCGGAGGAGGTCATGCTTCCGGCGGCGTTGTTGACCACCGGCACATACTCCGCCCAGCGCTGGCCGATCATGGACAGTTCGCTGCAGGCAATGACGATACCCTCCCCGTCGATGACGCCGACGGTTCGATCCGTGTTTTCCTTCAGCTGCAGCACCACGTTTTGAAAAATTCTCCCAGACATGGTCGTCCTCCTCATCTGTCATCACACGTTAAAATTCTTTGTGTAATTTGTCAATGACTATATTATATCGGCAGTTTCGGCAAAATGCAAGATGTCTTTTCTTTTTTCAACAAAAAAAGCGCGCTCTTTTTGTTAAAGATTTGGCTTTTTCTGCGTCAATGTGAAATGCGGCGCAGCCCCTCCAGTTCCTCCGGGGTCAAAAAACGGTATTCTCCCCGTGAAAGTGACAAATCCAAGGGCAAATTGCCCATGCGCACCCGCTCCAGATATAGCACCGGTTTTCCACGAAATGCCAGCATCCGCTTGACCTGATGAAACTTTCCCTCCCGCAGGGTGACATGGGCCTCGCTCTCCTCCCCTGCTGATAAAATCTCCAGTCCGGCGCTCTGGCAGACCAGGCCGTCATCCAGCGTCATCCCGGCAGCAAAGGCCCGGCAGTCCTCCTCCGTCAGGCGGCCCGCCACCCGGGCGTAGTACACCTTTTCCACATGATGCCGGGGGGAAAGCAGGTCGTGGGCCAGGCCACCCTCATTGGTCAGCAGCAGCAGACCCTCCGTGTCCTTATCCAGCCGTCCCACCGGGAACAGGCCCTGCTTTTTCAGCTCGGTCGGCAGCAGGTCAAGAACAGTTGGGCCCCGACCATCCTCAGTGGCGGAGAGATACCCTGCGGGCTTGTTCAGCATGACCCAGGTGTACTTTCGGTACGTTAACATCTCGCCGTTGACCGTGACCTCCGCCGTCAGCGGGTCGGCTTTCTCCTCGCCGGAGCGGGCGGGCACGCCGTTCACCAGCACCCGTCCCTGGCGCACCAGTGCCTTGACCTCCCGCCGGGACCACCTTCCCGTGGAGGCGATGATCTTGTCCAGGCGCTGTTTTTCCATGCTCCTTCACTCCTTTTTGGGTATTCTATCATATTCTTCGCCGAAAATGAATAGGAAGTGGCAGGAGGGATTCGTTATGCTGATTTGGACCGCCAAGTTTTCCCGAAAAAAAGCCGTTGCCGCCGTGATCGCCATGGGCATCGTAATGGCGGCGCTCATTATTCTCATGGGCAGGATGCCCGGAGACGAAAACGCGGAGCCGCCCCTGCTGACCGACAACACCCAGCGGGTCGCCTATCTCCAGTCTCTTGGCTGGGAGGTGGAACCAGAGCCGGTGGAAACACTGCAATTCCTGCTGCCGGATACGCTGGCGGAGCCGTACCTCACCTATAATGCGCTGCAAACAGTCCAGGGCTTTGACCTGACGCCCTGCCTGGGCAAGCAGGTATCCCGGTATACCTATGCCGTCACCAACTATCCGGATCGTGCCGAAGGTATTCAGGCAAATCTGTACATCTGCGAGGACCGGCCTGTGGCAGGGGACATCTGCTGTCCCGGTGCAAACGGTTTTCAGGAGGCGCTGGTACGTTCTGCCGAAAAGGAGAAATAGGCAAAAAAAGGCTGCCGCTTTCGCGGCAGCCATTTGAAACCCTTCAATCAGGCCTCGATGATGTCGGTAACGGCACGGTCACCAACGGTACGGCCATTTCCCACCCGGCATAGCCGTGTGGGAGCCCTTTTAATTGAACTTGCGCAGGCGAAATCAATTCGCCCGCGCCAAGGTTTTGTTTCGCAAAACGCTTGTACGGGCCTTCGGCCCGCCCCGCCTTGCGGGGGCCCGGGTGGCCGTTTGCAAAAAAAGGCTGCCGCTTTCGCGGCAGCCTTTTGGAAACCCTTCAATTAGGCCTCGATGATGTCGGTAACGGCACCGGAACCAACGGTACGGCCACCCTCACGGATAGCGAAACGCAGGCCCTTCTCGATGGCGATGGGGGTGATCAGCTCAACGCTCATCTCGACGTTATCGCCGGGCATGCACATCTCAGTGCCCTCGGGCAGAGTGATGACGCCGGTCACGTCGGTGGTGCGGAAGTAGAACTGGGGACGATAGTTGTTGAAGAAGGGAGTGTGACGGCCGCCCTCTTCCTTGGACAGGACGTAGACCTGGCCCTTGAACTTGGTGTGGGGATGGATGGAGCCGGGCTTGGCCAGAACCTGGCCACGCTCGATACCGGTACGGTCCACGCCACGCAGCAGAGCGCCGATGTTGTCGCCGGCCTCAGCGAAGTCCAGCAGCTTGTGGAACATCTCGATACCGGTAACGACGGTCTTCTTCTTCTCGTCGGTCAGGCCAACGATCTCGACTTCCTCGCTGAGCTTCAGCTGGCCACGCTCCACACGGCCAGTAGCGACGGTGCCGCGGCCGGAGATGGTGAACACGTCCTCAACGGGCATCAGGAAGGGCAGGGAGTCATCGCGGGGAGGAGTGGGGATATAGGAGTCAACAGCGTCCATCAGCTCCTTGATGCAGGCATACTCGGGAGCGGCGGGATCGGTGGACTCGGAGATCAGAGCGTTCAGAGCGGAACCCTTGATGACGGGAATGTCGTCGCCGGGGAACTCGTAGTTGGACAGGGTCTCGCGGACCTCCATCTCGACCAGCTCCAGCAGCTCCTCATCGTCGACCTGGTCGCACTTGTTCAGGAACACGACCATGGCGGGCACGCCCACCTGACGGGCCAGCAGGATGTGCTCCTTGGTCTGAGCCATGGGGCCGTCGGTAGCAGCGATGACCAGGATAGCGCCGTCCATCTGGGCAGCACCGGTGATCATGTTCTTGATATAGTCAGCGTGGCCCGGGCAGTCAACGTGAGCATAGTGACGAGCCTCGGTCTCATACTCAACGTGAGCGGTGTTGATGGTGATGCCGCGCTCCTTCTCCTCGGGAGCCTTGTCGATGCTGTCATAAGCCTCGAACTGAGCCTTGCCCTGCAGGGACAGCCACTTGGTGATGGCGGCGGTCAGAGTGGTCTTGCCGTGGTCGACGTGACCGATGGTGCCGATGTTAACATGGGGCTTGGTTCTTTCAAATTTCTGCTTAGCCATTTGATGATCCTCCTGTCAATTTACAAAATCAACTTGCAGCAATGCTCAAATCCATAGCATTGCTTATTTTACAGTATTTCTTAGGGAAAATCAATCCCTTTTTCCAATCAGTCCTGGCCCTTGCCGCGGGTCTCCACGATCTTGTCGCGGATGGACTTGGGCAGCTCGGTGTAGCTGTGGGGCTCCATGGTGTACTGGCCGCGGCCCTGGGTGGAGGAACGCAGGTCGGTAGCGTAGCCAAACATGTTGGCCAGAGGCACCAGAGCGTCCACCTGCTGCGCACCGGGACGGGCCTCCTGGCCCAGGATCTGGCCGCGGCGGGCGGTCAGGTCGCCGATGACGGTGCCCAGGTAGTCGTCGGGAGCGATGACGGAAACCTTCATGATGGGCTCCAGCAGGACAGGATCGGCCTTGCGCATAGCCTCCTTGAAGGCCATGGAGCCGGCGATCTTGAACGCCATTTCAGAGGAGTCGACCTCGTGATAGGAGCCGTCATACAGGGTGACCTTGACGTCCACAACGGGGAAGCCGGCAACAACACCGGCGTTCAGAGCGCCACGGATACCGGCGTCGACAGCGGGGATGAACTCCTTGGGAATGGAGCCGCCCACGACGGCGTTGATAAACTCGTAGCCCTTGCCGGACTCGTTGGGCTCGACCTTGATCTTGACATGACCGTACTGGCCGGAGCCACCGCTCTGGCGCTTGTACTTGGTGTCCTGATCGACAGCCTTCTTGATGGTCTCCTTATAGGCGACCTGGGGAGCGCCGACGTTGGCCTCCACCTTGAACTCGCGGAGCAGACGGTCCACGATGATCTCCAGGTGCAGCTCGCCCATGCCGGCGATGATGGTCTGGCCGGTCTCCTCGTCGGTGTAGGTCTTGAAGGTGGGGTCCTCCTCGGCCAGCTTGATCAGGCCCATGGTCATCTTTTCCTGACCGGCCTTGGTCTTGGGTTCGATAGCCACGCGGATAACGGGCTCGGGGAACTCCATGGACTCCAGGATGATGGGGTGCTTCTCATCGCACAGGGTATCGCCGGTGGTGGTGTTCTTCAGGCCGACAGCGGCTTCGATGTCGCCGGCGTAGACCTCCTCGATATCCTCCCGGTGGTTGGCGTGCATCTGCAGGATGCGGCCCATGCGCTCCTTCTGGTTCTTCACCGTGTTCAGCACGGTGGAGCCAGTGGTCAGGTGACCGGAGTACACGCGGAAGAAGCTCAGACGGCCCACATAGGGGTCGGTCATGATCTTGAAAGCCAGAGCGGCAAAGGGCGCGTTGTCGTCAGAAGGACGCTCTTCCTCTTCGTCAGTCTTGGGATTCACACCCTTGATGGGGGGAATATCCAGAGGAGAGGGCATATAGTCGACCACAGCGTCCAGCATCTTCTGGACACCCTTGTTCTTGTAAGAGGTGCCGCAGACGACGGGGACCATGTCGTTGGCGATGGTAGCCTTACGGATGGCGGCACGGATCTTCTCCTGAGGAACTTCCTCACCGCCCAGGTACATCTCCATGATCTCGTCATCGAACATGGAAACGGCGTCCATCAGCTTCTCATGGTACTCGTTGGCCAGGTCCACCATATCCTCGGGGATGGGCTCCACGCGCATATCGTTGCCCAGATCGTCATAATAGATGTCAGCATCCATTTCGATCAGGTCCACGATGCCGCGGAAGGTATCCTCGCTGCCGATGGGCAGCTGGATGGGCACAGCGTTGCACTTCAGACGCTCATCGATCATCCGCAGGACGTTGTAGAAGTCCGCACCCATGATGTCCATCTTGTTGACGTAGATCATGCGGGGGACCTTGTAGTTATCGGCCTGACGCCACACAGTCTCGGACTGGGGCTCCACGCCGCCCTTGGCGCACAGGACGGTCACAGAGCCGTCCAGAACGCGCAGGGAGCGCTGAACCTCCACCGTGAAGTCCACGTGGCCCGGGGTATCGATGATGTTGATACGGGTCTTGGGGAACTTCCGGCCCTTGCCCTCGGGGAAGAACTTCGCGGAGCCCTCCCAATAGCAAGTGGTGGCGGCAGAAGTGATGGTGATACCACGCTCCTGCTCCTGAGCCATCCAGTCCATGGTAGCAGTACCATCATGGGTCTCACCGATCTTATAGTTCACGCCGGTGTAGTACAGAATACGCTCGGTAGTCGTCGTCTTACCAGCATCGATGTGAGCCATAATGCCGATATTTCTGGTATTTTCAAGAGGTGTTTTTCTCGGCATACTGTTTCTCCTAACTTACCAGCGGAAGTGTGCGAAGGCCTTGTTGGCCTCGGCAGCCTTGTGGACTTCCTCGCGCTTCTTCACGGCAGCGCCGGTGTTGTTGGCGGCGTCCATGATCTCGCCGGCCAGACGCTCGGCCATGGTGCGCTCGCTGCGGGCCCGGGAATAAGCGGTCAGCCAGCGCAGACCCAGGGTCTGACGACGGGCGGGGCGCACTTCCATGGGCACCTGATAGTTGGCACCGCCCACGCGGCGGGCCTTGACCTCCAGGCTGGGCATGATGTTTTCCATAGCCTGGGTGAACACTTCAACGGGGTCCTTCTCGGTCTTCTCCTTGATCTGGTCGAAGGCCGCGTAGACCACCTTCTGCGCGACACCCTTCTTGCCGTCCAGCATGACGCTGTTGACCAGCTTGGTCACCAGGACAGAGCCGTATACGGGATCGGGCAGAACTTCTCTCTTGGGAACATTACCTCTTCTGGGCACTATGCTTCCCTCCTTCATAATAATTCTATGATCTCATAGGTACTCAAAAGGCGATATTTCAGCCTTCCGTAGAATGCCTGCCGAAGCGGTAACATGTTCGCACATATATATAAACCTATTCGGCAAAGCTTTCAGTGTTTTGCAGATCTTACTTCTGCTTGGGACGCTTGGCGCCGTACTTGGAACGGCTCTGCATACGGCCGGAAACACCCTGGGTATCCAGAGTACCGCGAATGATGTGGTAACGGACGCCGGGGAGGTCCTTGACACGGCCGCCGCGGATCATGACGACGGAGTGCTCCTGCAGGGAGTGACCCACGCCGGGGATATAGGCGGTGACCTCGTAGCCGTTGGTCAGACGCACACGGGCGATCTTACGCAGAGCGGAGTTGGGCTTCTTGGGAGTCGCGGTTCTCACGGCGGTGCAGACGCCTCTCTTCTGGGGAGAAGGCAGATCGGTGGTCTTGGTCTTCAGGGTGTTCAGACCAAACTGCAGAGCGGGAGAAGTGGACTTGTAGGTAGCCTGTTCTCTTCCTTTACGGACCAGCTGGTTAAAAGTAGGCATTGATTTTCTCCTTTCTTTCATATTTTTGGCAGCCGCTTTTTTGCGGACAGCCTTTATTTTTTGCGGAAAACCTTGCGGTTATTCCGAAAAAACCGAAATCACAGGACCGCCACCACAGACGCCCCCACCGTGATGCGGCAGGCGTGGCCCAGCTGGGCCATGGTGTGCGCCGCCTCCACCGGGATGCCGGCGCAGCGGCAGCTCTCCGCCACCGGCTCGGTGATGGCGGGGTCGGCGTCGCAGGCGAGGTAGACCCGTTTGGCCCGTCCTTCCCGGACGGCTTTGCGGGACTGCTTCACGCCGATGACCTTTTCCTGAGAAGCAAGTTCCGTCAGCACGGGGATTTCCTCCTGATTCGCATGGCAAAATTCGCAGAATACATCCGCGCAGTTGAAAATTATAGCATGGCTTTTATCAATCGTCAAGCATTTCCGTAAAATGGATTTTTATTTTTTCTCTTTCACAAATACCGCCGTTTTTATCCGCTGTTTTTTCATTTTTTGATGCAAATATCCGGCGGCAGAGCAGGTCCCGCAAACTTTTTTCGGCCTTTTTCCGTCTATCTGACAGAACACCATAAGGAGGTATCTTATGAAACGGTTTTTCGCCCCTTTGGCCGCTCTGCTGGCACTCGCGCTGATGCTGTCCGCGTGCAGCGCCGCCGCCATCCAAACCGGGGAGCCCGCAGCGCCCGCCGGCTCCGCCACGCTGGAGGAGCTCTGCGGCGAGGACTACCAGACGTACATCATCGAGACCATTACCATGCAAATGGGGAACCGCATGGACAAGACCCCCGACGTAGTCTACTTCCCCATCCGGGAAAAAGCGCCTCTGACGGACTATGTGTCCATCGACGAGACCACGGACTTCACAGTGGACGAGGAAGGCCATATCGTCATTCTGTTTCCGGCGGGCGCCGTCACGGACGAAGCCAACGGAGAACAGTCCTTCCGCATTCCCCGTCCCTGAACCCATCACAACCATATAAAAAGAGGACCGCAAGCTGCGGTCCTCTTTTTTGTTTGATGGATCAGCCCTCAAACACAGGGGCTTCCTCGCTCTCAGCGCTCTGAGGCGCGCCGACCAGCTCCTCAGCGAAGGTGTGGTAAGCCTGCAGGCCGGTGCCGGCAGGAATCAGCTTACCGATGATGACGTTCTCCTTCAGGCCGTGGAGGCGGTCCACCTTGCCGCGGATGGCGGCCTCGGTCAGGACCTTGGTGGTCTCCTGGAAGGAGGCGGCGGACATGAAGGAATCGGTAGCCAGAGATGCCTTGGTAATACCCATCAGCAGCTGGGTGCCCACAGCCTTCCGCAGGGGCTCGCCGTTCTCCTGGGTCTCACCGGCGGCGTTGCGGCGGTCGATCTCCTCGTTGGCGTCGTCCAGCTCCAGAACATCCACCATGGAGCCGTCCAGCAGCTTGGTGTCGCCGGCGTCCTCCAGGCGGACCTTGCGCATCATCTGGCGGACAATGATCTCGATGTGCTTATCGTTGATGTCAACGCCCTGCTGACGGTACACGCGCAGAACTTCCTGGATCAGGTAGTTGTACACGGCATCGGCGCCCCGGATGCGGAGCACATCGTGGGGGTTCAGCGCGCCGTAGGTCAGCTGGGTACCGGCGGCGATGGTGTCGCCGTCCTTCACCTGCAGGCCGGTGTGGGGCACCGCGTAGGTGCGGGTATCGCCGTCGTCGGCGGTGATGATGATGTTCAGCAGGCTGCCCTTGGTAGCCTCCTCGAAGCGGACCTTGCCGCCGATCTCGGACAGCGTGGCCATCCGCTTGGGCTTCCGGGCCTCGAACAGCTCCTCAACACGGGGAAGACCCTGGGTGATGTCGCCGCCGGCCAGGCCGCCGGTGTGGAACGTACGCATGGTCAGCTGGGTACCGGGCTCGCCGATGGACTGGGCGGCGATGATGCCGACCGCCTCGCCGGGGCCGACAGGCTGCTGGGTGGCCAGGTTCATGCCGTAGCACTTGGCGCACACGCCGCTGTGAGCCTTGCAGGTCAGGACGGTGCGGATCATGACGGTGGGCTTGCTCTCGTCCACAGCCGGGTCGTAGCTGCACTCGTCGCCGGCGCGGGGGTTCTTCTGGACCCACTTGCGGGTCTCCAGGAGCTTGGCGTCCTTCTCGTCCATCATCTTGGTATTGGGCACCAGCACCTCGCCGGTCTCGGCGTCCACGATGTCGCCCACCAGGAAGCGGCCGCGCAGACGGTCGGAGAACTTCTCAATGACCTGGCCGTTCTCGCTGATCTCGGAGACCTTGATGCCGTGGGTGGCATGGCAGTCCTCCTCACGGATGATGACATCCTGGGAGACGTCGACCATTCGGCGGGTCAGGTAACCGGAGTCGGCGGTACGCAGAGCGGTATCGGCCAGGCCCTTACGGGCGCCGCGGCTGGAGATGAAGTACTCCAGGGCGGTCAGGCCCTCGCGGTAGTTTGCCTTGATGGGGATCTCGATGGTCTTACCGGCGGTATTGGCGATCAGGCCGCGCATACCGGCCAGCTGACGGATCTGCTTCATGGAGCCACGGGCGCCGGAGTCCGCCATCATGAAGATGGGGTTGTAGCGGTCCAGGTTCTTCTGCAGGGCGTCGGACACGTCGTTGGTGGTCTTCTCCCAGACCTGCACCACCTGCTTGTAGCGCTCGTGGTCGGTCATGAAGCCCATCTTGTACTGGTTTTCGATGTCCAGCACCGCCTGCTCGGAGGCGGCGACCATCTCGTACTTCTTGGGAGGAATGGTCATATCCGCGATGGAGACGGTGATGGCGGCCAGGGTGGAGTTGTGGTAGCCGGTGGCCTTGATGGCGTCCAGCACCTCGGCGGCCACGGTGAAGCCGTGCTTGTTGATGGTGCGGTCCACGATCTGGCCCAGCTGCTTCTTGCCGCAGGTGAAGGTGATCTCGTAGTCGCAGATGCGGGCGGGATCGGTGCGGTCCACGAAGCCCAGGTCCTGGGGAATGTTGTGGTTGAAGATGATGCGGCCGGGGGTCGCCTCCACCACGCGGGTGTACTCCACGCCCTCCACATTCAGGGTGCGGCGCACCAGGATGGGGCAGTGGGGGCCGATGGCCCGCTCGTTATAGGCCATCAGGGCCTCTTCCTCGTTGGCATAGAAGTGCAGGGGCTTGTAGGTGGCCTTCTTCTGCTCCTTGGACAGCGCCTCGTTGGCGGCCAGGAACTCATCGGCGTCCACCACGGACTGGGCGGGCAGGCCGGTATCGCCGGGGTCCTCGCACCAGATGGTCTCGGCGCCCTTCTCCGCCTTGCCCATGCGGTCCATGGTCAGGTAGTAGGAGCCCAGCACCATGTCCTGGGTGGGAACGGTGACGGGGCCGCCGTCCTGGGGACGCAGCAGGTTGTTGGCGGAGAGCATCAGGATTCGGGCCTCGGCCTGAGCCTCGGCGGACAGGGGCACGTGAATAGCCATCTGGTCACCGTCGAAGTCGGCGTTGAAGGCGGTACAGGTCAGGGGATGCAGCTTCAGAGCGCGGCCGTCCACCAGCACCGGCTCGAAGGCCTGGATACCCAGGCGGTGCAGGGTCGGGGCGCGGTTCAGCATGACGGGGTGGTCCTTGATGATGACATCCAGAGCGTCCCAGACCTCGGTGACGCCCTTGTCCACCATCTTCTTGGCGGACTTGATGTTGTTGGCGGTGCCGTCCTCCACCAGCTTCTTCATAATGAAGGGGCGGAACAGCTCCACGGCCATCTCCTTGGGCACGCCGCACTGGTAGATCTTCAGCTCGGGACCGACGACGATAACAGAGCGGCCGGAGTAGTCGACACGCTTGCCCAGCAGGTTCTGGCGGAAGCGGCCCTGCTTGCCCTTCAGCAGGTCGCTGAGGGACTTGAGGGCACGGTTGTTGGCGCCGGTGACGGCACGGCCGCGGCGGCCGTTGTCGATCAGGGCGTCCACGGCCTCCTGCAGCATCCGCTTCTCGTTGCGGACGATGATGTCGGGGGCGTTGAGCTGGATGAGCCGCTTGAGGCGGTTGTTGCGGTTGATGACACGGCGGTACAGGTCGTTCAGGTCAGAGGTGGCGAAGCGGCCGCCGTCCAGCTGCACCATGGGGCGCAGCTCGGGGGGGATGACGGGCAGGATGTCAATGACCATCCACTCAGGCTTGTTGCCGGAGATGCGGAAGGCGTCCACCACCTCCAGCCGCTTGACAATCCGGGCCTTCTTCTGGCCGGAGGCGTCCTTCAGCTCGGCGTGGAGCTGCGCAGACAGGGCCTCCAGGTCCACATCCTGCAGCAGCTTCTTCACGGCCTCGGCGCCCATGCCGGCCTGGAAATCGTCCTCATACTTCTCGCGGTAGTCGCGGTACTCCTTCTCGGAGAGGATCTGATTCTTGGTCAGCGGGGTCTCGCCGGGGTCGGTGACGATATAGTTGGCGAAGTACAGCACCTTCTCCAGGATGCGGGGGCTGATGTCCAGCAGCAGGCCCATCCGGGAGGGGATGCCCTTGAAATACCAGATGTGGGAAACGGGGGTGGCTAGTTCGATGTGGCCCATGCGCTCACGGCGCACCTTGGCGCGGGTGACTTCCACGCCGCAGCGGTCGCAGATCTTGCCCTTGTAGCGGATCTTCTT
>CAMCNO010000004.1 GCA_945876285.1 uncultured Clostridia bacterium | reverse complement strand
TTTGTTTTCGTTCACATATGGACCGCGGCCTGATTTTCCGTTTTTTATCCATTTCCCCCGGGTCGGTGTGGATATTTTTTTTCTCTTCGGCCCCACTCCTCTTTTTCTGTATGAATAGGAAAGATCATTCCTCGTAGCCGTTGGGGTTTTGGCTCTGCCAGCGGAAGCTGTCCCGGCACATATCCACCAGGGTGCGCTCCGCCTTCCAGCCCAGCACCTCCGCGCTCTTTTTGGGGTCTGCATAGCAGGTGGGCAGGTCGCCGGGGCGGCGGGGGGTGATTTCGTAAGGGATCTTGACACCATTGGCCTCCTCAAAGGCGTGGACCATGTCCAGCACACTGTATCCGGTGCCGGTGCCCAGGTTGAACACCTCGGAGCCGGTATGGCCCATCAGATAGTCGATAGCCGCCACATGGCCCCGGGCCAGGTCCACCACATGGATATAGTCCCGCACGCCGGTGCCGTCAGGGGTGGGATAGTCGTTGCCAAACACGGAAAGGTGATCTCTGCGGCCCACAGCCACCTGGGAGATGAAGGGCATCAGGTTGTTGGGGATGCCCTTGGGATCCTCGCCGATGGTCCCGCTCTCATGGGCGCCCACCGGGTTGAAGTAGCGCAACAGCACCACGCTCCACTCCGGGTCGGCCTTGGCAATATCCCGCAGGATCTGCTCGCCGAAATACTTGGTCCAGCCGTAGGGATTCGTGCAGTTGCCAGTCCTGGAGTTCTCCGTCAGGGGCATCTCGTTGTCACCGGAGTAAACGGTGGCGGAGGAGGAGAAAATGATGCGCTTGACACCGTACTTCGCCATGACCCGGCAGAGGGTGATGGTGGAGTTCAGGTTGTTGTCGTAGTAAAGTGCGGGCTTTTCCACGCTCTCCCCCACCGCCTTCAGTCCGGCGAAGTGGATGGCGCAGTCGATGTGATGCTCCTCAAAGACCCGGGAGAGCTTCTCCTCGTCCCGAACGTCCAAATCATAGAAAGCGGGCGTCTTGCCAGTG
The DNA here is from genome assembly GCA_945876285.1 of uncultured Clostridia bacterium. Classification (GTDB taxonomy): domain Bacteria; phylum Bacillota; class Clostridia; order Oscillospirales; family Oscillospiraceae; genus Oscillibacter. The sequence continues at coordinate 91,168 of CAMCNO010000004.1, read as the reverse complement.
ATGGCCTGGACACGCTTCATGGACTCCATGCTGGAGTTGACCAGGTTGTCCACAACAACAACATCCATACCCAGCTTCAGCAGTTCCACGCAGGTGTGGCTGCCAATATAGCCCGTACCGCCTGTTACCAGAATTTTCATCTTGTGGTTTCCTCCTTTAGCCTCTGTATCTCTGCTTCCCCTGATCCTTCATCTCAGAGGATCACGTCCACAGCTCCTCCGGGTAGAGTTTCTGTTCTTTCATCGCCCTGATGGCGTTCTTTACAGACTGCAGGTCCTCGGAATAGGTCACGCCGTACCACACATCCTCCGTGGGCAGAACACGGACGGTTCCCAGGCCCTTCTGGATCTGAGCGTTTGCCACGGAGGGCAGGAAGTACTCGCATTTCAGGGGATTCTTGGGCAGGTTCTCCTCCAAAAAGGCAGGGAAGCCGCCCACGAACTGCTCCAGCAGCTCCTGCTGGAAGCCCCAGAGGTTCATGGAGACCACAGTGTCGCCGGGCAAGTCCACATAGTGTTCCCCGTCCTCCGTATAGGCAGCGTCATCGCCCCGCTTTTCAATGTGGGTACGCTCGGTGACGGTCTTCAAAAGGCCGTCCTCCACCGTGCACACGCCACGGGAAACGTAGCCGTTCTCCGTGACCGTGTTGCGCACCAGGTAGCCCACCATGGCGTGCTCGCTGGGCTTGCGCTCTTCCTTGAGGAAGTCGTAGATGGTTTTGATGGCGTTGGAGCCGTAGTAGTCGTCCGCATTCAGGACGGCAAAGGGACCGTCGATGACGTCCTCCGCGCAGGCGATGGCGTGGGCGGTGCCCCAAGGCTTCGTCCGCCCCTCAGGCACGGAAAAGCCCTCAGGGAGCCTGTCCACCTCCTGGAATACATACCGCACGTCAAAATACCGCTCCATACGGCTGCCTACGGCCGCTTTGAAGTCCTCCTCGATGGCGTGCTTGATGATAAATACCACCTTGCGAAAGCCGGCCTTCCATGCGTCATACAGGGAATAGTCAATAATACTGTGTCCTTGCTCGTCGACTGGGGTGATCTGCTTCAATCCGCCGAAACGGGAACCCATTCCGGCAGCCATAATGACAAATACAGGTTCTCTCATTGCGTACTGCTCCTTTTGTCGTATCAAATTTTGACGACATCCTTTTAATTTGTTGTCCCTGCTGAACAGCTGCTGTTTTTTTATGATCTTCAGCCTCAGGACGCTCTGGTAATGGTATTGGCAAAGCCGAACCAGCCCCGTGTGTCTCGGAAAGCGCCAGTCAGCGTGTCCCGCAGTTCCCAGGCAGTGCCCTCGGTATACAGCGGGGCCAGAACGTGGTCGCCAATCAGCAGATCCTCTGCGTCGTGGAGGCAGCCCATGCGGGCCGTACCATCGGCGGCGTTGGCGATGATGGTCATAAGGGTATCGTAGGCGCTGTTCTCATAGCCCGCCACATTGTCAGGGCTGTGGGAGGTCCAGGCCGTCAGGAAGCACTCGGCGTCGTTGCCGTCGGCGGTCAGGGCCGTACCGGCCACTGCGTACGCGCCAGTCCGCAAAGCGGTGCTCAGCTCCTGCTCCGTAAGGCCTCTGGGCTTGATGTGGATACCCAGGACATCCCGCCACTGCTGGCACAGAAGCTCTGCGGTCTGCCGATTGCTGCCCTCGTCCGCGTACAGGTATTCCAGCTCTCCCAGGTCGCTGCCGCTGTCGTAGCCCGCGTTGCTCAGCAATTCCCGGGCCCGGTCCCGGCGCTCGCCGGCCAGCTCCGGGTCGTTGTCCAGCAGGGCGCCGCCTGTTGTCCGGAAGTCGCCCTCCTCATTTTCGGGCACGCCGGGAGGCACCAGGCCCTCCGCCGCTCTGGCCGTGACACCGGCGGCCTCCGCCAGGGCATTGCGTTCAACGGCAAGCTGCATGGCCTCCCGCACCTTGGAGTCGGCAAACACGCCCTCCCGGCAGTTGAATACCACGCTGTATGTGCTCAGAGTGGGAACCGCCTTCCAGTCCTCCTGGGACGCCAGATCCGCCAGCCGTTCTTCCGGCAAGGGCCACACGGCGTCCACTGTTTTGTTGTCATACAGGGCCCAGCCCTCCGCCGCGTCGGCGGCAAACCAGACCGTCAGCTCCGCCGGACCGGGCTGGTCGCTGTAATACCGCTCATTGGCGGTCATGCGGAGGGACTCCTCCCAGGCCGCCACCTGGAAGGGGCCGTTGGTCACCAGCTTGGTGGGGTCGTTCCACCAGGGCAGGGCCTCCTCCCCCTCACCCACGGCCTGGATACCAGCCTCTTTTAACCGCTGCACCACATCCTGCCGCAGGGGCACCGTGGCTGGAGCGGTACAAACCTGGGTCAAAAACCAGTCGTAATTGCCGTCCAGCACCACTTCAAAGGTGCTGTCGTTTTTTGCGCTGACCTGGAGCAGTCCCATGTCCCCGGTCTCCCGGGCCTCGTCATAGCCGCTGACAACGGACAGTAAAGATGCCCAGGGCGACTGGGTGACGGGGTCCGCCAGGCGGCGCCAGGCATACACAAAATCCGCGGCCCGGACGCTCCGGCCGTCGGACCATTTGGCGCTGCGGAGCCGGAAGGTATAGGTCACGGTGCCGTCGTGGTTTTTCTCCGTGTCCACGCTCTTGGCCATGCCGCTGACCACCGTGGTGCCGCCGGAGCCGTCCGACGCCACCCGCATCAGATTTTCATAGAGGTGGGACAAAATGGTCTGGTCGGTGATCTCCCTGGCGTAAATCGGGTCCAGGGTCACGGGGGTCGGCCCCACGCACACCGACAGGGACAGGCCTTCACCATCCTTGGCGCAGCCTGCCAGCAGGGAGGCACAAAGCACCGCCGGCAGCACCAGCGCCGCCAGCCGCTTCCAAAGTCGCATAGAAAGAGCTCCTTTCAGGGGTAAAAAACAGGCGCCGTACAGGAGGCGGCGCCGCATGTCTGTAAATTTCAGAAATATTATAGAGAATTCGGTTGGTTTTGTAAAGTCAACAGCGGGAAAAAGTAACAAAAAATAACAAAAATTTATGCTGCGTTCACAAATCGGCATTTTACTGCAAAGCCAAACCCTCTGTGCCGTCCTGCAGGAGGCAGCCATCCGGGCCGTGGCAGCTAAATCTTTCCTCCGAATGGACAACACCGCTCTTGCAAAATACCGCCGAAAGCCTCATAATACTACTATAAGGCTCTGATTGCAGGCATCACAAAACATGACAAGCAAAGGAGATACGTATTATGAGGATCTATCAGGAGGCGGATTACACAGGCATGAGCCGCCGGGCCGCCAATCTCATCTCTGCCGAGGTCATTCGCAAGCCCGACTGTGTGCTGGGTCTGGCCACCGGCTCCACCCCTGTTGGCACTTACAAGCAGCTCGCTATCTGGAACCAGCGGGGCGACTTCAGCTTCAAGAATGTCAAATCTGTGAACCTGGACGAGTACAAGGGACTGGCTCCCACCCACGACCAGAGCTACCGTTACTTCATGCAGACCAATTTCTTTGACCTCATTGATATCGACGTGGCCAACACCAACGTCCCCGACGGTCTGGCCGCCGACGCCGACGCCGAATGTGCCCGCTATGACGAGCTGGTCCGCTCCCTGGGCTACGCCGATCTGCAGCTCCTTGGCCTTGGCCGCAACGGCCACATCGGCTTCAACGAGCCCTGCGACTGCTTTGTGAAGGAGACCCATGTGGTGGATCTGACCCAGAGCACCATCGACGCCAACGCCCGGTTCTTTGCCTCCGCCGACGATGTGCCCCGCCAGGCCCTGACCATGGGCATCGGCTGCATCATGGCGGCCCGCCGGGTGCTGTTGATCGCCAGCGGTGCGGACAAGGCCGACGCGGTATACAACGCTTTCTGCGGCCCCATCGACCCCCACTGCCCCGCCTCCATCCTCCAACTCCATAACGATGTGGTGCTGGTGGGCGACAAGGCGGCGCTGAGCAAGCTGACCGCCGCGGGGGTGAGCGTATGCGAGTAATTGGCGGCCAGGTCTTTGACCTAGAAAAAGGCTTTGTGGAGCGGGAGCTCTACACCGACGGTTCCCTGCTCTCCGCTGCCAGCGGCGACGGGGAAGTCCTGGACGCCCGGGACTGCTATGTCATCCCCGGTCTGGTGGACGTCCACTTTCACGGCTGCGTGGGCGAGGATTTCAGCGACGCCACCCCCGACGGTCTGCAGCGTATTGCCGACTATGAGCTGAGCCAGGGCGTCACCTACATCTGCCCTGCCGGCATGACGCTGCCGGAGGATCAGTTGACCGCCATCTGCAAAAACACCGCGGCCCACCGGGCGAAAAACGCCGGCGGCGCCGAGGTAGTGGGCGCCCATCTGGAGGGGCCCTTCCTCTCCACGGCGAAAAAGGGCGCCCAGAACGCCGATTTTCTCCACGACCCGGACGTGCCCATGCTCCGCCGCCTCCAGGAGGCCGCGGAGGGCTGTGTGAAGCTGGTAACGGTTGCCCCCGAGCAGCCCAGCGCCATGGAGTTCATCCGTGCCGCCACGGAAATGGGCATCACAGTCTCTGTGGGCCACACCGTGGCGGACTACGACACCGCCATGGCCGCTTTCGCGGCGGGCGCCACCCACGCTACCCACCTCTATAACGGAATGCCGCCCATCCATCACCGCGCTCCCGGCGTCATCGGTGCGGCCTTTGACACTCCCGGCGTCCAGGCGGAACTCATCTGCGACGGCATCCACATTCACGGTGCCATGATCCGCCTGACCTTCCAACTGTTCGGCAAGGAGCGGGTCATTCTGATCTCTGATTCTCTGCGGGCCACCGGTATGCCCGACGGCCAGTATCCCTTCGGCGGGCAGGAGATCGAGGTCCACGGCAGTCGGGCCACTATCGTGGGCCACCCGGAGACGCTGGCCGGCTCCGTCACCAGTTTGATGGGCTGCCTGCGGCAGGCGGTGAGCTTTGGCATCCCCCTGGCGGACGCGGTGCGCTCCTGCACCTACAACCCCGCCCAGTCCATCGGCATCGAGGACCGGGCAGGTACCCTGGACGACGGCAAAGAGGCCAGCTTCGTTCTGCTGAACAAGGAGGACCTCTCCATCCGCGCTATCGTCTTCAAGGGCAGTCTGGTATCCTAAATCAAAAACCGGGGAGCAAATGCTCCCCGGTTTTTTTATGACACCACGGTCAGTTTTCCGTCATCGCCGAATTTCACCGGTACGATCTCGTTCCGGGTATTCTTGGCGATGTCGTCGATGCGCAGCTTGGAGGGGTAATCGGCGATGAGGCTCACCGCCACGCCCTGGCGCTTCGCCCGGCCGGTACGGCCGATGCGGTGGATATAGTCCTGGTTCTCATCGGGCACATCGCAGTTGAACACGATATCCACATCGTCCACGTCGATACCACGGGCGGCCACGTCGGTGGACACGAACACCCGCAGCTTGCCCTGGCGGAACTTGTCCATCACCTGTTCCCGCTTCCGCTGGGGAATATCGCCGTGGATGCACTCGGCGTCGATGCCCCGCATCTGGAGGAACTTGGTGATGCGCTCCGTGGCTCCCTTGGTGTTGCAGAAGCACATGCAGCGGTCAAAGCCCGTCTCGTTCAAAATCTTCTCGATGGCGTCGGCCTTGCCGTCATAGCCCACGTCCATGCGGAACTGCTTGATGTCCGGCTTGTTCTGCTCGTCCTCCCGGACGGTGACCTCCGCCGCGTCCCGCTGATAGACCCACGCGATGTCCATGACCTCCCGGGAGATGGTGGCGGAGAAGAGGCCCAGGTTTTTCCGCTTGTTCATCTTGTCCAGCAGGCGGGTCACGTCATGGATGAAACCCATGTCCAGCATCCGGTCCGCCTCGTCCAGCACCACAGTCTGGGCGGTGTCCACCCGGACGGTGCGGCGCTTCATGTGGTCGCTGAGGCGGCCGGGGGTCGCCACCACGATCTGGGGGTGCTTCTTCAGCGTGTCGATCTGTCGGCCGATGGGGGCGCCGCCGTACAGGCACACGCAGCGGACGCCGGGCTTGAAGGTGGACAGCAGCCGGATCTCATCGGTGATCTGGATGGCCAGCTCCCGGGTAGGAGCCAGGATCACCGCCTGGACGCTCTCATCCGCCGGGTCGATGTGCTCCACGATGGGGATGCCGTAGGCAAAGGTCTTGCCGGTGCCGGTGGGAGCCTTGGCGATGACGTCCTGCCAGTCCATCATGGGCGGGATGCAGCCGGCCTGCACCGGGGTGGATACCTCAATATTGCGCTGAGCGATGGCGCGCATGATCTCCGGTGACAGACCCAGGCTGTCAAACCGGACACCTTCCGTAAATTCCATAACGTTTTCCTCTTTTTTCGTATAAGATAGGCATAATATGATAGAGTAATTATACCCAAAAAAACGACTCTTGTAAAGTCATGGAAACCACAGGCCCCTGAAGTTTTCGCTTCGGCAACAATCCTCCAAAATCGTTACCGAATTAACGTTTTTTTGTTGAAATTAGTGCATTTTTTGTAGTAAAATTGTGTATTGTCTCCGCATCCGTTTCCCGTTTTTATGATAAATTCATGTTACGAGATACTTTGCATACGGAGGTGTCAACCGTGGATGAGATGGACTATGTGCGCATCCTGCGTGATTTACGGGAAGACGCCGACAAGACCCAGACGCAGATCGCCGAGGTCTTAGGCACTTCTCAAACCATGTACGCCCGGTATGAACGGGGCGCCAACGAATTGCCCATCCACCATCTGATCACGTTGAGCAAATATTATGGTGTCAGCACCGATTATCTGCTTGGCCTGAAAAAGGAACGGTAAAGCGCGGACAGGTTTTCTGTCCGTGTTCTTTTATCTTTGCAGAAGCAGCCCCCGGCCTTTTGGCCGGGGGCTGTTTTCGTTCGATCACTTGTGGGGAACGTGCCAGATATTGTCCGCGTATTCCGCCACGGCCCGGTCGGCGGCGAAGATGCCGCTGCGGGCGATGTTGTGGAGGCTCATACGGTTCCACTTCTCCCGGTCGGCGTAGGTCTCTGTCATGCATTTTTCCGCCTGACAGTAGGCCTGATAGTCCGCCAGGAGGAGGTACTCGTCGGCGGGGCTGCCGCCGGCACCGAACAGCAGGCGCTGGTACAGGTCCTCGTACCGCATACCGTCCCGGAAGCCGTTGCGCAGGGCGTCCAGGCAGCGGCGCAATTGCTCGTCCCGGTTGTACAGCCGCTGGGGCACATAGCCCTCCCGCTTCAGGTGCTCCACCTCGTCGGCGTGGAGGCCGAAGAGGAACATGTTCTCATCGCCCAGCACATCGTGCATCTCCACATTGGCGCCGTCCAGGGTGCCGATGGTCAGGGCGCCGTTCATCATGAACTTCATGTTGCCGGTGCCGCTGGCTTCCTTACCGGCAGTGGAGATCTGCTGGCTGACCTCGCTGGCGGGCATCAGGCGCTCCGCCAGGGAGACCCGGTAATTCTCCAGGAACACCACCTGCAGCTTATCCTTACAGATGGGGTTATGGTCGATCTCGTCCGCCAGGGAGTTGATGAGCTGGATGATCCGCTTCGCCACGGCATAGCCGGGAGCGGCCTTAGCGCCGAAGAGGAACGTATGGGGCTGAGTGATGGCATTGGGGTCATCCTGCAGCTTCTGGTACAGGGTGATGATATGCAGCACGTTCAGGAGCTGGCGCTTATACTCATGGAGGCGCTTCACCTGCACGTCGAAGATGGCGTCGGGGTTCAGGATGACGCCCCGGCTGCGCTTGGCGTGATTGGCGAAGGCCACCTTGTTCTGGTGCTTGATCTCCGCCAGACGCTCCAGCACGGCCTTGTCATCGGCGTATTCGTCCAGCTTCCGCAGGGCCAGGGGGTGCATCAGGTAATCGTCCCCACCGGTCAGGTCCCGGATGAGGCCGTCCAGGCCGGGGTTGATCTCGCTGAGCCAGCGGCGGTGGTCAATGCCGTTGGTGACGTTCTGGAACTTCCCGGGCTCCATGCCGCAGGCATCCTTGAACACGTCCTTCTTCAAGATCTCAGAGTGGAGGCCGCTGACACCGTTGACCGCCATGCCGCCGGCGATGCACAGGTTCGCCATGCGGACCTCGCCGCCCCAGATGATGGCCATGCGCTGCGTTCTGGCAGGGTCGTGGTAGAAGTTCTCCACCTTTGCCTGCCAGCGGGAGGAGATCTCCTGAATGATCTGCCAGATACGGGGCAGCAGAGTCTCCATCAGGCTCTGGGGCCAGCGCTCCAGGGCCTCCGCCAGAACGGTGTGGTTTGTGTAGGCCACGGACTTGGTGGTGATGTCCCATGCCTCGTCCCAGTTCATGCCGGCCTCGTCGATGAAAATGCGCATCAGCTCCGGCACCACCAGCGCCGGGTGGGTGTCGTTGATCTGGATGACATTCTTCTCGTGGAAGTTCTTCAGCGTGCCGTAGGTGGCCAGATGCTTGGTGGCAATGGACTGGACCGTGGCGGACACGAAGAAATACTGCTGCTTGAGGCGCAGGGACTTGCCCTCATAGTGGTTGTCCTCGGGGTAGAGGATCTTGGCGATGGTCTCCGCCATGGCCTCCTCCTCGGCGGCCTTCAGATACTCGCCCCGGGAGAACAGAGACATATCCACGGGCTTGGTGGCCCGGGCGTCCCACAGGCGCAGGGTGTTGACGTGGTTGGTATCGTAGCCCGCCACCACCATGTCGCAGGGCACAGCCAGCACCGCCGTGGCGTTTTCATTGACGGTGTGCAGGTGGCCGTTGCTCCAGAATTCCCGCAGGGTGCCGCCGAAGTGGACGGTCTGGGCCTCCTCGGGCTTGGGCAGCAGCCAGGCGGCGCCCAGGTCCTTCCAGTTGTCGGGCAGCTCCACCTGCTGGCCCTCCACGATTTTCTGCTTGAAGATGCCCAGCTCATAGCAGATGGAGTAGCCGGTGGCGGGGATCTCCAGCGTGGTCATGGAATCCAGATAGCAGGCGGCCAGGCGGCCCAGGCCGCCGTTGCCAAGACCCGCGTCCGGCTCCAGCTCAAAGATGTCGGCAGCCTTGAAACCCAGGTGGTCCAGGGCCTCCCGCAGCTGGGGCAGCACATTCAGGTTATAGGCGTTCTTCATCAGGCTGCGGCCCATCAGGAACTCCAGGGACAGGTAGTGTACCTGCTTCTTCTGCTCCCGGCGGGTCTGCTTATTGGTCTCCACGCCCCGGATGGCCATGACGTCCCGGAGCACCAGGGCGCTGGCCTTCATCATCTCCTGGTCGGTGGCCTCCTCCGGCGTCTTGCCGAAGTTCAGCATCAGCTTGGCGGTCAACGCCTCTTCCAGTGTTTTGGTGGTAAATGGTGTCATCGGTTTTCCTTACTCTGCCGGCTTCTCCTTTTTGTCTTTTGCGGCAGGCCCTTTCTTTTTGGTCTCTTTCTTGGCGGCAGCCTTTTTCACGGATGCCTTTTTCTCCGGCTTTTCGGCCGGTTTTTCATCTTTTCTGACCTTTTTTTCAGTCTTTTTTGCCGTCTTCTTAGCAGCCTTCTTCACAGGCTTCTCCTCTGCGGCGGGAGTGGGCTCCTCGACAGCAGGAGCAGCCTCCTCCACGGCGGGAGCGGGTTCCTCGACAACGGGAGCAGCCTCCTCCACGACGGGGGCGGGTTCTTCCGCGACAGGAGGCCAGGGCTGGCCGGTGATATTGGCATAGATGCGCAGGTAATCCTTGGCGCTTCTGGCCCAGCTGAAGTCGCACTTCATGGCCCGCTTGCGCAGGCGGCTGAAGGCGTCGGGATAGTCCTTATACAGGTAGACGGCCTCCCGGATAACGTGCAGCATGTCGCTGCTGGCGTAGTTGGCGAAGGTGAAGCCGTTGCCGGCGTCCCGCCAGGCCTCGTAGGGCTGAACGGTATCCTTCAAGCCGCCGGTCTCCCGGACGATAGGCACCGTGCCGTAGCGCATGGCGATCATCTGGCTCAGACCGCAGGGCTCGCTCTTGGAGGGCATCAGGAACAGATCGGCGCCGGCGTAGATCGCCATGGACAGCTCCTCGTTATAATCGAGGCGCACGGCCATGCGGCCATGGTACTGCTGAGCCGCCCAGTGGAAGAACTCCTCGTACTTCCGGTCGCCCTTGCCCAGAATCACAAGCTGCATTGGAAGCTCCATCATATCATGAAGAACTTCACAAATCAAGTCCAAACCCTTATGGGATACCAGACGACTGACAATGGCCACGATAGGCACATGGGGCTCCTCCCGCAGACCCATCATCCGCTGCAGAGCCGCCTTGTCCGTATTCTTGCCGCCCAGGTCGTCCACGGAGTAATTGGCGGTGATGCGCTGGTCGGCGGCGGGGTCGTACAGCTTCATGTCGATGCCGTTGAGGACACCGGAGAGCTTATACTCGCAGCGGCGCATGATGTTCTCCAGCCGGTGGGCGAAATAGGACAGCTTCAGCTCGTTGGCATAGGTGGGAGAGACAGCGTTGATGGCGTCGGCGCAGAGGATGGCGCCCTTCATCAGGTTCACGTCGCCGTCCATGATGATGGTGCCGTCGTCCGCCCAGCCATGGTCCAGGCCGAACAGGTCGCCCAGGGTCTGCATCCCGTAGCGGCCCTGGTACTCGATGTTGTGGATGGTCAAGGTGGTCTTGATGGAGCGGAAGCGGTCCTCCCGCACGCCGTCATCCTTCAGGTAGATGGGCACCAGGGCGGTCTGCCAGTCGTTGCAGTGGATGACCTCGGGCCAGAACTTGAAGTGGGGCAGCATCTGCACGATGGCCCGGGAGAAGAAGCCGAACCGCTCGCCGTCGTCAATGTAGCCGTACAGGTCGGGCCGGTTGAAATACTGCTCGTTGTCCAGGAAGTACCAGGTCACGCCGTCCTTCTCCAGGGAGAACAGGCCACAGTAGCTGTGCCGCCAGGCCAGGTCCACGAAGTCGTAGCACTCGAATTTCAGCTGGCTGCCGAAGCGCTCCTTCACCCGCTGGTACAGGGGCAGCACCACGGCTACTTCGGCGCCCTGCTCCGCCAGGGCCGGAGGCAGAGAACCGGCCACATCCGCCAGGCCGCCGGTTTTGCAAAAGGGGACAGCCTCACTGGTCGCGTACAAAATCTTCATAAGTAAACTCCTTTTCAATTTGCTGGGAAGATTTCCAATTTCTCCTTTTATATACCGCCGGGGTCCCGGCGGAAAATCCGCAAGGGGGAGTCCTCTCCCCCTTGCGGATCTTTACACATCACACAATGCTGCCCTTCGCCAGGACAATGGGATAGGTGGCGTGGCCCATCAGGGTGCGGTCCGCCAGGACCTCCACGTCCTTATCAGCGATGATATAGCTGAGCTGGGCGTTGCGGCGCACGATGTCCTCCTTGAACAGGACGCAGTTGCGCACCACGGCGCCCTCCTCCACCACCACGCCGGGGAACAGGACGGAATTTTCCACCGTGCCCTCAATGCGGCAGCCGTCAGCCACCAGGGAATTCACGCAGCGGCCGTTCGAACCCACATAGGTGGAGGGCTTGTCCGCGCCCTTGGCCCGGATGGGCCGCTCCGGCGTGAACAGCTCCGCCCGGATGGCGGGGTCCAGAAGCTGCATACTGCGGTCGTAATACTCCTGCACGGAGCGGATTTGGGCCGCGAAGCCGCTCCAGATATAGCTCCGCAGGTTCAGGGAATTCTTCCGGGTCTGGAGTTCCTTCCGCCAGCTGAACTGGTCACGGGCGGAACACTCGTCCACGATCTCGCACAACAGCTTTTTGGAGAGGATGTAGACCTCCAGGCCCCGGTAGCCCCGGGGGGTGTGCAGGCGGTACAGGACCTCCGTGATGCGGCCCTCCCGGTCCATCTCGAAGTAGGTGCCGTCCTCGGTGGCGAAGCTGTCGTTCCCGCAGACCACCGTCACGTCCGCGCCGGACTTGACATGGCTCTCAAAGATGTCCGCCATGGGCAGGTTCACCACCAGGTCGCCGTCCATCAGGGCCACATAGTCCTGCCGGATCTCGTCCAGATAGGTGCGGACGCCGGCCAGGGCCTCGATCTTGCCCCGGAAGGGCAGCACACCCCAGTTCTGCTGATAGTTGAAGGGAGGCAGCATCCGCAATCCGCCGCGCTTGCGGCTCAGGTCCCAGACCTTGCCGGTGCCCAGGTGGTCCAGCATGCTCTGATACCGGCCGTGGAGCACGATGCCCACGTCGGTGACGCCTGCATTCACCAGGTTGGACAGGGCAAAGTCCACCGCCCGGTAACGGCCGCCGAAGGGGATGGACGCCGCGGAGCGGATCTCGCCCAGCTCCCGCAGGTCGTTGCGCTTTTCATAGGAAAAGATGATACCGTGCAGTCCGTTCATTTGGACACCTCCTCACCGTTGCGGCTGAGCATAATGCCGGGCGCCACCCGTTTGCCGCTCTCCACGGCGCAGCCGGGCGCCAGTACCGTCAGGCCCCAGGGCTCCGGCGCCGTGCTCTCCGGCGTGCCGCCCACATGGCAGTCACGGCCAATGCGGCAGCCCTCGCCCAGGATGGCGTATTCCACCACCGCACCGGGCTCCACCACGGTGCCGGGCAGCAGGACAGAGTAGCTGACGCGGGCGCCCTCGCCCACCACCACGTTGGGAGACAGGACGGAGTTTTCCACGGTGCCCTGGATGTCGCTGCCGCGGTTGAAGGCGCTGTGGGTCACCTTGGCGTTCCGCCCCAGGAAGGTGGGCGGCGCGTTGACGGAGCGGGCGTAAATGGGCCAGGACTCGTCGCTCAGGTCCAGGCCGGACTCCGGGGACAGCATGTCCATATTGGCATCCCACAGGGAGACCAGGGTGCCCACGTCCTTCCAGTAGCCGTCAAAGCGGTAGGCGGCCATCCGCTCACCATTGTTCAGCATGGCGGGAATGACGTTCTTGCCGAAGTCGTTTTCGGAGTTGGGGTCGGCCTCGTCTTCCGTCAGGTACTTGCGCAGGGCCTTCCAGGAAAACACGTAGATGCCCATGGAGGCCAGGTTGCTCTTGGGCTCCTTGGGCTTTTCGGCGAACTCGGTGATCATGTCGTCGCCGTCCACCGCCATGATGCCGAAACGGGACGCCTCGTCCCAGGGCACCTCCATGACGGAGATGGTGCAGGCGGCGTTCGCTTCCTTGTGCCGCGCCACCATGTCGGAGTAATCCATCTTGTAGATGTGGTCGCCGGAGAGGATCACCACATACTCGGGGTCATACAGGTCGATAAAGCCGATGTTCTGGTAAATGGCGTTGGCCGTACCCTTGTACCAGGTGCCGCCCTTGCTGCCCTGATAGGGGGGCAGGATGTGGACGCCGCCGGTGGAACCGTCCAGGTCCCAGGGCTGGCCGCTGCCGATGTAGCTGTTCAGCTCCAGCGGGCGGTACTGGGTCAGCACGCCCACGGTGTCAATGCCGGAATTGGTGCAGTTGGAAAGGGGGAAGTCGATGATGCGGTACTTGCCGCCGAAGGGCACGGCGGGCTTTGCCATGTCCCCTGTCAGGACGTACAGCCGGCTGCCCTGGCCGCCGGCCAGCAGCATGGCAATGCATTCTTTCTTCATGGTTTCTCCAGCTCCTTTGCCTCTTTTTTCTTCCTGGGCCTAGGTAATTTGCCTTCACCCCGCAGGAACACCGCGCCGAAGGCCGGGATGCGGATGGCCACGGACTGCTCCTTGCCGTGGGAGGGGATGCGCTCCACCTTCACGGGCTCGGTATCGCCGAAGTCGGCTCCGCCGTACTCCACGGCGTCGGTATTGAACACGGGGATATACTTCCGGCGGGCAGGCACGCCCAGCCGGTAGTTTTCATAGGTGTTAGGAGAGAAGTTGACGGCGCACATCAGGTCGCGGCCCTTCTTGTCCTTGCGAAGGAAGACCACCACGTTGTTCTGGTTGTCATCCGGCACCAGCCACTCGAAGCCCTCCCAGCTGAAGTCGATCTCCCACAGGGTCTTCTCCTTCTTATAGAAGGCGTTGGCGTCCTTGAAGAACTGGTGGAGCTTCTGGTTGACGGGCTTTTCCAGCAGATACCAGTCCAGAGGCTGGTTGGAGTTCCACTCCTTCCACTGGCCCAGCTCCGCGCCCATGAACAGCAGCTTCTTGCCGGGATGGGCCAGCAGGTAGGCGTAGAAGCCCCGGGTGCAGCGGAGCTGGTTCTCGTAGTCGCCGGGCATCTTCCCCACCACGGAGCCCTTCATATGGACCACCTCGTCGTGGGAGATGGGCAGGACGAAGTTCTCCGAGAAGGCGTACATCATGGAGAAGGTAATGTCCTTGTGGTGGTACTGGCGGAACCAGGGGTCCATCTTCAGGTAGTGGCACATGTCGTTCATCCAGCCCATGTTCCACTTCAGGTTGAAGCCTAAGCCCCCGATGTCAGCGGGCCGGGTCACCATGGGCCAGGCGGTGGACTCCTCCGCGATCATCAGCACGCCGGGGTCCACGGAAAATGCCATGGCGTTCAGCTCCCGCAGAAAGTCGATGGCCTCCAGGTTTTCGTGTCCGCCGTATTTGTTGGGCGTCCAGGCGCCGCCCTGGCGGTCGTAGTCCAGGTACAGCATGGACGCCACGGCGTCCACCCGCAGTCCGTCGATGTGGTATTCCTCCAGCCAGAAGCGGGCGGAGGAGAACAGGAAGCTCTTGACCTCGGGCCGGCCGTAGTCAAAGACCCGGGTGCCCCAGGAGGCGTGCTCCCACTTGTTGGGGTCGCTGTACTCGTAGCAGCAGCTGCCGTCGAACTGGTACAGGCCCTGGGCGTCCTTGCAGAAGTGGGCGGGGACCCAGTCCAGGATGACGGAGATGCCGTTTTTATGCATATGGTCCACGAACCACATGAAATCGTGGGGCGTGCCGAACCGGGAGGTCGGCGCGAAATAGCCGGTACTCTGATAGCCCCAGGAGTCGTCCAGCGGATGCTCCGTCACCGGAAGCAGCTCGATGGCGGTGTAGCCCATTTCCTTCACATAGGCCGCCAGCTGTTTCGCCAAATCCCGGTAATCAATGAAGTCTCCGTTGTCCCGCTTCCGCCAGGAGCCCAGATGGACCTCGTAGATATTCAGGGGAGAATCATAGACCTGGTGCTTTTGCCTTTTCTCCCGGAAGGACTTGTCCGTCCATTTGAAGCCGCTGATGTCATACAGCTTGCTGGCGGTGGCGGGCCGTGTCTCCGTGTGGAAGCCGTAGGGGTCCGCCTTCATATGTACCTTGCCGTCGCAGCCCTGGACGGCATATTTATAAGAGGTGTAGGTCTCCAGACCGGGAATGAAGCCTTCCCAAACCTCGCCTTTTCTGGTAAGGCGGTTGGCCTCCTGATCCCAGCCGTTGAAGTCGCCCACCACAGACACGCCCTGGGCGTGGGGCGCCCAGACCCGGAACTGCCATCCGGCCTTTCCCCTCCGCTCCGCCGGATGGGCGCCGAACCAGCGCCACCCGTCGGTCAGTGTGCCGCTGTGGAACCGCGCGGCCTGATCGTTCTTCTTATTCGCCATGTGTTCTCCTCTCCCCGCCGGATGACCGGGGGTCTTTCGTAGTTTTTCCGTGGGAGCCCTCTTGAGAGCATAGTGCGGTTTATTGTATTCATTATACGTCCTCTGGAAAAAAGCGTCAAGGACGGCGCCGTCGAAAAAGGGGCTTTCTTTTGGTGTATTCATCCAGTTTCTTTGCCATTTTCACGATATTTTTTGTTTACCTTTGGCAAATTCTTCTACTCTTTCCATTTTCTATAAAATTTTCACCCTTTGCCGCTCCGTATTGATTTTAACCGGGGCGTCTGTTACAATAAGTTGAATTTTGTCAGATGCCTCAGGAGGTCTGATTTTTATGATAGACAACATCTGTACTTTTTTCTCCGGCTTCACGGTGAATGGCTTCCCTTTATGGGTGGTCCTGCTGATCTGCGTGGGCGTGTTCCTGGCCTCTTTTATGGACGCCATTGCCGGGGGCGGCGGCATCATCTCCGTCCCCACCTACCTCATTGCCTTTACCGGCCTGCCTACCTACTACGCCCTGGGCACCAACAAGCTCTCGGCGGGTATCGGCACCGTGTTCTCCACCGCCCGGTTCATTAAAAACGGCTTCGTGGACTGGAAGCTGTTCGCTCCCTCCATCGTCCTGGCGCTGCTGGGTTCCATGGGCGGCACCTGGCTTCAGCTCCACACGCCGGACGTGGTGCTGAAATACCTGCTGTTGGTGGTGCTGCCCATCGTGGCTTTCGTCACCCTGCGGAACCGGGAGTGGCCCGACGAGCCGGGGGAGATCGACTTCAAAAAGCAGGCAGCCATCGTCTGGGCAGGTGCCCTGGTCATCGGCGCCTATGACGGATACTATGGCCCTGGCACCGGCACCTTCCTGATGCTCATTTTTATCCGGCTCGCCAAACTGGATACCCGCCACGCCGCCGGCGGCGTGAAGGTCATCAACCTGTCCTCCAACCTGGGGAGCCTCTTCACCGCCCTGATGGCGGGCAAGGTGTTCATCGGCGTGGGCCTCATCTCCGCCGTGGCCTCCATCGCGGGGCACTACATCGGCGCGGGCCTCGCCATCAAAAACGGCAGCAAGATCGTCCGTCCCACCGTCATCATTGTCCTCATTCTGCTGACGCTGAAGGTCGGCAGTGAGCTGCTGTTCCCCGAATTCTGGAACTGAGGTGCATGTTATGAAAAAGAGCATCGGCATTTTAGGCGGCATGGGGCCGCTGGCAACGGCGGACCTGTTCCGCAAGATCGTCCTGATGACGGATGCCGCCCGGGACAACGACCACATCCGTATCTACATCGACGACAACGCCTCCATTCCCGACCGCACCGCCGCCATTTTGTCCGGCGGCGCGGACCCCCTGCCCGCCATGACGGAGTCCCTGCGGAAGCTGGAATCCTGCGGCGCGGACTGTGTCATCATGCCCTGCAACACTGCTCACTACTTCCTGCCCCGGCTGCAGGCATTGACGGAGATCCCCTTCCTCAGTATGCTGGAGGCCACAGCCAAAGCCTGCGCCGCCCGGTTCCCCGGCAAGACCGCCGCCGTGCTGGCCACGAAAGGCACCCTGTCCGCCGGACTGTATCAGGCGGCGCTGAAAAAGGAAGGCGTATCTTTTCTCATCCCGGAGGACGCGGAACAAGACGCCCTGATGCGGGTCATCTATGACGGCGTCAAGGCCGGAAAAGGGCCGGACACCTACCGGGCGGATATGCTGTCCGTGGTGGAAGCGCTGACCGCCCGGGGTGCCGATTACTTCATCCTCGGCTGTACGGAACTGCCGCTGGCGGCCCAGGCCCTCTCCCTGCCGCAGCCCACCGTGGACCCCACCGCCGAACTGGCGAAAGCCGCTATCCGCTTCTGCGGCTATTCTGTAAAGGACTTGTGATTTTTACCAAGGCCCGGCTCCCGCCGGGCCTTTTTTAATATGTTCTTTACAAGCGCTCCCTTTTTCTGTATACTGATAAACAGGATATCTGTTTTCCTCCGGGATACAGGATGTCCGAGAGAAGCGAGAGCGAAAATTGATATTGAGGTGAATGTATGAAGAAGAAAATCAGTCTCCCCATGCAGATCCTGATTGCCCTGATTCTGGGCGTCATCGTCGGCCTGATCTGCTACTTTACCGGCACGGCGGACTTCACCGCCAACTACCTGAAGCCCTTTGGCACCATCTTCGTCAACCTGCTGAAGTTCATCGTGGTTCCCGTGGTGCTGTTCTCCATGATCGACGGCATCCTCTCCATGGATGACATGAAGAAGGTCGGCGCGGTGGGCTGGAAGACCGTGGCGTTCTTCCTCTGCACCACTGCTATCGCCTGCGTCATCGGCCTGGTCATGGCCAACATCTTCAACGGTGCCGGCCTGTTCCCCACTCTGGCTCTGGAAGAGGGCGCCGTGTGGGAGAAGGCCACCAGCGCCAAGTTCATGGATACCCTGGTCGGCATTTTCCCCAGCAACATGTGGGACGCCTTCGTGAAGGCCAATATGCTGCAGGTCATCGTCATCGCCCTGTTCTTCGGCGGCGCTATCATGGCTGCCGGTGAGAAGGGCAAACTCTGCCGCGACATCGTGTCCTCCTTCAACGAGGTCATCAACCGCCTGATGGCTTTCATCATCAGCCTCAGCCCCATCGGCGTGTTCACCATGATGGCCTGGGTCGTCGCCACCCAGGGCGCTCAGATCCTGGGCTCTCTGGCTCTGGTGCTGCTGTGCGCCTACATTGCTTACATCCTTCACGCCGTGCTGGTGTACTCCTTCTCCGCCAAGGCTTTTGCCGGCATCAGCCCCGTAAAGTTCTTCAAGGGCGCCTTCGCCGCCATGATGTTCGCCTTTACCTCCACCTCCTCCGCGGCCACTCTGCCCGTTTCCAAGGAGTGCGCCCATGAGCTGGGTGCCGAGGACGACATCGCCGCCTTCGTGCTGCCTCTGGGCTCCACCATCAACATGGACGGCACCGCCATTTACCAGTGCGTGGCCACCGTGTTCCTGGCCACCTGCGCCGGTATGCACCTGACCATCGGCCAGATGGTGACCATCGTCGTCACCGCCACCCTGGCCTCCATCGGCACCGCAGGTGTCTCCGGCGCCGGCATGATCATGCTGGCCATGGTGCTGACCGCCATGGGCATCGACGTCAACCTCATCATGATCATCTACGGTGTGGACCGCCTGTTCGACATGGGTCGTACCTGCCTGAACGTCACCGGCGACATCGCCTGCTCCCTGTGCGTCACCAAGTGGGAGAGCGGCAAATCCAAGAAGTAAATTTCAGTCTTTCTCAAAAATGCCCGCCGAACCGGCGGGCATTTTTATTTGCCAGACTTCTCCAGCCGCCATCCCGGCATAAGGCGGAAAAAATTGAGGATACTACCAGTTGTCAACGATTCAGCAATTCACAAAAAGGAGTTTTCGATATGAAGGCAACTGGAATCGTGCGGCGAATTGATGACCTGGGCAGAGTCGTGATCCCAAAGGAGATCCGCCGCACTATGCGCATCCGGGAAGGAGACCCGCTGGAAATCTACACGAGCCGGGACGGAGAGGTCATTTTCAAGAAATACTCCCTGCTGGGGGGCGTGGAGGATTTTGCCGGGCAGCTCTGTGAGACCATGAGCCGCTCCACCGGCTGCATCTGCGCCGTCACCGACCGGGACACGGTCATCGCCGTGGCCGGCGGCGGAAAACGGGAGCTGCTGGGCAAGCGCATCACCCCGGAGCTGGAGCAGATCATGGAGAGCCGCCGCATTTACCAGTACGGCGGTGAGGACCAGCCCATCCCCGTCTCCGACAGCAATGATAAGCTCATCACCAGCGTAGCCGCCCCCATTCTGGCGGAGGGCGACCTGCTGGGGCTGGTGCTGTTCATCGGCACTGCCCCCGGCATCGCCACAGGCGACACGGAGTACAAGCTGGCCCAGACCATCGCCGCTTTTCTCGGCCGTCACATGGAAGGCTGAGCCCCGGAGAGGGAGGAAACGCCCGCCGTTTCCTCCTTCTTTTTCCTTTTTGCCCATGCTATGCGGACGAATGTTTTCCCAGCAAACAGTCTCTTGCGGCGGTTTATCCCCCGTTATTTGGTGGTTCCGCCGGAAAGCGGCAGAAATATTCCGGAAAAGTTCCCATTGATTTTGTGTGATTTGACGTTGACAGCGCCTCGTCCGCAATGGTAAACTCCAAACAACAAATCAATCATCGGCAAAGGCGCTGATGGAGAAAAGTACCGCAGACGTTCGGTTCAGTGAGCGGGGGACAGTGGAAACCCCGTACCAAAGAATCTGCGCGAAGAACACTCCGTAGCTGCAATCCGAACGCGGGTTTCCGTTAGTAAGTGCGACGAGTTGTGACCGTTATATCACACGGGCTTGTTGGAGCCTTGAAGGTGACCGTCCCTGTCAAAGGGGAGGTAAATTAGGTGGCACCGCGGATAGCAGCTATTCGTCCTAAAATTTTAGGATGTAGCTGCGTTTTTCATTTTCTGGAGGTGCTTTGTATGTGTTCCATCATGGGTTTTTCCAAGAAGACCTACACCAAAGAAGAGATCCGTCCCTATTTTGACCGCACCGTTTCCCGCGGCCCCGACATGAGCCGCATCATCGAGACCCCGTCCGGCTACCTCTGCTTCCACCGCCTGGCCATCATGGGCCTGACGGAGGCCGGTATGCAGCCCTTCGAGCTGGACGGCGACTACGTGGTCTGCAACGGCGAGATTTACGGCTTCCGCCCCCTGAAGCGGCAGCTGGCCGAAAAAGGCTACCAGTTCAAGAGCGGCAGCGACTGCGAGATCTTGCTGCCTCTGTTCCGGGAATACGGCCTGTCCATGTTCTCCCGGCTGGACGCCGAGTTCGCCCTCATCATCTACGATTCCATGACCGACTCCCTCATCGCCGCCCGGGACCCCATCGGCATCCGCCCCCTGTTCTACGGCTACGACAAGGACGGCGCCATCGTGTTCGCCAGCGAGGCCAAGAACCTGGTGGGCCTGTGCAAGGAAGTCTGTCCCTTCCCTCCCGGCCACTACTACGCCTACGGCAAGTTCGTCCGCTACGCCGATTTGACCACCGTCCGCAGCTACTCCGACGACGATCTGGAGACCGCCTGCAAGCACATCCGCGACAAGCTGATCGCCGGCGTTGACAAACGGCTGGACGCCGACGCCCCGCTGGGCTTCCTGCTCTCCGGCGGCCTGGACTCCTCCCTGGTGTGCGCCATCAGCTCCATCGTGCTGGGCAAGAAAATTCGCACCTTTGCCATCGGCATGGATAAGGATGCCATCGACCTGAAATACGCCCGGGAGGTAGCCGACTACATCGGCGCCGACCACACAGAGGTCTTTATGACCCGCCAGCAGGTGCTGGACTCCCTGGAGGAGGTCATCGCCATGCTGGGCACCTGGGACATCACCACCATCCGGGCCAGCATGGGCATGTACCTGTGCTGCAAGGCTATCCATGAGCAGACCGACATCCGGGTGCTGCTGACCGGCGAAATTTCCGACGAGCTGTTCGGCTACAAGTACACCGACTTCGCCCCCAGCGCCAAGGCGTTCCAGGACGAGGCCAAGAAGCGGGTCGACGAGCTTTACATGTACGACGTGCTTCGCGCCGACCGCTGCATTTCCGTCAACTCCCTGGAGGCCCGGGTTCCCTTCGGCGACCTGGACTTCGTGAAATATGTCATGAGCATCGACCCCAAGCTGAAGCTCAACACCTACGACATGGGCAAGTACCTGCTGCGCCACGCCTTTGAGAAGGACCACCTGCTGCCCGACGACATCCTGTGGCGCCAGAAGGCCGCCTTCTCCGACGCTGTTGGTCACTCCATGGTGGACGACCTGAAGGCCTACGCCGAGGAGAAGTACACCGACGAGGAGTTCGAGACCCTGCGCCGCAAGTACGATTACTGCACGCCCTTCACCAAGGAGAGCCTGCTGTACCGTGAAATTTTCGAGAAGTACTATCCCGGCCAGGCACCGATGATCAAGGATTTCTGGATGCCCAACAAGTCCTGGGAGGGCTGCGACGTGAACGACCCCTCCGCCCGTGTTTTGGCAAACTACGGTGCAAGCGGCAAGTAAAGTCCCTAAAAGTTAGAAGTATTACCTATTGTATTCCTGCAATTTTATGGTACGATTCTATATAGAAATATAGGAGGATGAAACGTATGAGTACACCTGAAAAGCTCCCCGAACTGTTCGGCAGCCTGGTCTTTAACGAAGAGACCATGAAGGAGCGCCTGTCTTCCGCGTCCTACGGCGCCTGGAAGAAGTGCGTCACCGAGGGCACCTCTCTGGACATCTCCACCGCCAACGAGATCGCCGAGGCCATGAAGCAGTGGGCCGTTGAAAAAGGCGCCACCCATTACACCCACTGGTTCCAGCCCATGACCGGCGTCACCGCCGAGAAGCACGACAGCTTCATTTCCCCCGTGGGCGGCGGCAAGATCATCATGGAGTTCTCCGGCAAGGAGCTGGTCCGCGGTGAGCCCGACGCCTCCTCCTTCCCCTCCGGCGGCCTGCGCGCCACCTTCGAGGCCCGGGGCTACACCGCCTGGGATCCCACCTCCTTCGCCTTTATCAAGGAGGGTTCCCTGTGCATCCCCACCATTTTCTGCTCTTACTCCGGTCACGCGCTGGATAAGAAGACCCCCCTGCTGCGCTCCATGGACGAGGTCTCCCGCCAGGCCATCCGCATCCTGCGGCTGTTCGGCGACACCGAGACCAAGCGGGTCACCGCCCAGGTGGGCCCCGAGCAGGAGTATTTCCTGATCGACAAGGAGCTGTACAACCAGCGCGAGGACCTGCGGATGACCGGCCGGACGCTGTTCGGCGCCAAGCCTCCCCGGGGCCAGGAGCTGGAGGATCATTACTTCGGTGCCATCAAGCCCCGCGTCGCCGCCTACATGAAGGACCTGGACGAGGAGCTGTGGAAGCTGGGCGTGCTGAGCAAAACCAAGCACAACGAGGTCGCTCCCTCCCAGCATGAGATGGCCCCCATCTTCTCCGACGCCAACACCGCCTGCGACCACAACCAGCTGGCTATGGAGCTGATGAAGAAGGTGGCCGACCGCCACAGTCTGGTCTGCCTGCTCCACGAGAAGCCCTTCGCCGGCGTCAACGGCTCCGGCAAGCACGACAACTGGTCTCTGGGCACCGACACCGGCAAGAATCTGTTCAAGCCCGGCTCCACCCCCAGCCAGAACGCCCGGTTCCTGCTGTTCCTAGCCGCTTTTGTCAAGGGTGTTGACGAGTATCAGGACTTCCTGCGGGCAACCGTCGCCTTCCCCGGCAACGACCACCGTCTGGGCGCCCAGGAGGCTCCTCCCGCCGTCATCTCCATTTTCCTGGGTGACGAGCTGAACGCTGTTGTGGAGTCCATCATCAAGGGCACCGAGTTCAAAGAGGCCGGCAAGCGCAACCTGGAGATCGGCGTGGACGTTCTGCCCGCCATCCCCCAGGACAACACAGACCGCAACCGCACCTCTCCCATGGCCTTCACCGGCAACAAGTTTGAGTTCCGTATGCTGGGCTCCTCCCAGTCCATTTCCGGCCCCAACATTGCCCTGAACACCATCATGGCCGAGGAGCTGAAGCAGTTTGCCGACGAGCTGGAGAAGTCCAAGGACTTCCAGGCCGACCTGTCCAAGCTCATCAAGAAGACCTTCACCGAGCATCAGCGCATCATCTTCAACGGCAATGGCTATGACGACGCCTGGATCAAGGAGGCCGAGAAGCGCGGCCTCGCCAACCTGACCTCCACCGCCGACGCCCTGCCCATGTACACCGCCAAGAAGAATGTGGACCTGTTCGTCAAACACGGCATCTACACCAAGGAAGAGATCAACGCCCGTGCCGAGATCCACATTGAGAACTACTCCACCGTCATCTCCATCGAGGCCAACACCATGGTGGACATGATCCGTCACGACATCCTGCCCGCTGTCTCCGGCTATGCCACCGACCTGTGCGAGCGTGCTGCCAGCAAGGACGCCCTGGGCGTTGCCTGCAAGTATGAGACCGTCACCGCCAAGGAAGTCGCCAAGCTGACCGACGCTCTGATGTCCGACTGCGACAAGCTGGAAAAGGACATGGCCAAGATGCCCGCCGACGCCAAGAAGGCCATGGTCTACTGCCACGATACTATCATCCCCGACATGGCCAAGGCCCGGGAGGCTGCCGACAAGTTGGAGACCATGACCGCCAGCGATTACTGGCCGTTCCCCGTGTACTCCGACCTGCTGTTCTCTGTCTAAGGAAGGGACGTTTTCCCTCCCCTGTTCTCTACTTCTTTTTCATTTTTTCTTCTTACTTTTTTCCTTTTTAAAAAGCAAGCGCAATGGAGCGTTCCGTCTCCATTGCGCTTGCTTTTGATCTTGTCCGGCTCTGAGCCGGAATAAGGGAGACGCATCTCCCTCTGTTCCCCTCTTTCTTTTGGTCCCGCCGCGCTTCCCAGCGGCGGGGCCGCCCTTTTTTCTGCTTTACAGCAAAAGCTCAAAGCCCAGAGCCAGGATAGAGGTAATGATGCCGCAGATGCCGATGGCGAGGCCGCTCATGGCGCCCTCCGTCCGGCCCATCTCCAGCGCCTTGGCGGTGCCCATGCCATGAGCGCAGGCACCGATGCCCAGACCCGCCGCCATAGGGTCCTTCACCCGGAACAGCTTCACCAGGAAGGGTGCCGTCAGGTTGCCCAGAATACCGGTGAAGATCACCGCCGCCACCGTGATGGAGACGATGCCGCCGTGGCTCTCGCTGATGGCCGAGGCAATGGGCGTGGTCACGGACTTGGGCAGCAGGGACACTGTCATCTCCGTGGACAGACCGAACATCCGGCTCATCACCAGGACCGTGACTACCGTGGTCACGGCGCCCGCCAGGCAGCCCAGCAGCACCGGCAGCCAATTCTCTTTCAGCAGCTCCCGCTTCTGGTAGATGGCCAGCGCCATACAGGCGGTGGCGGGGCCCAGCAGCATATTGACGATGCTGCCGCCCACGTAATACTGCTCGTAGGAAATTCCAAAGACTTTCAGCACCAGCACGATCAAGCCCGCGGCGATGATCATGTGGTTGCAGATGACAAGGCCGCTCTTTTTCTGGATGGTCATGCCCACCCAATAGGCCAAAACCGTCAAGGTCAGGCCAAAGAACGCGGAGGATACCAGTTCATTCATTTTACTTCCTCCTTCCCCCGGCGCATCAGCCGCCGGGTCAGTACCACCGTACCCGCCGTGGCAGCGAAGGTGGTGAGCATGGACACCACGCAGATGGCGAAAAACGCCGCCGCGTTCTCAAAAATCGTGTCCACATAGTTCATGATGCTGACGGTGGCAGGCAGGAAGAAAAAGCCCATGTTGCCCGTCAGAAAATCCGCCACGTTCTGGATGTGGCCGGCTTTCAGGGCCTTGACCAGCAGCAGGACCAGCAGCAGCAACAGGCTGATGACACTGGCCGGAAAGGCGAAGGGCAGTACGTGCTCGATGCACTGGCTGGCCCAGTAGACGCCACAGACGACGCCGATTTGCAGAAGAAGCTTCAATGAAAACGCCACCTTTATCAGAAAATCGTTTTCATTCTAAAGAAACCGACCCTCGAAGTCAAACAAAACGTCCTCCATCTGTCCACTTTCAGCGGAACGCAACAAGAAACCGCTCCTGACGGAGCGGTTTCTCAGCAATATTTTTACAGCGGTATGTAATGGGACAGCTCTTCCCGGAAGTCCGGGTGGGCAATGGCGATGAGGGCCCTAGCCCTCTCCAGGGTGCTCTTGTAGCGCAGGTCCGCCACGCCGTACTCCGTCACCACATACTGGACGCAGGTGCGGGGCGTGGTGACGATGCTGCCGGGAGCCAGCTGAGGAACGATTTTGGAGTGGAGCTCGCCCCGGCTGTCCCGGTAGCTGGAGCGAAGGGCGATGATACTCTTGCCCTCTTTGGACCACTGGGCGCCCAGCACCCATTCCAGCTGGCCTCCGGTGCCGGAATACTGCCGGGGGCCCACGCTCTCCGCGTTCACCTGTCCGGTGAGGTCGATCTCCATGGCGTTGTTGACGGACACCACCCGGTCGTTCCGGGCGATGTTCCGGGGGTCGTTCACCCAGTCGATCTCCTTGAAGCTGAACGCCGGATTGTCCCGGGCGAAGTCCCACAGGGCCTTGTCACCCACGAAATAGGCTCCCACGGAGCGGCCGGGGCAGGTCTGCTTCCGGCTGTTGTTGATGACGCCCTTTTCCATCAGCGTCACCACGCAGTTGCTCAGCACCTCGGACTGAATGCCCAGGTCCTTCTTCCCCGCGTCGGCCAGACACTCGCCCACGGCGTTGGCAAGGCCGCCCAGGCCAAACTGGACGCAGGCACCGTCGGGAACCAGGTCCGCGATGTACCCGGCGATGCGGCGGTCCGTCTCGTCCGCCGGGGCCGGAGGATTCTCCGCCGGGGGATGGCTGTTCTCCACGATGCCGTCCACCTCGGAGACATGGAGCATCATATGGGCCTCGCCGTCGCTGGCGAAGGACGGGAGCTGGTCGTTGACCTCCACGATGACCGTCTCCGCCTGCTCCAGCACCCGGCGGTGGACTTGGGCGCCCCAGAGGGAACGGCTCATCCAGCCGTTTTCATCCGGCGCCGAGCAGGCGATGACCGCCACTCGGGGATTCCGGGAGGCCATCCACGCGCCGGTGGCGCTCAGGTGGGTGGGGACAAACTGAATATTGCCGTGGGGCAGCAGTTTCCTCTCCCCGGCAAAAAAATTGGCGTTGTAGGATACCAGGTCCACATTCTCCGCCGCCAGCAGCGCCGTGTCCAGCGGAGCAAAGAGCGCGTCCAGCTCGATATGGCCGCCGATGGCCCGCAGGCGCTGCGCCAGGGCGCTGTCTACGGCGTAGGGCCAGTTGGCGGAGGAGGTCATCACGATGGTATCCCCATCCCGAATCAGCGCCGCCGCGTCAGACGGCGTCATGCGCAGAGCATGATACTGCTCCTCCCAGCTTCCCTGTCCCGCCATACGTCCCTTTCGGACCGGTGTCAACACATCCATAGCATCCTCCCGTTGTATGATTTTGAACATCATTGTATGATGTCATCATACTCCTTTATGCAAAAAAATGCAACCGCATCCCGGCACGTTCCGAAAAAAATGTTATATTTATCGAAAACAGATGGATTCTCTCTTGAAAGGTAGAAAGCGCCATGTTATACTGAGCCCGTTCAAGTGCTTTGGAGGTGACCCATGCAAAAACGCAGCCACACCCTGCTGGCTTCCGCCCTGCTGCGGAGCCGTGAGGGTTTTGATGCCAGACGGTTTGAACTGGCCTTTCTGTTCGGCTCCTTTCAGCCGGACTGCAATCCTTTCAGCTACCTGAAGGGGTCCCTCCGGGCCAGGAAGTTCGGCGGGCATAATTACACCAATTCCCGCGAGTACATCTACGACCATATCCAGCGGCTGCAGCAGCGGCACAAGGCCTGGACCATGTGGCAGTATTACACTCTGGGCAAGCTGACCCACTATCTGGCGGACGCTTTTACCTATCCCCACAACGAAAACTTCCCCGACACCATGCTGGACCACCACCGCTACGAGACGGATCTCCGGCAGTATTTTTCCGGCTATATGGCCCACCGGACACCCCGGCAGCTGAAAGCCTCTGAGGAACTGACCGCCGCGCTGGAGAAACTGCACCGGCAGTACATGGAGAGCTGCTCCACCACGGGGCGGGATACCCGCTACATCCTGATGGCCACACGGATGCTGATGGCCGGTTGCCTCCCCGTCACCTGATTTGTCAGTCAGCACAGTATTTTGCCTCCTTTCTCCGCTTATTTTTGGAGGAATTTACGATTTCCTTTTCCTTCCCAAAGTGTTATGCTTTAAACATCTAAAGAGCACGCAAAAAGGAGTACTTCCCTATGACGAACATCGCCCGCGCTGCTGAATACCGCTACTTTAGCTTTACCTATTTTACCGGTAAGGCTTATTTCGGTTTGGCTGAACGCGTGGGCATGTAAGTCGGTTTTTTCAAAACTGTCCGTACATGGGGGCCCGCAGCCAACCGGCTGCGGGCCTTTTTTCACACCGAAACTTGTCATTTTTCAAGGAGGAACCTGTTATGATCGTCATTCTGAAACAAAATCCCAACCGTGACCAGCTGGAAAGCCTCATCACCTGGCTCCAGGAAAAGGGCGTCACCATCCACACCAGCATCGGCGAGGCCCACACCATCCTGGGCCTGGTGGGCGACACCTCCAAGCTGGATATTGACCTGATCTCCGCCCTGGACATCGTGGAGGATGTGAAGCGGGTCCAGGAGCCCTACAAGAACGCCAACCGCAAGTTCCACCCCGAGGACACCGTCATCCAGGTGGGCAACACCCAGATCGGCGGCGGCAATCTGACCATCATGGCCGGTCCCTGCTCCGTGGAAAGTGAGGAGCAGGTGGTGGCCATCGCCAAGGCCGTGAAGGCCAGCGGCGCCACCATGCTCCGCGGCGGTGCCTTCAAGCCCCGCACCTCTCCCTACTCCTTCCAGGGCCTGGGCGCCATCGGCCTGGAGTACCTGAAGATCGCCCGGCAGGAGACCGGCCTCCCCATCGTCACAGAGCTGATGGACCTCAGTCAGCTCCCCCTGTTCAAGGATGTGGACGTCATCCAGATCGGCGCCCGGAACATGCAGAACTTCGACCTTTTAAAGGCCGTGGGCCATCAGGACAAGCCCGTGATGATCAAGCGCGGCATGTCCGCCACCTATGAGGAATGGCTGATGAGCGCCGAGTACGTCATGGCCGGCGGCAATGAGAACGTCATCCTCTGCGAGCGGGGCATCCGCACCTTCGAGAGCTACACCCGCAACACCCTGGATCTGGCCGCTATCCCCGTTCTGAAAAAGCTGACCCACCTGCCCATCATCATCGATCCCAGCCATGCCACCGGCAAGAGCTGGCTGGTGGAGCCCCTGGCCATGGGCGCTGTGGCGACCGGAGCCGATGGCCTCCAGATCGAGGTCCACAATGACCCCGCCCGCGCCCTGTGCGACGGCCCCCAGTCTCTGAAGCCCGAGGTATTCGACCCCCTGGCGAAGAAGCTGCTGAAGCTCCACGAAATGGTGAAATCTTTGGAGGACTGAGATCATGAATGTTGGTATCGTCGGTCTGGGGCTCATCGGCGGCTCCATGGCAAAAAGCATCAAGGCCCGCACCGGCCACACGGTGTACGGCATTGCCCGCAGTGATGAGACCTTGATGATGGCCCGGATGTGCGGCGCCATCGACGCTCCTCTGACCCGTGAGAACCTGCCTCAGTGCGACCTTATTCTGGTCGCCATTCGCCCCGGCGCCGCCGTGGAGTGGGTGCGGCGAAACGCGGACGTCATCAGCAAGTCCGCCGTTCTGGTGGACCTGTGCGGCGTGAAGCGTGTCGTTGTGGAGGGCATCGCCCCCATCGCCGAGCAGTACGGTTTCGCCTACATCGGCGGCCACCCCATGGCAGGCAAGGAGCGGGGAGGCTTTACCTCCGCCACAGAGGATCTGTACGTAGGTGCTTCCATGATCCTGACGCCGGACAAGCGGACGGACATGCAGCTGCTGGAGATGCTGAAAGCCTTCTTCCTGGATATCGGCTTCGCCTCTCTGACCTTCTCCACGCCGGACGAGCATGACCGCATCATCGCCTACACCTCCCAGCTGGCCCACATCGTCTCCAGCGCCTACATCAAGTCCCCCGAGGCCCAGCGCCGCCGGGGCTTCTCCGCCGGCAGCTTCCGGGATATGACCCGTGTGGCCCGGCTGGACGAGGACATGTGGACGGAGCTGTTCCTGGACGACGCCGACTACCTGACCAAGGAGGTCGGTGAGCTGATCCGCCATCTGACGGAATACCAGGAGGCCCTGCAAAACCGGGATGCGGAAACGCTCCACGCTCTTCTGAAGGACGGCCGGGAAAAGAAGGCCAGCGCAGGCGGGAACTAACGCTTTATTCGCTTCCATATTATAATAAGGAGGGACCCTATGTCCTCCATTCAGACCATCCAAGTCCATACCGCCCCCGCCTATGAGGTTTCCATCGGCGGCGGACTGCTGCATACCTGCGGTCAGCGCCTCCGGGAGGTGCTGGCTCCCTGCCGCGTTGCCGTTATTACCGACAGCACCGTGGCCCCCTTATATCTCAAGACGGTGACCGGCAGCCTGGAGGGTGCCGGGTTCACCGTCTGTTCGTATACCTTCCCCGCCGGGGAGGGCAGCAAAAACTTTACCACCCTAGCCGCCATTCTGGAGTTTCTGGCGGAGCAGCGCCTGACCCGCACCGACTGCGTGGCCGCTCTTGGCGGCGGCGTCACCGGGGATATGGCGGGGTTTGCCGCCGCCTGCTACCTCCGGGGTATCCGCTGTGTCCAGCTCCCCACCACCCTGCTTTCCGCCGTGGATTCCTCCGTGGGCGGCAAGACCGCCATCGACCTGGCGGCAGGCAAGAACCTGGCAGGCGCTTTTCTCCAGCCAACGGCGGTCCTGTGCGACACGGACTGCCTCCGCTCCCTGCCCGCGGAGGTCTTTGCGGATGGCGCTGCCGAGGCCATCAAGACCGGCGTGCTGGACGACGAAAGCCTGTTCGCCCTGTTTGAGGACGGCACCCTCACCGCCGCGCCGGAAGAGGTCATTGCCCGGTGCATTCGGTACAAGGCCGGTGTGGTGGAACGGGACGAAAAGGAGCAGGGCGAGCGGAAGCTGCTGAACCTGGGCCACACCGTAGGCCACGCCATTGAGAAGTGCAGCGGTTACGCCATCCCTCACGGCCATGCAGTAGCGGCAGGCCTTGCCATCATTGCCCGAAGCGCTGAAGCCCTGGGCTGGACCGAGGACCCCATCGCCGCCCGCATTGCCGCCTGCCTTGCCAAAAACGGCCTGCCCACCGGGTCAGAATATTCCGCCGAAACACTTGCCGAGGCAGCTTTGGCGGACAAAAAGCGCTCAGGCGGGGATATCACCCTGGTCATCCCGAAGAAAATCGGCGTCTGTGAACTGAAAAAGGTCCCGGTAGCGGACCTGCTGCCCATTATCCGGGCAGGACTGGAGGGCTGACATGGATATCCGCATCACACCCCAAAAGCTGCACGGCGCTGTGACGCCTCCCGCCAGCAAGTCCATGGCCCACCGGGCGGTGCTGGCGATGGCGCTGGCTGGCGGCGCAGGCACACTGTCAAATCTCAGCGACTCTCAGGACATTCAGGCCACGAAACGCTGTGTGGAAGCCCTGAAAGCCCCCCGCCCCGACGGGGAGCTGCCTTTCCTGGACTGCGGCGAATCCGGCTCCACCCTCCGCTTTCTCATCCCTATCGCGCTGGCGGTGGCAGGCGGCGGTGTATTCACCGGACATGGCCGCCTGATGGAACGCCCCCAGCAGCCCTACTTTGATATTTTCGATGAAAAGGGCATTTTTTACGAGCAAACGGATGGCGTGCTCACCGTCCGGGGGACGCTGACTCCCGGCGTGTACCGCCTGCCCGGCAATGTGTCCAGCCAGTTCGTCACGGGACTGTTGTACGCCTTGCCCCTGCTGTCGGCAGATTCCACTATTAAAATCACCACGCCGCTGGAATCCAGCGGATATGTGGACATGACGCTGGATATGCTGGAAAAGTTCGGCATCGCCGTGGAAAACCAGAACTATGCGGTCTTCCATATCCCCGGGAAGCAGACCTACACCGCCCGGGACATCGCCGTGGAATCCGACTGGTCCCAGGCGGGCTTCTGGTACGCCGCCAACTTCCTGGAGAACCGTGTCTCCATTCAGGGCCTGAACCCCGGCTCTGCTCAGGGTGACCGGGTGGTGGCCTCCCTCTACTGGAAGCTGGCGAAGTCCGGCGATGTGGACATCGATGTGTCCGGCTGCCCGGACCTGCTGCCGCCCCTGGCGGTAATGGCGGCGATGCGGAACGGCACCACCCGATTTGTCAACGCCGCCCGGCTCCGCATCAAGGAGAGCGACCGCCTCGCCACCACCGCCGCCTTGCTGAACGCTTTGGGCGGCAAGGCGGAAGACGGCCCCGACAGCCTGACGGTCCAAGGTATCACGTCCTTTACCGGCGGCACGGTGGACGGCGCCAACGACCACCGCATCGTCATGGCGGCAGCCATCGCCGCCACCCACTCCGCCGCCCCGGTCACCATCCTTGGTGCGGAGGCAGTCAAAAAATCCTATCCCTCCTTCTGGGAGGACTACAAGCAACTGGGAGGTGTTTTTGATGTCCTCTGAATTTGGAAAGCTGCTGCGGGTATCGGTCTTCGGCCAGTCTCACGGCAGGGCCATCGGCGTAAATATCGACGGGCTCCCCGCCGGGGAAGCCATCGACATGGAGAAGCTGAACGCGTTTCTCGACCGGCGGAAGCCGGGAAAGAGCCGCCTGTCCACCATGAGAAAGGAAGCGGACACGCCCATCTTTCTCTCCGGCCTTGAAAACAACGTCACCTGCGGCGCGCCGCTGTGCGCCATCATTGAGAACAGCGACCAGCACTCCTCGGATTACAGCGAGCTTGCCGACAAGCCCCGGCCCTCCCATGCGGACTATACCGCCTGGATGAAGTGGGGCGGGCAGGCGGACATGCGGGGCGGCGGACACTTCTCCGGCCGCCTGACGGCGCCCCTGTGCATCGCCGGCGGCATTGCCAAGCAGATTCTGGCCCGGCGTGGTATTTACGTGGGCGCCCACCTTGCTTCCGTGGGCACGGAAACCGATTCTCCTTTTCCCCTGCGTCCCTCCGCCGCCCTCTTTGACGAGGTGGCCGCCAAGGCCTTCCCGGTGCTGGACGACCAGGCCGGAGAGCGGATGCAGGCCCTGATTCTGGAGGCCCGGGAGCATCTGGACTCTGTGGGCGGCGTCATCGAATGTGCCGCCGTCGGCCTGCCTGCCGGACTGGGCGACCCCATGTTTGACGGCATCGAAAACCGCCTCGCTGCTGCTCTGTTCGGCATCCCCGCCGTCAAGGGCGTGGAGTTTGGTCTGGGCTTTGGCTCCGCCCGGCTCCACGGCTCTGAAAACAACGACCCCTTTACAGTGGAAAACGGCAAAATCGTCACGGAGACCAACCGGGCGGGCGGTATCCTGGGCGGCATCACCACCGGCATGCCTGTCACGCTGCGGGTGGCGATGAAGCCCACGCCTTCCATCTCTCAGGCTCAGCGGACCGTCAGTCTGTCAGCACAAGAACCAGCTGAGCTGGTCATCCGGGGCCGTCACGACCCCTGCATCGCCCACCGGGCCGTCCCGGTGGTGGAGGCCGTTACCGCGACGGTATTACTAGACTTACTTTTGGAGGGAAACCATGGAACTTTCTGATATTCGCGTCAAAATCGACGCAGTGGACGACCAGCTTTTGGACCTCTTTCTCCAGCGCATGGCCCTGAGCGAGGAGGTGGCCGCCTACAAGAACGAGCACCACCTGCCCATCCTGAACAAGCAGCGGGAGCGGGAAATTCTGGCCAAGGTCACGGAAAAGGCCGGGGAGAAGGAGCAGTACGCCTACCACCTGTTCTCCACGCTGTTCGAGCTGGCCCGGTCCCGGCAGGCGGAGCTGATTGACGCGCCCACCAAGGTTGCCGCCCGGGTGGAGGCCTCCCTGGCCGCCGGCGGCCCCGTGTTCCCCCAGACAGGCCTGGTGGCCTGCCAGGGCGTGGAGGGTGCCAACTCCCAGGTGGCCTGCGACCGCATCCTGCCCCGGGGCAACATCGTGTACGTCAAGACCTTTGACGCAGTGGTATCCGCTGTGGAGTCCGGCCTGTGCAAATTTGGTGTGCTGCCCATTGAGAACAGCTCCAACGGCTCCGTCCGTGCTGTTTACGAGCTGCTGCAGTCTCACAAGCTGTCCGTGGTCCGCTCCACCCGGCTGTGCATCCGCCATGAGCTGCTGGCCCTGCCCGGTGTGAAGCTGGAGGACATTACAGAAATTTACTCCCACGAGCAGGCCATCGGCCAGTGCTCCAAGTTCCTGAACGGGCTCAATGGCGTCCGGGTGGTGCCCTGCGCCAACACCGCCGTAGCCGCCAAGATGGTGGCTGAGAGCGGCAGTCGCCACGCCGCCGCCATCTCCTCCCACCCCTGTGCGGCGCTGTACGGCCTGGAGTGCGTCAGCGACGACATCCAGAACAGCGACAACAACTACACCCGCTTCTTCTGCATCACCAAGGAGCCCGTCATCTACGCCGGTGCCAACCGCATCAGCCTCATCATCGCCTGCGACAACAAGCCCGGTGCCCTGTATGAGATCCTGTCCAAGCTGGCGGCGCTGAACATCAACATGACGAAGCTGGAATCCTGCCCCGTCAGCGGCCGGAACTTCGAGTTCATGTTCTTCCTGGAGCTGGAGGCCGACGTGCAGGCCCCCGGCGTCCTGCCCATGCTGCAGGAGATGGAGCGGAGCTGCGCCAGCTTCAACTTCCTGGGCAGCTACGCCGAAGTTTGACCGATGGTGGAGAAGATTTACGGCCTTTTGGGCCGGAGGCTGGGCCACAGCTGGTCCGTGCCCATCCACACCGCGCTAGGCTGCCAGGGCTATCGTCTCATCGAGCTGGAGCCAGAGGAGCTGGCGGGTTTCCTCGCCCAGCCCAACATCGGTGGACTGAATGTCACCATCCCCTATAAGCGGGATGTGATGCCCTTGTGCGACGTCATCGACCCCATGGCCGAGGCTATCGGCAGCGTCAACACCCTGACCCGCCGGGCTGACGGCAAGCTGTACGCCTTTAATACCGACGCCGCCGGCTTCTGCTGGATGGCGGAGCGGGCGGGCATCTCCTTCGCTGGAAAGAAAGCGGTGGTATTAGGCAGCGGCGGGGCCTCGCTGACCGCCGTGGCCTGCGTCAAAAAGCTGGGTGCCCGGGAGGTGGTGGTCATCTCCCGCTCCGGCGAGAACAACTACGGCAACCTCAGCCGCCACGCCGACGCGGATATCGTGGTAAACACGACCCCGGTGGGGATGTATCCCAACAACGGCGCGGCAGCAGTGGACCTGACGGCCTTCCACCGGTGCTCCGGCGTGCTGGACGTGGTGTACAATCCCCGTCGCACGGCCCTGCTGCTGCAGGCGGAGGAACTGGGTATCCCCTGCTCCGACGGTCTGCCCATGCTGGTGGCCCAGGCCAAGGCGGCGGAGGAGCACTTCTTTGACAAGTCCATCCCCGACAGCGAAAATGAACGCATCCTGGCGCTGCTGCGGCAGGAATGCACCAACATCGTCCTGATCGGCATGCCCGGCTGCGGCAAGACCACCGTGGGTCAGGCCCTGGCAAAGCTGACAGGCCGGGAGGCAGTGGATGTGGACCAGCGCATTGTGGCCCGGGCGGGCTGCTCTATTCCGGAGATCTTTGCCCGGGACGGCGAAGCCGCCTTCCGGGCACTGGAGCGTGAGGAGACGGAGGAGGCGGGAAAGCTCTCCGGCAAGATCATCCTCACCGGCGGCGGCGTCATTATGGACCAGCGCAATTACGCGCCGCTTCACCAGAACGGCCGCATCTATCACCTGATCCGGGATCTGGACATCCTGCCCACCGACGGCCGCCCTGTCTCCCAGTCCACGGACCTGCACGCCTTATGGGAAACGCGTGCGCCGTTCTATGCCCGCTTCCGGGATGCGGCCATTGAAAACAGCGGCACGGTGGAGGAAACCGCTGCCGCCATCTGGAGGGATTTTTGTGAACATTCTGGTGCTTAACGGCCCCAATATGAACATGTTGGGCATCCGTCAGCCGGAGATCTACGGCAAGGCCACTTATCAGGACCTGTGCGACATGCTTCAGACAGAGGCCGACAAGCTGGGCGTGGACATCAGCTTCTTCCAGTCCAACCACGAGGGAGCATTGGTGGACGCCATCCAGCAGGCCTACTTCGACAAGGTGGACGGTATCATCATCAATCCTGCCGCCTACACCCACACCAGCGTGGCGCTGCTGGACGCGGTGAAAGCCGTGGGCATCCCCACGGTGGAGGTCCATGTGTCTGACCCAGATGGCCGGGAGGAATTCCGGCACACCTCCTATATACGCGCCGCCTGCATCGCTACTATCAAGGGCCACGGCCTGCCGGGCTATGTGGAGGCCCTGCACCTGCTCTGTGAACACTAATAAGCAACAGCCATCCGCCGCAGTCTTCGGACTGCGGCGGATGTTTTGCGCAAAAAAAGACTGCCGCTTTCGCGGCAGTCCTTTCATTCAGCGGAGACTGGCAAAACTCCGTTGGTTTTCTTGGAAGCAGGATGCTTACTTCGCAGCAGCCTTCTTCTGCTTGCTGATGGTAGTGAAGCCTTCGATGGCCAGAACCACGGCCAGAACCACCAGCAGGACGCCCAGGATAGCCTGGACATAGGGACCCCAGTCAGCGCCACCGGCGGTGATCAGACCGATCTGGGTCTTGGTGTTGATGATCAGAGAGCAGATGGTAACCAGCAGCATGAAGACCATGGGGATCAGGAACATCTTGTTGTTCTTGCCGATGTTGCCCAGCCAGGTAGCCACAGCCAGCAGGCCCAGAGCAGCCAGCAGCTGGTTGGCAGAGCCAAACAGAGCCCAGATCTTGCCATAGCCGTTCAGGCCCAGCAACACGCCCAGGACGACGGTGATGCCGGTGGCAACATACATGTTGGACATAACCTTCTTGAAGCCGGTGACGTTCTCGGGAGTCTCACCCTTGGAACCATCCAGCCAGAACTCCTGGAACATGAAACGAGCCAGACGGGTGGCGGTATCCAGAGAGGTCAGGCAGAAGGAGGAATAGGTCAGGACCAGCAGGGTGTACAGAACGCTGTACACAGCACCGTGGCTGGGATCGATCATGCCAGCGATACCGCCGCCGAACAGGACGGTGGGGCCGACACCGATGTCGCCGCCGTTGGCATTGGCAAAGCCGGCCACAGCGCAGAGGACCAGAACAGCCAGGACGCACTCCAGCAGCATGCCGCCGTAAGCGATGGGCTTCGCGTCGGTTTCCTTATTCAGCTGCTTGGAAGTGGTACCAGAGGACACCAGAGAATGGAAGCCGGAAATAGCACCGCAGGCGATGGTGGTGAACAGGACGGGGAACACGGGGGTGGTGCAGGTCTCAGCCTGGACCATGGGCAGGTTTGCCATAGAGGGATGGCCGACAAACACAGCGATAACAGCCAGAGCCAGCATGGCGTACAGCAGGAAGGAGCTCAGGTAGTCACGGGGCTGCAGCAGGATCCACACAGGCGTGACAGAAGCGATGGCGATGTACAGGCCGCAGATCCACATCCAGGTCTTGGTGGTCAGATAGATGGGATGGAAGACCATGCCGATGGCAATGATGGCCACGATAGCCAGAACGCCGATCACGGAAGCAACGCCCATGGGGGCATTACGGCGATAGACGCAGAAGCCGAAGATGATGGCGATCACGATGAACAGCAGAGAGACCATGGCCACGCGGGCATTGCTCTCGGAAGCCACCAGATCCACAGCGCCAGCCTCGGTGAAGGTGGCACCAAAGGTACCAGCCACGATGGAGGCGAAAGCAGCCACGACCAGGATCAGGGTCAGGTAAGCGAAGGTCAGGAACAGCATCTTGGCCCGCTTGCTCATGTTCTCGGAGATGATCTCACCGATGGAACGGCCGCCGTGACGGACGGAAGCGAACAGGGCGCCAAAGTCATGGACGCCGCCGAAGAAGATACCGCCGATGACGATCCACGCCAGGCAGGGCAGCCAGCCGAAGCCCAGCTTCAGAGCGGAGATGGGGCCGGTGATGGGGCCGGCGCCGGCGATGGATGAGAAGTGATGGCCCATCAGGACGGGGGCCGGAGCGGGGACATAGTCGATACCATCCTGCATGGTATGCGCGGGGGTTTCCTCTTTGTTTTCACCGACGCCCCACTGCTTGCACAGCCAGCGGCCATAGAAAATATAACCGCATGCCAGCAGAGCAACGCCAATGATCAGAACTAATACGCCGTTCATTGATATACTCTCCCTTCTTATTCTTTCCCGGCGGGGAAGTTCCCCTCCAGGAGTTTGCGTGCTTCCTTACCGGCTGGATTGGAAAGGAAGCTGTTTGTTGAGATTTCCATTGCTGCTATGTGATACTCCATCCAGCCATGGAGTGCCAGCCGAAAGTTTTTGCGGAAGCGGGTCTTTTTGATCAACGCCTTCGCCTCCGGGTCAATGGTGTCCGCCAGGATCACCAGGGTCACAAAAGAGGACATATGCTCTCTGTTGGGCTTGATGTTGCTCATGCCCGCTTCTCTGGACACTTCGATCTGCTTCCGCAGTGTTGCGGCATCCAGATGCTCCGTCAAATAAAAATAGACGTACTCATGGTTCTCAACGGCACTGAGCACGTGCTTCTTGCTAATGAGATAGTTCTCATCACGGAGGAAGAAAAACGCTGTCGCGGGAAAGCTGCCGCCTTCCACTGTTACATCCCGGGCAATATCGTAGTGGTATGAGTAGGCATTTAACAGCTTATCCAATCGTTCCTGCTGGGTCATCTCCATGGGCAGCATTCTCCTCTCCTTCCAAAATGCGCATATCCTCACTGTTCAGTCGATATTATACACGCTCTCATTGTTTTTGTTAAGGGGGTTCGTTAAAGTTTGTGTACAATTTGTGAATAACCACTTAAAAATTGTGGATTTTACAGACTACATTTCTAATTTTTTCTATTTTTTATGTTTGTTTCTCACATTTTCTCTCTGCGTTTTTTGTTTATTTTGCCCTTATGCTCTGAAATATCCATCCTGTCGCCGCAAGACTTGTCCTTAACATTCTGTACTATTTTCTTTGCGGACAGCATCTTTTCTTGATAGGGCGCCCACAAGAAGAGGACGGCGCGGCGCGCCGCCCCCCCCGGGACATCTTCAGTCCTGCAGCGTATTGATCAGGTGTTTCATGTGGATACTCATGGCATGGCGGGCGCCCGCCTCGTCCCGCTTCAGCAGGAAATCCAAAATCAGGCGGTTATCGCTGACTGCGATATCCTGCATATGCTGCCGGTTCTGGGAGATCTGCAGGATCTCATTGACGGCGCTGTTGATGATGGGATACAGCCGCCGCATATATTCATTGTGGGACGCCTTGATGATGGCCCAGTGGAACTCCTGGTCGGCAAGAGGCCAGTCGCCTCCCTCCGCGGCAATGCGCTCCATCCGCCGGGCCTTTTTCTCGATCTGAACCAGCTCATCGTCCGTAGCCCGCAGGCAGGCCAGGGCCACGGTGGCCGGTTCAAAGATCAGCCGCATCTCGAACAGGTCCTTCGCCCGCACCCGGGACCGCAGCCCCGCCAGGCTGGTCAGATCCAAGCCTGCGGCGGGCAAGTCCTCGCTGACAAAAGTGCCCTTGCCCCGGCGGATCTCCAAAACGCCCTGGGCCACCAGGAAGGAAATCGCCTCCCGCAGGGTGGTGCGGCTGACCTTCAGCGCCTCGCTCAGCTCGTTCTCATTGGGCAGCTTGCTGCCCGGTACGTAGCGCCGCTCGTCCACGATCATTTCATACAGCCGGTCAGAGGTCTGCTCCGACAGCTTTGTCTTTCTGATTTCCGCCATAATCTGTGCCTCCGTTGCTGTACGCTTCTTCTTTTAATAATATAATTCGTTTTTTGGAAAAAAACAAGAGCCTCTTGACATCATACTATCGCAGGTATACAATGACATCATACAACGTATTGTAAAATAATACAACTTCTTTTTGGAGGTGTTCATTTGTCTGCCTCAGCCATCTGTACCCACCGCATTTCCATCGTCACCGGCCACTACGGCACCGGCAAGACCGAGTTCTCCGTGAACCTGGCGCTGGCCCTGGCGGCGGAGGGTGCCTCCGTGATGCTGGCCGACCTGGACATCGTGAATCCCTACTTCCGGTCCAGAGAGCGGCGGAGCCTGCTGGAAGAGGCCGGAGTCCGGCTCATCTCCTCCTCTCAGGCCTGTTCTGACGCCGACGTCCCCTCCCTGCCGGCGGAGCTGCTGGCCATTCTGGAGAACCGCAGTCTCCGGGGCGTGCTGGACATCGGCGGCGACCCCGTGGGCGCCCGGGTGCTGGCCCGGTTCCAGCCCAAGATCGTCCAGGAGGACTACCAGCTCATCTACGTGCTCAACGCCAACCGGCCGGAGGTCCGCACCGCGGAAGCCGCCGTCCGCTATCTCCAGGGCATTGAGGCCACCACGGGTCTTACCTGCACCGGCATCGTCAACAACACCCACCTGTGCGGCGAGACCACCGAGGAGGAGATCCGCAAGGGCGCGGCCCTGGCGGCGGAGGTGTCCAAAGAGACAAACATCCCCGTGCTCTGCCATGTCGCCGAGGAAAAATTCGTTTCAGCTTTGTCCGATCTGCCGGAAACCGTGTTTCCGATCACTATTAAAATGAAAAAGCCGTGGGAATGACCACGGCAGAAGGGGAAGGAGGACCACATTACTATGTCTGCGAAAGTCACATTCAATTCCGACCGCTGCAAAGGGTGCGAGCTGTGCACCACCGTGTGTCCCAAGCACATTGTCATCATCGACAAG
This sequence comes from uncultured Clostridia bacterium, assembly GCA_945876285.1. Lineage (GTDB taxonomy): Bacteria > Bacillota > Clostridia > Oscillospirales > Oscillospiraceae > Oscillibacter. Next base: position 51,300 of record CAMCNO010000004.1, on the reverse strand, counting down.
GAGACCATCAACCGCAAGGGCTACCATCCCGCCGCCGTGTCGGACATGGAACAGTGCATCGGATGCGCCAGCTGCGCGAAGATCTGCCCCGATTCCATCATCACCGTTGAAAAATTCTGAGAAGGAGGTCGTTATTCGTGGCAAAGGAACTTTGGAAAGGTAATGAAGCCATCGCCGAGGCCGCTATCCGCGCCGGCTGCGACTGCTTCTTCGGTTATCCCATCACCCCGCAGAGCGAGGTCCCTGAGTATATGTCCGTCCATCTGCCGGAGCACGGCGGCGTGTTCGTTCAGGCCGAGTCTGAGGTGGCCGCCATCAACATGGTGTACGGCGCCGCCGGCGCCGGTATGCGGGCCATGACCTCTTCCTCTTCTCCCGGCATCAGCCTGAAGCAGGAGGGCATTACATACATCGCCGGCGCGGAGCTGCCCGCCGTCATCATCAACTGCATGCGCGGCGGTCCGGGCCTGGGCACCATCCAGCCGGGCCAGGGCGACTACTTCCAGGCCACCCGCGGCGGCGGCAACGGCGACTACCGCACCGTGGTCCTGTCTCCCTCCAACGTGCAGGAGACCGTGGACTTCGTGCAGGAGGCCTTTGATATCGCCGACCAGTACCGCAACCCCGTCATGGTGGTGTGCGACGGCCTGATCGGCCAGATGATGGAGCCCATCGAGTGGCGGGAGATCCCCAAGCGGAAGCTGCCTCCCAAGGATTGGGCCGCCAGCGGCCGCAAGGGCCGGGACCACCATAACGTCATCAACTCCCTGTACATGGATCCCGAGGTGTGCGACGAGCACAACCGCCACCTGGATGAGAAGTACGCGGAGATCGTCAAGAACGAGATCCGCTGGGAGGAAGTGGAGTGCGAGGACGCCGAGCTGGTCATCACCGCTTACGGCACCCCCGCCCGTATCGCCCTGACCGCCCTGGAGGCCCTGAGGGCCGAGGGCATCAAGGCCGGATTGTTCCGCCCCATCACCCTGTGGCCCTTCCCCGAGAAGGCGCTGCATGAGCTGGCCGCCAAGGAACACGTCAAGGCGTTCCTGGACGTGGAGATGAGCTCCTCCGGCCAGATGATCGACGATGTCCGCCTGGCCGTGGAAGGCCAGAAGCCCATTTCCTATCTGGGCCATGCCGGCGGCGTGATGCCTACTGTCGAGGAAATGATCGAATCGGCCAAGAAGGCCTTGAAGGAGGTCAAGTGATATGGCGATCGTATATCAGAAATCCGCTGGTCTGACCGACCACGAGCTGCATTACTGCCCCGGCTGCCACCACGGCATCATCCACAAGCTGGTGGCGGAGTCCCTGGTAGAGCTGGGTCTGCTGGATGACGCTATCGGCGTCTGCCCCGTGGGCTGCTCCGTGTTCGCGTACAACTACTTCTCCTGCGATATGCAGGAGGCCGCCCATGGCCGCGCTCCCGCCGTGGCCACCGGCATCAAGCGCACCCATCCCGACCAGTGCGTCTTCACCTATCAGGGCGACGGCGACCTGGCCTCCATCGGCGCCGCTGAGATCGTCCACGCCGCCATGCGCGGTGAGAAGTTCACCACCATTTTCGTCAACAACGCCATTTACGGCATGACCGGCGGCCAGATGGCCCCCACCACCCTGATCGGCCAGCGGGCCACCACCTGCCAGTCCGGCCGTACCGTGGAGCAGGCCGGTATGCCCATCCGCGTGGCGGAGATGCTGTCCACCCTGGACGGCTGCGTCTATGCCGAGCGTGTCTGCGTCACCGACATCGCCAACATCAACAAGGCCAAGAAGGCTATCAAGAAGGCCTTTGAAAAGCAGATGAACCGGGAGGGCTTCACCTTCATTGAGGTGCTGTCCACCTGCCCCACCAACTGGGGCATGACGCCGCTGAAGGCCAACCAGTGGCTGAAGGAGAACATGGCCGCATACTATCCTCTGGGAGTCATCAAGGACAAGGCTATCGACGCGGAGGTGAAATAAGATGAAAAAAGAAATCATCATTTCCGGTTTTGGCGGCCAGGGCGGCCTGGCCATCGGCAAGAACCTGGCGGAGGCCGGCATGGACGAGGGCCTGAACGTCACCTGGGCGCCCTCCTACGGCCCTGAGATGCGGGGCGGCACCGCAAACTGCTCCGTGGTCCTGTCCGACAAGCCCGTCGGTTCCCCCGTGTTTGCCCGCTGCACGGAGCTCATCGCCCTGAACGAGCCCTCTCTTACGAAGTTTGAGGCAGGCGTTCTCCCCGGCGGCACCGTGTTCGTCAACAGCGACGTGGTCACCGACAAGGTATCCCGCCCCGACCTGACGGCCTATTACGTCCCCTGCTCCCAGATCGCTGAGGAAGTTGGCAACGCCAAGGTCAGCAACATGGTCATGCTGGGCGCCTATGTGGCGGCCACCAAGATCCTGAAGCCCGAGACCATCGAGAAGATGATCGAGGAGATGTTTGCCGGCCCCAAGGCCAAGTTCATCCCTTTGAACATCGAGGCTTTCCGCCGCGGCATGGCCTGCGTGCAGTGAGCTTTTCCGAACTCTGAACCTCCCCCGGAGAGCCGGCATTCAGCCGGCCCTCCGGGGCTCTCTCCCCGTATTCCGGTCATTCTGTGCATTTTACCGATTGACTTTGTTCCGCCGTCAGCGTATAAATGAAAGTGGATACGGCGAATATGTCAGCCGCCGAATACGGGACGATATGGAAGTTTGACTTTCGCCATTTCGCTTTACGCGGAATCGTGCGGAAGTCTTTTGTCGTTTTTTGCCCCCAAAACTTCAATTTTTCATAGAAGGAGAGTTTGTTATGCTGGATATCAAGATCACCAAAACAACCACCCCCAAGACCAAGCCCGATGAGAGCAAGCTGGGCTTCGGTAAAATTTTCTCCGACCATATGTTCCTGATGGACTATGCGCCCGACAAGGGCTGGTACGACGCCCGCATCGTGCCCTATGCCCCATTTATGCTGGACCCCGCCTGCGTGGTGTTCCACTATGCTCAGGAGCTGTTCGAGGGCATGAAGGCCTACCGCACCGCGGACAACAACATCCAGCTGTTCCGTCCCGAGTGCAACGGCCAGCGGATGCAGGACTCCTGCGACCGTATGTGCATCCCCCAGGTCCCCGTGGATGATTATGTCCAGGCCGTCAAGGCCCTGGTGGAGATCGACAAGGATTGGGTCCCCCACTCTGAGGGCGCTTCCCTGTACATCCGTCCCTTCATCATCGCCACCGACGTGGGCATGGGCGTCCACGCCAGCAAGAACTACACCTTCTGCATCATCTGCTCTCCCTCCGGCGCCTACTACGCCAGCGGCATCGACCCCGTCCGCATCTACGTGGAAGACGAGTACATCCGTGCTGCTCCCGGTCTGACCGGATTCACCAAGTGCGGCGGCAACTACGCTGCCTCCATCAAGGCCGGCGAGCTGGCCGAGCAGAAGGGCTTCGCCCAGGTGCTGTGGCTGGACGGCGTGGAGAAGAAGTACGTCGAGGAAGTCGGCGCCATGAACATCTTCTTCATGATCGACAACAAGATCTACACCGCCGCCTGTGTCGGCACCGTGCTGCCCGGCGTTACCCGCCGCAGCTGCATCGAGCTGCTGAAGGATTGGGGCTATGAGGTCATCGAGGGCAAGCTGGCCATCGCTGACATCATGAAGGCCGGCCACGAGGGCCGCCTGAACGAGGTCTTCGGCACCGGCACCGCCGCCGTCGTCTCCCCCGTCAAGGAGCTGGACTGGAAGGGCGACAAGGTGGACATCTCCGGCGGCAAGATCGGCCCCGTCACCCAGAAGCTGTACGATACCATGACCGGTATCCAGTGGGGCAAGCTGCCCGACACCAAGGGCTGGATCGTTCCCGTCTGCAAGGGCTGATACCTTATACAAATAAAATGAGAGGCGCATCGAGCGCCTCTCATTTTTTATGTTCAATTCTTATTCCGCCACTTTCCAGGCAGTCTCCAGAGCAATTTCCATCATTTCATGGAAGGAGTCCTGCCGCTCCCCGGCGGACAGGGCCTCGCCGGTGAAGATGTGGTCGGAGATGGTCAGGATGGCCAGTGCTTTCTTGCCCAGGTACTGAGCGGTCCAGTACAGACCTGCCGCCTCCATCTCCACCGCCAGAATACCGAACTTGCGGTAGGTCTCCGCCGCGGTGGAATTGGCATTATAGAACTGGTCGGCGGTGAACACCTGGCCCACATCGGCCCGAACGTCCAGCTTTTCCGCCGCCGCCACAGCGTCCCGCAACATAGCGTAGTCCGCGGTAGCGCAGAGCTGGCCGGGGAACTGATACTGATCTGCGAAGTGGGAGTTGGTGGACGCGCCCATGGCGATGACCACGTCCCGGACCTTCACATCGTCGCCGATGCCGCCGGCGGAACCGATGCGGATGATGGACTCCACGCCGTAGAAGTTATACAGCTCATAGCTGTAAATACCTACGGAGGGCACGCCCATGCCGTGGCCCATGACAGAGATCTTCTTGCCCTTGTAGGTGCCGGTGTAGCCCAGCATATTGCGGACGGTGTTGAAGCAGACAGGGTTCTCCAGATAATGCTCCGCCACGTACTTGGCCCGCAGGGGGTCGCCGGGCATCAGCACCACCTTCGCGATATCGTTTTCTTCCGCCACAATGCTGGCAGAGGGAGATTCTTTGACCGCCATTTTTCGATTCCTCCTTGTATAGTCGATGTCGGATTTTACGCTTTGTTGTCAAACAGCGCCGCCAGGCTCTCCGTATACGGTGCCCGGCAGATGCCCTTCTCCGTGATGATGCCGGAGATCAGGGTGTGGTCCGTCACGTCAAAGGCCGGGTTGTAGCACTTCACGTCCGACAGAGCCATGGGCTTTTCATACCACATATTTTTGATCTCGTCCGGGTCCCGCTCCTCGATGGGGATGTGGTCTCCGTCGGGGCAGGCCATGTCGATGGTGCTGGTGGGGCCCAGCACGTAGAAGGGGATGCCGTAGTGCTTGGCAAGGATCGCCACGCCGCTGGTGCCGATCTTGTTGGCAGTGTCGCCGTTGGCGGCCACCCGGTCGCAGCCTACGAAGCAGGCCTGAACCCAACCGTTTTTCATGACGATGGAGGCCATGTTGTCGCAAATCAATGTCACATCCACGCCGGCCCGCTGCAGCTCGTAGCTGGTGAGCCGGGCGCCCTGGAGCAGAGGCCGGGTCTCGTCGGAGAACACGCGGAACTTCATGCCCCGCTCCGTTCCCAGCAGGATGGGGCCCAGCGCCGTGCCATACTGGGAGGTGGCAAGAGGCCCCGCGTTACAGTGGGTCAGAATGCCGTCACCGTCCTTCACCACCGTCAGGCCGTATTCGGAGATGGCGGTACACTTGGCGATGTCGTCGGCGTGGATAGCCGCCGCCTTTTCGTACAGCACCTCCAGCAATTCCGCCCGGGGCAGAGACAGATTTTCCTTCGCCGTTTTCAGCATCTCCCGGATGGCCCAGCTCAGGTTCACCGCCGTGGGGCGGGAACTGTTCAGGTAGGCGCCGTATTTCTCCAGTGCGCTGTAAAAGTCCTCCCCTTGCGGAATGCTCCGGGCCAGCACATACATGGAGTAGGCGGCGCAGATGCCGATGGCCGGAGCGCCCCGGACCTTCAACGTCTTGATGGCGTCGTACACCTCCTCCGCCGTGGTCAGGCGGAGAAATGTTTCCTCATTGGGCAGCAGGGTCTGGTCCAGAATGACCAACTCCTCCGCCGCCTTGTCATAGCGGATATTCTCCACATGGGTCACTTTCCGCAGCTTTTCATCCATGGCGTACCTCCCGCAATGTCCGGTACATTCCCCGCAGTCCCAGGAGGCGGGATACTTCCTCCTCCGTCAATGGGATGCCACCGCCCAGGAGCTGGGCGTTCAGCACAATTTTCGCCGTATGCTCCACCGTCTCCAGGCGGTCAAAGGCTTCCCACAGATCGCCGCCCCAGGCCAGCGCGCCGTGGTTTGCCAGCAGCAGGGCGTTATGCTCCGCCAGATAGGGACGGACACTTTCGGGCACCTCCTCGGTGGAGAGCATGGCAAAGGACGGTGTACAGGGTACCTGCCCCAGCCCCGCCACCAGCTCAGAGAGATAGGGCGTCTCCAGCCCCCGGCGGCAGACGGCAAAGGCCGTAGACACCGGAGGATGGGCATGGACCACGGCGTTCACATCCGGCCTGCCCCGGTAGACCTCCAGGTGCATCTTCCCCTCGGAGGAGGGGTGGCGGTCGCCCTCGATGACTGTGCCGTCCATGTCCGTTACCAGCAGCATCTCCGGGGTCATCCGGCCCTTGCTGACGCCGGAGGGCGTGATGAGCAGCCGGTCTTCCGCCACTTTTACGGAGATGTTGCCGTCGTTGGCGGCCACATAGCCCCGGTCATACAGCAGCCTGCCCACCCGGCAGACGGCCTCCCGTTCCTGTTGGAAGGTCATGGCTCACACCCGGCGGATGTAGTCGGCCTTCCGGGGCTTGGGTGCGGGAGCGGGCCCGTCGGCGTAGCCCAGGACGCAGATACCCACGCCCCGGTATTTCTCGTCCAGGCCCCACTTTTTCAGCACTTCCTTACCGGCGGGCATATCGAAATACTCCTTGGCCCGGTTGATCCAGCAGGAGCCCACGCCGATGGACGCGGCGGCAATCATCAGATTGCCCATCACCAGGGAGCCGTCCTGGAGCCAGTTGGCGGCTTCGCCGTCTGCCAAGACAACGACTGCCGTGGGCGCCCCGTAGAAGGGGTCCGCGCCAGGCTTGCCCTGGATCTCAGCGTTGGCCTTGGACAGCATGGCAATGGTCTCCGCGTCCTGCACCACCACCATAACAGCGGACTGCAGGCCCTTACCGCTGGCGGCCCAGGTACCGGCCTCCAGAATGGCGTTCAGCTCCTCGTCCTTAATCTGCTCCGCCTTGTACTTGCGGATGCTGCGGCGCTCTTTCAGAACCTTCAATGTCTCATTTGTCATTTGAATAAACCCCCTTCGGTTTTTTTTCAGTGTACCGCAATTTTTGCCGCCGTGCAAGAGGATCGTCTGCAGTTGACATAAAGTTTACAGCGTGATATGATTTCCCAAAACCACACGAGGAGGGACCCGTTTTGAAAACAAAAAAACTGCTTCAACTTTTGGCGCTTTGCCTGGTCCTGCTGACCGGGTGCGGGGCAACACAGACGGAGCCCCCGGCCCAGGCGCAGGAGCCTGCCGCAGAGCAGCCGCAGACTCCCGCAGAGCAGCCGGAGGTTCCGGCACAGGAGGCCGATATCCTCCCCGACGCGCTGCCTCTGGACCTGACGTTCGCCAGCGGCGCGGGCGCTTGGTGCACAGGCCTCACGCTGGAGCGGGACGGCTCCTTTGCCGGAGCATACCATGACTCGGAAATGGGCGACCAAGGCGAGGGCTACCCCAACGGCTCCTGCTACATCTCCACCTTCTCCGGCAAATTTGGAGACATCCGGCAGGTGGACGGCCACACCTGGGCCATGTCTATGGAGGAGCTGACTGTTCAGGAGACTCCCGGCGAGGAGTGGATCGAGGAAGGCATCCGCTATATCGCCGCTGAAGCCTACGGACTGGAAGAGGGAACAGAGTTTCTCCTTTACAGCCCGGAGACCCCCACGGAGGGACTGGACGAGGAATTTTTGACCTGGTGGCCCAGATGGAACGTGGAGGACACCGGCACGCTGAACTGCTGGGGGCTTTGGAATCAGGAAATGGGCCACGGCTTTTTTACGTATTAACGCCTTTTTCGTCAAATTTTTTCCAAAAGGGGCTGGTTTTTTCCCTACGGTTTCTGTATGATATAGCATCATACCAATGAACACAAGGAGTTGACCCGCTATGCCCCAGCCTCTCTCCACCCGTACTGCCAGCTTTACCGACTCTGTCATCCGCCGGATGACCCGGGTCTCCCTGCAATACGACGCCGTAAACCTGTCCCAGGGCTTCCCCGACTTTGACCCGCCTCAGGCCATTTTGGACCGTCTGGCGGAGGTGGCCCACGAAGGCCCCCACCAGTATGCCATCACCTGGGGCGCCCAGAACTTCCGGGAGGCGCTGGCGAAGAAGCAGACTCACTACATGGGCCGCTCCATCGACCCAAATTCCGAAATTGTTGCCACCTGCGGTTCCACCGAGGCCATGATGTGCGCCATGATGACCGTCACCAATCCTGGCGATAAGGTCATCGTCTTCTCCCCCTTCTATGAGAACTACGGCGCGGATACCATCCTCTCCGGCGCGGAGCCCATCTACGTGCCGCTGGTGCCTCCCACCTTCACCTTCGACCCGGAGGTGCTGGAGGACGCCTTCCGCCAGCATCCCAAGGCGCTGGTGCTGTGCAATCCCTCCAACCCCTGCGGCCGGGTGTTCACCCGGGAGGAGCTGCAGATCATCGCGGACCTGGCTGAGAAGTACGACACCTATGTCATCACCGACGAGGTGTACGAGCATATCGTGTACGCGCCTCACACCCACACTTATTTTGCCACTCTGCCGGGAATGTGGGAGCGGACCCTCTCCTGCTCCTCCCTGTCCAAGACCTACTCCATCACCGGCTGGCGGCTGGGCTACATCATCGCCCCGGCGGAGATCATTGACCGTGCCAAGAAGGTCCACGACTTCCTGACCGTGGGCTGCGCCGCGCCGCTGATGGAGGCTGTCATGCCTGCGCTCAGCTTCGGTCAGGACTACTATGACGAGCTCCTTGCCAAGTACACCCACAAGAAAGAGCTGTTCCTGAAGGGACTGGATACCCTGGGCATCGCCCACAACGACCCTCAGGGCGCCTACTACGTCCTGCTGGACATCAGCGAGTACGGCTATGACAGCGATCTCCAATTCTGCGAGGACCTGGCCCGGGAAGTGGGCGTGGGCGCTGTGCCCGGCTCCAGCTTCTTCCGGGAACCGGTGAACCACCTCATTCGGATGCACTTCGCCAAGAACGACGAGACGCTGAACGAGGCCCTGACCCGGCTGGAAACCATGAAAAAGCTGAAGAAATAACGCAAGCGCCCCGGCCACAGGCCGGGGCGTTTCCATGTTTCCCATATCGACATTTTTCGCGCTGTCTGTTATACTGATACCATCAACACAAGGGAGGATTCCCTATGGAACGAGACTTTTTGCCCATTTCCCGGCCGGATATGAAGCACCGGGGCTGGGAACAGTGTGATTTTGTATATGTGATCGGCGATGCCTATGTGGACCATCCCACCTTCGGCCACGCCATCATCTCCCGGGTGCTGGAGGACGCGGGGTACAAGGTGGGCATCATCTCCCAGCCCGACTGGAAGGACCCGGAGAGCATTCTGGCCCTGGGAGAGCCCCGCCTGGCTTTCCTGGTGATGGGCGGCAACATGGACTCCATGGTGAACCACTATTCCGTGTCCAAGCGCCGCCGCAAGACGGACGCTTTCACGCCCGGCGGGGTGATCGGCAAGCGGCCGGACCATGCCGCTGTGGTCTACTGCAACCTCATTCGCCGGACCTTCCCCCACAAACCCGTCATTGTCGGCGGCATCGAGGCCAGCCTCCGCCGCCTGGCCCACTACGACTACTGGTCTGACTCCCTGAAGCGCTCATTGCTGCTGGATTCCCAGGCGGACCTGCTGCTCTACGGCATGGGGGAGCGGAGCATCGTGGAGGTGGCGGAGGCTCTGGACAGCGGCCTGGACATCTCCGACATTACCTACATCCGCGGCTCCGTCTACAAGACCCGGAGTTTGGAGAGCGTCTACGACGCCCTGACCCTGCCCTCCTACGAGGCCCTGTGTGCTGACCAAAAGACCTATGCCCAGAGTTTTTACAAGCAATACTGCAACACGGACCCCTTCATCGCCAAGCGGCTGGCGGAACCTTATGAAAAGGAAGGCTGCTGGGTGGTGCAGAACCCGCCCCAGGAGCCGCTGACCACGGAGGAGATGGACCATGTCTACGCCCTGCCCTATATGCGGACCTACCATCCCTCCTACGAAAAGGCGGGCGGCGTCCCCGCCATCGAGGAAGTCAAGTTCAGCCTGACCAGCAACCGGGGGTGCTTCGGCGGCTGCTCCTTCTGCGCCCTGACCTTCCATCAGGGCCGCATCGTCCAGACCCGGAGCCACGAGGCCATCATCGACGAGGCCAAGGAGGTCATCCAGGACCCGGACTTTAAAGGCTACATCCATGACGTGGGCGGCCCCACCGCCAACTTCCGCCATCCCAGCTGCCAAAAGCAGCTGACGAAGGGTGTCTGCCCTAACCGCCAGTGTTTGTTCCCCACGCCCTGCAAGAATCTGCAGGTGGACCACCGGGACTATCTGGAGCTGCTGCGAAAGCTCCGGGCGCTGCCGGGGGTGAAAAAGGTGTTCATCCGCAGCGGCATCCGGTTCGACTACCTGCTGTGCGACAAGGACGACACCTTCTTAAAGGAAATGGTGAAGCACCATATCTCCGGGCAGTTAAAGGTGGCGCCGGAGCATGTGGCGGACCCGGTGCTGAAAATGATGGGCAAGCCGCCCAACGCCGTCTATCAGAAGTTCATCGCCAAGTACCAGCGGCTCAACGAAAAGCTGGGCATGAAGCAGTACGTGGTTCCCTACCTCATGAGCAGCCACCCCGGCTCCACGCTGAAGGAGGCCGTCAAGCTGGCGGAGTACCTGCGGGACCTGGGCTATATGCCGGAGCAGGTCCAGGACTTCTACCCCACTCCCTCCACCATCTCCACCGTCATGTACTATACCGGCCTGGACCCCCGGACCATGGAGCCGGTGTACGTGCCCACCAATCCCCATGAGAAGGCCATGCAGCGGGCCCTCATCCAGTACCGGGACCCGAAGAATTACGCCCTTGTCCGGGAGGCTCTGGAAAAGGCGGGGCGGCAGGACCTGATCGGCTTCGGCAAGGAGTGCCTTATCCGGCCCTATCCGCCGAAGAAGGATGCCGGAAAACCCGGCAAACAGGAAAACGGGAAAACCGCCGTGAAAGCTCTATCCCGGAAAGGCGGAAAAACGCAGGGCAAGCCCACACCCCGCCGGAGCCGTCCCGGCGAGAGACGGGAGAACAGCCGCCCCCGCCGGAAGAAACGGTAACGATACAGGAAAACGCCCATTCCGGGCGTTTTCTTTTTTCGGCATAAGCCTTTCCTCCCCCGCATAGGATGAATCAACAAGAGGCGGGGAGTGAAGGTGTTTTGAAGGAAAACATGGAGGAGCGGGCGGAACGCCTGGCTCTTTACATCATAGAGAACCGGACCACGGTCCGCGCCGCCGCGCAGAAATTCGGCATCAGTAAGTCAACCGTCCACAAGGACATTTCCGAGCGGCTGCCCCTGTTCAACCGCCCGCTGTACTTACAGGTCAAGGAAGTGCTGGACGTCAACAAGGCCCAGCGGCACATCCGGGGCGGCATCGCCACCCGGAAAAAATACCGGGGCATCTGAAGATCGGTTTTGCCATTACATGAAAATATTGTGATTCTTGGAAAATAGCGGCTCCGCCGCTATTTTTCTCTTGTGTTTTTCCGGGACGGGCTATATAATGAGGTGCAGTATTATGTAAATCGATCGCTTTCGAGTAAAGGAGCGTTGTTTCCCATGTCCAACCCTCGCCATCTCCGCAAGCGGCACAGACGCAGCCCTGTTCCCCTGCTGCTTCTGGCCGTGTTCGTGCTGGCCGCCGTCTATGCCGGGATCCGCTGCCTGTTCCGGGCGCCGGAACAGAAGCAGGAGCTGCCGCCCGACCAGCCAGTATCTTCCGAAACCGACGCCGCCTCCGGCGCGGAGGACGCCGCCCAGGAGGCCCTGCGCTCCCACCTGGAGCGGAAGGCGGACTTTTACACCATCCTGGTCTCCGGTGTGGACGACGGTAATGGCGGCAGCGACACCAACATTCTGGTGGCGGTGGACGCAGCCACCAGCTACATCTACGGCGTCAGCATCCCCCGGGACACCAAGGCCGTTTTCAACGGCAAAAGCCACAAGATCAACGCCGCCTACAACATCGGCGGCATGAAAAAGCTGGCCGAGGTGGTCTCCGATCAGTTGGGCATCCCGGTGGACTACACCGTTCTGGTGGACCTGCGGGGCTTTGAGGCCTTAGTGGACGCCATCGGCGGCGTGAACTTCACGGTCCCTGTGGACATGGACTACGATGACCCTGTTCAGGACCTGCACATCCACTTCACCAAAGGCACCCAGCATTTAAGCGGCGCCGACGCCCTGAAGGTGGTCCGTTTCCGCCACAACAACGACGGCACCGGCTACGGCAGCGAGGACCTGGGCCGGATGCAGACCCAGCAGAACTTTCTGAAGGCCGTTGCCAAGCAGACCCTCACCGTGTCCAATCTGACCAAAGTGGACAGCTTTGTGAAAATCTTCCAGAAATATGTGGAGACGGACCTGAGCCTGGGCAATCTGGCCTGGCTGGGCCGGGAGGCCATCACCATCGGCGCCGAGAACATTGACTTCTCCACCCTCCCCGGCGACTGGAAGTCCCCGTACATCTACCTGGATCAGGAAGAGACCCTGGCCCTGGTGAACCAATACCTGAACCCCTATGTGGAGGACCGGACGGCGGCGGACCTGCACATCCCCGGCTGACCCCGCCGAAGCTGAAAGGAGACTGCCGTGAAAAAGCGCCTTCCCCTACTGCTGGCATTGTGCCTGCTGCTGACCGTTCCCGCCCTGGCCGCTGAGGACTCCATGGACAACTTTGTCCGCAGCAAGACCTACGGCCAGCAGTTTTCCGACCTGACCGCCGACTCTGTCTTCTACCATAACGTCTCCGCCCTGTATGAGTACGGCCTGTCCGTGGGAAAGACCGACGGGACCTTCGGTCTGAACGACTCTCTCACGGTGGGACAAGCCGTCATCTTCGCGGGCCGCATCCGCAGCCTGTACCGCACCGGAGACCCGGAGCTGGGCCCCGCCGCCTATCGGACGGAGGGGCAGGCCGCTGCCATCCCTTATCTTCTCTACCTCCAGGCGGAGGGTATCCTGGGCACGGAGCTGGACGGCCAACTCACCAACGCCGCCACCCGGGCCCAGATGGCCCATGTGCTGGCAAACCTCCTGCCTGCCGGGGCTTTGCCTGCCATCAACAGTGAGCTGGTAACAGAGGGCTACGCCACCCGCCGCTTCATCACCGATGTGACGGAGTACACCCCCTATCAGCAGGACATTCTGACCCTGTACCGCACCGGCGTCTGCGCAGGTGTGAACGCATACGGCACCTTCCTGCCGGACAGCACCATTACCCGGGGCGCTGCCGCCGCCATGCTGACCCGGCTGGTGGACCCCGCCCTGCGGGTGACGCTGGATTGGGACCTGTCCTACGCGTACAGCGCCAAGGGCACCACCCTGGCAAGCCTGGTAGAACCGGGGACCTATATTGCCTCCCCCACCGCCGAAGAGGAAATGGACAGTGATGTCCGCTATATGCTCTCCCGGGGGGGAAACACCCTGACGCTCCGCTATCCCAGTCTTTCCGCTGTGAAAGCCCGGCAGGTGATGCAGCAGGCGCTGTCCACTGTAAAGCGCTACTGCGAGCAGGGCTACAACGCCGTGTCCTGCTCCTACTCCCTGGCAGGCGACATGACGCTGACCTTCTCTGCCGCAGGCACCGGAGACCGGGCGCAGGCGTACCGCACCGCCGCCATGGAGGCCGCTATCGAAGTCCACGACCAGCTCTGGGCCGACCAGCAGATCACCTCCGGTATGACAGAGCTGGAAAAGGCCCGGGTCTACTACACCTGGGTCTGTGAAAATACCGTCTACGACTACCAGGCAGGGGACGGCTCCATCAGCCACACACCATACAGCCTGTTTGCGTTGGGCACCGCCGTCTGCGACGGCTACACCGGCGCCTACAACCTGCTTTTGAAGCTGGAGGGCATCGACTGCACCGCCCTCTCCAACAGTTCCCACATCTGGACGGTAGCTACGCTGGACGGCACCGAGTACCACATCGACACCACCTGGGGCGACAGCGGCCGCGCCATCAGCTACAACTACTTCGCCATGACGGAGGCGCAGTCCCGGGCGGAGCACCCCTGGTAATATGTATTGAAAAAGGACCGTGAAACGCTCGTTTCACGGTCCTTTGTTATTGCAATGCCTGGGCCGCCGCGTCCCGGTAGTATACCACCAGCATATCCACCACGGTGCCGTAGGACTGGATGCCCTGCTCCTGACCGTAGGCTTTCAGCATCCCGTCGTAGACCTTGTTGGACACTTTCTGCGCCGCCGTATCCCGGAACTGGTCCCAGTAGGCGGTGTTGTCCGTCAGGTCGGCCTCCACCGTCTCCGGCAGGGCCTGCCGGATGGCCCAGTAGGTCTCTGGCGCCACCCGGTACAGGGCGTTGCTCAGATAGATGTATCCCATCAGCCAGCCGGAGTAGACATAGGTGTCATTCCCGCAGGTGGTGGACGCCAAAATTGCCAGGAAATTGCACTCCTGCTCCGAGGCGTAGCCCCGCTGGTGGGCCATCTCATGGGCCGCCGTGGCGGGCAGCATACAGGCAGGGCTGTCGATGTTGACGTTGGACTCCCCGGTGTAGGGGCAATACACGCCGGTAAAATCCAGGACACTCATGACGCGGGACAGCCGTACGGGCTTGACCCCCAGGTCATCGAACTCCAGAAACGGGAACTGCTTTTCCAGCTCGTCGTAGGCGTGAGGGCTGTCCGAGAGGATGTCCTCCCGGGGGACGGCGAACACGCCGTTCCCGTCCCGCTCCACGGCGTCCGCCGTCAGGGCGGTCTGGCGGGCGAAGTACACCGTCACCGCCAGCAGGTCCTCCGCCGCCACGGGCTGGGCGTAGATGCCGGAGCGTTCCTGGAAGCTGTCGGTATAGTAATCCGCGCCCCAGAACCAGCAGAACACCGCCCCCAGGGTCAGCGCCCCGCAGGCGGCGCCCAGCAGGGCGGTGTAGGCCCGGCGGCCACGCCTCTCTTTTCCGGCACGGGCCACGGCGGCAACGCTCCACACCGCATAGGCGATGACCGCCAGCACAAGCAGAATGCACAGCAGCTCCGCCACGGAGAAGTCCACCCGGTAGCACAGCCGCCCTAAAAGGCGGCGGATGGGGGTGGAAAAATTGTGTACAAAGCCATTCATGGCCGCCCGGCTCTCCCGGAGCAGGGCAAACAGCGCCAGCAGCCCGAGGTCCGCCAGCAGCCAGATATGGAGTTTTTTATGCTGCAGGAAAAAATTTTTCATAGGTGTTTCAATTTCATCAGTCTCGTATCTCAGGGAAATTCGCGCAGAATCGAAAAAGTTACTCAGCGGCAGCCAGAAGCTGCTTGGTATAGTCCTCTTTGGGATGGTCGAAAATCTCGTCCACCGTCCCCTGCTCCACGATGCGACCATGCTTCATCACCAGCACCCGGTCGCAGAGCTGGTACACCACATTCAGGTCGTGGGAGATGAACAGGTAGCTCAAGTCCAGCTCGTCCCGCAGGGTTTTCAGCAGCTCTAAAACCTGAGCCTGGATGGTCACGTCCAGGGCGCTGACAGGCTCGTCAGCAATGAGGAACCGGGGGCGCTGGATGAGGGCTGTGGCGATGCTGACCCGCTGGCGCTGGCCGCCGGACAGCTCCGCCGGCTTCGCCGCCAGCACCTCCTCCGGAAGCTCCACCCGGCGCAGCATCTCCCGGACCCGGCGCTTGCGCTCCGGGCCGTCATACTTGCCATAGATACGCAGGGGCTCCTCCAGGATCCACTCCACAGTATATGCGGGGTTCAGGGAGCTGTACGGGTCCTGAAAAATCATCTGAGGGCGCTTTGTGTAATGGGTAATGCTGCCCTGGTCAGGTTTTATCATCCCCAGAATGGCCCGGGACAGGGTGGATTTGCCCGTGCCGGACTCCCCCACCAGCCCCAGTATCTCGCCGTGGTGAACGTCGAAGGTCACGTCATGGAGGACCTCCTGATAGGTCCCCTTGCGGAACCGGCCGCCCTCGTGGTAGCCGCCGCTGACGTGGGAAACGGAGAGCACCAGTTCCTCGTTCATGGGGCATCCTCCTTCCGCTTGCGGGTGGGGATGGCGGCGATGAGCCGCTGGGTATAGGGATGCTGCGGATCGTGGAACACCTCTTCGGTGTCCCCCTCCTCCACCAGAACGCCCCGCTGCATCACCGCCACCCGGCGGCAGAGCTTGCGCACCACGTTCAGGTTGTGTGAGATGAACAGCATGGACATCCCGGATTCCCGGTTCAGCTTTTTCAGCAATTCCAAAATCTGCGCCTGGATGGTCACATCCAGGGCGGTAGTGGGCTCGTCCAGCAGCAGGAGCTTGGGCCGCTGGATGATGGCCGCGGCGATCATAGCCCGCTGGAGCATTCCGCCGGAGAGCTCGTGGGGGTACTTCTCGTACACCACCTCTACTTCCGGCAGCTCCACGGCGGCCAGGGCCTCCAGGGCCATAGCGCGGCGCTCCTGCTTGTTCTTATCGGTATGGATGTGGAGGACCTCCTCCACCTGATGGCCGATTTTCATCAGCGGGTCCATGGCCGTCATCGGCTCCTGGAACACCACGCCCATGTCCCGGCCCTGGACCTGCCGCAGCAGAGAGCGGTCGGCGTGGAGCAGCTCCGTGCCGTCCAGCAGCACCTGGCCGGAGTAGTCGCAGCTTTTCCGGGGCAGCAGGCCCGCCACACTCATGGCGGTGACGCTCTTGCCGGAGCCGGATTCACCAACGAGGCCCAAAATCTCGCCGTCGTGGATGGTGAGAGACACGCCGGCCACGGCCTCCCGGTCCCGGTTGTGGAATTTCACATGCAGATCACGAATTTCCAGCATCAGGCCACCCCCTTGTCCCGGCGCTGCAGGCCCTCGCCGATGAGGCCCACGCCGAACACCATCAGCACGATCATAAGGCCTGTGCCGATGACGTACCAGGGGGCGTTCAGCATCCCCTGGGCCTCGGAGAGCATATAGCCGAGAGACGCGTCCGGCGGGGTCACGCCGATGCACAGAAAGCTCATGGACGCCTCCGCCAGCACCGCGTTGTTGAAGCCGATGGTGACGGCGGGCAGCAGCACGGAGACGGTATTGGGCAGGATATGCACCAGCAGGATGCGGGCGGGCGACGCCCCCATCAGCCGGGCGCTTTTTACGTAATTGGCGTCCCGCAGGCTGGCAAAGGCCGTGCGGGTGATGCGGGCGAAGCTGGGGATGAACACCAGCCCCAGGGCCAGAATGACGTTGCGCTTTTTGCCGGGGCCCAGAATGGAGATGACCACCAGGGCCAGCAGGATGCTGGGAAACGCCGTCAGTGCGTCGTTCAGGCGCATCAGAATCTCGTCGGCAAGGCCGCCGAAGTAGCCCGTCAGGGCGCCGACAGCCGTGCCGCAGACGGCGCCGATGGCTACCGTGGACAGGGCGATAATAGAAGTGGTCCCCGCCCCCTGGAGCACCCGGCTGAAAATGTCCCGGCCGAATTTATCGGTGCCCATCAGGTGCTGGAGGGACGGCGGCGCCAGCTTGGGACCAACGGACATGGCCTGGGGGTCGTAGGGCGTCCAGAACATGCCCAGCAATATCAGAGCCGCCAGGAAGCCGGTCAAAATCAGGCCCACCCGCAGGTAGCCGTTCATTGTCTTCCTTTTCATGCGTCACCCCCCAATCTCAAACGGGGGTCGATGCACTGGTTCACGATGTCTGCCACCGTGCCGGCCAGCACCACCCAGAACGCCAGGATCACCACGATAGCCTGCACCGTGGGGTAGTCCCGGTTGGAGATGGAGGTCACCAGCATCCGCCCAAGACCGGGGATGGCGAAGACCTGCTCCACCACAATGCTGCCCGCCACGATCTCCGCCATGGTCTGGGCCAGAAAGGTCACCACCGGCACCAGGGCGTTTTTCAGCACATGGCGCCGCAGCACCTCGCCCCGGTCGTTGCCCCGGGAGATGGCGGTGCGGACGTAGTCCTTCTGCATCTCGCTCATAATGGTGCTGCGGAGCATCCGCACCGTCATGGCGATGCGGGGGATGGCGATAGCCACCGCCGCGAAGAACAGGTATTTCAGGGCGCTGCCGAAGTGCTCCAGTCCCGGGAAGCTGCCCGGCACGAACCAGTGCAGCATCACGCCGAACACCCAGGAGAGCAGAATGCCTGTAAAGAAAGGCGGCACCGCCATGCAGAGCTGGTTCACCGCCGTCCGGACGCCGTCCAGCCGCCCTCCGGCCCGCCGGGCCGACCACAGCCCCAATGGGATGGACACCATGGTGATGAGCAGGAAGCTCAGGACGCTGAGGCACAGCGTTACCATCACCTTGGTGCCGATCAGGTCCCATACAGGCTGCTTATAGTTGTAGGAGGTGCCCAGGTTTCCGGTGAAAAAGCCCAGCAGCCACTCGCCGTAGCGCACAAGGAAGGGCCGGTTCAGGCCCAGCTCCTCCCGGAGGGCCGCCACACTTTCCGGCGTGGCCTGGGTTCCCAGCATAGCGGTAGCAGGGTCGCCGGAGATCAGGTCAAAGGCCAAAAACGCCAAAAAGGAGACGATGACCATGGTGACGAGCAGCATCAATAAACGCTTCGCCGCGTACTTCATAGGTCATCGTCTCCTTTCTCTCTTTGGGAGCAAGAATTAAGCTGTGTACTGGAGGTTCGCCAGATCCAGCACGTAGATGGGGTAGAAGGTCACGCCCTCCACGCCCTTGCGGACAGCCACCAGGTCCGCCAGATCCTGGATATAGGCGTTGGCGGCGTTCTCGGTAAGGTTCGCCAGCATCTGCTTGTAGATGGCGGTCTGCTCCGCGTCGTCATAGGCGGTCAGGGTCTGCTGGAACAGCGCGTCGTACTCCGCGTTGTTGTAGTTGATGAAGTTCTTGCCGTAATCAGAGGTGAACCGCTCCAGCAGGGCCCGGGCGGTCATGTTGGAGGCGTCCACACCCACCACGGTGGACTGGAACTGCCGGCCGACATACACATCGGACACCCAGCTCTCCCACTCGATGGGCTCGATGGTGGCGTTGACGCCGATTGCCGCCAACTGCTGCACCAGCACTTCGGCGGTGTCCATGTGGGGCTTGTAGTTGCTGGGGACGGTGATGGTCATGTCGAAGCCGTCGGGATAGCCGGCCTCCGCCAGCAGGGCCTTGGCCTTCTCCACGTCCTTGGTATAGTAATTGGTCAGGCTGTCGTCAAAATACTTGCCGAAGGCGGGATACATGCTGGAGCCGATGGGGCTGCCGTAGCCGTCAAAGGCCAGGTCGATGATCTCCTGCTTGTCCACGGCATAGCTGACAGCCTGGCGCACCCGCACATCGTCAAAGGGCACCACGGCGTTGTTCAGATACATGGCCTGCACCAGGTTCATGGTGCCCTCGGCCACGTTGAAGTTCTCCTTCAGCTGGGCCACCTGGGTGCTGGTGAGATGGGCGCACAGGTCGATGGCGCCGCTCTGGAGGCTCATCATCAAACTGTCCGCGTTCTCCATGATCTTCAGCGTCACCTTGTCCAGCTGGGCGGGGGTTCCCCAGTACCCGTCGAACTTCTCCAGCACCACGGAATCCTGGGCGGTGCGGGAGACGAACTTGAAGGGGCCGGTGCCCACGGGGTCGGTACCCTGCTTGTCGTAACCGGCGGGCAGGATGGCAGTGGTCAAGTAGGAAATGAACTCATTGCTGGGCTCGGAAATGGTGATAGAAACGGTGCGCTCGTCCACCGCCTTCAGGTCGTCAATAACAGAAAACGCCTCCACCTGGACAATACCTGTCTCAGTGGCGGCGGCGCAGCGCTGGATGGAGTATACCACATCCTCTGCCGTCACCATTTCGCCGTTATGGAACTGCACGCCTTCCCGCAGATGGAAGGTGTAAGTTCTGCGGTCCTCGGATACTTCGTACTTTTCAGCGATGGCAGGGGTCAAATCTCCGTCTGGAGTGGGCTTCATCAGCCCCTCGAACACATTGAACATGACTTCTCGGGTTCCTGCCTTCACGGTTTTGTGAGGGTCAAGACTGTCGTCAAGATCCTGTGCGATACCAACGACCAGTTCGTTGGTATCTGCCCGGCTCTTCTGCGTCTCTGCTGCGCTGCCGTCTCCGCATCCGCTGAGTACAGTGCCCAGGAGGGTCATCAGAAGAACGAGCGCCAAAAATTTCTTCTTCATGTCGCATTCTCCTTTACATCACTGCCGTACCGCCCATGGACGGCAGAGGGTCAGTGTGGCCTGTGGGGCCATGACAGAAATTTCGGCTCTATTCAGTTGTCCTTGCAAATGAGCCTTGCGGGTGTTCGTTATTTTCCTGACAAACACCCACAAGGCTGTATTGTACACGATGGTGTGCCTGATTGCAAGCACTTTTTTCCACGTTTTCGCATTCAGGACTGTTTTTCCTGCTTGTCCGGCACGTCCTTGCCGTAGGCGGCGGTGTCCACCGGCAGGTCCTTCTTCCGCAGGCGGACCTCCACAAAGAAGGTGGCGGCGCTGTACAGGCAGGCGCACACCGGCACGCCGAAGAACATCCCCGGCAGGCCGAAAAAGCTGCCGCCCACTAAGATGGCGATGATGACCCATAGGCTGGAAAGGCCCGTCTTGTCCCCCAAAATCTTGGGGCCGATGACGTTGCCGTCCAGCTGCTGGAGGGCCAGGATAAAGATGACGAAGTAGAGCGCCTTCATGGGGGACACCAGTAGGATCAGGAACGTGCTGGGAATGGCGCCCAGGAAGGGGCCGAAGAAGGGGATGATATTGGTGATGCCCACGATAACCGACACCAGGGGCGTATAGGGAAATTTCAGGATGGAACAGCAGATAAAGCACAGAATACCGATGATGAGGGAATCCAGCAGCTTGCCCCGGACGAAGCCGGAGAAGATGTCGTCCACCTTATGAACGCCCCGCAGAATCCAATGCACCGTATCCTTGGGACTCAGGCTGTACACCACCTTGCGGGCATGAGCGGCGCACAGCTCCTTGGTCGCCAGCAGGTAAATAGAGACGATGAAGCCTACCAGCAGGTTCTTCAAAAAGCTGACCGCGCCCATGAGACCGCCGGCGGCGGCCGCCATGACCGTCTGGGCCTGGGGCAGCACTTCCTTCGTGAGCCAGGTGTTGATGTCTGTGTAGTAGGTGTTGAGCTGGGTCACCACCCATTGCTCCAGCGCCGGGTTGGTCTCCAACAGGTGCTCGATCCAGCCGCTGATGGTACGGTAATACAGCTCCGCGTTGGTGATGAGCTGGAAGATGCTCTTATACAGCTCCGGCAGCAGCACGGAGGCCAGCAGATACAGCAGGATACCGATGACCGTCCAGGTCAGCAGGATGCTCACCGCCCGGAGACCTATTGCCGCACGCCGGTTCTTCAGCTTGGCCCCCTTGGCGTGGGGAGACAGCTCCTCGAAAAAATTCACCATAGGAGCCAGCAGATAGGCCATAAAGCAGCCGTAGAGAATGGGGGCAATGGCAGACATAAACTGCCTCCAGAATTTCTGGAGCACCCGGTGGCCGAACAGGGTGTCGTAAAACAGCAGGATGGCGCCCACCGTGCAGAACACCGTCAGGCCCATTTGAACGTATCTCTTTCTCTGCGGCATGACATTCCCTCCTGTATTTCTCTTATCACCATTCTACACGGCGGCAACAGGAATTGCAATCCCGTTTTCCCCGTGATATACTGTGTTTTACATGCCATTAACGTGCTCGTTTTCATCTGTTTCATACAGGAGGTCTTATGATCATGGAGCAGAAAAAACTGTTGATGATCGTCAACCCCAGGGCGGGCCGCAGCAAGCCCCGGGGCCCGCTGTTCGACGCCGCCCGGATTTTCTGCCGGGCTGGCTGGCTGCTGTCCATCCGGGACACCGACGCCCCCGGCGAGGCCGCTGCCATTGCCGCCGGGGAGGGCGCGGACTACGACGCCGTGGTGGCCGTGGGCGGAGACGGCACCCTGAACGAGGTCATCTCCGGCCTGATGACGCTGGAAAAGCGGCCTCCTCTGGGGTATCTTGCCCAGGGCAGCACCAATGATTTTGCCTCCAGCCTCCACATTTCCAAAAAGCCCGCTGCGGCAGCCGAGGCCATGGTGTCCGCCGCGCCCCGGCAGTTGGACATTGGCCGCTGGAATGGGCGGCACTTCGTCTACGTCGCCTCCTTCGGTGCCTTTACGAAAAGCTCCTACACCGCGCCCCAGGCGGCGAAAAACGCCCTGGGCCACTTCGCCTATATCCTGGAGGGGATGAAGGACCTGAATTCCCTGCGTCCGTATCAGGTCAGTCTCACCGCCGACGGCGAGGTGCTGGACGGAGAGTACCTGTTCGGCGCCGTGTGCAACTCCACCTCCATCGGCGGGCTGATGAAGCTGGACCCGGAGCGGGTGGTGCTGGACGACGGAAAATTCGAGCTGCTGCTCATCCCCAACCCCAAGACCGCCCAGGACCTGCAGAATCTGGTGCTGGCCCTGCTGAACCAGGAATATGACAGCCAGGGCCTGGTGTTCCGCCACGTCTCCTCCATCCATCTGGAGACGGAGGAGGACCTGCCCTGGTCCCTGGACGGTGAGTACGCCGCCAGCGCCCCGGCAGTGGACATCGCCAACTGCCAGCGGGCCATGACCATGCTGCTGGGATGAGGGAGCTGGAGGAGCTGCGCCGCCGCTTTGGTGGCCATGAGCCGGGACTGATGGGCGCCCGGCACCGCTACGCTGTCCTCTGCCCGCTGGTGGAAAAGGACGACGGTCTGCACCTGCTGTTTGAGGTCCGGGCCGCCGGATTGCGCCAGGGCGGCGAGGTCTGCTTCCCCGGCGGACGGGCGGAGCCGGGGGAAAGCATCATAGACTGTGCCCTGCGGGAGACGGCGGAGGAGTTGTCCATTCCGTCCTCCGAAGTGTCGCTTCTGGGCACGCCGGATTTCATCTGCAATCAGCGGGGCTTTTTGCTGCACCCGGTACTGGGTCTGGTGTCCCCGGCGGGGCTGGAATCCATGCGCCCCTCCCCGGCGGAGGTGGCAGAGATATTCACCGTCCCCTTTGCGTTCTTCCAGACCACAGCACCGGAGGTCTATGCCTACGAATTAGTCCCCCAGGGCCCGGAGGGCTTCCCCTACGAGGAGCTGGGCATCGCCCGGGACTACCCCTGGAGCCGGGGCCGGGTGGAGGTGCCGGTGTGGCGGTATGAAGGCCACGTCATCTGGGGCATGACCGGGCGCATCGTCCGGGAGCTTGTAAAATAAACGAACCGCCTGTCAGGCTTCCTGACAGGCGGTTTTTGTTGTCACGCTACCAGCATTACCACATAGCCGGCGTACAGAGCCAGCATCAGCACGCCCTGCCAGCGGTAAAACTTTCCCTTCAGCAGCGGCGGGATCACCGCGATGCAGCACAGCGTCAGGCAGACCGGCAGATCCAGCGTCGTGGTCTGGGCGCCGATGGTCAGCTTTCCGCCGGAGACGGCGGAGCACACCGGCAGGATAAGCGTCAGGTCGATGACATTGGCGCCAACGATGTTGCCCACGGACATGGAGGCTTCCTTTTTGGCGATAGCCGTCAGGGTGGTGACCAGCTCCGGCAGGGAGGTGCCGATGGCCACCATAGTCACGCCGATGATGCTGGCGGGCACACCCAGCAGCAGCGCCAGCTCGCTGCCGTAATCAATGAGGAGCCGGGAACCCACCACGATGGCGATGATGCCGATGGCGAACATGCCCAGCTTCATCACCATCTGGCGATGAGAGGTGGTCCGTCGGGCGGGACGCTCCGAACGGCTCTCCGCCATGCCGCTCCGGGCGTCCACGATGTTGTTCCACAGGTACACGGCAAACACGGCGAACAGCACCAGGCTGGGCAGGAAGGGCAGCACGCCGCCCCGGCACAGCACCAGCAGCAGCGCCGCGCCGGCCACCATCAGGATGGCCTTCAAATTGAACTGCTTCTTGCTCACCGCCGAGGGCAGGCACAGCACGGAGATGCCCAAAATCAGGCCCAGGTTGGCGGTGACGGAGCCCACGGCGTTGCCCACCGCCAGGTCCACCTCACCCTGGAGCACGCCGGTGACGGACACCGTCAGCTCCGGCAGGGTGGTCGCCAGAGATACGATGGTGGCGCCGATGATGAACCGGGGCACGCCTGTGGCCTCCGCGATCCACACAGCGCCGTCCAGAAACCAGTCGCCGCCCTTGACGATCAGCAGCAAGCCCAACAGAAATAGCAAAACCGTTACCCAAATATTCATACTTCCTCCTGTATTTTCGCAAAAAACAGCGAGACTTTTCCTGCACACGGAGATAGCGGGGCCAAGCCCCGCTGCATGTGTACAGTAAAAGTCTCGCCTTTTCGACATGTCCCGGGCAGCGGTCTTCCGCCGCCGTGATGACGGACCACACCACGCCAAACGGCGCAGGCTACTCCCTTTTACGTCAGCTATTATATAGAGGTCATGTCCGCCTTGTCAATGTTTTCGCTGTATTCTCCCAAAAATTCCGGAATAAACGCAATATTTTTCTCAAAGACCGTCCGGCCATCCTCCAAGGTCCCCGCCGGAGCGAACCCATAATCCGTAAAGAAGTCCCGGGCGCCGCTGTCCTGTCCCAGAAGCACGGACAGCTTCTCGCCCCCCACCTGCCGGGCCAGCAGCACTGCCTGGCCGATAAGCTGGACGCCGAAGCCCCGCTTGCGGCAGTCCTCCCGGATACAGGCCAGGGAGATCCACCCCGGCTCCGGGCCCACCTGCACCAGACCCACAGGATCCTCGCCCAGGTAACCCGTCAGTGTCGTCCTGCGCTCGGCATCCGCCAGCAGCCGCTCCCGGTCAAAGGGCCGGGCGTCCCGCCAAACGGAGGATACCAGCTCCGCAAACCAGTCCGCCTGCTCCTCCAGCTCCAAAGGCCGGAACCACAGCCCCGGCTCCAGGGCGTTGGCCCGCTTGCGGACCTTCTCCCCCGCCAGGAACTCCGGCGTTTGCAGGTGGCTGTTGTCGTCCCGGAACACCACCCGCAGCGTGCCGTCCTCCGCCTCCAGCATGGAGACGGCGGTGTTGTCGCCGTGGGGCGTCTGGCCCGCCTCCTCCATGGAATAGCCCTGCAGATGCGCCAGCAGCACCCGGATGGCATAGCCGTGGGAGAGCACCGCCACAGTGCGGCCCTCATTCTCCGCCGCGATGGCGCGGACAGCCCCCAGCACCCGGTCCAGCACCTGCTGGGCCGTCTCGGCCCCCTCGATGTGCCACTTGGTGAATTGGCGGCTGAAATAGGCCATCTGCTCCGGGTCCTGACGGTAGATGTCGCCCCAGGTGCGCTGCTCCCAGCCGCCCACATTGATCTCCCGCAGCGCCGGCACCCGGTGGAGGGGCAGACCCTTGGGCTTGTAAATGGCGCTGGCGGTGGCGCAGGTGCGGTACAGGTCGCTGGAGTACACTGCGTCAACATGGATGTCCTCAAACCGCTTTTCCAGCGCCCGAATCTGCCGCCAGCCCCGGTCCGTGAGGTTGCTGTTCTTCTGGCCCTGGGCAATGCGGTACAGGTTGCCCTCCGCCTCTGCGTGGCGGATGAGATAAATGGTCGTCATACTGCCTCCAAAAATTTTTTATTTGGCAATAGTATAGACCTTCATGGAGGATTTGGCAAATGCCCTGGCGGTTTTTTTGTCGCTTTTCGGTCATACTAGCCCTGTGCCGATGAAGGAGTGACTGAAAATGAAGATGTGTACCGGATTTTGGGTCGGTATGAGTGCCGGTCTGATGGCCGGCGCCGCGGTGGGGATGATGGTGCCCTGCGGCCGTGATCCCATGAAAACACAGGTGGGCAGAAGTATCCACAAGCTGGGTGTCGCCGTGGATCACGCCGTGGGCAACATCGTTTCCGAAATGCGGTGAGCAAGTGCCGGAGAAAGCGCTCTTTCTCCGGCACTATTATTTTGCCGCAAAAGTCCGGTTTTCACGAAGCACCTGCCCCGATACCTCTTGCAAACAGGAGCTCCTTATGGTAAATTTATTAAGTCTGTACATTTGTGAACAAAAGGAGGCAGTTTCATGCCCACTTTACAAGAAGAAATTACCCGGCGGCGGACATTCGCCATCATCTCCCACCCCGACGCCGGTAAAACGACCCTGACGGAAAAATTCCTGCTCTACGGCGGCGCCATCGCCCAGGCCGGCGAGGTCAAGGGCAAGCGTGCCCGGGCCGCCACCTCCGACTGGATGGAAATTGAGAAGCAGCGCGGCATCTCCGTCACCTCCTCCGTCATGCAGTTCCAGCACAGCGGCTTCTGCATCAACATTCTGGACACCCCGGGCCACCAGGACTTCTCTGAGGACACCTACCGCACCCTGATGGCCGCCGACAGCGCCGTCATGGTCATCGACGGCGCCAAGGGCGTGGAGCCCCAGACCCGGAAGCTGTTCAAGGTCTGCGCCCTGCGGCACATCCCCATCTTCACCTTCATCAACAAGATGGACCGGGAGACCCGGGACCCTCTGGAGCTGTGCGAGGAGGTGGAGCGGGAGCTGGGCATCGACACCTACGCCGTCAACTGGCCCATCGGCTGCGGCAAGGAGTTCCAGGGCGTCTATGACCGGGAAAAGCAGCGCATTTTGTTCTTCCAGGCCGAGGAGCGGGGCAAAAAGGTCAGCTCCGCCGAAGTGGCGCTGGACGACCCCGCTCTGGATGACATGATTGGTGAGAAGAAAGCCAACGCCTTGCGGGAGGAAGTGGAGCTGCTGGGTGCCGGACGGGAGTTCGACATGGAGGCCGTCCGCAACGGCACCTTGTCCCCCGTGTTCTTCGGCTCCGCCCTGACCACCTTCGGCGTGGAGCCCTTCCTGGAGGAGTTCCTCCGCATGACCACGCCTCCCCTGCCCCGGGTCAGCGACCAGGGCGAGGTGGACGTCTTCAGTGAAGATTTCTCCGCCTTTGTCTTCAAAATTCAGGCCAATATGAACAAGGCCCACCGGGACCGGCTGGCCTTCATGCGCATCTGCTCCGGCAAGTTCCAGCGGGACACCGAGTATTACCACGTTCAGAGCGGCAAGAAGCTGCGGCTTTCCCAGCCCCAGCAGATGATGGCCGCTGAGCGTGAAATCGTGGAAGAAGCCTACGCCGGCGACATCATCGGCGTGTTCGACCCCGGCCTGTTCGCCATCGGCGACACCATTACCGTCCCCGGCAAGAAATTCAAATACTCCGGCATTCCCACCTTTGAGCCGGAGCACTTCATGCGGGTGTCCCCCAAGGACACCATGAAGCGCAAGCAGTTCATCAAGGGCACGGAGCAGATCGCCCAGGAGGGCGCCATCCAGATCTTCAAAATTCCCGGCGCGGGCCTGGAGGAAGTCATCGTGGGCGTGGTGGGCACGCTGCAGTTCGACGTGTTTGAGTACCGGATGAAGAGCGAGTACGGCGTGGACCTCTATATGACCGGCCTGCCCTATGACCACCTGCGGCTCATCACGAGCTGCCCCTGCAAGCCCGAGGACCTGGTGCTCTGCACCGGCTCCGCCATTCTGGAGGACTTCCGGGACCGGCTGCTGGTGGCTTTCGGCGGCGAATGGAGCGTGGGCTTCCTGACGAAGCACAATCCCGGCTTGGAGTTGGCCGATTCCCTGTCGGTGTGACATGGCGGAGCTCAGACGGTATTTACCCGGCGACGAGGGCGCTGTGTCCGCCCTCCTGCGCCGGACGCTGCTGGAGGTCAACGCCCACTACTGCCCCAAGGTGGAAATTGACTGGCTGTATGACCGCTACACCCCGGAGACCGTGGCCCAGATCGCCAGGGACGGCCACATGTATGTGATGACGGAGGACGGCGCCATCGTGGGCACCGGGACCGTGGTCCAGACCGGAGAGCGGGAGTGCGAGATCATCGCCGCCTTCCTGCTGCCGGAGGCCATTGGCCGGGGCCTGGGCACCCAGCTTTTCGATGTGTTGGAATCGGATAGTTGGTGCGAGGAGGCGGATCGCATCTGGCTGACCTCCTCCGTGAACGCTCTGGATTTTTACGAAAAGCGGGGCTATGTGAACCCCAACGGCTACCGCACCCGAGGCGCTGACAACCTGCTGACCATGGAAAAGCGGAAAAACGGATAAAAAATTGCCTCTGCGGCTGCAGAGGCAATTTATTTACGAGGAAATCCCATAAAGCCCGGTAGTTGGGTCACGCCAGAGGGCAATGTGAGGCGGACGGAAGGTGCACCACACGAAGCAGAACGCCAGCGCCCACAGCACCGCCAGCCCCGCCACCTGCTGCCACGGCTCCGACAGCCGTCCCCGCCGGAGCAGGCAGAAGTCCAGCCAGAAGGCCCCCAGGTCCGCCAGGAAAAACACGGCGATGTCTGCCCACATGAGGTGACGGCCTAAAATCCCCGTGTAGGTATAATACAAAATTGGAATGAGCGCCAGCCCTGCCAGGGTGCTGGCCGCCCGCACTGCCAAAAAGTTGGGGTAAGTCTTTCCCAGAGCGCATACCTGGGCCACCGAGTATAGAAAGATTGGAAAAAACAGCAGCTTCATATGCTCCCAAGTGGATTCATTTACGGCGGAGAACGCAGCCGTCCACACGCTGCCGCCGCTCCACTCGTAGACGAAATGGAGCAATGTTCCCGCCAGAGCGGTGAACAAAAAGCCGCCCAGTTCCCAGAAAAACAGCCGTTTCCGCATTCGCACGCCTCCCGCCAAAAAAGAACCGCGGCACGGGGCCGCGGTTTCAGTGTATGCGGTTTGGGCGTAAATCATGCAAACACCAGCTGCACCAGCGCCATATACAGCGCCGTGCCTCCGGCAATGGAAAGGAGTACATTGTCCCTCCAGCGGTGGAGCAGCACCACCGCCAATATTGCCAGCAGCTCCGGGATGCCGTGAGGCGCTGCCATCCAGGTCACGTTTTTCAGGCAGTACACCACCAGCAGGCCCATCACTGCCGCCGGCAGCACCCGGCCCAGGTACGACACCACCGGGGGCGGCTCCTTATTTTCCGGGAACAGCCAGAAGGGCAGCCAGCGGGTGAGCTGGGTCCCGGCGGCCACCGCCAGGATCATCACAAGCGTCTGAAACGGCGTCAGGTACATAAGCGCTTCCTCCCTCCCAGCAGCACCGCCAGAATCAGCACCATGGCGGGGATGACCAGCCTGCCCGCCCCAAACACCGCCAGACTCACAGCGGCGCAGGCGAGGCCGATCACACCGGCGGGCCGGTTCTCTTTTTTCTTCCACTGCTCCAGAAACAGCACCACGAACAGCGCCGTCAGGGCGAAATCCAGGCCTGTGGTGTCGAAGGTCAGGAAGCGGCCCAGCAGGCCGCCCAAAGCCGTGGCGATGACCCAGTAGCTGTAATCCAGCAGGGATATCCAGAAATAAAAATCCTTCCGCTCTACGCCCTCCGGCGGCTCCAGCGTGGAGACCAGGGAAAATGTCTCGTCGCTGAGGACGTAGATCAGGAACGGACGGACCCTGCCCAGGCCCTTGTATTTATCCAGCATACTGATGCCGTAAAAAATGTGCCGGGCATTCACCATGAGGGCCAGCAGAAAGGCCTGCAGGGGGTCAAAGGCCGTGACCAGCAGTGTAATGGCCACGTACTGCATACTGCCGCCGAAGCCGATGGCGCTCATCAGGGTGGACCATAGCGGGCCGTAGCCGTTGGCCGCCATCAGCAAGCCGTAGGCCAGCCCCAAACAGGCGTATCCCGTCAACACCGGGATGGTGGCGGGAAAGGCGGCTTTCAGCGCCGTCATCTGATTTGGTTTTTCGTTCAGACGCTCCATTGCGTTCTCCTAATTCCTATTGTGCTTGTGGGTATTCGCAAGTATACCGCCATTACCGCCCGATGTCAAGGCAAAGCCCGTGCCGGGCGGCACGGGCTTTGCGGATTTACATTTTTTCGGGCGCATCCACGCCGATGAGCTTCAGGCCGTTTTTCAGCACCACGCGGGTGTCGTCCGCCAGCTTCAAACGGGCCGCCTGCACCGCGGGTTCCTCGCCCTTGATGCGGCAGGCGTTGTAGAAGCGGTGGAAGCAGGCCGCCAGCTCCTGGAGATAGCGGTTGATGTGGCTGGGGTCGTAGTCCCGGGCCGCCAGCTTGACCTCCTCGCAGAACTGGGCGATCTGCTTGATAAGCGCCTGCTCCGTCTCGCCGTTCAGGATGGACATATCCACATCGGCCTGCTTGGGGACGGTAACGCCCTCCTCGGCCAGCGCCCGCAGCAGCGAGCAGATACGGGCGTGGGCATACTCCACGTAGTAGATGGGGTTCTCGCTGTCCTCCCGGACGGCCAGACCCAGGTCAAACTCCATCTGGGTGTCGGGCTTGGCGTTGAAGTACCACCGGGCAGCGTCCACGGACACTTCGTCCAACAGGTCGCTCAAAGAGATGGCCTTGCCGGTACGCTTGGACATGCGGACCAGCTCGCCGTCCCGCAGCAGCTTCACCAGCTGCATCAGCACGATGTCCAGCTTCTCGCTGCCGTTCAGGCCCAGGGCATCCAGCGCGCCCTTCAGCCGGGCCACATGGCCGTGGTGGTCGGCGCCCCAGATATTGATGACCTTGTCAAAGCCCCGGACGGCAAACTTGTTGCGGTGGTAGGCGATGTCGGCGGCGAAATAGGTGTAGAAGCCGTTGGCCCGGCGCAGCACGTCGTCCTTCAGCTCCAGCTTCTCAATGTCCTTCTCTTTCTTGCCCGCCTTCAGCAGATTCTCCCGCATGATGTCGGCGGTTTTCAGCCACAGGGCGCCGTCCTTCTCGTAGGTCCAGCCCTTTTCGGTGAGCATATCCACCGTCTCGGCAACATACCCGCTCTCGTGGAGGGTGGACTCGTAGAACCAGTTGTCGTACTCAATTTTATACCGCTGGAGGTCGGTCTTCATCTTGGGCAGGTTCACACTGAGGCCGAACTGGGCCAGGGTCTCCTGCCGCTCCGCCTCGGGGACGTTCAGCAGCTTGTCGCCGCTGCGGTCATAGTAGGCCTGGGCCAACTCGCGGATGTCGCCGCCCTGATAGCCGTCCTCGGGGAAAGGAACATTCTCCTCGCCCTTGATGATCTGGAGATACCGGGCCTCGATGGAGTGGGCGAACTTGTCGATCTGGTGGCCGGCGTCGTTGACGTAGAACTCCCGGGTCACGTCGGCGCCGCAGGCGGTCAGCACAGCAGCCAGGGTGTCGCCCAGCACGCCGCCACGGGCGTTGCCCATGTGCATGGGGCCGGTGGGGTTGGCGGAGACGAACTCCACCATATATTTCTTGCCCTTCAAGCCATCGTTGGTGCCGTAGGTCTCGCCTTCGGCCTCCACGGCGGCACAGACGCCCTCATACCAGCTGTCGTTGAGCCGGAAGTTCAGGAAGCCGGGGCCCGCGATCTCGGCGGAGGCAAAGTAGGTGCCCTCCAGCTTCATGTGGTCCAGCAGCGCTTGGGCGATGTTCCGGGGCGGCTGCCGCAGCGCCTTGGAGGCCGCCAGGGCAAAGGTGGTGGTGAAATCGCCGTTGGCGGTGTCCTTGGGAATCTCCACAGGAGCGGTCTTTACCTCGGCCTGGGGCAGGGTGCCGTCAGCCACTGCCGCCTGATAGGCAGCCATCGCCAGGGCCGCCGCCTGGTCCTTCGCGTTTTGTACCATGTTGATCATATCAAAATACCTCTTCTGTTCAGAATCTATCTCAATGTTTCCGCCTGACCCGAATTTTAAAACAGTTCCGGCCTGTCACGGTATGCTCCACGGCGATGGAATACTTAATTTCCATCAGGCCGCCCCGCTCGGACAGGTTGTGCTTCAGTTCGCTGGTCTGGATATCCACCGACAGCTCGCCGAAGGGCGTTTCATACAGGGACGTATGCTGCCGTCCCTCCTCGAACACCATCTGGGAGTTCACCGCGCCGCTGCGGGTCAGCGTCACCCGGGGGCCCTTGACCTCGAAGGTGGTGGTCGTCCCCTCCATGCCGGTAAGCTCGCTCTCCTCATAGGACAGCACGATACCGTCATCCGTTACTTCCATGATCCCCTCGGTCATCAGCTCCGTGGCGTCGGGGTCGATATCGTCAAAATACTGCTCTCCCCGGATGGACAGCAGCACCGGCAGCTTATTCTCATCAATACTGGTCAATGTTGATCCTCCGTGCCGTATGGCGCATATTTTCCCGCAGGAACACCGAGGCAATGCGCTCGAAATCCTCCGGACGGTCGCTGACATAGAACTCCGGCTCTCCCTGGCATCTCTCGTCCGCCCGGAGGCCCTCCGCTTTCAGCATCCGTTTCAGTTCAAAGGCGGATTCCTCTCCGGCGGAAACCAGGGTCACGTCCGGGCCCATCACATCGGAGATAATGTCCGTCAGCAGCGGATAGTGGGTGCAGCCCAAAATCAGGGTGTCGATACCCGTGGCTTTCAGCGTCTCCAGATACTCCTTCGCCACCGTCTCGATGACTACGTCTCCCCGCTGGATGCGTCCGTTTTCCACCAGGGGTACGAACAGCGGGCAGGGCTTGCCGATGACCTCCACGTCTGGGTCCAGCCGTCGGAGCGTGGCCTCGTAGGCGCCGGAGCGGATGGAGGCAAGGGTGGCGATGATGCCCACCTTCTTGTTTTTCGTCACCAGCAAGGCACGGCGGCAGGTCGGCTCCACCACGCCCACGATGGGCAGGTCGTTTTCCGCCTGGAGGGTGTCCAGCGATGTGGTGGACACGGTGCCGCAGGCGATGAGGATGGCCTTCAGGTCAAAGGACCGCAGAAACCGCACATCCTGCCGGGCGTATTTCAGCAGCGTCTCCTTGGAGCGGCCGCCGTAGGGCACCCGGGCGGTATCCCCGAAATAGATGAGGTTTTCCTCCGGCAAAATCTGCCGCAGGGAGCGCACCGCCGTCAGGCCGCCGAGGCCGGAGTCGAATACGCCGATAGGCCGTGCATCCATGGCCGTTCCTCCTTCCAATGCTGTTCCGGCACGAATCGCACCAGGATTATATATTATACTATGAGGGAGGATTTGTAGCAAGACAGATTTTAGCCTTTTTACCCTGTTTTTTATATGGAATTTTACCTTTCCCTCTGCTATAATCATGTTAAATAACGTTCCATTTCACCTTGGGAGGTGTATAGCCGTGAAAATCGAACTGACGGAGCAGCAGTACCGCTATCTGCTGGATCTGGTGTACATAGGCAACTGGGTGATGAACTCCACCCGGGAGGACGACCGCATCAAGGAGTACGACGAGGTGGAAAGCCTCATCTTCTCCCACTGCCTCCAGCACAAAATGAGCAAGCTGGTAGAGCTGTATCATGGAGAGCTGATCCCCTCCCGGGCCTTCGCCGACGGCGGCATCCACGAGGCCATCGAGAGCTACGAGGACGTGGTGTTCTACGAAATTCTGGCGGAGGAGCTGGCCCTGCGGGACATGGACGGCGAGCCCCTGACCCGGGAGAATTACGGCGCGCTCATGGACCGCATCGACGCATACCTGTCTGAATTTGACCAGCACGGAACGGACAACATATCTGTTGATTTGGACGAATGACTGAGAGAGAAAAGGAGAACGACATGGCTGAAAAATCGAAGGTCTTTTTCGCGGATTTCCGCTGCCCCTCCTGGCGGGAGAACCTGCCTCAGAAGCTGGCCCGCCTGATGATGACCGCAGGCTTCGGAGACATCGACATGGAGGACAAATACGTCGCCATCAAGATGCATTTCGGCGAACCGGGCAACCTGGCCTATTTGCGGCCCAACTGGGCCAAGGTGGTGGCGGACCTGGTCAAAGATAAGGGCGGCAAGCCCTTCCTCACCGACTGCAACACGTTGTACGTCGGCGGGCGAAAGAACGCCCTGGACCACATCGAGTCCGCTTACGTCAACGGCTTCACCCCTTACTCCACCGGCTGCCACATCATCATCGGCGACGGCCTGAAGGGCACTGATGAGGTGGAAGTTCCCGTGGAGGGCGGCGAGTATGTGAAGTCCGCCAAGATCGGCCGGGCCATCATGGACGCCGATGTGTTCGTCTCCCTGACCCACTTCAAGGGCCATGAGCAGGCGGGCATGGGCGGCACGCTGAAAAACATCGGCATGGGCTGCGGCTCCCGGGCGGGCAAGATGGAGCAGCACAACTCCGGCAAGCCCTTCGTCAAGCAGAAGCATTGCGTGGGCTGCCGGGCCTGCGCCAAGATCTGCGCCCACGGCGCACCCCAGTTCGGCGAGGACGGCAAGGCTACCATCGACACCAACAAGTGCGTGGGCTGCGCCCGGTGCCTGGCTATCTGCCCCAAGGACGCCATCCAGTGTATGTACGACGAGGCTCCGGCCATTCTGAACAAGAAGATCGCCGAGTACACCAAGGCCGTGGTGGACGGGCGTCCCTGCTTCCATGTGTCCCTGGTGATGGACGTGTCCCCCAACTGCGACTGCCACAGCGAGAACGACGTGCCCATCGTCCCCAATGTGGGTATGTTCGCCTCCTTCGATCCCGTGGCTCTGGACCAGGCCTGCGCAGACGCGGTGCTGGGCCAGACGGCCATCCCCAACTCCGTGCTGTACGATTCCGAGTGTTTGTGCAACCAGGGCGACTACTTCCAGATGGCCCACCCGGACACCGAGTGGCAGGTCTGCCTGGAGCACGCCGAAAAGCTGGGCCTGGGCACCCGGGCCTACGAGCTGGTCAAAATCTGATGAAAAAGGACTTCCGCCTGCCGGCGGAAGTCCCTTTTTGCAGATACTCTTTTATGTGAACAGGGCGTTGAAGCTGTTTACCACGTCGTCCGCGCCCTCGCTCAGGGCGATGAGCATGACATAGTTGCCGTTGGAGACAATACGGGAGCCGTTCTTCCAGCCCTCGATGGTCTGGGGATACCAGGCGCCGCCGGGATTCTCATCATCGCCCACCTGATAGTTGATACGGGCCTGGAAGATGTCCTTCACTGCCTGGACGTCGGCGGCGTTCTCCACCTCCACCAGGGCCAACTCGCCCACGGCGGCAGAGATCATGGCGGTGTACACGCCGCACTGATTGGTCTTGATGTTGGACAGGCCGGGATAGAAGGCGTCCAGCACCTCGCCATCCGCCTGCATCATGGCAGGGCGGTTCTCGCCGGAGGCAAACGTCTCGAAGAAAGCCGCCAGGTCCACGCTCTTGCTCTCCGCGGGCTTTTCAGCAGGCTTCTCGGCGGGTTTCTCCGCGGGCTTTTCAACGGGTTTCTGGACAGGCTTTTCGGTGGGCTTGCTCTCCGGCTTCTGGGTAGTGTCGGCAGGCAGGTTGCCGCCCTCCGGCTTTTTCTCCGGGTCCGCGGGCAGATTTTCCACGGTGCTGCCGTCTGCGTCCTGGGTCTCGCTGACCTCTTCCCCGGCTTCCGGTTCCTCCTGGGGCTGGTCAACAGTGCCATCCACATCTTCAGCGGGAGCGGTCACTTCCTGTTCCGGCGTCCCGGCGTCATCCTTCTTTCCGCCGCAGGCGGTCAGGGCCGCCAGCATAGACAGGGCCAGCAGCAGGGCAAGCAGTTTCTTTTTCATCTCGTATGTTCTCCTCATATTTGATTTCTTCTTCCGAAGGGGACACCCCTTCGCCTCTCGCATCTTCAGACGGAAATGTCTTCCGAAAAGTTCCCGCTTTTTTCACTTTTTTGAAATTCCCAAATCGTCGTCCCGGAAAGGAGCCCTTCATGAAGCACACCCGCAAAGACCTTCTGGACATTTTTGTCATCGGTTTCGCCCTGTTTTCCATGTTTTTCGGGGCAGGCAACGTCATCTTCCCGCCCTATCTGGGCCTGGGCTGCGGCAAACAATGGTTCCTGGGCTTTGTCTGCTACTACCTGGCGGACATCGGCCTGGCTCTGCTGGCCCTCTTCGCCATCCTCCGCCAGGGCGGGCCGGAGGGTATCACCCGGCGGCTGGGAAAGGTGCCTGCCGCCATTTTGATGAGCGCTATCGTGCTGTGCATCGGCCCCATGCTGGCTATCCCCCGGACTGCAGCCACCACCTATGAGATGTCCCTGGCGCCGCTGGTCTCCGGGTTCAGCCCGGTGCTGTTCTCAGCCCTGTTCTTCCTGCTGATTCTGTTCCTCTGCGTGAGGGAATCCGCCGTGGTGGACATTGTGGGTAAAATCCTGACTCCCGCTCTCCTGATCGGTCTGCTGGTGCTCATCATCAAGGGTGTGCTGGATCCCATCGGCCCGGTGCCTGACCGGGTGCTGGTGGACAATGTACCCTTCACGGGCATCGAGGCGGGCTACCAGACCATGGACGTGCTGGCGGCCATGGTGTTCGGCATCATCGTACTGAAAAGCGCCAGATCCAAGGGCCACGACGGCAAGTCCATGTTCCGGGTGGTGGCAGGCGCAGGCGTGGTAGCAGGCGCGGCGCTGCTGGTGGTCTATCTGGGGCTGACCTATCTGGGCGTCACCATGTCCCGTTTCTTCGACCTCTCCGTCCTGCGCACCTTTCTGGTAGTGGCTATCGTGCGCAACCTCATGGGCTACGCGGGCATCGTGCTGTTCTCCGTGGTGGTGGCCCTGGCCTGCGTCACCACCGCCGTGGCGTTGGTCAGCTCCGCCGCAGGGTACTTCTCCACGCTCTCCGGCGGGCGGCTCCGCTACTCCTGGCTAGCCGCCGCCATCTGCCTGTTCAGCGCCGTTGTCTCCTGCATCGGCCTGGACCAGATCGTCTCCATCGCCTCGCCCGTTCTGAGCATCGTCTATCCGCCCACCCTGGTGCTGATCTTCCTGTCCTTCTTCGACAGGCACATCCGCTCCGACTGGGTGTTCCGCATGGCGGCGCTGGGGGCGCTTCTCACCAGCCTTCTGACCACGGCGGCGGATTTCGGAGCGTCCCTGCCCTTCCTGGCCCGGCTGCCTCTGGCGGAGTTCGGCTTCGGCTGGGTGCTGCCCGCGGTAGTTTGCGGTTTCATCGGCGCGCTGATAGAACGAAAAAAGGTATGAAAAGAGGGCCGGAGCTTTTCCGGTCCTCTTTTTTGTTCGCATCAGAAGGTCACGACTTCCTGAGCGGGCTTCTCGCAGGGGCCGATGGACATGACGTGCATCACCGGGCCCTTGCCCTTGTAGGCCTCGTGCTTCTCCACCGCCATGCGGGCGGTGACCTCGATCCAGTCCCGGTTCTGGTACTGGTTCAGATCCATGCCCTTGGCGATGAGGCCCAGGAACTGTACGTCGTTCTCACAGCAAACCATGGCGAAGCGGCCAGGGCAGTGGATGCCGGGGTACTTCTGGGAGTGGCACATGATGAGCTTCATGTGAACGGTCTTGCCCGCCCAGCGGTCCGGGTGGTCCATCACGTCCACGTACCAGACGCCGAAGTCGTCGTCGGGGATGTCGATGACCTCCTGCTCCAGGTCAAAGGGGCAGGTATCGTCGTTGTTGTAGTCCTCGCTGGTGCCGTCCTCCATCTCCAGATAGATGTCCGCCCGGCGGTTCACCATGCGGAGGTTCCGCTTGCGCAGGGCGTCCCGCAGCTCCGGGGTGCAGCGGTTGAACACCAGCATATCCGCGTTGGTGATCTTCTCCATCATCATCTGGCCCATGTTCTTGGCGTACATCTCAAAGGTGGACGCCTGGACAAAGGTCATGATCTGGTACAGCACCCAGTTGGCGGGCAGGACTTCCCTGTAAAGGCGTTCCATCTGCCACATGCCGTTGTACTCAATAAGGACCTGCTTGGGTTTGTATTTCTTCTCCCATTCCTTGAGCTGGGAGCATTTCAGATCCTCCTCGTCCTCCACGGTGACAACGGTGACGTTATCCAGGGCTCTGGGGTTGTACTCCTCCTCGCCCTCCTCACAGCAGATCAGAAGGGTCTTATCCTGGCGGGCGAAACCGTCCTCCAGGATGCCGTTGATGAAATTGGTCTTGCCGCCGTCCAGAAAGCCGGCGATCAGATAAACAGGAATATCAGCCATTGTTGTTTCCTTCCCGGTATTACAGGCCGAACAGCTCAGCCAGCTTGTCCTCTTTCAGCTCCGCGCCGATGACGCACAGGCGGCCGGTGTAGTCGGGATGGCCCGCCCGGACGTCGTGCTCCTCAGGCACGTAGTCGAATTCGATCCACTGGCCGTTCTCGCCGCTGACGATGCCCTTGGCCCGCAGGATCTTGCCGTACTCGCCGGAGTCCAGAGCGGTCAGGATGCGCTGGATGTCGGCCTTGGCGAAGGGCTTGGGCGTCTCCTTGCCCCAGGAGGTGAACACCTCGTCGGCATGGTGATGATGGTGATGGTGGCAGGAGCAGTTGGGGTCGTCGCACTCATGGTCGTGGTCATGATGATGCTCATGGTCATGGTCGTGATGGTGATGCTCGTGCTCCTCGTGATCATGGTCGTGATGATGGTGGTGGTGCTCGTGTTCCTCCTCGTCATCATCGTCATCATGGTGATGATGGCACTCGCAGTCGGGATCGTCGCACTCGTCCTCGTCGTGATCGTGGTGGTGATGGTGCTCATGCTCCTCATGGTCGTGATGGTGATGCTCGTGCTCATGCTCGGCCTCCTCGGCCTCATGCTCCTCCCGCATCTTCGCCAGCAGCTCGTCCGCCAGGGACACCTTCTCCATGGCGGAGAGGATCACCTTGCCGTCCAGCGCATCCCAGGGGGTGGTCAGGATGGCGGCGTCGGAATTCTTCTCCCGCAGCAGGGCAACTGCAGCCTCCAGCTTCTCCTGGCTCAGCTTCTGGGTCCGGGAGAGGATGATGGCCCCGGCGGATTCGATCTGGTTGTTGTAGAACTCGCCGAAGTTCTTCATGTAGACCTTCACCTTGGTGGCGTCGGCCACGGTGACGAAGCTGTTCAGCTTCATCTCAGGCACGTCGGCCACGGTGTTCTCCACCGCCACGATGACGTCGCTGAGCTTGCCTACGCCGGAGGGCTCGATGAGGATGCGGTCGGGATGGAACTGGTCCGCCACTTCCTTCAGCGCCTTGTTGAAGTCGCCCACCAGGGAGCAGCAGATGCAGCCGGAGGACATCTCGGAGATCTGGACGCCAGATTCCTTCAGGAAGCCGCCGTCAATGCTGATCTCGCCAAATTCATTCTCGATCAGCACCAGCTTCTCGCCGGGGAAGGCCTCTGCCAGCAGCTTTTTGATGAGGGTCGTCTTGCCCGCGCCCAAAAAGCCGGAGATAATGTCGATTTTCGTCATGGTATCAAGTCCTTTTCACAAAATTTCATGAACAGCACTTATGATACCACGAAAATGGGAAAATGCAACCAAATCGCAAAAATTCACAGTTTTTTCCCCGGTTTTTTCCGGATGGCGCGGCAGGCCTCCCCGCTCATGGCCGCCAGACACAGTAGATTCGGCCCGCACATCAGCGCATTGCAGATGTCGGCAAAGGCGAATACCGTTCCCAGCTCCAGTCCCGCCCCCAGGAAAGCGGACAGGGCGTACACCACCCGGTAGAAAAGCCGCCCTCGGCCCCGGGTGAGGTAGGTGAAGGTCACTTCCCCCTGATACTCCCAGCCCACAATGGTGGCGAAGGCGAACAGCACGATGGACACCGACACGAACCGGGCGCCCCAGGGCCCCAGCACCGTCTGGAACGCCAGGATGGTCAGCGCCGCGCCGTCCACGGGCAGCCCGGCACTGTCCACAGTGCCCAACACCCCGGAGCAGCAGATGGCAAGGCCGGTGACGGTGCAGATGACGATGGTATCGAAAAAAGCGCCTGTCATGCTGACGTAGCTCTGCCGCACCGGGTCAGCGCGGTCCACCGCCGAGGCGGCAATACCCGCCGAGCCAAGGCCTGCCTCATTGGAAAACACGCCCCTCGCCACGCCCCACCGGGCGGCGGTCATCCATCCGGCCACGCCGCCAGCCGCCGCCCGGGGCGAAAAGGCGCACCGGAAAATCTCCGCCACGCTGCCGGGCAGGTTCCCCAGATTGCCGAAAATCACCGCCA
The DNA here is from genome assembly GCA_945876285.1 of uncultured Clostridia bacterium. Taxonomy (GTDB): domain Bacteria; phylum Bacillota; class Clostridia; order Oscillospirales; family Oscillospiraceae; genus Oscillibacter. The sequence continues at coordinate 11,556 of CAMCNO010000004.1, read as the reverse complement.
GCCCTGCCGCCAGGTAGATGGCCCCCATCACAGGGACCAGGGCGGCGGCCACCTTGGAAATACTGTGAATGCCGCCTAAAATGATTGCCAGCGCCAAAATCGCCGTGACCGCCCCCACGGTCCACACGGGCAGGCCAAAGGCGCTCTCCAGCGCTCCGGCGATGGAGTTGGACTGGGTCATGCTGCCGATACCCAGAGACGCCCCCACGGCGAACAGGGCGAACACCGTTCCCAGCATCCCGCCGTTCCGCCGCCCGAAAGCGGCCTCCAGTACATACATCGGCCCGCCCACCCACTGGCCTTGGCGATCCCGCCGCCGGTACAGCACCGCCAGAAGGCTTTCTGAAAAGATGGTTGCCATGCCGAACAAGGCTGACAGCTCCATCCACACCAGCGCCCCCGGCCCCCCAGCCACCAACGCTGTGGCGACGCCCACGATGTTCCCGGTGCCGATACTGGCGGCCAGGGCCGTCATCAGGGCGGAGAAGGGGGACACGCCGTCCCTTCCCGCCTGCCGGGCCTCCCGGCCCAGGGCGGAGCGCAGGGCAAAGCTAAGCCGCCGCCAGGGCAGCAGCCGCATCCGCAATGTCAGAAACACCCCGGTGCCCAGCAGCAGCGCCAGCGTTCCGGGGCCCCACAGCAATTCATTGACGGCGTTCAGCATCCCTTGTCCCCTCCCTGTTCCGATATAGACAAGGTATGCGTAAATGGGGAAGGAAATGCAAAAGCCGGGGCCGCATCAGCGGCCCCGGCTGGGGGTAAATATCTTACAGGTTGATCTCGGGCTTTTCTTCACTGGCCTGGCTCAGCAGGGGCTTTACCTGGGCCAGGAAAGCGTCCACCTGATCCGGGCAGCGGCCGATGTAGGCGCTGGGGGTCAGGACGGCTTCCATCTCCGCCTCGGTCATGCCGAAGGCGGGCTCAGCGGCCAGACGGTGCAGCAGGTCACACTTCTCGCCCTCCTTCATCCTGGCCGTGGCGGCCATGGAGCAGGTGCGGATGATCTCGTGCAGCTCCTGGCGGTTGCCGCCCCGCTTCACGGCCTCCATCATCAGATTCTCGGTGGCGATGAAGGGCAGGTACTCCCGGACGGTGGCGTCCACCACCTTCTCGTTGACATGCAGGCCGTCGGTGACGTTCTGGGCCAAGCGCAGGATGGCGTCGGCACACAGGAAGCCCTCTGGCATGGAGATACGGCGGTTGGCGGAGTCGTCCAGCGTTCGCTCCAGCCACTGGACAGAGGCGGTCATGGGAGCGTTCATGGCGTCGGCCATCAGGTAACGGGACAGGGAGCAGATGCGCTCGGACCGCATGGGATTGCGCTTATAGGCCATGGCGCTGGAACCGATCTGGTTCTTCTCGAAGGGTTCCTCCACCTGGCGGTCATGCTGGAGCAGACGGATGTCGTTTGCCATCCGGTAGCAGCTCTGGGCAATGGAGCTGAGGCAGTTCAGAATGCGGCTGTCCACCTTGCGGGGATAGGTCTGGCCGCAGACGGGGAAGCACTTGTCAAAGCCGAACTCGGCGCTGATCTGGCGGTTCATCTCGTCGATCTTCTCGCCGTCGCCCTCGAACAGGTCCATGAAGCTGGCCTCGGTGCCGGTGGTGCCCCGGCAGCCCAGGAACTTCATGTTCTCCAGCACGAAGTCCAGCTCCTCCAGGTCAGCCAGCAGGTCCTGCATCCACAGGGTCGCCCGCTTGCCCACGGTGACAAGCTGGGCGGGCTGGTAGTGGGTGTAGCCCAGGGTGGGGGTGGCCTTGTACTGCTCCGCGAACTTGCTAAGGTTCGCCAGCACGGCGATCAGCTCACCCCGGAGATATCGCAGGCCCTCACGATAAATGATGAGGTCGGCGTTGTCAGTGACGTAGCAGCTGGTGGCACCCAGGTGGATGATGCCAGCGGCGGAGGGGGCTACTTTGCCGTAGGTGTACACATGGGCCATCACGTCGTGGCGGACTTCCTTCTCCCGCGCGGCGGCCATCTCATAGTCGATATCGGTCAGATGGGCTTCCAGCTCCGCCACCTGCTCGGCGGTGACAGGGAGGCCCAAATTGTGCTCCGCCCGGGCCAGGGCCACCCACAGGCGGCGCCAGGTCTGGATGCGCATATCGGCGGAGAACAGGTGCAGCATGAACTGGGAGGCGTACCGGGACGCCAGAGGGGATTCATAACGGTCTTTAGACATAGCAAGGTCAACCTTTCCTGATTTTGTTGTGAGACGGCGCAAGAGGAGACGGCAGTCTCCTCTTGCGGTGGTTCATTATCGAATGATGATGGAGTCGCGCTCGGGACCCACGGAGACGTAGGTAATGCGGCAGCCGATCTGCTGCTCCACATACTCCACATAGTTCCGGGCGGCCTCGGGCAGGTCCTCCCACTTGCGGACGCCGGAGATGTCGCACTTCCAGCCGGGCATGGTGGTCATGACGGGCTTGGCGTCGGGCAGGACCACGGGGAAGGGGAAGTAGTCGATCTGCTCACCGTTCAGTTCATAGCGGGCGCAGATGGGGATCTCGTCCAGATAGCTCAGCACGTCCAACTTGGTCAGGGCGATGTCAGTCGCACCCTGGCACTGGATGCCGTAGCGGGTAGCCACAATGTCAATGGGGCCCACACGGCGGGGCCGTCCGGTCTTGGCGCCGTACTCGCCGCCGGCCTCCCGGAGCTTCTCAGCCTCCTCGCCGAACCACTCGCAGGTGAAGGGACCCTCGCCCACGCAGGAGGAGTAGGCCTTCACCACGCCCACCACCTTCTCAATCTTGGCCTCGGGATAGCCGGAGCCGACGGGGGCGTAAGCGGCGATGGGGTTGGAGGAGGTGGTCATGGGATAGATGCCGTAGTCCAGGTCCCGGAGGGAGCCAAGCTGGGCCTCGAACAGGATGCTCTTGCCCTCTTTGTTGGCCTGGCGCAGGAACGCGCCGGTGTCGCAGATGAAGGGCTTGATCTTCTCGCCGAATTCCGCCACCCACTTCTTCAGGTCATCCATGGTGTAGGGCTTGGCGCCGTAGACCCGCTCCAGGGTCAGGTTCTTCCACTCCAGGATGCCCTCCAGGTGCTCCCACATCTTCTCGGGATACAGCAGCTCGCCGGCCATGACGGTCTTCTTCTGATACTTGTCAGAGTAGAAGGGAGCGATACCCTGCTTGGTGGAACCGTACTTCTTGTCCGCCAGGCGGGCCTCCTCCAGGCCGTCCAGGTCCCGGTGCCAGGGCAGCAGCAGGGAAGCACGGTCGCTGATCTTCAGGTTCTCAGGGGTGATGGACACGCCCTTGGACATCACGTCCTGCATCTCGGTCCACAGGTTCTCGCAGTCCAGAGCCACGCCGTTGCCCAGAACGTTCACCACGCCATCCCGGAAAATGCCGGAGGGCAGCAGGTGCAGGGCGAACTTGCCCTTGTCGTTGACGACGGTGTGGCCGGCGTTGCCGCCGCCCTGATAGCGGACGACCACGTCATAGTCGCTGGTGAGCAGGTCCACCATGCGGCCCTTGCCCTCGTCGCCCCAGTTGATGCCTACGATGGCGCAATTCGACATAATCAAAAACCTCCCGGTTTTATTTTGTGTAATGAAGCAGGCATGAATGCCCAACCTAAGTTATTATATCGACACTTTTCCCATAAGTAAAGAACAAACTTGTTATATCGAGGATAATTTTTGCTAATAGGTCGACCTTTTGGCCGTGGAAAATGTGCCAGCCCTGCTTGCGCCTTTATTCGAAATGTATTATGATAATAGTGTTTTTATCATGGTATGAAATCCCGTAACGGCAAATGTGGAAAGAAAAAATTGTGAATTACGCCGCAAGGAGAATTTAGAATGAAAAGCAAACAGATCGCCCTCTGCGGGCTGCTGTGCGCCCTGGCGGTGACGATGCTGCTGTTGGGCGGTATTCTGGGCATCGGCATGTTTGCCGGGCCTATTCTGGCCATGGCTGTCCTCCTGCCCATTCTGGAGGAATACGGCGCAAAGACCGCCGCGGCGGCCTACGGCGCCGCCGCCATTCTGGCCTTGCTGCTGGTGCCGGACCGGGAGACCGCCTTGGTGTTCGCGTTCTTCGGCTGGTATCCCCTGCTGCGGCCCCGGCTGGACTGTATCCATTCCCGCCCTGTGCGGCTTTTGGTGAAGCTGGCGGTGTGCAACGCCGTCATCGCCGTCCTGTACGGCCTTGTGCTGCGGCTGATGGGCCTGACGGCGGACCTGCTGGACGCCTCCCGCTGGATGAATCTGCTGTTGCTGCTCCTCGCCAACGTCACGTTTTTGGTGATGGACCGGGCACTGGAACGGTTGACGATCCTGTGGCGCCTCAAGCTGCGGAAACGGTTCTTTCGATAAAAAAATTCCTGTCTGGTATGTCAGACAGGAATTTTTTACTGCTCGTTTTCATAGAAGTGCTTCCACACCGCCTCCGCCGCGCTCCGGGGCACCACGGCGGCCAGGGTCTCCACATCCGCCTCCTTGATGGCTTTGATGGTGCCGAATCGCTTCCGCAGCTCCTCCCGCCGCTTGGGTCCCACGCCGGGGATGCCGTCCAGGGCGGACTTCATGGCGCTCTTGGTATGGCTCTCGTGGTGGTAGGTGATGGCAAAGCGGTGGGTCTCCTCCTGAATTTGCCCGATGAGGGTAAACACCGGCTGGTAGTTTCCAATGCCGATTTCCCGGCCGTCCGGCGTCACCAGGGCCCGGGTGCGGTGGCGGTCATCCTTCACCATGCCGAAAATGGGGATTTGTACATCAAATCTCCTTGCTACCTCCAGGGCGGCCCGGGCATGGGTCTCGCCGCCGTCGATGAGGAACACATCCGGCAGGGGCAAAAACTTTTCATCTCCGTCCGCCGCCCGCTGGAGCCGCCGGGACAGCACCTCCTGCATGGAAGCGTAGTCGTCGGGATGGCCCTCCAGGGACTGGATGCGGAACCGGCGGTAGGCCGATTTCAGGGGCCGCACACCGCTGTACACCACCATGGAGGCCACGATGTCGCTCTTTCCGGTATTGGAGATGTCGAAGGATTCCATCCGCTTTGGCGGCGCAGGTAAATCCAGCAGCTTGCCCAGCAGCTCCAGGGTGTGGGCGGTGCGCTCCTCGGCGGTGGTGGCCCGCTCGGCTTCCTCCGCCGCGTTCCGCTGGGCCATGGCCCGCAGCTCCGCCTTTTCGCCCCGCTGGGGGACGTGGACCCAGACCTTGTGGCCCGCCCGCTTCGTCAGGACCTCGGACAGGTCGTCACAGTAGCCCTCCGTCTCGAAGGGCAGCAGAATTTCATGGGGCAGGATGGCCCGGGGCAGGTAATACTGGGCCGTCAGGGCGGAGAGCATCTCCGCCTCCGTCTCCTCCATGGGGGCGGTGAACAGCTCCGTCTCCCGGCCCGCCAGGTTGCCGTTTTCCATGTGCAGCACTGCATAGCAGCACTTGGCGCTGCCCCGGTACAAGCCCCAGATGTCCGTGTCGGCGCAGAGGCCCGCTATGACCGTCTGCTTTTTGGAAAGGGCGCTGATGGCGTTGATGCGGTCCCGGAGCGCCGCCGCCTGCTCGAACCGCAGGGCCTCGGCCTCCGCCTCCATCTCCTCCGTCATCTCCCGCAAAAGCTGCTTCGACTTGCCCTCCAACAGCTGACAGGCCTGATGGATACGGCGGTCATACTCCTCCGCCGTCATGTCCGGGCGGCAGAAGCCATCGCACCGGCCCATGTGGAAGTTCAGGCAGGGCCGCTCCGCACCGATGTCCTTGGGGAACTTCCGGCTGCAGGTGGGCAGCCGCAGGGCGGACAGCACCGCGTCCAGAGCCTGCCTCGTCTCGAACCGCCCGCCAAAGGGGCCGAAGTACCGGGCGCCGTCATTGGCCACCCGGTTCGTCATGGTGAACCGGGGATAGGCCTCCCGGGACAGGCGGACAAAGGGATAGCCCTTGTCGTCCTTCAAGAGGATGTTGTAGCGGGGCATATGGCGCTTGATAAGGGAGTTTTCCAGCACCAGGGCCTCAAACTCGCTGGAGACGAAGATGGTGTCGAAATGGTCCACCTGGCTCACCATCTGGCGGGTCTTGGCGGTATGGGAGGCGCTGTCCTGGAAATACTGGCTGACCCGGTTTTTCAGTTTTTTCGCCTTGCCCACATAGATGACTTTCCCGGTCTTGTCCATCATCAGATAGACGCCGGGGCTGAGGGGCAGGTCGTTTGCTTTTTCCTTCAGCTCGTCCTTTGTCACAGAATGCGCCCCCTTTCCTTTATAGTCCCCAGAGATTCCGCACTACGCCCCAGGCCAGCAGAAACGCCAACAAAGCGGCACTGACGGTCTTTTCCGCCTTTCCGCAGGCGCCGTTTTTCCACAGCCGGACCAGCAGCCACACCAGCGCCGGGGACGCCAGCACCAGCCCCCAGTTATAGCCGGGAGCAAAGTGCCCATGGAGCAGCGCCAGACACAGGTCTGTGACCCCGCAGCCGGGGCAGCGCAGGCCCGTGAAGCGGTAAAACAAACAGGGGATGCGCACGCCCAGGGGAATCAGCACGAATCCGTAAAGCAAACCGGCGCAGAGAAGCCCCGCGCCGGTTTGATACAGCGTCGGCCGCTTACGCGGCATACTTGTTCAGCTCGGACTGCATCAGCGCGTAGGAGATGATGCCGAAGCCGAAAATGCCCAGCAGCAGATACAGGATGCCTAGGTGTCCGCCGCCCATTCCGCCGCGGCTGACCTCATACTGCTCCAGAGCCTCGCCGGAGACATAGAGCCAGTACCAGCCGTAGATGCCGCAGGTCACGATGGTCAGCAGCAGCACCAGGCCGCCGGACATAGCGCCCTCCCGCCCGGTAAGGCGGTTCGTATCCTCTGCCAGACAGTACAGCCAGTACCAGCCGTACAGTCCGCAGGACAGCACGGTAAACACGATGCACAGCGCGATATTTTTCTTCTCCACCATATCCGTCACCCTCCGGCATACCGCCGAAGCTCCTTTCCGAATATTTGTATAGCCGATTATATCATATGCGGCCCACCCACGCAAGACACGCAAAAAAAGACGCGGTCCCGCGCCAGGCAGGACCGCATGGGGTTCCGTATTTCTTACTCGCCGAAATTATCGTTCACCAGGTCCACCAGGGCGGCCACGGCTTCCTTCTCGTCGGAGCCGTCCGCGATCAGGGTGATGGCGGTGCCCTTCACGATGCCCAGGGACAGAACGCCCAGCAGGCTCTTGGCATTGACGCGGCGGTCCTCCTTCTCGACCCAGATGCCGCTCTTGAACTCATTGGCCTTCTGAATGAAGAAAGTCGCGGGTCTGGCATGCAGACCTACCTCGTTGTTGACAGTGATCTCCTGAGTATACATGACACAGCTCTCCTTTTCTATACCAAGTTATTCCCAGCTTCGCATAGCAAGACAATTCTTGATTCTGATATCATCATAATAACTGGTTTTTTCCGTTCCGTCAACGGCGTTTTTCACAAATGTTTGGGGAAAACTGCGGCATTGAAAAATGGCTTTTTGGTAGTTTAGCCCACTAAAGCCGAACATACGGGGAAAATCACTGCTTTTCTGCCCATAAGCAGTAAAACCGCCGCATAAGCGGCGGTTTTGCTTGCGTGATACTCAATAGTTGGTGGCCTTCACCTGGAAATAGGCCTGGGGATGGTTGCACACGGGGCAAACTTCGGGAGCGCTCTCGGCGACCTCCACATGGCCGCAGTTGCGGCAGAACCACATGACCTTCTCGCCCTTCTTGAAGACCTCGCCCTTCTTCAGGTTGTCCAGCAGCTTCAGATAGCGCTCCTCATGGGTCTTCTCGATCTTCGCCACGCCCTCGAACTGGGCGGCCAGTGCGAGAAAACCTTCCTCCTCGGCGGTGCGGGCCATGTCGGCGTACATCTTGGTCCACTCCTCGTTCTCGCCGGCGGCGGCAGCCGCCAGGTTCTCCTCGGTGGTGCCAATGCCGCTGAGTGCCTTGAACCACAGCTTGGCGTGCTCCTTCTCATTCAGAGCCGTCTCCTGGAAGATGGCCGCGATCTGCTCGTAGCCCTCCTTCTTGGCCTTGCTGGCAAAATAGTCGTACTTATTCCGGGCCTGGGACTCCCCCGCGAAGGCGATCCACAGATTGGCCTCCGTCTTGCTTCCCTTCAGTTCCATAAAAATACCCCTTTCATACTCTTTGATTTTCTGACAGCTGCTCTGCCCCGCAGGTGGGGCAGACGCCGTTGAATACAAGTTCATATCCGGTGACGGCCCAGCCGCCTCCCACCGCCTCCCGGTCCAGCGCCGGGTCATAGGGCAGCGCCAGGTCCGCCACCTGTCCGCAGCGGACACAGCGGATGTGGGCGTGAGGCGGCAGCACGGCGTCAAACCGGGCCACGGAGCCCTCCAGCTCCCGCAGGCGGCCCTCCTGGGCCATCTGGTGGAGGTTCCGGTAGACGGTCCCCAAACTCAACCGGGGCATCTCCGGCCGCAGCGCGTCATATACCATTTGGGCGGTGGGATGCTCCATGGATGTCCGCACGGCCTCGTAGATCCGCTCCCGCTGCTGTGAAAACCGCTGCACCTTGACGCCCTCCTTATTAGTAATAATTACTATTATTTATATAACACAGTTCCTCTGAAATTGCAAGCATGAATTTTTAAAAAAGGAAAGTTTTTCAGGAATTTCTGAAATATATACGGGCACAATAGGATTCGGGTATCGCGTTTGCAAAGACCCGTGCAAAGGAGGAGAAGACATGAAAAGAAGTCTGACGCTCTTGCTGGCCTCCCTGTTCCTGGTGTTTTCCCTGACCGCCTGCGGCGGCAACGGCAAGAACAACAACGGTCAGAACGGCAACGATCAAAATAACAGCGCCGTTACCGGCGACACCGCCGGCAACAACGCCGAGAACGGCACCAACGGCACCGCCAACAACGGGAATACCGCCAACGGCGGCGTCAACAACGGCACCATGAATAACGGCAACGGCGGCCTGGTGGATGACACCGGCGATGTCCTGGAGGACATCGGCAACGGCACCAGAGACGTTCTGGATGACGCCGGCCGGGCCTTGACCGGCAACAACGGCACTGCCAACCGGTCCTCCGGCAGCAACATCCGCTGAACGTTTTCGCACCGATGAGAGGGCTCCGGCATCGGCCGGAGTCCTCGTTTTTTGTTTTCTTTCCGGGCAAAATCCTGTATAATGGTTTTAACTTATGAGAAACGAGGCGCGGTATGCATCAGGAATTCACCATGCGGCCCATTGCCCGCATCCACAGCGATTTTTCCACAAAATTCGGCGTTCCCCGGCAGAGCGGCCTGGTGGACAGCCTGGAGGCCACCGTGGTATTTGAGCCGGAATTTCGGAATTCGGACGCCCTCCGGGGGCTGGAGGGCTTTTCCCACATCTGGTTAGTCTGGGTGTTTGACCAGGCGGTGCGGAAGGAGTGGTCCCCCACCGTCCGCCCTCCCCGGCTGGGAGGCAACACGCGGATGGGCGTCTTCGCCACCCGCTCTCCCTTCCGGCCCAACCCCATCGCCTTAAGCTGCGTGAAGCTGGCGGGGATGGAGGAGACGGCAGACCGGGGCACGGTGCTGCGCATCCTGGGCGCTGACCTGATGGACGGCACGCCCATCCTGGACATCAAGCCCTACATCCCATACGCTGACAGCCACCCGGAGGCTCTGGGGGGCTTTGCCGCTGTTCCTGCAGGCGAGACGCTGGAGGTGGTCATCCCGCCGGAGCTGCTGGAAAAAGTCCCTGAAAACCGCCGGGAGGCCCTCCGGGGCGTGCTGGCCCAGGACCCCCGGCCCCACTACCAGGAGGACCCGGAGCGGGTGTATGGCTTTGGCTTTGCGGGGATGGAGGTCAAGTTCTCCGTGAAAGGAAAACAGTTGACAGTGCGGGACATCTCTTCCGAAATCTAAGCCACTTCTTCCCCGGCACCTCCCATCCCCCAAAATCCTCAAACAAAAAGAACCTCCCCGGATCAACTTCATCCGGGGAGGCCCTTTTTTCGCATTACTTCGCGGCCTTGGCAGCCTTGATAGCTTCGATCAGCAGCGGGGTGACCTTGAACAGGTCGCCGCAGATGCCGTAGTCGGCAATCTCGAAGATGGGAGCGGTGTCGTTCTTGTTGACGGCGATGATGCACTCGGAATCCTGCATACCGGCCTTGTGCTGGATAGCGCCGGAGATGCCCAGAGCGACATAGACCTTGGGATGCACGGTCTTGCCGGTCTGACCGACCTGATGGTCGGCGGACAGCCAGCCGGAGTCGATGGTGGCACGGGAGCCGCCCACGACGCCGCCCAGGACCTCAGCCAGCTCCTCGGCCAGCTTGATGCCGCCCTCGACGTCCTTGGAGATACCACGGCCGACGGAAACGATATAGTCAGCGCCGATCAGGTCCACCAGCTTCTTGGCAGCCTTGACGACCTCCACGACCTCGGTCTTCAGATCGGCCTCGGTCAGGGTGAAGGCGGGCTTCACGATCTCGCAGGCAGCGGCCTTGGCCTCGTCATAGGCGTTCTTCTTCATAACGCCGGGACGGACGGTGGCCATGCAGGGACGGAAGCGGGGGCAGATGATGGTAGCCATCAGGTGACCGCCGAAAGCGGGACGAGTCATCTTCAGGTTGCGGTCCTCCATGTCCCACTTCTGGCTGTCCACGTCCAGAGTGGAAGCCTCGCGCAGGAACTGGATATAGTTGGCAACATCCACGTCCAGGTGGGTGCAGTCAGCGCACAGGCCGGTGTGCAGACGGGCCGCGCAGCGGGGGCCCAGGTCACGGCCGATGTTGGTGGCGCCGATCAGGAACGCCTCGGGCTTCAGGTCCTCGATGACGTCGCAGATGACCTTGGCATAGGCGTCGGTGTTGTAGACGCTCAGCAGGGGGCTCTCGCAGACATAGACCTTGTCCGCGCCGTAGCCGCCCAGCTCCTTGGCGGCGGACTCAATGCCCTCGCCGCCCAGCAGCAGGCCGCACAGGTTCACGCCCAGCTCGTTGGCCAGGTCGCGGCCCTTGGAGATCAGCTCGAAATCGGTGGGCATCAGCTTGCCCTCACGCTGCTCGCAGAAGACCCACACGTCCTTGAAAGCGGCGATATCAGCACTGTTGAAATTAGACATAGTCGTTTATCCCCTTTCTCAGATGATGTGCTTGGCGGCCAGGATGCCGGCCAGCTTCTCGCAGGTCTCCTTACCGTCGCCCTCCAGCATCATGCCGACGCCCTTCTGGGGAGGCGTGAAGCTCTTGAAGATGTTGGTGGGAGAGCCCTTCAGACCAATGGTGGTGGCGTCGATCAGAGGATGATCCTTCAGCTTCTCATAGTCGAAGGTATCCAGAGGCTTGCTGTAGGTGGCATAGATGCCGCCGATGCTCATGTAGCGGGGGTTGTTCAGCTCCTTGATGCAGGTCAGCAGGCAGGGAGTCTGAACCTTGATGGTCATGTAGCCGTCCTCCAGCATACGCTTGACGGTGATGGTGTCGCCATCCTTCTGGATGTCGGCGGCATAGGTGACCTGGGGCAGGCCCAGCTTCTCAGCGATCTGGGGACCGACCTGGGCGGTATCACCGTCGATGGCCTGACGGCCGCACATGACGATGTCGT
>CAMCNO010000003.1 GCA_945876285.1 uncultured Clostridia bacterium | reverse complement strand
GGTGTGGCTTATATCCCCATGCCTAAAGGCAGGGGCTTTACGCCACGCTTGGTAACTTTTATAATTAGATATATTTTAACGATAAGGCAAATGAGTGAAAAATTCCAGTTTATCGGATAGCAATATTCACAAAAAAGGCACAGACCATATTGCCATACAAAACATTTCCCCCCATCGTCGCCGTCAAAAGCTCCGCTACGGGCGCCCTGTCTTGCGCCAGGGCTTCCACCGTTCCGCTTCCTCCGGCTCTCCCCACCGAACCCGCTTCGCTGGGTTTCGGAGGGGGCCCTATCGTCGGCGAATGGGGGGCTTACCCGTTGATCGGATTGATGCCCCACAAAACCTTTGGTTTTGCGGGGACCCCTGATATAACTTAAATGGACAGGCGGAGCCCGCCCATTTCAAGATTTTTACTGCGTAAAAATGCTTGGCGCCGCTTCGCGGCGGCGCGGCGCTGCCGCGCGGACAATCCTCGTCGTCGCAAAGTCCGCTTATCACAGCTTTCGCCATTTTGGCGAAAGCTGCGTCCGCTCCCTTGCTCCTCCTCTTCCCACTGTGACCGCTCCGCTGGGTCACAGCGGGAGCCCTTGGGCAAAACATTTCCCCCCATCCGCTCCGTCGGCGAATGGGGGGCTTACCCGTTGATTGGATTGTCCAATGGTCTTTACCTCGCAGTTCTTAGTCTACCGTTCGGAGAAAGCTGAGGGGAAGTTGCAGAGTTCGCCAATTCCTAAAACATCAGATACACGCAGAGGTCGTTCTCGTGTGGCTCATCATAGTGAGGTATGTTTCGTATTTGGGGGAACCGCTGTCTAAGCGCTGTTTCTTTGCGAACGGTGAAGGAAAATTTGGAATCTCTTGAGCTTTGCTAGCCCATGGGACTCACTCCTTTCTGTGTCTATAATGTACAGCAGATTCCGCTTTATGTCAATAGCATTTATGCAGTTTTTACAGTTTTCACAAATGCAAATCGTTTACCGTCGGCGATGCGCACAAAGGGCCTTATTCCAGCGCCGCCGCCAGCTCTCCCGGTCCGAAATCCCAGCGCAGGGCCTCCAGCAGGGCTTCCAGGTTATCGTCGTCATGCTCGATCTCGGCGCTGAACCGCCGCAGGGCCTCGGGCAGGCCGCAGACGGCCGCCAGCCGCTCGACCACCAGCACGGCAAACACCACCAGCTCCGCCCGGGACAGCAGGTCGCCGTCGTTGACGGCTTTCAGCAGGTAGCGGAATGCGAAATACACGGCGATACGCTCCAGCAGAGCTTCTGGCTGGGGCGTTTTTTCCGCTGCCGCGGCCTGCTCCAGCAGGGAGGGCCAATCGGCGTCAAGTACCTCCAGAGAGGCCAGGAAATCCAGGGCGGCGGGAAACAGCGGGTCTTCCGCCGGAGGGATGGGCGCCTCCGCCGCGTCATTCATAGCTTTCGGACGGTCATCGTCCAGGCAATTTTGGGCCGACAGGGCCAGTGAGAGAAAGGACGCCAGACGGGCCTCGAGCGGGCAGCTGCGGTCTGTCAGAATGTCCAGCAGGCGGGAGCGCAGAGGCAGCAGGTAATTGAGCCATTCATCACCCTCCTCTTCCGCTTCTTCCGTCTCGAAGGTGTGGAAGGTCAGGGGCGCTTCGCTGCCCAGCAATAGGGCGTTGGCCGCCGGGCAGGAGGCAGACAACGTGACCTCCCGGAAGGAACCGTAGTCCTCGGTGAACCGGGGATGCTCCCGGCAGGTGACGCTGGTGGCTTCCTCCCCCAGCTCTTTATGAATTTCGCAGAGGTTTTCACTGTCCAGAAACGGGCACCGCCCGCCATTCAGGGGAAAGCACAGGTCACCGTCCTGGTCCTTTTTCAGGGCGGAGCGCAATTTCTCCCCCAACGGGCCGGGCACCGTTTCATAGAAGGCGGCGCTGGCTTCGTCGATGACCACCTCCCACTTTTCGCAGCAGGTGTGAGGGCAGTCCCCTGCCAAACAACGGAAATTTTCATAATAATCCGGCACGGTCACGCGCATCAGTCTCGCTCCTCTCCCTGCCGCAGCAGGTGGAAATGGTTTTTGCGGAAGGTCAACGCCCCCTCGTCCCGCAGCTTGCCCAGGGCGGCGGACATGGCGCTGCGGTCCACCGCCAGGTAGTCCGCCAGCTGCTGGCGGTCCATGGGGATATCAAATTCGGAGCTGCCCGCCGCCAGCGCCTGGGCGGAGAGGTAGCTCAGCAGCTTGTCCCGGGTGGTGCGGCGGGCCATGTGGCGCATTTTCCCGGTGAGCATCAGATTCTTTTTCGCCAGCAGGGACAGCAGGTTATCGGTGAGCCGGGCGTCCGTCAGGCGGTGGGCGTCCAGAAACAGAACCGCTCCATCGGAGGCCGCCAGGACGCTGACCGACAGCGGCTCTCCCGCCAGGGCGTAGGACTCGGCAAAGACCTCCCCCGGCCCCGCCAGGCCCACGATGCTGCGGTTTCCCCAGAAGTCCTCCCGGATAATGTGGACATGGCCCTCCAGCACCAGACCCAGGCAGCCCGTTACGTCGCCCCGACTGAGCAGCAGCTCACCCTTTCGAAAGGCGCATTTCTGTGCGGAGGCCTGGGTCAGCAGAGCGGGCAGTTCCCCGGCTGGGATGCCCCGGAACAGGGGCAAGGTGGAAATTTCCATACGTTCTCCCCTTGTTTTGTTGGAAAAACAACAGACTTTTTTGTTCCATTGTACGATACTGTACCCAACAACACAAGATAAAAATCAAAAAAGGAGAAATACTATGGTACGGAGAATCATTGAGATCGACCGGGAGAAGTGCAACGGCTGCGGCGCCTGCGCGGCAGCCTGCCACGAGGGCGCCATCGGCATGGAGGACGGCAAGGCAGTCCTCCTGCGGGACGACTACTGCGACGGTCTGGGCGACTGCCTGCCCACCTGCCCCACCGGGGCTATCACCTTTGTAGAGCGGGAAGCGGCGGCCTATGACGAGGCTGCTGTCTTAGCGAAAAAAGCGGCGGCGCTGAAAAATTCCGCCCCCGTGACCCGCACCGGCTGCCCGGGAAGCATGGCGCAGGCCATGCGCCATGACTCCGCTCCCGCCGTTTCCGCTTCCAACGGAGTGCCCGTTTCCTGCCTGGGCCAGTGGCCCATCCAGATCAAGCTGCTGCCCCTGGAGGCGCCTTTCTACCAGGGAGCGAAGCTGCTGGTGGCGGCGGACTGCACCGCCTTTTCCCGGGCGGACTTCCACCAGCGGTTCATGCGGGGGCACATCACCATGATCGGCTGCCCCAAGCTGGACGAGGGCGACTACGCCGAAAAGCTGACGGAGATCATCCGCCGGAACGACATCCGGGAGGTCACCGTGGTCCGCATGGAGGTGCCCTGCTGCGGCGGGCTCCAGCGGGCGGTAGAAACGGCTCTCCGAAACAGCGGCAAGTTCATCCCCTGGCAGGTGGTGACACTGGGCCGGGATGGAAATATCATTGACTAACTGGAGGAATCCCATGAACGCGACTGTCAACGAAAACTGCATCGGCTGCGGCCTGTGCGCCGGCGTCTGCCCGGAGGTCTTTTCCATGGGGGACGACGGTTTCGCCCACGGCGGCGAGGTCCCGGCGGAGCTGCTGGACACCGCCCAGGAGGCCCGGGATGGCTGCCCCGTCAGTGCCATCAGCATCGAGGAATAAACGAAAAAGCGGAGCCTTTCGGCTCCGCTTTTTCACGTGTTGTCCCGGCTGATGGGCTCCCGGAGGAGCAGGCGGCGGAGGGCCTTGCCGTTGAAGGGGATGAGTGGATAGAGGTAGCCCTTCCCCACCATGGGCTTCGTGGTGGCCAGCAGCACCAGGATGCCGAGAACGCCCAAGACGAAGCCCCACACGTCAAAGGCCGCCGTCACCAGCAGCAGCGCCACCCGCAGCAGCTTGAAGGCATAGCCCATCTCATAGCTGGGCTGGGCGAAGCTGGCCACGGACACAAAGGCCATATACACCAGAACCTCCGGCCCCAGCCACCCCGCCTGGACGGCGAAGTCGCCTAAAATCAGGGCGCCCAGCATGGAGAAGGAGTTGGACAGGGAGTCCGGCGTGTTCAGCGAGGCCAGCTTCAGCACATCCACCAGGAATTCCACCACCAAAAGCTGCCATAAAAGGCCCAGGGAAGCTGGCTCCGGCGAGGAGAGGAACTCCAGCCAATCCGGCAGCCGCCCCGGCTCGCTGACCATCAGATACCACATGGGCGTGATGAGCAGGGAGATGAGAAACACGATGATGCGCAGCAGCCGCAGGTAGGAGCCGACCAGCGGCGGGAAGTAGAACTCGTTGGCCTCCTGGGTGAAGTCGAAAAAGGTGGTGGGCAAAATCATCACCGAGGGGGAGTTGTCCACCATCAGGACGATGTTGCCCTCCATGATGCTGGCGGCGGCACTGTCCGGCCGCTCCGTGTAGCGCACTTTCGGGAAGGGATTATACCACTGCTTCGGGCGGATGGCCTCCGCCACGCTCTCCTGAGCCATGGTGAGGGAGTTGACGTCGATGGTATCCAGCTTGCGGCGAATTTCCTCCAGCAGTTCCCGGTCCACCTTGTCATCCAGGTAGCACAGCACCGTGTCGGTGCGGGAGCGGAGACCCACCTTGTGGCCTTCCATGGTGAGGTGGGGGTCCCGGATGCGGCGGCGCAGCAGGGCCATGTTGGGCACCACCGCCTCCACAAAGCCGTCGTGGGAGCCCCGGAGGACCTTGCCGTCCGGCGGCTCCCCCACGCTGCGAGCCGGGTACTCCTTTGCGTCCATCAGCGCCGCGCCGGACAAACCCTCCACCAGCAGCAGCGTCTTGCCCAGCAGGACATTCGTCACGATGCCGTTCCGGTCAAAGCTGATATTCGTCTCCGAAAAGGTGATGAAGCGGTCGATGAAGCCCTGCATATCCGCCAGTCCCACCATATCCGCCACCGTCAGGGACAGCCAGAAGGCCCCCATCCGCTCCAGCGTGGCGTCCTTGCCGTAGCCGTCGATGACCCACAGCCTTGCCCGCCGTCCGCCGATGAGATAGTCCCGGCTGACGATGTCCACGCTGCGGCCCACTCCCAGCATCTCGTTGAACCAGGTCACGTTGTCTGTGTAATGTTCCGAAAGTCGTTCCATACGCCACCTCCGTAGTCAGGTGGTAGTATGTGCCATAACAGGCCGGAACATACGAAAGCTTTGTTGCTTCATGCCACAGCCTTAGTAAACAACCTACCGAAAAATCCGGCACCACGGCAATGTTAAGTCTGAGTAAAACAAAAACCGGGACCGCAAAAGCGATCCCGGCGCAGGGAAGATATGCTTTTTACAGAACGGGCGTCTCCCGCTCCTCGCTCTTCAAGCCGTGCTTTTCAGCGTAGCCGGTGAGCATCAGCGTCAGGGCGCCGTCGCCGGTAACGTTGCAGGCGGTGCCGAAGCTGTCCTGCAGGGCGAAGATGGCAAGCATCAATCCGGTGCCCTCGTTGCCGAACAGCAGGATGCCGGTGATGAGGCCCAGAGAGGCCATGACGGTGCCGCCGGGAACACCGGGGGCGCCGATGGCAAAGATGCCCAGCAGCAGGCAGAACAGCACCATAGTCCCCACAGAGGGAATGGAGCCGTAGAGCATCTTGGAGATGGTCATGACGAAGAACACCTCCGTCAGCACGGAGCCGCACAGGTGGATGTTGGCGAACAGGGGCACGCCGAAGCTGACCATGTCATGGCGCAGCACCTTGCTCTTCCGGGCGCAGTCCAGGGCGACAGCCAGGGTAGCGGCGGAGGACATGGTGCCCACGGCGGTCAGGTAGGCAGGGCCGTAGTGCCGCAGGACCTCCCAGGGGTTCTTGCCGGAATAGGCGCCGGCCAGCAGGTACAGCACCGCCAGCCAGATGTAGTGGCCCAGCATGACGATAATAATAATCTGCAGGAAGGCGGGGAGCTGGCGGGTGATCATGCCCTCAAAGCTCAGGTTGCAGAAGGTGGCGGCAATGTAGAACGGCAGCACGGGAATGATGATGTTCTTCACGATGTCCAGCACGATGTCCTGAAACTCCGCCAGCAGGTCAATGAACCGCTGGGACTTGGTCCAGGTGGCCGCCAGGCCGATGAGGACGGACAGCACCAGGGCGCTCATGACAGGCATGATCTGGGGGATGTTCAGCTCAAACACCACGCCGGGCAGCTCCCGCAGGCCCTCCACGCTGGTGTCAATGGACAGGTGGGGGATCAGGGCATAGCCCGCGCCCATGGACATGAATGCCGCGCAGATGGACGAGACATAGGCGATGATGACCGCCACGCCCAGCAGCCGGGAGGCGTTGGCGCCCAGCTTGGTGATGGACGGCGCGATAAAGCCGATGATGATCAGCGGCACGCAGAAGGTGATGAGCTGACCCATGATGTATTGCAGGGTGACAATGACCTTCATGGCACCCTCCGGGAACACCAGTCCACAGAGAATGCCGATGAAAATGCCCAGTATCAGGCGAAACGGCAGACTTCCAAACAGTTTTTTCACAATACTCCTCCTCAATTTACCGCCGCCCAACAGGGCAGCGCACTATTCCATATAGTAGCGTACAAGCAGCCGGAAGTCAATGCCGTCCCGCTCCATCTCCCTGCATCCCGGCGTCTTATTGTCATTTTTGCTAAAGCAAAAACGATTTCCTATTCATATTTCCGTTTTTATCCGAATGTTATTGACACAAAAACTGTCTTTCTGCTATCATCCAAGCAGGTGGTGACCTCTGCCAAGGAACCATCTTTTCGACAGGTTTACCAGTATCAGGAAAGCATTTTTGGAAGGAGCGCGAGGAGACCTATGGAGAAACAGGTCAAACGTATCGGCGTTCTCACCAGCGGCGGGGACGCCCCTGGCATGAACGCGGCTGTCCGCGCCGTGGTGCGCACGGCCATCAGCCAGGGCATCGAATGTGTCGGCATCCGCCGGGGCTGGAACGGCCTCATCAACAGCGATTTCACCCACATGAGCGCCACCAGCGTCAGCCATATCATCAACAAGGGCGGCACCATGCTCTACACCGCCCGCAGTGAGGAGTTCCGGGAGCCCTCCGGCCGGGCCAAGGCCCTGTCCACCTGCAAGCTCCTGGGGCTGGACGGCATCGTGGCCGTCGGCGGCGACGGCACCTTCCGGGGCGCTCTGGCTCTCAGCCGCCAGGCGGCGGATGCAGGCATGGCCCTGCAGGTTGTGGGCATCCCCGCCACCATCGACAACGACATCGGCTGCTCCCACTACACCATCGGCTTCGACACCGCCTGCAACACCGCCGTGGAGTGCATCGACAAGCTGCGGGACACCATGCAGTCCCACGAGCGCTGCTCCGTGGTGGAGGTCATGGGCCGCCACGCGGGATACCTTGCCCTGTATGTGGGCATCGCCGTGGGCGCCACCGCGGTACTGATCCCCGAGCGGGAGCTGGACTTTGAGCGGGACATCGTGGACAAGATCCGCCGCGCACGGCTGGCGGGCACCACCCACTACATGATCGTGGTGGCCGAGGGCGCCGGCAGCGCCATGGACATTGCCAATCGCATCCACGACGAGATCGGCATGGACCCCCGGGTCACCGTGCTGGGTCACATCCAGCGGGGCGGCTCCCCCACCGCCCGGGACCGGGAGACCGCCAGCCGCATGGGCTACCGGGCCGTCATGTCCCTGATGGAGGGCCGGGGCAACCGGGTGGTGGTCACCCAGGACGGCCGCGTCACCGACATGGACATGGAGGAGGCCCTCCAGATGGTGAAGCCCTTCCCCATGGAGCGGTATCAGATCCTGGAATCCCTCACCTGCCGCCAGCCCTCCCTGTTCTGATATATACAAAAAAGAGGTTCCTTCGGAGTTTCCGAAGGAACCTTTTTTGTTTATAGGGCGGGTTTGCGGGTAATGAGCCGCCGCTTCCAGATGGAGGGGGCGAACAACAGCAGCATGGGGAAGATCTCCAGCCGGCCTACCAGCATATCAAAGGACAGCAGCAGCTTGGCCGCCGGGGAGAACTGGGCATAGTTGCCCATAGGGCCGACCACCTCCAGGCCGGGACCGATGTTGTTGATGCAGGCCGCCACAGCAGTGAAGGTCGTGGTCAGGTCGAACCGGTCCAGAGACAGCAGCAGTACGGAGACGGTGAAGATCAGGATATACACGGTCAGAAACAGGTGGACGCTGCGGATGGTCCGGTCCGTCAGAGGCTTGCCCTCGAACCGGACGGTGGTAACGGCGTTGGGATGGAGCATCTTCCGCATATCGCCCAGGGAGGTCTTGCACAGGATGACCACCCGGGCCACCTTGACGCCGCCGCCGGTGGAGCCGGCGCAAGCGCCCACAAACATCAAAATCACCAGAATGGCCCGGGAGAACTCCGGCCAGGCATTGAAGTCCGCCGTGGCGAAGCCCGTGGTGGTGATGATGGAGGCCACCTGGAAGAAGGCGTACCGCAGGCTCCGTCCCACCGTGCCGTAGATGTGGATAATATCCGCTACGATGGCCGCCACCGCCGCGCCCACGATGAGCAGATAGGCCCGCAGCTCCTCGGAGTGGAACACGTCCCGGAACCGCTTGATGAGCAGGAAGTAATAGAGGTTGAAGTTCACGCCGAACAGCAGCATGAACACGCCGATGACCACGTCAAAATAGGCGCTGTCGTAGGCACCCACGCTGAGGTTGCGGTTGCTGAAGCCGCCGGTGCCGGCGGTGCCGAAGGCGTGGATGCAGGCATCGAACAGGGGCATTCCGCCCAGCAGCAGGAGGACGATCTCAATGACGGTCATTGCCAGATAGATGCCGTACAGGATCTTCGCCGTGTCACCCATGCGGCTCACCAGCTTGCCCACGGAGGGGCCGGGCACCTCTGCCCGCATCAGGTGCATCCCGTGGCCGTCTCCGGCGCTCATGGGCAGGATGGCCATGACGAACACCAGCACGCCCATGCCGCCCACCCAGTGGGTGAAGCTGCGCCAGAACAGCACGCCCCGGCCCAGAGGCTCGATCTCCGTCAGAATACTGGCGCCGGTGGTGGTGAAGCCGGAGACCGTCTCAAAAAAGGCGTCCACAAAATGGGGGATGTCCCCGGAGATGACAAAGGGCATGGCGCCGAAAACAGACATCAGCACCCAGGCCAGGGCCACCACGGCAAAGCCGTCCCGGGCGTACAGGCTGGAGCGCTTGGGAGAGCGCAGGCCCAGCGCCAGACCGATGACGGCCAGCAGCAATGCCGGTATCAAAAACGGAGTTACCGCCTCGCCATAGGCCGCCGCCACCGCCATGGGCAGCATCAGCAGCGCAGTCTCCGTCAGCAGGATGCGGCCGATGACGAAGCCGATCATTCGATAATTCAAGCCTCAGCCCGCCTTTACTCAGAAATGATGTCGTGGATATCCTGGAGTGTCGTATCCGTGGTGACGACGATCACGTCGTCGTGGACATGGAGCACGTCATTGCCGGAGGGAATGACGATGCGGCCGTTCTGCCGCACGATGCCCGCCAGCAGGATGCCGCTTTTCAATTTCAAATCCTTCAGAGGCACTCCCACGAAGGGCACCTCCTCCGTCACGCCGAACTCCAGAGCCTCCACCGCGCCGTCCACCAGCCGGTGGAGGGTCTTGACCCGGGCGCCGGAGGCGCTCTGCATGGCGCGGACATACTGGACGATCAGCTCCGTGGTGACGGAGCGGGCGGAGACGATACTGTCGATCATACTGGCGTCGGACACCAGGTCCACCAGAGAACGGCGATTGATCTTCGCCACTACCTTGCACTCCCCGGACTGCTTGGCGGCGCACATGGACATGAGGATGTTGGCCTCGTCGATGCCGGTAATGGCAACAAATGCGTCGGTCTGCTCAATGCCCTCCTCGTGGAGCAGCTCGCTGTCCGTGCCGTCGCCCACGATGACCAGGGCACCGGGCAGCCGCTCGCTCATCTGAATGCACCGCTGCTCGCTCTGGTCGATGATCTTCACGCTCATGCCCATTTCCATCAGCTCGGAGGCCAGGTAATAGCAGATCTTGCTGGCGCCCACGATCATCACGCTGGATGCCCGGCCCCGGAACAATCCCAGATGGCGGAAAAACTGGGAGAGCTGATCCGGCGAGGAGGTCAGATAAATTTTGTCTCCCGAACGCAGCTCGAAGTCACCGGAGGGGATGATGGTCTCCCCCTTCCGGGACACGGCGCAGATCAGCACCCGGACCCGGATGTTCTTGTAGAGGTCCAGCAACTTCATGCCGTGGAGGGCGGAGTTCTCCGGCAGGCGGTATTCCACCAGCTCCAGCCGCCCCTTGGAGAAGGATTCCAGCTTCATGGCCGCCGGGAACCGCAGCACACGGGCGATCTCACGGGCGGTTGCCTTCTCCGGGTTGATAGCCATGGAGAGGCCCAGCTCCTCCCGCATGAAGCGGAGCTGCGTCTCATACTCCGGGTTGCGGATGCGGGCGATGGTATGGCGGACCCCCAGCTTCTTCGCCACCAGGCACGCCAGAATGTTGATCTCGTCGCTGGAGGCCGTGGCGATCAGCAGGTCGGCCCGGCCCGCCTCCGCCTCCTTCTGCACTTCGTAGCTGGCACCGTTGCCGCACACGCCCATCACGTCGTAGATATTGATGATATTTTCAATGAGCTGCTGATTTTCGTCAATGACTGTCACCCGGTTCTCAGCGGAGAGCTGCTGCGTCAGCGCAAGCCCCACCTTACCGGCACCCACGATAATGATATTCATAGACCTTACTCCCAATCGTTTGATCTATCTTAATTTTATATAAAGGCAAACCGCAATTCATATAAAGGAATTATAAAGGAAGTTACGGGAAAAAGGAATACCTTTCCGACTGTCCGGCAAAATTTTTTGCCGCCCCTGATTTCCCGCTTGACGAACGGCGGAGAGCAAAATCGCAAAAAAGAGACACGTGCTTGAATGCCCATGCCTCGTTCTGTTCAAAACAGTCCCTCAGGGATGCGGATGTCCTCCGTGGGCACCTTTTCCCAGCGGAAATCCGCCAGGAGTTCTTTCGCCGTCCTGGGCTCCGCCGAGGGGTTGAAGCCCGCAAGGTACGCCAGCTTTCCCAAAATCTCCGGGGCCGATGAACGGTCCCGCAGTGCGTCCAGCCCCGCGTCGGCGTTCCGCTTGGAGAGCCGCCGCCCGTCGGCGGTGAGCAGCAGCGGAAAGTGGTAAAAACACGGCGGCGTCAGGCCCAGCAGGTCATACAGATAGAGCTGACGGGGCGTGGAGTCCAGCAAATCGGCGCCCCGGACCACCTCTGTCACGCCCATGGCAGCGTCGTCCACCACCACGGCAAGCTGGTAGGCGAACATCCCGTCGGAGCGGCGGAGCAGGAAATCTCCGCAGTCCCGGGCAAGGCTTTCCTCATATGCGCCCAGATGTCCGTCCGCAAAACCCCAGGATTCCTCCGGCACCCGCAGCCGCAGAGCCGGGGGGCGTTTTTTCGCTTTTTCCGCCGCTTCCGCTGCCGTCAGGTTCCGGCAGGTGCCGGCGTAGACCACCTGGCCGTCCTCCCGGTGAGGGGCGCTGGCGGCGTGGAGCTCCGCCCGGGTGCAGAAGCAGGGATAGACCAGGCCCTTTTGCTCCAGCTTCTCCAGCGCCGCCTGATAGAGCGCCGTTCTTTCACTTTGATAATACGGCCCGTCAGGGCCGCCCACACCGGGGCCCTGGTTCCAAGTAAGGCCCAGCCACCGCAGGTCGTCCTCCATCTGGTGGGCGTACCGCCGGGGACAGCGGGCAGTGTCCAGGTCCTCGATGCGCAGAACTACCTTTCCGCCCTTCTGCCGGGCGCTGAGCCACACCAGCAGGGCACAGAGGATATTGCCCAGGTGGATGCGCCCGCTGGGCGACGGTGCGAACCGTCCCACAGTCTCCATGTCCCCTGCCCCCTTTCGATGGAAATTTTCCCTCCCATTATACCCGCCGGAAGCCGCCGGGTCAACCGCCGTCCCCATCTTGCACTCCCGGGCCATTTCCGCTATAATGATACCATCTTTTTTTGGGGGGGAGGCAGCTTATGGAACACTGGGAAGCCCTCTGCCATGGCGGCTACCGCTTCGTCTACGACGACGCCCTGTTCCGCCCCGGCACGGACACGTTCCTGCTCTCCTCCCTGCCCCGGCTGAAGCCCGGCCTGCGGGTCTGCGACCTGGGCTGCGGCACCGGGCTGCTGGGGCTGCTGCTTTTGCAGCGGCAGCCGGAGCTGACCGTCACCGGCATCGACATCCAGCCCGCCGCTATCCATCTGGCCGAAAAGGCGGCGGCGGAAAACGGCCTGGCGGACTGCCTCTCCTTTCAAACCGCCGACCTGCGGAACGTAAAGGATTTATTCCCAACCGGCAGCTTCGATTTGGCGGTCTGCAACCCGCCCTATTACCCTTGCGCCAGCGGCGCACTGTCCGATGACAGCGCCCGGCGTACCGCCCGCAGCGAGGTAGAATGTACGCTGGAGGACATCTGCAAATCCGCGTCGTATCTCCTCCGCTGGGGCGGCAGCCTCTGCCTGGTCCACAAGCCGGAGCGGCTGACGGACCTGCTGTGCGCCCTGCGGGAAAACGGTCTGGAGCCCAAGCGGCTGCGCTTCGTCTGCAAGGCCGCGGGCAGCGCTCCCTCTTTGGTGCTGGCGGAGGCCCGCCGGGGCGGCAGGCCGGGGTTGACCATTGAGGAACCCCTGATTTTACAAACTGCGGACGGCGCCCCCACCGCCGAGGTGGACGCCATCTATTTCAGACAACAGGAGGACACGCCATGAGCGGCACGCTTTATCTGGTCGCCACGCCCATCGGCAATCTGGGGGATTTCTCTCCCCGTGCCGTGGAGACGCTGGAGGCCGCGGACTTCATCGCGGCGGAGGACACCCGGGTGTCCGTGAAGCTGCTGAACCACTTCAACATCAAAAAGCCCCTGGTCAGCTACCATGAGCACAACCACGTCACCGCCGGCCAGGCGATTCTTGCCCGCCTGCTGGCAGGCGAGTCCTGCGCCCTGGTGACGGACGCCGGGACCCCCGCCATCTCCGACCCCGGCGAGGACCTGGTGCGGCTGTGCGCCGAAAACGGCGTGGAGGTGCTGTCCATCCCCGGCTGCTGTGCGGCGGTGAACGCCCTGGCGGTCAGCGGCCTGCCCACCGGGCGGTTCACCTTCGAGGGCTTCCTGACGGTCAACAAAAAAAGCCGCCGGGAGCGGTTGGAGAGTCTGAAAGGCGAGGAGCGCACCATGATCTTCCATGAGGCCCCCCACAAGCTGCGGACGACGCTGGAGGACCTGTGCGCCGCCTTCGGCCCGGAGCGGCGCATCTCCCTGTGCCGGGAGCTGACGAAGCTCCACGAGGAGACCGTCCGCACCACCCTGGGCGAGGCCGTGGCGTACTACGCGGACAACGCCCCCAAGGGGGAGTACGTGCTGGTGGTGGCAGGTGCCGAGCCGGTCGAAGCCCCGGCCGTCACACTGGAGGACGCCGTGGCCCAGGTGCTTGCCCTGAAAGAACAGGGGATGCGGCTGAAGGACGCCGCCAAAGAAGTCGCGGAGCACACGGGACTTTCCAAAAACGAGCTGTATGCCGCCGCGCTGGAACAATAATACGAATCTCCAATTAAAATCAGACATGATTTTAATTAGCGAATAGTATGACGCAAAAACACGTCTCTGCGGTTCACATTCCGCAGAGACGTGTTTTCTATGGTTCCATGTGTAAGTGTGGCAGCACTTTTCCGGTCACAGGCTCTTGAGCTCTTTCAGGCACTTGGGGCAGACGTTCTTGCCCTTGAACACGGTGATGTCCTTGGTAGCGTCGCAGAAAATACAGCTGGGTTTGTACTTTTTCAGAATGACGGACGAACCCTCCACATAGATTTCCAATGCGTCCTTCTCGGCGATATCCAGGGTGCGGCGCATCTCGATAGGAAGCACGATCCGGCCCAATTCGTCCACTTTTCTCACGATTCCGGTAGATTTCAAAGCAATTCTCCTTTCCTTAATTTCCCTCTGCTTTCCTTAACATATCATATTCGGTCAGAATATGTCAATTCAAATCCCAAAAATTAAAATTCCGTTCATAAATGTTAAAAAAAGAGGTGTTTTCCATGGCTATGGCCTGGGTTTGGACTGGAATGGTGGTGCTTTCCCTGGCGTTCGGGCTTCTCACCGGACGTCTGGACGCCGTGGCGAACGCCGCCCTGGAGGGCGCCCGTTCCGCCATCGACCTGAGCATCTCCATGGCGGGTATTCTGTGTCTTTGGAGCGGCGTCATGGAGATCATGAGCGCCTGCGGCCTGTCCGCCTCCCTGGCCCGGACTTTCCGCCCCCTGCTGCGGCGGCTGCTGCCAAACGCCTGCCGGGACGAAGAAACGCTGGCAGCCATCTCCGCCAACGTCTCCGCCAATCTGCTGGGCCTGGGCAACGCTGCCACACCCCTGGGCATCCGTGCCGCCCAGCGGATGGCCCGGGGCTGCGGCGGCACCGCCAGCAACGAGCTGTGCCTGCTGGTGGTGCTGAACACCGCCTCCATCCAGCTCATCCCCGCCACCATCGCCTCCGTCCGTGCCGCCGCCGGGTGCCAAACCCCCTTCGACATCCTGCCCGCTGTATGGCTGGCGTCGGTGCTGTCGGTGGCGGCCGGGCTAACCGCCGCCCGGCTGCTGTCCCGAATCGGGAGGGCGCGGCCATGAACCTCAGCTCCCTGGTCATCCCCGTCCTGCTGGCCGGCGTGGCGGTATGCGGCATGGGCAGGCGGGTGGACGTATACGGCACCCTGACCCACGGCGCGGAGGAGGGCCTGACGGTGCTGCTGCGGGTCATTCCCGCCCTGGTGGGGCTGCTGACGGCGGTGAGCATGTTCCGGGCCTCCGGGGCCACGGAGTGGATCTCCGGCCTGTTCGCCCCTGCGCTGGAATGGCTGGGCATCCCCCGGGAGACCGCCCCCCTCATGCTGGTACGCCCGGTATCCGGCAACGGCGCCCTGGCGGTAGCCAGCGACCTGATGAACACCTACGGCCCGGACAGCTACGTGGGCCGGGTGGTGGCAGTGATGCTGGGCAGCACGGAGACCACCTTCTACACCATCGCCGTCTACTTCGGCTCCGCCGGCATCCACAAGACCCGCCACACCATCCCCGCCGCCCTGACGGCGGACCTGACGGGCTTTATTGCCTCCGCCCTGGCGGTGCGCATTTTCTTCGGAACATGAAAAATCAGGCGGGAAAAATCCCGCCTGATTTTCAATCTGCAAATATATAGGGCTCGCTGATATTGACCGCGCCATACAGGCGCGCAAATTCGCCGTCCACCAGGAACCGGACCTCGCCCACCGATTCCAGAGAGCACAGGGACCTGGCCAGGGAGAACACCGCCGTATGGAGGTTCGTCTCCGGCGGCAGGGCCTCCAGCTGGGACGAGGACAGATTCACGTAGCACACGTCCTGCTCCAGCCACACGGACCGCACCCGGAAGCCCTCCGGCAGCACGGCGGACAGCTTCTTGCCCGCCGGCCCGTTTTCCAGCGCCCGGACAACCGCGAACACCTGGGTGTCGCCCTCATACAGGTCCAGTGTCCGCTCCTCCGGCGCCAGCGCGCCGGTTTCGTCCAGGAAGTACAGCACGGCCTGCACCGTGCCCACCACATCCTCCTCCGGGACCAGCAGCACGTCCCGGGAGGCAAAGGTCTGCTTATCCCGGTAGGCCAGGTCCTGGCCCCGGACGGTGATCTTCACGGAGCTGATCTCCGGCACCTGGGTCAGCGTCAGCGTCACGGCGTAGTCCGCCAGTGTCAGCGCCACGCCGGACAGGCTGGCATAGCCCGCGGACAGGTCCACCGTGGCCCGGCCGCCCTGCAGCTTCAGGGAAAGCAAGCTGGTCCCCGCCGGGATGGGGCTTTTCAGGGTCATGTCCAGAGGCCCCTGCAAAAGCGCCTCCATCAGGCCCCTCGCCGTCTCCTCCGGGCCGGCGGCCTCCAGCTCCGGCAAGTAGGCTTTTTCCGCCTGCAAAGCGCCGCCGCCCATTTCCGGCTCCGCCTCCAGGAAGTACAGGTCATAGCTCTCCGCTTCCCCCTGGGACTTCTGGGCGCAGCCGACGGTCAAAAGCAGCAAGACGGCGCTCAAAAGGAGACACATCCACCGTTTCATACCGCGCCGCCTCCTTTCACCGCAGGCCAGCGGACGGTGAACACCGCGCCGCCTCCGGGACGGTTGGCGGCCTCTACGGTGCCGCCCCGCTGCTTCACCGTGTCGCTGACGATGGACAATCCCAGGCCCGTGCCGCCGGCGGCCCGGGAGCGGGCCTTGTCCACCCGGTAGAACCGCTCGAAAATGCGGGGCAGGTCGGCTTCCGGGATGCCGTTTCCGTTGTCCGCCACGGACAGGACCACCTGTCCCTCCTCCCGCTTCAGCGACACCTGGACAGCGCCGCCCGCCGGGGTGTATTTCACGGCGTTATCCACCAGGTTGTAGATGACCTGGTGGAGCTCGTCCTTTGAGGACAGCACGGCGCAGCCCTCCGCCGCGTCGTAGGTCAGGTCCACGCCCTTTTCCTGGGCCACCAGGCCCATCATCCGCAGCACCTGCTCCAGCACCGGCAGCACATCCACCGCCGACGCCGCGTCCAGCACGCTGCTGTCCAGCCGGGTCAGGCGCAGCAGGTCCTCCGTGATGCGGGAGAGCCGCTCGGCTTCCTGGCCGATGTCGGACACGAACTCCCGGGTGGTCTCCGGGTCGATGCTGTCGGTCTGCAAGATGGAATCCGTCAGCAGCCGGATAGCCGCCAGCGGCGTTTTCAGCTCATGGGAGGCGTCGGACACGAACCGGCGGCGGGCGTTCTCCGTGGTCTGAAGCCGGTCCGTCAGGCTGTTGAACTCCTCGCCGATCTGGGCGATCTCGTCCCGCCCCCTGATCTCCGCCCGGTGGCTGTAGGCGCCCTCCCGCACCTTGCGGATGGCGGTGAGCAGCAGGCCGATCTTCTTCGTCAGCGCCTTGGACAGCACCAGGCTCAGCCCCAGCACCACCACACCAATGACGCCGCTGAGCCGCAGCAGGTTCCCCTGCAGGCCCTCCAGCAGTGCCGCCTGCTCCGTATCGTACTCATAGGCGTATACCGCGCCGATGATCTGGTTCTGGTACAGCACAGGGGAGGACGCCCGGCTGCGGAACGCGCCGTTTTTGAAGATACAGGAGAAGGCGTCATTGCCCATCAGGGCCTGGACGATCTCCGTGTACAGGGTATATTGCCCCACGGCGCCGCCGGTCTCACGGGTGTCGTACAGCACCTTCCCTGCGCTGTCCGTCACCAGGATACGGGAAAGTCCCGTCTCCTCCACCACCGCCATGGCTGCCGCCACGTTCTCCTCGTTCAGCTTGTCCAGGCCGGACAGGGAGTAGACCATGACGGACACGCTGCTCTGCATGGTGGTCTCCTTGGAACGGAACACCATGTTCTGAGACACCACCAGCGGGTAGGTATTCAGCAGGATCAGCACCGCCGCGATGACGATGATATAGCTCAGGCCGAATTTGACCTGCAGGCTGCCCCACAGCCTTGGCTTATCCCTTGAAATAGTACCCCACTCCCCACTTGGTCATGATGTGGTCCGGCTCCGCCGGGTTTTTCTCTAATTTCTCCCGCAGTCTGCGGATGTGGACGTCCACCGTCCGATAATCCCCGGCGTAGGAATATCCCCACACCACGTTCATCAGGTTCTCCCGGCTGTACACCCGCCGGGGGTTGCGCATCAAAAGCTCGATGAGATCGTACTCCTTGGCGGTCAGCTCCACCGTCTCCCCGTCCCGGATGGCCACCCGCTCCTCGGTATTCAAGGACAGGTCCCCCACCGTCAGCACGGCGCCCTGGCTCCGCTGGACGCCGGCGGCCCGGCGCAGCAGCGCCCGGACCCGGGCCTTCAGCTCCAGGATGTTGAAGGGCTTGGTCAGGTAGTCGTCCGCGCCGCACTCGAAGCCCATCAGCTTGTCGGAATCCTCGCTCTTGGCCGTCAGCATGATGATGGGCACGTTGGAAAACTCCCGGATGCGCATACAGGCCTCCAGCCCGTCCACCTCCGGCATCATCACGTCCATGATGAGCAGGTCGAACTTGTTGTTCCGGGCCAGCTCCACGGCGGCGGCGCCGTCGTAGGCACACTCCACCTGATAGCCCTCATTCTCCAGGTTGAATTTGATGCCCTTCACCAGGGTCTTTTCGTCGTCTACCACCAAAATTTTCATGACCTATCCTCCACTGTGATCCGGCCCTCCAGGGCGGCGAACTTGCCTTCCCCGATGCCGGGCACCTCCATGATCTCCTCCACACTTCCAAAGCCGCCCCGCTCCTCCCGGCAAGCCACGATGCGGCCCGCCAGCTCCGGTCCGATGCCCGGCAGCTCCGCCAGCTCCTCCGCTGTGGCCCTGTTCAGGTCCAGCGGTGACAGGTCCGGCAAAATTTCCTCCTGGGGAACCCGTATCTCCGTCTCCACAGGCATGTCCGCCCTCCGGTCATGGAGGAACAGTCCCAGCAGCACGCACAGGAACAGCCCGGTCATCCCCAAAAGCAGCCATTCTGTTTTCGTGATTTTTCCAGCTTTCATCCCTGTTGAACTCCCGCGGATTATTTGTTATACTATGTGTACCTGTCAAAACCCGGCATTTTCCGCCGGTGTCCATAGTCCCTTTTCGCGGGACCTTTTGTTGATTATAACATACTTTACAGGAGATGCACATGAAAACGAAACGCTTTTTCTCTGTTTTTTTGCTGGCGGCCCTGGTGATGAGCCTGTGGGCCGTGCCCTTCGCCTCCGCCGACACGAAAGAAGCCCCCGTCCTGCCGGAGGACCCGGATATTCTGGCGAAGGCCGCCCTGCTGGTGGACTACAACACCGGGGAGATCATCTACGCCAAAAACGAACACCAGGAGCTGTACCCCGCCAGCCTGACGAAGATCATGACCGCCCTCCTGACCCTGGAGGCCATCGATGCCGGAAAGCTGACCATGGACCAGCCCCTGACCGCCACTGCCACGGCGCTGGAAGGCCTGTCCTCCGACGGCAGCTCCGCCGGCATCAAGGTGGGCGAGACCATGCCGGTGCGGGATCTGCTGTACTGTATGCTGGTGGTGTCCGCCAATGAGGCCTGCGACATCCTGGCGGAGGCCGTCTCCGGCTCTGTGAGCGCCTTTGTGGCCGCCATGAACGAAAAGGCCAAGGCCCTGGGCTGCGAAAACACCCACTTCGTCAACCCCAACGGCCTCCATGACCCCCAGCACTACACCTCCGCCTGGGATATGTACCTCATCACCCGGGCCGCCATGGAATACCCCGACTTCATGACCATCTGCAACACCGCCTCCACCACAATCGCCGCCACCAATCTCAGTAAGGAGCGGACGCTGTACACCACCAACAACCTGCTGTCCAACTGGAGAGTGATTGGCTACCGGGACACCCGGGCCCAGGGCATCAAGACCGGCTCCACCAACGCGGCGGGCCACTGCCTGGTGTCCTCCGCCATGCAGGGCAGCCTCCACTTCGTCAGCGTCATTCTGGGCGCGGAACGGGTGGAGGAGAACGGGCGGGGCAACATCCGCAGCTTCTCCGAGACCTCCCGGATGTTTGATTTCGGCTTCGACAACTTCGCTTACAAGACCATCATCGACCCCGCCGAGCCCATTCAGGAGGTGCCCGTTACGTTGTCCAAGCTGGACCACGTCACCGTCCAACCCGCCAAGGAGCTGGAAGTCCTGATGCCCAAGGGACTGAACAAAGAGGATCTGGAGCGGACCATCACCCTGAGCCAGGAATCGGTGGAAGCGCCTGTGGCCGTGGGCGACGTGCTGGGCACCATGGAGCTCAGCTACAACGGAAAAATCTATGCCACCGTGGACCTGCTGGCCATGCACAACGCGGAGGCCGACCGCCTGCTGACCTTCTGGCGGGATGTGAAGGACTTTTTCGGCAAAACCTCCGTCCGGGTGGTCCTCATCGTACTGCTGGTACTGCTGGTGATCTTCCTGGTTTGGAAGCTGCTGCTAAGCCGCCGCCGTTACCGCTACGGCCGCAGCGTGGGTTACAGCCGGAGCCGCAACTACCGGGGCCGCCGGAAATGAGCGCAAAAAGAGCTGAGACTGCTTTGCAGTCTCAGCTTTTTTCTCACAGGTACTTCACCAGCTCTTCGATAGGCTTGCGGTCATTGTGGAGCCGGGCGGGGTGGGCGCCCTCGGCGGGGTAACCCAACGTCAGCAGTGCGGTGATGCCCAGGCCCGCCAGTTCCGGGAATTCCTCCTGCAGCTTTTCCGTCTGGAACATTCCCACATAGGTGGTGCCCAGGCCCAGGTCCGCTGCCTGGAGCATCATCTGGGTGGCGGCAATGGCGGCGTCGATCTCGCCGTGGTCCTTGCCGTCGTTTTCCCGGTGCCAGGACACCGCCGGGTCATATGCCACTACCAGGATGACCGGGGGATGGAAATGGGAGCCCATGCAAGCGTCCGCCTTTTCCAGCGCCTCGGGGCTCTGGAGGACGAAGATGCGCTGGGGCTGGTTGTTGTGGGCGGTGGGGGCGTTGCGGCCGCTCTCCAGAATGAGGGCCAGCTTCTCCGCCTCCACAGGACGGTCACTGTATTTGCGGAGGGAATAGCGCTGGGCGGACAGCTTTGCAAAATCCATCGGACATTCTCCTTTGTTTTTTCAGATGCCCAGATTCTACCACACTTCCCGCCGCTCCGCAATCCTCTTTCAGCGGCGGGCCATGCCGCCCATTCCGCCGTTCATGCCGCTTCCCATGCTGTCGCTCAGCCCGTTGCTCTGCCAGCCCTCCTCCCGGAGCAGCTCGGCGCACCGACGGCGGCGCTCGACATCATAGAACTCGATGAACTTCAGGGAGTAGTAATCGCTGACGATATAGCGGTCCCTGGCCTCCTGGTAGATGGTGAGATAATCGTTCCCCACATCGAACAAAATGCCCTCCCAGGACACCGTGTTCTGGGTCCCCACCAGGAAGGTGGCCACCACATAGCTGCCCTCGTACCGGGACAGCAGGGCCTTCCAGGAGCCCAGATAGGCCTCCCCCACGGAGGTGGGCGCCTGGATGACCTCCACAGGCAAATCATTCTGCATATCGGACAGGGCCGGGGGCGTGGCCTGCGCCGGGACAGTCATGCCCGTCGTGTTCCGGCCCGGTTCCGTCCCCACCATGACGGGCGCTCGCCGCTGGCCGGACGGGGTGATCTCTGTGCTCCAATCCTGCATCCGGGGAGTCCCCGGCGTGTACGTATCCTGAAAATGAACCATATCGACACCTCTCAAGTCTTGTAATAAGCATCCGTTGGATTATAGAAACAGTGGTCGCCGATGCGTGTCTGCCAGTATCCCACATTCGACGGGAAGAAGGAGCGGCAGTTGGGGCCAAAGGGGTTGTAAAACCAGAGGGACTCGGCCACATCCGGCAGCCGGTTCCCCGCGATGGCCCAGTCGGCGATGTCATAATGTATCTGCCCAGGCCGCATATTGTAGATATTCTGGGGGTTGTAGGCCCCGCCCTCCGTCTCGCTGGCGCAGACGAACTGATACGGCTGAAAGATGATCTTGCGGATGCTGCCCTGGCCTACCCGGGCGTATTCGCCGCCCTTGGCGTGGACCCGGTTCATCACCACGCCCGCCACCGCCTTCATGCCGTTCTCTCCCTCTCCGCCGGCTTCGCACTGGATCAGGCGCGCCAACAGCTCCCGGTCGGAAAAAGCCATTGTAGATCGCCTCACTTCCTTTGCTGTGACAGTATATGAAAAACGGCGGACGCCTGTGAAAAGCGTCCGCCGTCCTATGTTTTACGGTCTGGTCTGATTCAGTTCCTTCTGTTCCTCGATGGCCTGACGGAACATCTCCTCCGTCAGCTCGATAGACCGCTCCAGGGTGTACTGCTTGGCGTGTTCGGCATAACGGAGCTCCATCTCCTGCCGCTCCTCCGGGTGCTCGATCCACCAGTCGATGCGCTCCGCCAGTGCGTCGCTGTCCCCGCCGGGGAACAGGCTCCGCTCGTCCAGCGCGAACTGGGAGGTGGCGGACCGGGGCGCCACGGCGATGACGGGCACCAGCCCGCAGGCAAAGGCCTCCGTGCAGCTCATGCCCTCGATCTCCGCGTCGGAGGTGTGAACATACAAATCGGCCATATGGAGGATGTCCAGCAGCCGCTCCGGCTCGTAGAAGCCCATCACCACGGGGTTGGGCAGCTTTTCCGCCAGCTGGCGGTACTTCTTCTCCAGCGGCCCCTTGCCCGCCAGGATGACCTGGATGTCCTTGGCGTGGCGGCACTTGGCAGCAGCCTCGATCAGCACGTCCTGCCGCTTCTCTCCGGCGTACCGGCCCACCATCAGCACGTTGAAATAGCCCTGCATCCAGTCCTCCTTGGGCAGCTTGCCGTAGGTGTACTGAGGGCTGATGCCGTTGGAGATGACGTGGAGCTGGGCGGTATAGCCGTGCTGGCGGAGCTGGTTTGCGATCATCTCACTGGGGCAGTGGATATGGTTGAAGCGGTTGTAGAAGGTATCCCGGAACTTGTCGTAGACAAAATCGTTGACCCGCTTGTTGTTGCCCATGTGGAAGGTGAAGGTGATGTTCTCCGGCTGGCAGTGGAAGGCCGCCGTGTGGGGGATGCCCAGCCGCTCTACGTGCTTGAGGCCCATCACCGCCAGCGGTGAGGGCATCATAAAGTGCACCACGTCCGCCCAGGCCGCCGCCTTTTCAAAGACGTGCTTGTTGGGGATGGCCAGCCGCATTCCCTGACTGGTCACCAGATGCTCCACGATAGGCGGGAATTTCATCTGCCGCACCGCGTACTTGTAGTCGGCGGGCTTGCCGATGGCAATGACCCGCACCTCGTTGCCGTGCTCTTTCAGGGCGGCGGCAAAGCGGCGGCCGCTGATGGTGGTGCCGTTGTTGGCGTCGTCGAACTGGTCGATGACCAATACGATCTTCATGCTCTCTCCTCCGCCATGGCCTTCTCCAGGTTGCGGGCAAACTGGTCGGGGCAGGAGGTGTCCTTAAAGCCGCAGCGAATGCCCTTCAGGCGGCGGATGGCCTCCTCGGCGGGCATTCCCTGTACCAGAGAGGCAATGCCCTGGAGGTTGCCGCTGCATCCGCCCAGGACCTGCAGCTCCTGAATAACGCCCTGGTCATCCACCTCTACCTGCATCTGCTGGGAGCAGACGCCCCGGGGCCGGAATGTATATGTCATCTTGATCTCCTCTTTCGTATGTTCTGAAATGTGCGCATAGTATCTATGACAGAATACCATAAAATCCGAAAAAAGCAACCCCTGTCCGTCTCCCCCCTTGACAATAACGATATTCGATCATATACTGTTCCCAGGAATAACGATATTCGATATAAGGAGGTGTCCCATGGCCCGGGAGAAATTTCAGACCCTGACGGAGCAGATGTTCTACATCCTGCTATGCCTGCGGACAGAGCTTTGCGGCACGGACATCATGACCTGGGTGTCGGAGCTGACCCAAGGGCGGGTCAGCGTCGGCCCCGGCACGCTGTACAACCTGCTGGAGAGCTTTGTCCAGGCGGGCTACATCGCGGAGACGAAGGTGGAGGGCCGGAAGCGGAGCTATCTCATCACAGACGCGGGCCAAAAGGCCCTGGAGGACGAATACCGCCGCCTGCGGACGCTGGCGGCGGACTACGAAGCACAGGCGGGAGGTGCGGACGCATGAAAACTACAAAACGGGAATGGATGCCCCTGTACAGCTACCTGGACCGGACCGCCATCACCGCCCATCTTTCGGACATGGCCGCCCAAGGCTGGATGCTGGAAAAAATCGGCGGCTGGAGCTGGCGCTATCGCCGGGCGGAGCCCCGGAAGCTCCAATTTGCCCTCACCTTCTTTCCCGCCTCCCAGTTCGACCCCGGCCCCTCCGAGGGCTTGGAGACCTACCGGGACTACTGCGCCGCCGCAGGCTGGCAGTTGGCGGCGGAGTCCGCCCAGGTGCAGATTTTCTGCGCCGAGGACGAAACCACCGTCCCCATTGAGACGGACCCGGCGGTGGAGCTCGTCAATATCCGGCGGTGCGTGAAGCGGGGCTTTGTCGGCAGCTATTGGGCGCTGCTGGCCCTGTCCCTGCTGCAAATTCTTTTTCAGTGCTATCGAATCTGGACAGACCCGGTGGACACCCTGTCCAGCACCGCCAGTGTGTCCGCCGTTTTGAACTGGCTGCCTCTGGACGTACTCATCCTCGCGGAGCTGATCCGGTACTACCGCTGGCAGAGAAAAGCCCAGGCAGCGGCGGACGCAGGCTCTCCCCTGCCGGACCTGCGGAGCATCCGGTGGCTGAATATTCTGGTGATGGTGTGGTCCTGTTTCATCGTCCTGTGGCTGCTGGCCTCCTACTGGAGTTCCCGGGGGATGTTCCTGCTAACGGCGGGGATGCTCCTCTACATGGGCCTGATGGTCCTTTTGGCGAATGGCGCCAAGGAAGCCCTGAAGCGCCTGAAAGCCCCCCGTTGGGTGAACATCGCCGCCACCTTCGGCATGATCATCGCCCTGACCGTGGGCGGCACGGCGGCTATGACCGCCCTCATCCTGGGCAATTCCGGCTCCGGCTGGCTGGAGGACCATCCCCCGGTGGAGACCTACGAATACCAGGACTGGACCTGGTCAGTCTACCACGATGACATCCCCCTGCGCATCGAGGACCTTATCGAGACGGACTACGACCGCTGGTCCACCCGGGCCCGAGTGAACAGCTCCTTTCTCCTGACCCACGGGGAATACACCCAGCGAGCCCGGGTGGACGCATTGGACCAACCGGACCTGCAATATGAAACCGTCACCGTAAAGCCCGGGTTCCTCTACGACCTGTGCAAAAAGGACTTCCTCTCCTGGGTGGAGCGGCACAACAAGGAACTTCCCCAGGAGCACTGGGACGAATACCGCCTCATCGACGCCCCCGCCTGGGGCGCGGACGAGGTCTACCGCCTGTACTACTCCAGTGAACCCTCCAATCAATTCCTGGTCTGCTGGCCGGACCGCATGGCGGAGGTAAACTTCGACTGGAGCTGGACCGTCACGGAGGACATGATGTCCACCGCCGCCGAAGCCCTGAAAGGAGGGACCTGAGCCATGATGCGCAAGAAATGGGAGTACATCCTCTACTCCTTCTATGACCGCACCGGAATCCAGACCCATATGGAAAAAATGGCCGCCAAGGGCTGGATGGTGGAGAAGATGGGCCGCATGTTCTGGACCTACCGCCGGACGGAGCCAAAGGCCGTGCATTTCTCCGTCGTTTACTTCGCCCCCGCCTCGGAGTTCGACTGCGCCCCCGGCGAGGCCCAGCAGACCTTCCAGGACTACTGCGCCGCAGCCGGCTGGACCCTTGCGGCCAGCTGGTCCCAGATGCTGATCTTCGCCAGTGAAGCGCCGTCCCCCACCCCCATCGAGACCGACGCCCCGGTGCAGGTGGAGGCCGTCCACCAGGCCATGAAGAAAAACTTCCTCATCAGCTACGGCCTCCTGCTGGCGCTGGCCCTGTTCCAGCTGATTCGGGTGCTGCTGGACTTTTGGCGCCATCCAACGGACAGTCTGGCCAACCCCGGCGCCCTGGATATGCTGGTGCTCTGGCCTCTGCTGGTTCTCTTCTGCGCCACGGAGATCGCCGCCTATTTTCTCTGGCGCCGCAAAGCCAGGCGAATAGCGAACGAGGAGGGCCGCTTCACCCCCACCCGGGGCCACCGCCGCCTGCGGCTGGCCTATGAGCTGCTGACGACGGTCAGCCTGCTCACCCTGTTCTTTTCCGTCAGTCCCCGGATAGCCCTTCCTCTGGTCATCGTCCTTGTGGTCCTCCTTGCCCTGCAAGGGCTGCTGGCCGGGCTGCGACATCTGCTGCGGCGCACCGGCTGGACCACGGAGGTCAACCGTCTGGTGACGCAGGTCCTCAGCTTTCTGGTGGCCTTCGCTGTCATCGGCGGCGTATATTGGGGCGCTGTCCGGCTAATACGGGAGGAGCCGTGGCGGGAGACCTACACCTGGCAGGGCGACAAGTACGACGTCCATCCCATCGACCTGACCCTGACCCTGTCGGACCTGACAGGCGAACGCTATGAGCACGTCTCCCGGGAGCGGTTCGACACCCGGACCTTCT
Organism: uncultured Clostridia bacterium; assembly: GCA_945876285.1. Classification (GTDB taxonomy): domain Bacteria; phylum Bacillota; class Clostridia; order Oscillospirales; family Oscillospiraceae; genus Oscillibacter. Next base: position 85,594 of record CAMCNO010000003.1, on the reverse strand, counting down.
TCCTCTCCCGCCAAAGCTGCAAGGAGACCGTCGGCCAGCCCCAGAAGCAGCTGACATTAAGCTACGAGGTCACGGACATCCGCCGCCCCTGGCTGCGGGACACGGTCATCCGGGACTATCTGGAAAACACCGGCTATACGTTCTCTGCTGGCTTTGGCCAGTTCAAGTTCACCATCGACTGGGATTGGCTCCCGGAGGAGGACCCCGGCGCCTGGGGCGCCGACAATGCCTACCGCAAATATTACGTTGAAGAGGAGGACGGCCGCCTGTCTCCCACCAACACGTACCTGCTCTTCTACGGCGACCGCATTGTGGAACTGATTCTGCCGGAGGAACCCACTGACGCCCAGCGTGCCATCGTAGGCGAAACACTTGGTATCCACACTTAAAAAAGGAGAGGCTTTCGCCTCTCCTTTTCCTTATAAGCGCTTATCCGACCAGTCCCCGGCCGTTCTTCTGATCCAGCACCAGCCGGTCCGCGATCATGGCGATGAACTCGCTGTTGGTGGGCTTGCCCTTGGTATTGCTCACCGTGTAGCCAAAATACTTCTGCAGCGTCTCCAGGTCGCCCCTGTCCCAGGCCACCTCAATGGCGTGGCGGATGGCCCGCTCGACCCGGGAGGGCGTAGTGCCAAACCGCTTTGCCACCGCCGGATACAGCACCTTGGTCACGGCGTTGATGACCTCCATGTCATCCACAGCGATCATAATGGCCTCCCGCAGATACTGATAGCCCTTGATGTGGGCAGGCACGCCGATCTCATGGATAACAGACGTGACCAGATTCTTCAGCGCGGAGGTCCGCTCCTCCGGTGTGACAGGCTGGGAAAACACGTTGCGCATCTGGTCCAGCAGCGTCCCGGTCTCGCAGGGCTTGGGCAGGAAATAGCTGACGCCCAACGCCATGGCGTCGCTCACCACCCGGTCGGTACAGAAAGCAGAGGTGATGACCACCTTGGGCAGCGGCCCCCGCTCCTGCGCCTGCCGCAGCAAAGTCAAGCCATCCATGCCGGGGAGCATCAAGTCCAGCACCAGCAGATCGGGCTTGCTCTGGTTCAGGATGTCCAGCGCCTCCGCGCCGTCTCCCACAGACCCCACCACTGTAAATTCCTCTGTTCTCTCTATCTCACCCCGCAGCATCGTGCGGAATTCTTCGTTGGCATCGGCCAACAAAACCGTTTTTCTGTTGTCCATATTACCCATTCCTTTTCCGGATTTTCCGCTTTGTGACGGATTCACGACCCTTCACATCGGCTTTCCTATAAACTAGCATAAAGCAACAGTTTTTTCAATATGAAACTGTAAATTAATTCCAATAATCATTCGACACAGTTTCCAGTTTTGTCTCGCAATTATATCATTTCAGGCGAAAAATCCTCTAATTTTGCATTTAATTTGCAATAAATCCGATCCCGCATCCAGGGCTCCGAGGACACCGCCGGAGCATCCTCCAGGGAGAACCATCCCACCCGGCTGTTCTCCTCCGGCCTGCACCGCACCGGCGCCGCCGGGTCGGCCTCCAGCAGATAGGTCACGTTCAAATGGAGGTGGGACGGAACATAGACGCCCCGCTTCTCATGGCCGTCCACCGTCAAAATTTCAACGGAGTAAATGTTGGGCGTCACGGGCCGCACCTCGGCCAGGCCGCTCTCCTCCCTCGTCTCCCGCAGGGCCACCGCCAGCAGGTCCCGGTCTCCGTCGGCATGGCCGCCCAGCCACGCCCAGGAGTCATAGAGGTTATGGTAGGCCAGCAGCACCCGCTGTCGGTCGGGGCTCACCACCCAGGCGGAAGCTGTCAGATGAGCGGACAGGTTTTCCCGGCTGTACAGCTCCTCGCCGCTTTTCAGCCGCCGCAGCAGCTCCGCCCGGTCCCGCTCCTCCTGCTCGTTCCACGGCTGATAATCTTCCAGCGCCTCTATGAGTTCCACTGTACGCCTCCCCTTTCGGTTCCATTTTATTTTCCATTATTATACACAACACGCATACATCTGTCCACAAAAAGAATGAGGCGGGGAAACTCCCCGCCTCAGGCTTTTTGATTTTACGCCGCTTTCAGCATATTTTCGATGGAAATTCCATATCCTTTAGTCGGATCGTTCAACAAAACGTGGGTCACAGCGCCCACCAGCTTTCCGTCCTGCAAAATGGGACTGCCGCTCATGCCCTGCACGATACCGCCTGTTGCCTCCACCAGTGCCGGGTCGGTGACGGAGATCACCATGTCCCGTCCGTCGTTGGAGCCGGGCACGGTCTTTAAAATTTCAATATCATATTCCCGCACCTCGTCTCCCTGCACGTTGGAACGGATGACAGCCGGCCCTGCCGTCGGCTGCCCTGTCGGCACCGCCTGGGCCTGGGCCGGGGCGTACGCCGCCTCCAGGGTGCCGAACACGCCGCTGGAGGTGTTGGCATACAGGCCGCCCAGGTCGCTGGTCAGGTCAAAATCGCCCCGCAGCTCTCCCGCAGAGCCCGCCTCGCCCTTTTTCACCGCCTTCACGGTGGAGGGCAGGATGGAGCCGTTGGAAAACGGCATGAGCTGGGCGGTATCCACATCGGTGATGCCGTGTCCCAGAGCGCCGAAGGTGGAGGTAGCGGGGTCATAGTAGGTCATGGTGCCGATGCCCGCCATGCTGTCCCGGATCCAGGCGCCGATACAGTAGACGCCCTGGTCATTCCGCTCCGGTTCCACGGACAGCGTCATGCTGTCCCCGTTCCGGCGGACCTCCAGCTCCGCGGCGCCGCCGCAGGTCTGCAGCAGGGACTGGAACTGCTCCGAGGAGGTGACGGTGCTGCCGCCGCACTGAACGATAACGTCCCCGGTCCGCAGGCCACAGGCCTTGGCTGGGGTGCCGCCGTCAGACAGCTTCACCACCACCACGCCTTTGGAAAACAGCTTGATGCCCACGGTGTGTCCCACCGGCACCAGCATCCGGGGCGTCACCTCAGCGGCCATGGCCACGCTTGCGGAGCACGCCAGAAGCGCCAGGAGACACGCCGCCCCAAAACGCAGGAACCGCTTTGCCATTCGTGATGTTCCATACAATCGAAAAAACACTCCTTTCCAAAAAAATTGCAAACTGCCGGTCATCCCGGCAAGGTTAGCTTCCGCAGAACAGCGGCGGACACACCCAGCAAAATGAGGCAGCGCCGCCATGGTCCCCATTGCCTTTGCCGGAATACAGGGCAAAATAAAAGACCCACAGGCAAAAGCCTGCGGGTCTTTCCATTTTTTTCAATCAATCGCGCTTGCTGAAGATCTTCAGGATGTCGCCGAACACATCGTCGTCATCGTCCTCGGGCTTGGGCACGTCCTCTTCCTTCAGAGGCTGGGGAGCGGGCGCGGCAGGAGCCGTCTCAGCCGCCTGTTCCACAACCTTGGGCGCGGCCGCCTTGGGGGCGGGAGCCGTGTCGGGAGCCTTGTCAAAACCGGTAGCGATGACCGTCACGCGGATCTCGTCATCCAGCGTCTCGTCGAAGGTGGCGCCGAAGATGGTGAGGGCGTCGGGATGAACGGCGGCCTGCACCAGGCTGGCGGCCTGCTCCACTTCCTCCAGGCCGATGTCCATGGAGCCGGTGACATTGATGAGCACGCCCTTGGCGCCCTCGATGGAGGTCTCCAGCAGGGGGCTGGAAATAGCCATCTTGGCGGCCTCCTCGGCCTTGCCCTTGCCGGCGGCCCGGCCAACGCCCATGTGGGCCATGCCGGCGTTCTTCATGATGGCGGTCACGTCGGCGAAGTCCAGGTTGATAAAGCCGGTGTCCCGGATCAGGTCGGAGATGGACTGCACCGCCTGGCGCAGCACATCGTCGGCAATTTCGAAAGCATTTGCAAAGGTGATCTTCTGGTCGGTGGCATACTTCAGCCGCTCGTTGGGGATGATGACCAGGGAGTCCACCTTCCCCTCCAGGTCGGAGATGCCCGCCTCGGCGGCGCGCATCCGGCGGGGGCCTTCAAAGCCAAAGGGCTTGGTGACCACAGCCACGGTGAGGATATCCATTTCCTTGGCGATCTCCGCCACGATGGGAGCCGCGCCGGTGCCGGTGCCGCCGCCCATACCGGCGGTGATGAACACCATGTCGGTGTCCTCCAGGGCCTTGGCGATCTGGTTGCGGCTCTCCTCGGCGGCCTTCCGGCCGATCTCGGGGTCAGCGCCGGCGCCCTTGCCGTGGGTCAGCTTTTCGCCGATCTGAATTTTATAAGTAGCGCTGGATACGTTCAGGACCTGCTTGTCGGTATTCACCGCCACAAAGTCCACGCCCTTGGTGCCGGAGCGAACCATGCGGTTGACCACGTTGTTGCCGCCGCCGCCCACGCCGATGACTTTAATATTGACAACGGTATCGGGACCGGTCTCCAATCCAAATGCCATAGTGGTGCCTCCTGCTATCATTTGTATGATATCGTGCGCTTCGGCGCAATATCCTGTATTCCATATGTATTTAGTTTATTGTATGACACTTTTTTCTCCCGGTCAAGTGCCCTGCTGCGATTTCGTCTGAAATTTCGTAAAAAACAGAAACGGGACCGTTTTTCCCGCCGCGTCAGCGCTCGTCCTGGATGAAGTAGGTGCGGCCATCCTCCCGCCGCATATCGAAGGTGCCGGTCATGTTGTCCTGGATCTTGCCGCTGTCCAGCGCTGCGTTCAGCATCTTCAGCTTATAGGCATAGTCATCTTCGTACAGCATCTCCACCGCGAAGCGCCCCGCGTAGTCCATGGCAATAAAGGCAGGGGCATCCAGCCGGATGCCGTCCACGTTATCCAGCATTTCTGCGTCCTCCAGCGCCGCCAGCAAATTTAGCAGGCTCTCCTGCCGGGAAGCGTACTCCGTGGCCAGCACGATTTTCGTTCCCACGGAGGGCGCCAGCAGCGTGCAGCCAGAGATGGTGGCGTACCCCGCCGCCTCGCCGGAGGCCAGCTGCTCCACGATCTTCCCCCTGGGGCTCACCAGCCAGGCGTAGCCGTCCTGCAGGACGGCCAGGGGCCTGCCGCACTCCTCCACTTCAATGAGCAGCGTATCCGGCAGCCTGCGGTTGATGCGCTTCACCCGCTCAATATAGGGAAGGGCGTCCTGGATGCGCTGGCGCACCGCGTTCTTGTTCAGCAGAGACAGGTTGTCGCCTTTCTCCACGCCGGAGGCCGCCACGATCTCCTCCTGGGTGTATCGCTCCTGGCCGGTGACGACCACGGTGTCCACCCGGAAGAACAGCGTCAATGCCGCGATGATGGCGCCGCAGATGACCAGAACGGACAGCAGCTTATAGAGGACACCAAAGTGTCCCCTCCGCCGCCTGTTGTTCCTTCTGCGTCTTGCCATGGCTGCTTCTCCTAATCCTCTGTCTCTATCCGGGTGATGTCGGCCTCCAGACCCCGCAGATCGCCCACAATATCCTGATAGCCCCGGTCGATGTGGCCCGTCTCGGAGATGTGGGTCTTTCCCTCCGCCGCCAGGGCCGCCACGCACAGCGCCGCCCCGCCCCGGAGGTCGGTGCACCGCACCGCCGCGCCGTGGAGCGTCTCCGTCCCGGTGACAACCGCCACCCGTCCGGCCACCCGGATGTCCGCCCCCATACGGGTCAGCTCATCCACATGGCGGTAGCGGTTCTCAAAAATATTTTCCTCAAATACCGTAGTCCCCCGGCTCCGCAGCAGAGCCGCCATCAAAACGGCCTGGGCGTCGGTGGGAAAGCCGGGATACGGCGCCGTCCGAACGGGACGCACCGCCCTGGGCCGCTGGCGGCAGATGCAGGCAATGCCCGTCTCTGTTCCCCGGATGTCGCAGCCCGCCTCCCGCAGTACGGCGGTCACGGTGGACAAATGCCGCTCCCGCGCTCCCCGGAGAAAGACCTCTCCCCCGGCGGAGGCCGCCGCGCACAGGTAAGTCGCGGCGGCGATGCGGTCCGGCATGACGGTGTAGACACAGCCGTGGAACCGCCGTCCTCCCTCCACGGTCACGGTGGAAGTCCCCGCGCCGGACACCTTTCCGCCGCAGGCGTTCAAGAAATTCTGAAGGTCTTCGATCTCCGGTTCCCGGGCGGCGTTGCAGATGGTGGTGACGCCCTCGGCGCCGCAGGCCGCCAGCATCAGGTTCTCCGTGGCCCCCACGGAGGGCAGACTCAAAACCAGCTCCCGGCCTTTTAGCCCGGCCGCCTTGCAGTGGAGCAAGCCGCCGGAGTCATCGATCTCCGCGCCCAGCTCCCGCAGGCCATTGAGGTGCAGGTCAATAGGCCGGGGCCCCAGCTCGCAGCCGCCGGGATAGCTCAGCTCCGCCTGTCCGCACCGGGCCAGGATGGCCCCCAGGAAAATGGCGGAGGAGCGCATTTCCCTCATAAGTATATCAGAGACAGCGCAGCCGTTCAAGCCTGCGGTGTCCACCAGCAGGCTCCCGCCCTCCCACCGTGCCTTGCACCCCAGCGCCCGCAGGATGCGGACGGAGGCGTCCACGTCCCGGAGCCGGGGGCAGTTTCTGACCTCCACCTGCCCGGCGGTCAGCAGGGTGGCCGCCAGGATAGGCAGCACGCTGTTCTTTGCCCCCTGGATGGCAACCTCGCCCCGCAGCGGCCTGCCGCCCAGTACCAAAAGCTGGCTCATATTCCTTCCCCTCCATGCCCAAAATGGTCTCACCGTCCCATCCTATGGGCAATGGGGAAAAGAGGTTACTTTGTAATTTCCAAAATCACCTGGTAAATCCGCTCCGTGGCGTCCCGGATACCGAGAGACGCCATGGCCTTTTCCATATCCGCTCTTTTCGCATCGTTGTGGAGGATGCCGCAGGCCGCCTGGAACATGGCCTGGCCGGAGCTGTCCTTTTCCAGCAGCACCGCTGCGCCGCCGGCCTCCTCCAGCGCCCGGGCATTCTTCTCCTGGTGGTTGTTGGTCACGTAGGGCGACGGCACGATCAGGGCGGGCACACCCAGCGCCGTCAGTTCGCTGATGGTGGAGGCGCCTGCCCGGCAGATCACCAAATCTGCCGCCCGCATCACGGGGGCCATGTCGTAGATATACTCCCGCACCTGCAGGGACGGGTGCTGTTCCAGTGCCGCGTCTTTCTCCTTCAGCAGCGCCATGATTTGGGGATACCCGCTCTTTCCGGCGCCGTGGATGTGGTGGAAGGGCTCCTTCGCCGCCTCCAGGGCCAGGAAGTCCGCCATCTGACGGTTCATGCCGGAGGCCCCCAGAGACCCCCAGAAGGACACGATGAGAGGCCGTCCGTCGTCCACGCCCAGCTTTTTCTTGGCTTCTTCCTTTGTCAGCGCGAAGAAATCCCCCCGCACCGGCGTGCCGGTGACCAACACCTTGTCCGGGTGCTTGTAGTGCTGGCGGCAGGACTCGAACCCCACCATGATGCGGTCCGCGAAGGGCTCCAGCAGCTCCGTGGTCAGCCCCGGCACCATGTTGGACTCATGGACCGCCGTGGGAATGCCCATTTTCGCCGCGGCCTTCACCACGGGAAAGCTGGCGTACCCCCCGGTGCCTACCACCACGTCAGGCCGGAACTCCTTCAAGATGGCCCGTGCCTCCCGGGGAGAGCGCACCAGGTTGCACAGCGATACCAGGTTATGCTTGATCTCCCTGGGCTTCAGGGAGCGGTGAAAACTGGAAATGTGGACGGTGCGGAAGTCATACCCCGCCTTGGGCACCAGGTCCTTTTCCAGCCCCCGCTCCGCGCCCACGAACAAGAATTCCGTATCCGGGTCCTTCTCGTGCATGAGCTGCGCCAGCGCGATGGCGGGGTTCACGTGTCCCGCCGTCCCGCCGCAGGTAAAGATGACCCGTTTCAATTTCTTTTCCATAGACAGCATCCTTTATGGCAGGATTCAAAGGCCGGAGGTTATCCGGCCTTTGTCGGCTTCATTTGCCTTGACACCGATAGCACGATTCCCATCTCCGCCAATTGTATCGACAGCGCCGTACCGCCGTAGCTGAAGAAGGGCAGGGAGATTCCCGTGGTGGGCAGCAGGCCCGTCACCACGCCGATGTTTAAAAACGTCTGCATGGCAATAAGGGTGGTAACGCCCACCACCAGCAAACAGCCGAAGCGATCCCGGGTGTGGAGGGCGATCCAATAGCCCCGCAGAATCAGTGCCGCAAAGAGCAGCATGATGATGGTGGCGCCGATGAGGCCCAGCTCCTCGCAGATGATGGCAAAGATGAAATCGTTGTGCTCCTCGGGCAGGTACAAAAACTTCTGGCGGCTCTTGCCCAGGCCCACGCCCAGCAACCCGCCGGAGCCGATGGAAATCAGGCTCTGCGAGAGCTGGTAGCCCTCGCCGCGGGGGTCGATAAAGGGATTCTGCCACATGGCGATACGGGACTGGCCGTATTTGATGACGCCGGTGAGCATCAGGGCCGCCACGCCGCCCACAAAGCCCAACGCCGCGCCTACCCAGGCCCAGCGGATGCCGCCCACCAGCATCAGCGCCGCGCCGGTGCCCAAAATCAGCACCGTGCCGGACAGGTGGGGCTCCAGCATCATCAGCACCGCCATGACGCACATCCAGAACAAGTAGGGAAGGATGCCGTACCGGGTGGTGCGCATTTTGTCCTTCTTTTTGGAAATGCTGTCGGAGAAATACAGCACCACCGCCAGTTTGGCAATCTCCGAAGGCTGGAAGGTGAACAGCTCACCCACGCCGATCCAGCGGGTGGCGTTGTTGCGGGTCTGGCCGATGCCGGGAACCAGCACCAACGCCAGCAAAATGATGGCGATGAACAGCAGGGGCTTGGCGAAGGCCCGGAACCGCTGGTAATTGATCTTGCCAATAAAGAACATGGCCGCCACACCCATGATGGCAAAAACGCCCTGCCGGGTGAAATAGTACATGGGGTCGTTATTCTTTGTCTCGTAATAGGCGGAGGGGAAGCTGGCGGACAGCAGCATGACCAGGCCGATGGCGGTCAGCAGCAGCACCAGCAGGCAGAAAGGCAGGTCAATGGGGCCCCGGGCCAGTTCCCGGCTCTCCTGCTCCTTTTCCTTTCTCAGCCGCTGCCGCTCCTGGCGGGCCAGCATCTCCTCCCGGCTCATGGGCCGTCTGCTGCGGGTCTGCTGTGCCATACTTCACCTCCTTTCCCACAAAAGCTCCGCTTTTGCGGGAGCCCTGGAATTTTACTCAAATCGCCCGAACTGAATTCGGTCGATTTCAAGATTTTGCCCTTCGGGCAAAATACTTGACGCGCTCTCGCGCAGTTCGCGCTTTGCGCTCACTTAATATCTTCCCAGCACGCCCAAATACGCCAGCACGCAGAACACTGCCGTGATGCCGGAGAACACGCCCACCAGTTTGTTCTCGCTCCAGCCGGACAGCTCCAGGTGGTGGTGCAGGGGCGCCATCTTGAAAAAGCGCTTGCCATGGGTGGCCTTGAAATAGGCCACCTGGATGATGTCGCTCATGGTCTCGGCAATGTAAATGATGCCCACGGGGATCAGAATGAGGGGCATATCCAGGGCAAAGCCCAGGGCCGCCACGGCGCCGCCGAGAAACAGGCTGCCGGTGTCGCCCATGAACACCTTGGCAGGATGGTGGTTATAAACGAAGAAAGCCGCGAGACCGCCGGCCAGCGATGCCGGGAACAGGGCCAGGGTGCTCATATGCCACAGCAGGGCCGTCACGGTGAAAAACACCATCACCACAAAGGTGACGCTGGTGGCAAGGCCATCCACACCGTCGGTCAGGTTCACGGCGTTGACCGCGCCTACGATGACGAAGGCGGCGAAAATCAGGTACACCACCCAGTTCACCGTGAAGGAGACCTGGAGGAACGGGACATACAGGTCATTGGTCAGCAGACCCTCATACCGCATCAGGCACAAAAACACCACGGCGGCTAGGAGCTGCAGCAGGAATTTCTGCTTGGCGGTCAGGCCCTCGTTCTGGTGCTGGCGCACCTTGCGGTAGTCATCCACAAAGCCGATGAGGCCGAAGCACAGGGCGAACAGGTACACATACAGGTGGGTGAATTCCCCCCGCAGCATCTGTCCCCAGCCCAGCAGGAAAACTACGATACCCGCGCCCAGAATGAACATGATGCCGCCCATGGTGGGGGTGCCCGCTTTTCCGGCGTGCCAGGTGGGGCCGTCCTTCCGAATTTCCTGTCCGGCCTTCAGCTTCCGCAGCTCCGCCACCACGAACCGTCCGATGACCAGCGTCAGCAGAAAGCTGACGGGCACGGCGGCCCATGTCAAAATTACCATCAGATCCATTGCGTTTCTCTCTCCTTCCGCCGGACTCCCCCGGCGTTCTTGCTTCGTTTGTTCATCGGCATATCCGGGCAAATTACTTTCCGGCGTTCAGATAATCCGCTACAATTTCCCGCTCATCCATGTGGTGTTTCACATGGTTGACTTCCTGGTACGTCTCATGGCCCTTGCCGCAAAGGACGATGACGTCTCCCGGTTGGGCGTGATCCATGGCCCAGTGAATGGCCTCAATACGGTCCTCCACCACCACATAAGGCGTATCGCTGCCCGCAAAGCCCGGCAGAATATCGGCGATGATGTCGGCAGGCACCTCCGTCCGGGGATTGTCGGTGGTGACGACGGCAAAGTCCGCCAGGTCCGCCGCCGCCTTTCCCATCTTGGGCCGTTTCGTCTTATCCCGGTCGCCGCCGCAGCCAAACAGAGCCACGGTGCGGCCCTTGGCAAAGCCCTTCACCGAGGACAGCACGTTTTCCATGCCGTCGGGGCTGTGGGCGTAGTCGATGAGGATGGTATAGTCCTTCCCCGGAGTGGGAACGACCTCCACCCGGCCCTTCACATGGGGCACGGAGGCCAGAATTTCGGCGCTCTTTTCCAGGGAAATGCCCAGGGCCAGGGCCGCGCCCAGCACATCCAGGGTGTTGTACACCATGAAGCCGCCGGGAATATTCACCCGGATGGGCACTTTTTTGTCCTTTGTCACGGCGGTAAAGGCGATATGGTCGGCCCCCAGGCTGATGTCCTCCGCCCGCAGGTCACTGTCCGCCTTTTCGCTGTACGTCATTACCTTGCAGGAAGCATGTTCCATGAGCCGCCCCGTCCAGGGGTCGTCACCGTTCACCACGCCGGTATCGCAGCTGCGGAACAAAATGGCCTTGGCGTCGCAGTAGGCCTCCATGGTCTTGTGAAAGTCCAGGTGGTCCTGGGTCAGGTTCGTGAAGATGCCCACGGCGTAATGGATGCCGTACACCCGGTCCAGGAACAGGGCGTGGGAGGATGCCTCCATCACCACATGGGTGCAGCCGCCAGAGCGCATCTGGGCCAGCAGCCCTTGCAGCTCAAAGGATTCCGGGGTGGTGCGCTCCGTGGGGAGGATTTCCTGGCCGATCATGTTCTGGTTGGTGCCGATGAGGCCCACCTTGGCTCCCATGGTCTGCTCCAGAATGGATTTCAGCAGATAGGTGGTGGTGGTCTTGCCGTTGGTGCCGGTGACGGCCACCATGGTCATCGCGTCGGCGGGATGTCCGTAGAAATTGGCGCCCACCACCGCCAGAGCGCGGCGGGAATCCGCCACCCGGACATAGGGCACTGCTCCCTCCGGCGCTTTTTCGCACAGCACCGCCGCCGCGCCGGCCTCCATGGCCTTGCCGATGAACTCGTGACCGTCCACGGCGAAGCCGGGCATCGCCACAAACAGGTCGCCGGACCGGGTCTGGCGGGAATCATAGCTCACATGGGAAATCTCCGTTTCCAGATCCGCCGTGGCTTCCAGGACGGTCAATCCCTGTAAAAGTTCCTTTAATTTCATAGAAAACAGCCTCTTTTCCGCAAAATCAGCGGTCAATACCGCCTGCCGGTATTATATACAGGCAGTTTTGCGGTTTATATGGAAAAATGTGCTGATTACCCTGCAAAACCTGCTCAGTCGGCGGTTGCGGACTGGCTGCCGAACTGGACGGTGACCACGCTGCCCGCCTTCAGCTCCGTGCCGGGCGCCTTATCCTGGGTGATGGCAAACACGTTCCCGGAGGTGGCCGACATGGCGCCCGCCACCTTCATGATAAGGCCCGCGTCGGTCAGGGCCTGGTTGGCCTGGGCCGCGGTCTTGCCCACCACATCGGGCACTGTGCAGGGCGCGTCGGATTTTTCCGCTCCCAGGTAGAGAATGATATTGGCGTTGTTAGGCACGATAGCGCCGCCCGCCGGAGTCTGGTCGGTAACGGTCTCGCCATCGCCCACCGTCTTGCAGGCAAAACCCGCGCTCTCCAGAACGGACTTTGCGTCGGCTGCGGTCCTGCCCACCACGTTGGGCACGGCAGCGTCGGCTCCCGCCAGTTCCTCGGCGGTATAGTCCGGCTCGACGCCCAGATACGGCAGGATCTCCGCCATGATCTGGCTGGCAGTGGGGGCCACCATGTTGCCGCCGGAGGGATACGTCCCGGTGGTACGGCTGGGGGTATCCATGGTCAGGAGCATGATATACTGCGGGTCGTCTGCCGGAGCGAAGCACATGAAGGACACCACGATCTCCTTCGTGGTATTTCTGGTCTCGGTCTTATCCGCCGTGCCGGTCTTGCCGCCGACGCGGTAGCCCGCCACCTGGCCGTTCTTGCCGGTGCCCTGGGCCACCACGTACTCCAGGCACTGGCGCACCTTGGCGGAGGTCTCCGCGCTGACGACCTGGCGGATAGGGGTGCTGTCATGCTGGCTGAGGACGTTGCCGTCATCATCCAGCACCTGCTCCACGATATAGGGCGTGTACAGGTAGCCGCCGTTGACACAGGCCGCCTGGGCCCGGATCAGCTCCAGGGGCGTCACGTTAAAGGTCTGGCCGAAGGCGTAGGACGCCAGGGAAGCCGCGTCATTTACCAAACTCGATTTGCTGATGATCCCCTTGGCCTCGCCGATCATATCCACGCCGGTGGGCTCCGTGAGGCCAAAGGCCTTCATATATTCGTATAAGGTCTCGCCGCCCAGCCGCTGGCCGATGTTGATAAAAGCGGGGTTGCAGGAGTTTCCCACCGCCTCTTCCAGCGTCTGGTGGCCGTGGCCGCCCTTTTTGGAGCAGTGGATGGTCCACTTGCCCACCTGCACGGAGCCGGTGCAGTTGAAGGTGGAGTTCATGCTGATCACACCCTCCTCCAGTGCGGAGGCCAGGGTGATGGGCTTGAAGGTGGAGCCGGGCTCATAGGTGGAGTCGATGCATTTATTCCGCCACTGGGTCTGTATGGCGCTGGATGCCGCGCTGCTCACCGCGGCCTCGTACTCCTCCTCGGTGGAGAAGGTCATGCGCTGAGCCTCCAGCGCCGCCAGGGTGGCCTCCAGCTTGGCTTTCAGGACATCGTCATACAGGTTACCGTAATCGTTCAGGTCGTAGTTGGGATAGGAGGCCATGCCCACGATGGCACCGCTGTTCACATCCATGACGATGCCGGTGGCGCCGTTTTCCGCGTCGAACTTCTTCGCCATGGCCTCGATGCCCTTTTCCAGCGCCGCCTGCACATTGATGTCCAGAGTCAGCACCAGGTTATCGCCGTTTTCCGCGTCAAACATCTGCTCATAGCCCTGGTACAGCAGCTCCGTGCCGGCGGCGTTTTTAGCCGCCACTGTCATGCCGGCTGTGCCCTCCAGCTCGGGATCGTACTTGGCCTCCAGGCCCACGCCGCCCTTATTCTCGCCGTTGACGAAGCCGATGACGTTGGCGCCAAGGCTGCTGTACGGGTAAATGCGCTTGGAGTCCGGATTCATCCACACGCCCTGGAGCTTTTTCCGCTGACCTTCCGGGACTTCATTGCCCTCCTCGTCGATCTCGCCGTTGATAAACCGCCGGACCTCGTCGGCCTGGGTCTGCTCCACCTTTTTCCGGATGTTCTCATACATGGAGTTCGTCTTGGTCATCCGCTCTTCGATCTTGGCCTGGTCTACCTCCAGGATGCGGCTGAGGCCCCGGGCGATGTAGGTCTGATCCCGAACCTCCGGCGCCTCGTATGTTCCGCCCTTCTGGGCAGCCTTTTCCCGGGCCTCCTCGATACTCTTTTTCTGGTTTTCCACATAGGCGGCGATCTCCTTGGGGGAGATATTGACCTCCTCCGCCGTGGCGGAGACCGCCAGCATATAACCGTTGCGGTCATAGATGGTGCCCCGGGAGGCGGGGACCGTGGCACTGCGGGTCTGCTGGTCCACGGCCTTTTCCCACATCTCCTCATGGCGGTTGATCTGGAGGTCATACAGCTTCCAGAACAGGGCCAGGAAGGTACACACGCCCAGAACGACCATCAGAAGCGTCGTTCTGCTCCGCACCACGCGGTTGGCCCAGCGGGCGGCGTCACTTTTTCTGCGGGGATTCTGTGCCATGCTCGTTCCTCCTTGGGAAATACGCCAGAAGAATCAAGGGAGTGAGAACTCCGCTCTCACTCCCTTGGGTGTTGCTGTCAGATACCGCATCCGGCCTGCGCGGGTCGGCAGGCGGTCGCTGGCCTTGGATACAGCATTATAGTGCGGCGGTCAGTCAAAATATTCCACCACCGCGTAGACCCCGTGATGCAGGGAGGTCAATACCCGTGTCAGCACGCTGGGGTCCTCCTGCCGGTAGACCACGGCGCTGTCGCCCTCGGAGAGGTCGATGTAGCAGATCTGGCTGCTGCCGGGCTTCACCATGCCGGCGGCCTCCGCCGCCTCCTTTACCGTGGCCAGGTCGAACATCCGCTCGTACTCCGTGGTCAGGCGGAGGTTTTCAGTCTGCAGGGTGGACAGCTCCTTTTTCAGCGCCACTGTGTCGGCGGAGAGAACCGTGAGCTGGATGTAGCCCATGAGCAGCAGCACCGCCATGCCGATGGCGGCCATGGTGCCCAGCACGGTAAAGGGCGACACGTGCTGCCGCTCCCGCACCTGGACCTTGGGCTTTTCATGGACCTTGACCTGTTCCTTTTCCTGGCGGCGGGGCAGTTCTCCGGCGTGGGTCAGCTCCCGTTCCCGGACGGCCCAGTCCAGGTCATATGCAAGACTGCCGTCTACCGACCGTCCGTTTTGATACCAAGGATCCCTTGCTGCCAATGCCACAGGACCTTCGCTCCTTCCCAACATACACTCACCGGATGGGCTTGTCCCATTTCAATGAGTCAAATATCAAAATTATCACATTTCTCAGCCACCCGGAGCTTGGCGCTGCGGGCTCTCGGATTTTCCGCCAGCTCCGCCTCGCCGGAGACGATGGGCTTCCGGGTCAACACCTTGACCTTGGGCCGCTTGCCGCACACGCACACCGGAAATTCCGGCGGACAGGTGCAGCCCCGGGCCATGTCCTGCATCGCACGCTTGACGATGCGGTCCTCCAGAGAATGGAACGTGATGACCGCCAGCCGTCCGCCGGGGTTCAGCCCATCCACCGCGCTTTTCAGCATGGGCGGGAGGGCGTCCAGCTCGCCGTTGACGGCGATACGGATAGCCTGAAAGCTCCGCTTGGCGGGGTGCTGCTTCTCCCGCAGGGCCGACGGCGGCATGGCGGACTTGATGATGTCCACCAGCTCCAACGTCGTCTCCACGGGCTTGTCCTCACGGGCACGGAGGATGGCCTTCGCAATGGCGGGGGCGTAGCGCTCCTCGCCGTAATCGTATAAAATGCGGCGGAGCTCCTCATAGCTCCACTCGTTGACGACCTCCCGGGCGGTCAGGGGCGCCGAGGCGTCCATCCGCATATCCAGCGGCGCGTCCTGCATATAGGAAAAGCCTCTGGCGGCGTCGTCCAGCTGTGGAGAGGACACGCCCAGGTCGAACAGCATCCCGTCGGCGCCGGCGACGCCCGCATCCCGCAGGACGCCGCCCAGCTCCGAAAAATTACTGTGGACCAGCGTCACCCGGTCCATCCATGGGGCCAGACGCTCCTTGGCCGCGTCGATAGCCGCCATGTCGCGGTCGATACAGATGAGCCGGCCGGTGGTCAGCCTTTGGGCGATCTCTCTTGAGTGGCCCGCACGGCCCAGTGTACCGTCCACATACACCCCGTCGGGGCGGATGTTCAGCGCCTGGATGCATTCATCCAGCAAAACAGGCTTGTGCGTAAATTCCATGACCTCTCACCCACGATTGCGGCGAGCGCGAACCAGGTTGTCCAGCGCGGCGGCCATGTCGTCGTCCTCCAGCATCCGCTGCTCCCGCTCCGCCCAGGTCTTGGAATCCCAGATCTCTGCAAAGGAGTTCAGACCGACGATGGTGGCGGTCTTCTTCAGTCCCGCGTGGGCCCGCAGTCCGGCGGGGATCAGCACACGGCCCTGGCCGTCCGGCTCACACTGGACGGCGTTGGCATACAGCAGGCTCAGGGCCCGGGCTTCGGAATAGGGCAGGTCGTCCATATCCTCGGACATCTGCTCCCACTTGGCTTCGGGGTAGATGGTCAGGCAGTGCTGGGCGCCGATGGTGATGTAGAAGGTGTCACCCAGCGCCTCCCGCATATTGGAGGGGATCACAAGGCGGCCCTTGGAGTCGATGCTGTTATTGGATTTTCCCAGTAACCTCGCCATACAGGTCCGCCCTCCTTTCCACACCTTGTTCCCTTTTTTGGGATAGGATGGGGAAAATCTGGCACCGGTTTACCCAATCTCCCCACTTTTCCCCACCGTGTACTTTGAGTATAAGCAAATCCGGAATGGATTGCAAGGATTTTTTTTCGGCAAGAAGCAGCAGAAATGCCCTGTTTTGCCATGTTTTTCATCAAAAATACAGGATTTGAAACGCGCGTTCGATGGTTTTAGGACGGTTAACGTAAAATCAGAAAAGCCACCCGGCACAAGATATTGTGCCGGGTGGCTTTCATTTTTCAAACCAACTACCAGATACAGAATATGGCAAAAAAGTTTCCGCCATTATTTCGTCATTTTCTACAAATTTTTAGGGCAGCCGACGGATTACGGTCTACCGCTTTGGGTCAGGCATTGTCCCCATCTTCAGCGGCGAGATCACTCTTGCCGTCCAGCTTGTCCCGCTGCTCCTGCATCTTGGCGACGGAGGCGCTGCGGAACTGAACGCGGGACTGCTTCACCTCGTCCAGAGCGGCCTGGACCGCCTCCTCGGTACGGGCGAGGGCGTCCTCAGCGTACTCGTTGGCCACCTGGTAGAGCTGGCGAGAGCGCTCCTCCGCCCGGGCCACGATCTGGCGGGCCTTCTCCTTGGCGGCGTACAGCACCTCACTGTCGGAGACCTTGGTCTTGGCCTCCAGCTCGGCCTGGCGCATCATGCGTTCCACGTCCCGCTTGGCCTCGTCCACGAATTTCTCACGGGCGGCCAGCAACTCCTGGGCACGCTTGATCTCCACGGGCAGGGCTGCCCGCAGCTCGTCCAGCAGGTCCAGTATTTCGTCCCGGTCCACGATACTCATGTTGGGCTTGAGGGCGGGAGCCTTGGCGTCCTCGATCCGCTCGTACAGCATATCGATCAAACGGTTGATGTCGTTTGCCATAATCCTTATCCTTCCTTTTTCTCTGTCATGTCCCGCACCAGGGGGATGATGGACATGGGCAGGTATTTTTCAAGCGGCTGGCGGTAGCGGATCATCTCCCGGGCCATGGAGGAGCTGAAATGCTGGTACGCCGGGCTGGCGGGCAGCAGAAACGTCTCCAGCTCCGGGTGGATACCGCGGTTGATGAGGGCCATCTGATATTCCACGTCCATGTCCGTCACGTTGCGGATGCCCCGGACGATGACGCTGGCGCCGTGGTCCACGGCGAAATCCGCCAGTAACCCAGGGAACAGCTCCGCCTCCACATTGGGCAGGTCCGCCACGGCGGTCTGCACCAGCAGGAGCTTCTGCTCCGGGGTGAACATCTGGTTCTTCTTTTCCGCGTTGGGGCTGACACACACGCAGACCTTGTCAAAAATGGCGGCGGCCCGGCGGATCACATCCAGGTGGCCCAGAGTGATGGGGTCAAAGCTGCCGGAGCAGATAGCTGTTTTCATGGGGTTTGTTCCTCGTTCTTTTCGTTTCCGCTCCGGCGGTAGACCGTCAGGCCAATTTTGCCGTAGCGGTAGGTGCGGTGGAGCCGGTAGGGCGGCTCCAGGGCCGGAAGGGCCTTGTCCGCCGGGTGCTCCGCTATGATTATACCATGGGATGACAGAATGTCAAACCTTGCGATATGGGCAATGACCGGCTCCAGCAAGCCCGCAGCGTAGGGCGGGTCCAGCAGGATGAGGTCGAATTTCTCCCGGACGCTTTTCAGGTACTCCACGGAGTCTCCGGCCACCACCCGGGCCCTGTCCGTCAGGTCCGTGACCTTCAGGTTTTCCCGGATGAGCTTCACCGCGTCGGCCCGGCGGTCCACGAACACAGCGGAGGCGGCGCCCCGGCTGAGGCACTCGATGCCAAGCTGGCCCGTGCCCGCGAAGAGGTCCAGCACCTTCCGCCCCTCAATGTCAAACTGGATGATGTTGAACAGGCCCTCCTTCACCCGGTCGGTGGTGGGTCGGGTCTCCATCCCCTCCAGTTCTCCCAGGCGGCGGCCCCGGGCGGAGCCGGTGATGACGCGCATGGCGTTACCCCCCCTTGCTGCTTTTTTCAGCTTATTATTTTACGGCATATCCGCCGTCATTTCAATACACTTTTTTCCGTTTACGGCGTACTTTGCGCAAAATCAGCCGCACCAGCAGGACCGCCAGCGCTATGACCGCCAGAACCGCCAGTACCACTGTCCAGGTGACCCAGTTCCACTCCCGGAGGAGCTGCGCCGGAGACCAACTGTGGCTGACGTTCTTGCGGACAGTTTCCTGATAGGAAACGTGGACTCCCTCCCCGCCAAAGGTCTGGAGGTAGGCTGCCAGGGCGTACCACTCCTTGATCTCATTGCCGTCCTTGTCATAGAGGATGCAGTCGTTGAAATCCGTCACAGGGGAGCCGTCAGCCATCTTAGGCTCCAGGGATAAAAGGCCCAGGGACTTTTCCTTCACCGTACCCAGCATCTGGGCGGAGTACATCCCGGTGACCACCCGGTAGAGCTGGCCGTCCACGATCTCCTGCTCTGTGCCGTCACTGGCAAGCAGGCGGGCGTTGTACACCCGGTTGAAAAACATCCGGTTGGTATTGAAGGAGTAGAGCGCTCCCGATATATAGAGCTGAGCCGTCGGCATGATGGGCGTCACGGAGGCGTCCACCTCCATGGCGGCCTTGACCTCTTTCCCGGTAAGGTACACCTCCACCAGCGGGAAACCGGAGGTGCCATCGGCGCCCACGCCCATGGACAGCACGTCGAAAGCCTGGGAGGTCGTGATTTCTCCAGTCCGCAGGGGCGCCCGGAGGACGCCGTCCGCCGTCACGGCGACCGTATTTCCCTCATACGGCTCCGCTGTCAGGGTCTGAGCCGCCCACCGGAAAGCATCCGCCGCCAGAGAGCCCAGTCCGTTGTTCTCCTGCACGCCGGAGACGGGGGTGTTCAGGTCAAAATCCGTGGTGGCCAGCACTTCGTCATAGGTCAAACCGTAGCGGGAGAGATAGGTGTCCCCCACCTTGTCCTTCCACACCTCCACCATGGCGGCGATGTCCGGGTCTTCGGAAAGCGTCTCGTCGATGGGCGTCAGGTGGTAGTCCCGCAGCTGCTTTTTGTCATTACCGCCCCAAACAAGGGTCAGGCTTCCCAGGTTCTGACAGTAAGGCCCGGCAGAGACGATATAGGTGTCGTTCACCACAATGGGCTCCGTCAGGGTAGAGTGGGTGTGGCCGGAGATGATGACGTCGATGCCGTCCACGGCTTTCGCCAGCAGTTCATCCTCAGAGTGCTTGGGATCCCTGTTGGTGCCGGAGTGGGACAGGCAGATGATAAGGTCCGCTCCCTGTTCTTTCAGGGAGGCAACGCACCGCTCCGCCGCCTGGGCGGCGTCCTCCAGCGCAAAGCCGGAGGTGGGGGCACAGTCGTCGGAGTCCACGCCCATCAGGCCGAAGATGCCGTAGGTGACGCCGCCCCGCTCCAGAAGCAGGGTCTCCTGTACGCCATAGTCGTCCATGGCCTGCTGGATGAGGGTTTTGTCCGGGTTATCGGCGGAGGGGTGGTAATTGGCCTCCAGCAGGGCGGGGACTGTATCGCCGCTGTCCACCGCCGCATTCAGCATCCGGGCGAAGCCCGCGCCGGTGTGGTCGAACTCGTGGTTGCCCAGAGTGGCCGCGTCATAGCCCAGCGCGCCCATGGTCCGCAGCTCGGCGGCCTGGGTGGTGTAGAGGGTCTGGACCAGGGAGCCGATGGAGAAGTCGCCGCCGTCCAGCAGCAGGGCGTCGGGGTTCCACGCCTTCTCTCTGTCTATGGCAGTCTTTAACCTGGCATAGCCGCCGCCCTCGCCGCCGTCCGCCGTGGTCTGGGGCAGGAAGTGGGAGTGGAGGTCGTGGGTAAATAAAATCGTGGCTGTATTTGCGGGAGGCGCGGCATCCACCGGGGTCACGCAGAGGGAGCATAAAAGCATCAGCGCCAGAAACAGCGCGGGAAACCGTCGTTTCATCTTCTCACCCTTCTTAAACGCAATGAATGATCGTTGATGTTATACTATCACATCCCGCCGGTCTTTCACAATCCTTTTTCCCCAGAACGCCGCGCACGAGCGTATATTTTATGCTTGTACTTTACAAAAGAATCGTTTATAATAAAGTTCTAAAAGTGCGTTCCCATGGGCGGCGGTTTGGCCGTCCTCCCGTCAATCAAGGAAAGAAAGGACGTTCTCATGATCCAATTCAAATCTGAACAAGGTGAGATCTCCGTCAGCAGCGCCGTGTTTTCCAACATCACGGGCATGGCTGCCACCAACTGCTTCGGCGTCAAGGGCATGGCCTACCGCTCCATGACCGACGGCCTGGTGCATCTGCTGCGCCGCGAGGCTATGAGCAAGGGCGTCAGCATCACATATCACGACGACAACTCTATCTCCATCGAGCTCCACATCATCGTGGAAAACGGCGTCAACATCCCCGCGGTGTGCCGTTCCATCATGAGCGAGGTGCGCTATGTGGTCACCAAGAACACCGGCGTGCCCGTGCAGGCCGTGGATGTCTGCGTCGATTCCATGACCCTGTGAGGAGGAGCTAAAACAGATGAACAAACTGATTACCGGCGCGCTGTTCAAGCGGATGGTGCTCCACGGCGCCGCCGCCATCACCGCGCAGAAGCAGGCCATCAATGACCTGAACGTGTTCCCCGTTCCTGACGGCGACACCGGCACCAATATGTCCATGACCATCGGCACCGCCGTCACCGAGCTGCGCAAGTCCGAGCCCGCCACCGTCACCAAGGCCGCCGACCTCACCGCCTCCGCCCTGCTGCGGGGCGCCCGGGGTAACTCCGGTGTCATTCTCTCCCTGCTGTTCCGCGGACTTTCCAAGGGGCTGAAGGGCATGGAGAGCGCCGACGCGGCCTCCTTTGCCGCCGCCATGCAGGAGGGCGTCTCTGCCGCCTACAAGGCGGTCATGAAGCCCGCCGAGGGCACCGTCCTGACCGTCTCCCGCCTCGCCGCCAAGCGGGCCGTGGACACCGTGGCCGAGGGCGAGACCGACATCGAAAAGGTGCTGGAGGAGGCTCTGAAGGAGGGCTGGGACGCTCTGGCCCAGACCACCGATATGAATCCCGTGCTGAAGAAAGCAGGCGTTGTGGACGCCGGCGGCAAGGGCTACCTGCTCATTCTGGAGGGTATGCTGGCCGAGCTGCGGGGTGAGCCGATGCCGGAGATTTCCGACGACGGCGAATCCAAGGAGAAGGCGGACTTCGCCGCCCTGAGCGAGGAAGACATCACCTTTACCTTTGACACAGTATTCATCGTCCGCAAGACCGTCGACAAGCCGCTGGAGCCCTTCCGGGCCTACCTGAACAGCATCGGCGACAGCCTGGTCATCGGCGAGGACGACGACGCATTCAAGGTCCACGTCCATACCGACATCCCCGGCGCCGCCCTGACCGAGGCCCAGAAGTACGGCACACTGGAGCTGGCGAAGATCGAGAATATGCGGACCCAGGCGGAGGACCTGGCTGCCGGACGGCAGGCCCAGAGCACCGACGATCTGGAGGCTGTGGAGGCCGAGCTGGAGGCGCCCGCCGCCCCCGCCGCGCCGGAGAAGCCCTACGGCTTCCTGGCGGTGTGCGCCGGTGACGGCCTGGCCGCCGTGTTCCGGGACCTGGGCGCCGATGGCGTGGTTTCCGGCGGACAGACCATGAACCCCTCCACCGAGAGCATCCTGGAGGGTGTGGAGAAAATTCCCGCCGAGACCGTGTTCGTTCTGCCCAACAACGGCAACATCATCATGGCCGCCCAGCAGTGCGACGCCCTGACAGAAAAGCGGGTCATCGTCATCCCCACCAAGACCGTGCCCCAGGGCATCACCGCCATGATGAACGTGGACTTCGAGGCCCCCGACGCCGACAGCATCGCCGAGGCCATGAACGAGAGCCTCTCCACCGTCACCACCGCCCAGATCACCTACGCCGCCCGGAACTCCGATTTCGACGGGTTCGACATCAAGGAGGGCGACTATCTGGCGCTGGAGGAGGGCAAGCTCTTCGGCACTGACAGCTCCCTGAACGTGCTGTTGGAAAAGCTGGCCGACGACGCTGTGGAGCGGGAATCCGGCTTTATCTCCCTGTACTTCGGTGAGGACGTCTCCAAGGAGGAGGCCCAGAACGCCGCCCAGGTCTTTGAGGCGCGGTGCCCCGACGCGGAGGTGGCCGTCCTCTCCGGCGGACAGCCTGTTTACTACTATATCATTTCCATGGAATAAAGCGGTCACGCTTTGCAAACAGCCCGGACGTTCGTCCGGGCTGTGCCATGTCAGGAGGTATCCCCATGTTTCCCTGGGCGCAGTTTTTCCTCTATGTGCTGGTCACCGCCGGGACGCCGGGGCCCAACACCCTGTCCTCCATGTCAAATGGCAGCCGCCTGGGCTTCCGGCGGACTCTGCCCTACATCTTCGGCATCTGGGCGGGCTTCTCCATCGTCTCCACGGCGTGTACGCTGCTGTGCAGCACCCTCGATGCCCTCATCCCCGCTATCCGGAAGCCCATGCTGGTGCTGGGGGCCTGCTACATCCTGTACTTAGCCTGGAAGACATGGCGGGCGGGCGCCGTGTCCGATACCGCCGACGTCCGCGCCAGCTTTCGGGACGGCTTTTTCCTCCAGTTCGTCAATCCGAAAATCTACATCTACTGTATCGTCTCCATGCAGAGCTATGTGCTGCCCCTGTACCAGGGCCAGCCGGTGACGCTGTTCCTGTTTGCCCTGCTGCTGGCCTTTTTGGGTTTCTGCCTGAACCTGTGCTGGGCGGGCTTCGGCTCGCTGCTTCGGGTGCTGTTCTCCCGGTACGCCGCCGTGGTCAACAAAGTCATGGCGCTGCTGATGGTCTGGTGCGCGGTGCGGCTGTTTCTGTAAAAGAAAAAGGAATGTCCGGGCGGACATTCCTTTTTCATCTTTACAGCGCCTCCACAGCAGCGTTGACTTCCTCCTCGCAGGAGCGCATCGCCAGGATGGTCTTCTCCATCAGGTCCTCCAGGGTCCAGCCCAGGCGCTCGGCACCTTCCTTGATGACATCCCGGGAGCAGCCGGCGGCGAACTTCTTGTCCTTGAATTTCTTCTTCAGGGAGCTGACCTCCATATCGGAGACACTTTTGCTGGGGCGCATCCGGGCGGCGGCGCCGATAAGGCCCGTCAGCTCGTCCGCCGCGAAGAGGACCTTCTCCATCTCATGGGTGGGCTCCACGTCGCAGCAAAGCCCAAAGCCGTGGGAGCAGACGGCGTGGATCAGTTCATCGGAGCAGCCGATCTCCGAGAGCAGCTCCGGGGCCTTTTTGCAGTGCTCCTCCGGCCACTTCTCGAAGTCCACGTCGTGGAGCAGGCCCACGGTGGCCCAGAAGTCCGCATCCTCGCCGTAGCCCAGCTCGTTTGCGTACCAGCGCATGGTGCCCTCCACTGTCAGGGCGTGCTGGATGTGGAAGGGCTCGGCATTGTACTTTTTCAGCAGCGCCAGGGCTGTCTCTCTGTCAGGGCAGGTTTTCATTGGTTATCTCTCCTTCTCATGCGTCCCTAGGGTCGCCGTCGCCGTCCAGGGTGGCAAAATAATCATAGTAGGGCAGAAGGAACTCGTAGCCCCTTTTCACCCGGTCCACCACATCCCGGCTGAACAGCTCCTCTGTCAGCTTGTCCTCGTGGCAGATGGAGAAGGACTTGGCCTGGTACCAGGGTGCCAGCAGCTCCGAGGGAGCCTGGCTCCGGGGCTTTTTATAGTCTGCCGTCTCCAGAATGAACTCCGTCTGCTTGTTCAGGGCACGGGTCAGCTTCTCCATGGCCGTGGGGTCCCGGTCGATGCGGGCGCGGAGCTTGGCCATGGTGACGGGCTTGGGCATCCAATAGCCCATGCCGTAGCTCCATCCGTCCGGCGTGATCTCAAACCAGAACGTGGGACGGGCAGTCCACTCATCCGCCGGCTGCCGGATGCCGATCCACAGGTGGTCCTTATAGGGCCCCCGGCCATGGAGGCGGCGAGCGTCCCGGTAAATGCGGCTCACCTTGCACATCAGGCCGCTGTCCGGGCGCTTGTCCCGGATAAAATCATACAGCTCGTTCCCCAGCTCCCGCATGGGCTGGTAAAGCTGGGTCAGATAAATCTCCTTGTGGGCCTCGAACCAGCTCCGCTCATTGTTGAAGCGGATGCCCCACATGAAGTCCACGGTCTCGTCGGTAAATCCGGTAAACATGGGTCTCCTCCGTTAGTTTTCGTGAAAACGGCCCGGGGTGCGATCCCGGGCCGGTGGATGCTCATTCGCAGTTCCTGGCAGCCTCCACGATCAGCTTCACGCACGTGTCGGCACCCAGGATGCCGCTGTCCAGGGTCAGGTGGTAGTTGTGGCAGTCGCCCCACTTCTTGCCGGTATAGTGGGTGTAATAGGTGTGGCGGCTGTTGTCCTTCTTCGCCATCAGCTTCTGGATCTCTGTGGCGTTGGTGCTGCCCGTCAGCTCGCTGACCCGGACGGCCCGGTGGATATCATCGGCGTGGATGAATACATTCAGGCTGTCGATGCCCGCCTCCCGCAGGATCTCGTCGGCGCAGCGGCCCAGAATGACGCAGGGGCCTTTCTTCGCCAGCTGCACGATGATGGCCTGCTGGACGTCGTGGATGACCTCCTGGGTATCGTGGAACTGCAGGCTGGACGCGGAGCAGATGGTTTTGAGGATGGAATCGGTGCGGGAGACATCCTCTCCCTCGTTTTCGATCAATTCGGGGTCGAAGCCGCTGGCCTTGGCGGTCTCCCGGACGATGTCCCGGTCATAAAACTCAATGCCCAGCTCCTGTGCCACACGCTTGCCGATGGTATGGCCGCCGGCGCCGAATTCCCGGCTGATGGTGATGATCTTATCCATGTAATGCCCCCTGTGGCCGCCGACTGCGGCATTTTCTGGGAGGTATTTTACCACATTCTCCACCTGGTTACAACTTATTTTTCGCTTTGGATGCCCTGGATGCCCCGCTCCAGCATGACCATCAGCTCCCGTGCCCAGCGGTAGGCGTCGGCGCTCATGCCGTTCAGCACACGGGCCAGGCATAGGTCGGTGGTGCCGTCCGCCGCCCGGGCGTAATTCAGGCCGTTGCAGGCCTCGGCGTGATACCGCTCCCGCAGGGCGGGGCACCAGCGGCCCACATAGATGCGCTCACAGTTCACTGCCGGCTGATAGCATTCCCCGGTGACCAGGTAGTGGATGGCCAGCAGGTGCCGGGCGTGCTGCAGCTTTCCATCAGCAATGTCCCGCAGCCGCTGCCGGGCCCACACCGGCGCCTGGCGAGCCAGGGCCAGATAGTGCCGCCGGTCGCTGAGGGCCTCCTCCAGAAAGCCCGTCAGCACCTCCATCATGTCCGCCGCCGCGGTACCCATGCAGCAGGGGTTGGGTACCGCGCCGGGAAGCTGGCTCTCCTGCCGGACCTGGGCGGGGGTCAGCTCCTGCTGAGACGATGGGGGCTGGGGCGCGGCATCCTCCGCCGCCGGGTAGGGCTCCAGCGTCGGGGCCACCCGCTGCCAGATGCGGTCATACTGACGGTAATCGTACGGTTCCGGGGTACGCAGGTTTTGTTCCATCACGGTCGCCTCCTTTTCCCCCCAGTCTATGCAAAGATGGTTCCCGGCGTACCTGTTGCGCCCGCAACAGGTATTTTCTCCGCGGATGGGATAAAATAACCCTGAAACCCGCCGGGGAATGATTGCATTTTCCGACCGGTTCTGATAAAATAATTGAGCTTGAGCATTTTTCCATCAAAGGAGGTCCCCATTATGCTGGAATTGCAGCATATCAGCTACGTTGTCCGGGAGGGCGACGGAGAGCTGGGCATTCTGAATGATATTTCCCTCACTATCGACGACCACAAGCTGGTGGTTTTCACCGGCCCCAACGGCGGCGGCAAGACCACCCTGGCAAAAGTCATCATGGGTCTGGTAAAACCCACTGCGGGCCGCATCCTCTGGAACGGGCAGGACATCACGGACCTGGGTATCACGGAGCGGGCACGCCTCGGCATCAGCTACGGCTTCCAGCAGCCGCCCCGGTTCAAGGGCCTGACCGTCCGCAATCTGCTGACTCTGGCATCCGGCGACGAGAAGCTGTCCAAGGACAAGTGCTGCCAGTACCTGACCAAGGTCGGTCTGTGCGCCAACGACTACCTGGACCGGGAGGTGGACGTGTCCCTCTCCGGCGGCGAGGTGAAGCGCATCGAGATCGCCACCATTCTGGCCCGGAACAGCCAACTCATGATCTTCGACGAGCCTGAGGCCGGTATCGACCTGTGGTCCTTCGCCCGGCTGACAGAGACCTTTGAGCAGATCCACGAGACTGGCAGCGCCACCATGATCATCATTTCCCACCAGGAGCGCATCATCTCCCTGGCAGACGAGGTCATTGTTGTAGGCGACGGCGCCATCCGCCACCGGGGTCCGGCGGCGGACATCCTGCCCCGGATTTTGGCGGACACCCTGGGCGGCTGCCCGGTCCTGACGAAGGAGGTGAAGGCGTAATGATGGAGAACGAGATCGACCGCGAGCTTCTGGAGAAAATCGCGGACATGCTGGGAAAGCCCGTGGGCGCCTTCAACATCCGCAAGGACAGCGGCTGTGACGGCCGTCAGAGCACCGAGCACATTGAGATCACCAGCAAGACCGACGGCAAGTCGGGCATTGACATCCGGGTGAAGGACGGCACCGTGGGCGAGACCTGCCACATCCCTGTCATCATCACGAAGCCCGGCATCGAGGAAATGGTCTACAACGACTTCTATATCGGTGAAAACTGCGATGTGGATATTGTGGCAGGCTGCGGCATCCACAACTGCGGCGACCAGGCCAGCCGCCACGACGGCGTGCACACCTTTTACGTGGGAAAGAACTCCCACGTGAAGTATACGGAGAAGCACTACGGCGAGGGTGACGGCAAGGGCGGCAAAATCATGAACCCCCAGACCGTCGTGTACCTGGAGGAGGGCGCCTCCATTCAGATGGAGACCACCCAGATCCGGGGTATCGACTCCACCAAGCGGAACACGAAGATCGTCTGCGGCAAGGGAGCCGAGGCCGTCATCACCGAGCGGCTGCTGACCCACGGCGACCAGATTGCCGAGAGCGACATGGAGATCGTGCTGGACGGCGAGGATTCCAAGGGCCGGGTCATCTCCCGTTCCGTGGCCCAGGACGAGTCCAGCCAGGTGTTCTATCCCCGGATGGTGGGCAACGCCCAGTGCTTCGGCCATGTGCAGTGCGACTCCATCATCATGGGGAACGCCAAGATCAAGTCCATTCCCGCCATCACCGCCAACTGCACCGAGGCCCAGCTGGTCCACGAGGCCGCCATCGGCAAGATCGCGGGCGATCAGCTTTTAAAGCTGGAGACCCTGGGACTGACCGAGGAGGAGGCCGAGGACTGCATCCTGAAAGGCTTCCTTGCCTGATTTCATCAAAAAAGTACCGCTGTTCATCTCGGACAGCGGTACTTCTTTTGCGCTCTTTACAGGCCCATTTCCTCTTTCAGCTTCGCCAGCTCGTCCTCCACAGCGGCATTGCCGGCGTCGGCGGCGTACTTGGCCTCCAGTGCGGCAGCCTCGTCCACGGGTGCGGTGTTCAGCTCCGCCATGGCGTTGGCCTTGTCCAGCATCTGGTCGGCCTTCTGCTCCATGCGCTCAAAGGCGCTCATGGCTCCGGCGGCCTTGTCGGCGCTGGCGCCCAGCTTGTTGACCTTCTCCTGGGTCTTGGCCACAGCCACCTTGGCCTTGATCATCTCCCGGCGGCCATTCAGCGTCTCGATGTCGCTCACCAGCTTGTCGTGCATCTGGCGCATCTTCTGGGCGTTGGTGTGGGCGGCGTCGTAAGTAGCCTGCAGGCTGGCGGCCTTCTCCGCAAGCTGCTGCTTCTTGCCCAGGAACACCCGGGCGTCGCCCTCGTTCCCGGCGGTCAGCGCCTTGCGGGCCAGGTCCTCATACCGCTTCATCTCAGCAGCATTGTCATCCAGCATCCGCTTGGCCCGGGTCTCCTCCGCCATGACGGCGGCGGTCTCCTTCTTCACCTCCGCCAGGTCCTCGGTCATGTTCCGCAGGTACTGGTCGATCATCTTGGCGGGGTCCTCGCACTTGTCCAGCAGCTCGTTGATATTTGCCTTGATAATGTCCGTGAAACGTTCCAGAATTGCCATCGTTGTATCTCCTCTCAAATATTGTTACGGTTTTTCCTGATTTTCGTATTTTTTCGCCAGGTCTTCCACTTCTTTGTCGCTGAATTTTTCCAGTGGGGTCTTTAAGATCTCCTCGGCCCGCTTCTGCTCCCGCTCCCGCTGCTCCCGGCGCTTTTTCAGGGTGACGAACAGGAGTACTGCCACCACAACCACCGCGATGCAGACGGCGACGGTGGGCAGAGGCGACTTTGTCACCGTCATGATGCGCTCGCCGGTATCCTCGAAGGCTTTGGAGAAGATCTCCTCCTCGCTGATGGAGTAATCGTTGTAATAGCGGTCCAGATAGTCTGCCAGGATGGCCACGGCCTCGTTGTCCATGACAGTCTTGGCCTGGCTGCCCATCACGTAGCCGCAGTTGTAGGAGCCCCGGTCATCGTCGCAGAACACCAGGAGGAAGTGGCCCTCATCGGTGAAGAGCTGAGGATACAGCTCCTCGGCATAGGATGTCAGCTCTGTGGTGGAGGTGGTGACGCCGTTGGGGAGCAGGTACAGGTAGGGCTGCACGCCGGTCTCCCGGTAAAAGGCCTTCATGCCGCTCTCCAGCTTACCGCGGTTGCTGAACCAGCCGCCCTCATCGGTATAGTAGGCGGTCTCCGTCACCGCCGAGGCAGGCAGCTTCTCCCGCTGATAAGTAGATTTCTGAATATCACCGCCGCCGGAGACAGCGCCCATGATGACGAAAAAGAGGACCAGCATCACCAGGACGACGCAGACAGTGGCAATGGCCGTGCCTCTGCCGCTATCCTGCTTCCGGGGCTGGCGGGGATTGTTCCCACCTCCGCCGTAGCGGGGCGCATTGTTGATGATGATGGGGCCGGTACGGATAGGCCGGGGACCGCCGAAGCCGCCCACCGGGCCGCCGAAGCCGCCGAACCCGGAGCGAGAACCGCCGCTGCGCCCGCCGCCAAAACCGCCTCCGCTGCGTCCACCGCCGGAGAAGCCGCCGGAGGACCTGCCTCCGCCGGAAAAACCGCCGCCGGAGAAACCGCCTCCTCCGCCTGATCTGCCCATGGACTGCTCCTTTCCCTCCTCCGCATGTCCCGGAGGGGTGCCTTGTTTTTTCCTATTTTAAGGATATTTACCGCCACCGTCAACTGTTTCGCCAAAGGTTTACGAATTGTTTGCATTCCTCCGGCCTTGGACATTTTCCATCGGCAGCGCAAAAAAATCCTCCGTGGAGATTCCCACGGAGGACTTTTTGCGCGTTTTTTACTTTGCGTATTCGACCACTTTGGTCTCCCGCAGGACATGGACCTTGATCTGGCCGGGATATTCCATCTCTTCCTCGATCTTCTTGGCCAGGTCCCGGGCCAGAATGACCATCTGGTCCTCGCTGACCTGTTCGGGCTTCACCATGACCCGGACCTCGCGGCCGGCCTGGATGGCAAAGGCCTTGTCAACACCGGGATAGGTGCCGGTGATGGTCTCCAGCTGCTCCAGGCGCTTGATGTAGTTCTCCAGGTTCTCGCGGCGGGCGCCGGGACGGGCGGCGGAAATGGCATCCGCTGCCTGGACCAGGCAGGCGATGATAGTGCGGGGCTCCACATCGTTGTGGTGGGCCTCGATGGCGTGGATGATGTCTTCCTTCTCCTTGTACTTCCGGGCAAACTCCACGCCCAGGGCCACATGGGTGCCTTCCATCTCATGGTCGATGGACTTGCCCAGATCGTGGAGCAATCCAGCGCGCTTGGCGGCCTGAACATCGGCGCCCAGCTCAGCGGCCATCATGCCGGCAATATGGGACACCTCCACAGAGTGCTGCAGCACATTCTGGCCGTAGCTGGTACGGTAGTGCAGGCGGCCCAGCATCTTCACCAGCTCGGGGTGCAGATTGCGGACGCCGCACTCGAACACCACACGCTCGCCCTCGGCCTTGATGGTGGCCTCCACCTCCCGGCGGGCCTTCTCCACCATCTCCTCGATATGGGTGGGGTGGATGCGGCCGTCGGCGATGAGCTTCTCCAGCGCCAGACGGGCGATCTCCCTGCGGACGGGCTCGAAGCAGGAGACGGTGATAGCCTCCGGCGTGTCGTCGATGATAAGGTCTACGCCGGTCAGGGTCTCGATGGTGCGGATGTTGCGGCCCTCGCGGCCGATGATGCGGCCCTTCATCTCGTCATTGGGCAGGGGAACCACACTGACGGTCATTTCGGCCACGGAATCCGCGGCGCAGCGCTGGATGGCCTGGGCCACCACTTCGCGGGCGCGGGCTTCACACTCTTCCTTCATGCGGGACTCGACCTCTTTGATCTTGAGGGCGGTCTCATGGGTCACCTCGGCCTCCACCTGGTCGATGAGGTACTGCTTCGCCTCCTCGGCGGTGAAACCGGAAATGCGCTCCAGCATTTCCGTCTGGCTGCGCTTGATGACTTTGATCTCTTCGTTTTCCTTGTCGATGGCCGCGTGCTTCTGAGCCAGGGATTCTTCCTTCTTCTCCATGGCTTCCAGCTTGCGGTCCAGGTTCTCTTCCTTCTGCTGCAGACGGTTTTCCTGCCGCTGCAGATCGGCTCTGCGCTCTTTTACTTCCTTCTCATACTCGCTGCGGCTCTTCAAAATCTCTTCTTTGGCTTCCAGCAGGGCCTCACGCTTCTTGGATTCGGCACTCTTGATAGCCTCATTGATGATGCGCGTTCCTTCTTCTTCAGCGCTGGAGATCTCCTTCTCGGAAACAGCTTTGCGGTAGCGAATACCGAGAGGGAAGCAGATGGCGCCGCCGACCACCAGGCCCACCAGGGCCAGAATAATGGTGATGGGTTCCACGGCTTCCTCCTATTCTTCGGTATCGTATTTTATCACTCACATCAGGAAACGACCGGCAAACGCCCCTACGCCTGCCGATAATTATCCTTTTCTAGTTTAATCGTTTGCAGTTCCAGTGTCAAGCATTTCATTCCCAGAAGTTGAAAATCCAAACGCCATTTACAACAAGATATTGTTGGGCCTTATGTGTTGATATAAGCCGCCGCGGCGTAGCCCACATAATTCTGATAATGAACCACGTACCAGCCCTGCCATTCGCCGTAGACGGTGACGGCGGCGCCGTCGGGCATGTTGGCAATGATGGTCCCGGTGGGCGTGGGGCGGCTGCGGAGGTTCAGCGTGCCGTAGCTGACGTTCACAGTGCCGCCCACCGGGGTCATGGGATAAATGAAGGGCAGGCCGAACAGCCGGGTCAACGCACGGGCAAGCTGCTGGGCGATGTCGTCCATATGGCCCTCCACCCAGACAGCATCGGCGTAATTGTCGTGATAGCCGATCTCCACCAACACCGCCGGGGCCCGGGACAGCCGCACCTCCCCCAGGGTGGTGGTGGCGCGGGTGGTCACCCTGCCCGGAAGGGGATAAATCTTCCGCAGCTCCTCCGCGATCAGCTCCGCGCCCCGCTGACCCTCGGTGCTGCCGGGGTAGTAAAAGGCGATGATGCCCCGCTCCTCGCCGTAGCGGCCCTCCGGCGCGGCGTTGGAATGGAGGGCCAGATAGAAGTCGTAGTAGCCCTGATTGGCCTGCCGGACGGAGCTTCCGGCGGTCATATCCGGGGTGTTGCGGGTGTACTGGATGCCGTTGGACAGCAGATAGGGCACCAGGGCGTCCGCCAGCAGGTTCATGTTGTACTCCTCGGAGCCGCTGCCGGTGACATACATATTCCACTCCTGGGTGGACGGGCTCAAATAAATAATAGGCATAGAAAGTCCCTCCTTCTCACTTGATTCTATGGCGCTCCGCCGAAAAACGTGATATACTATTTGCCGAATTTGAACGACACTGGAGGGCCTCCTATGAAAACCGACCGTCCCTATCCCCGCTTTACCGTCACTCCAAAAGCCGAAGCCGCCATCCTCCGGGGCCATCCCTGGGTCTACGACGCGGAGGTGCTTTCTGTGGAAGGCGCCCCGGAAAACGGAAAATTGGTGGATATCATCAGCAAAAAAGGCCGGTATCTTGGCACAGGCTTCCTGTCGGAGCAGTCCAAAATTCGCGTCCGGCTCATCTCCCGGAACGCCAACGACCGCTTTGACGAGGCCTTCTGGCAGCGGAAGCTCCGCTGGGCCTGGGACTACCGCAAGAGCGTCATGGACGAGGCAGACCTGGACTGCTGCCGCGTCATCTTCGGCGAGGCGGACGCCTTCCCCGGCCTGACGGTGGACAAGTTCCACGACCTGCTCAGCGTCCAGGTGCTGTCCGTGGGCATGGAGGGTATCAAGGAGATGCTGCTGCCCGCACTGGTGAATATTCTCCGGGAGGACGGCCAGGCCATCCGGGGCGTGTTCGAGCGGAACGACGTGGCCCTGCGGGACAAGGAGGGTCTGCCCCAGTACAAGGGCTGGTTCCCCCTGCCCGGCGAGGAGACGCCGGGGTCCCCTGTCGTGGAAATTACCGAAAACGGCATCAAATATTTGGTGGATGTAGAGAACGGGCAGAAAACCGGGTTCTTTTTGGACCAGAAGTACAACCGCCGGGCGGTGGGCCGGCTGGCAAGGGGCAAAAC
Organism: uncultured Clostridia bacterium; assembly: GCA_945876285.1. Taxonomy (GTDB): domain Bacteria; phylum Bacillota; class Clostridia; order Oscillospirales; family Oscillospiraceae; genus Oscillibacter. The sequence goes on along the minus strand of CAMCNO010000003.1, from coordinate 52,491 downwards.
CGTGCTGGACTGCTTCACCCACACCGGCTCCTTTGCCCTGAACGCCGCCATGGGCGGGGCGAAGCACGTCACCGCCGTGGATGTGTCCGAAGCCGCCGTGGAGATGGCCCGGGCCAACGCGGAGCGCAACGGGCTTTCCGAAGTGGTGGACTGCGTGGCCGCCAACGTCTTCGACCTGCTGCCCGCTCTGGAAAAGGAGCCGCCGAAGTACGACTTCATCATCCTGGACCCGCCGGCCTTTACCAAGAGCCGCAAGACCGTGGCCAACGCCATCACCGGCTATAAGGAGATCAACTACCGGGCCATGAAGCTGCTGCCCCGGGGCGGGTATCTGGCTACCTGCTCCTGCTCCCACTTCGCCACGGAGGAGAAGTTCATCGCCATGCTCCACGACGCCGCCAAGGATGCCGGGGTGCAGCTCCGGCAGATCGAGGCCCGGCAGCAGAGCTGTGACCACCCCATCCTCTGGGGCGTGGAGGAAACGAACTATTTGAAATTCTACCTGTTTCAGGTGGTGTGAGCCGCCCAGCGCAGACCCTCGATGTCGTGGGTCTTCCGAAGGAACCGGGCGGAGCAGACCGCGTCGGCAGTGAAAATCAGCAAGAAGATATAGGTCACCTGCCAGGGAATCGCCGACGCGATTACTTCCACCCACGGCTGCACCCACCACACCGCCAGGACCGTCAGCAGGCCCCAAATGGCGGTGAAGGGCAGGCAGACCCGGCCCCGGAGATTGCCGGGAACGCGGGAGTAATCCCAAAACCGCACCCCCAGAAAGATCTCGCAGACCCAGTGATACACGTATTCCACCGCCGTAGCCGCCAATCCGCCCCACAGCACCAGCCACCATCCCCGCACCGGCAGGGCCAGCACCGCTGCCATCCCCAGGCCGTACACCGGGCACAGGGGCAGCAGCAGAAAGCATTTCCGCCCCTGGTTCGGCGCATGGGTAGCTGCCGCGAAGGCTTTTTCCAACCAATATCCCAAAAAGCTGTATATCCAGAAGATCCAAAGCCAGTGCGCCATTCCGCCGCCCTCCTTTTCCCTCAGTTTCTCCGGGAAACGGCGGCTGATACCCGCGTTGCGCTGGCAGTTTTTTCGTAGTATACTACATTCATTCAGCAGAAAAGGAGGCGTTTCCCCATGGCGGATACCTGGGAAGCTCTGAAACAAGACTGTATGGCCTGCCATGGCTGCGCCCTGGCGGACACCCGCACCAACGTGGTCTTCGGCGATGGCGCCGAGGACGCGGAGATCATGCTCATCGGCGAGGGCCCCGGCCAGCACGAGGACGAGCAGGGCATCCCCTTTGTGGGCCGGGCGGGCCAGCTTCTGGACGATATGCTGGAGATCATCGGCCTGGACCGCACCAAGGTCTATATCGCCAATGTGGTAAAATGCCGTCCGCCCCAGAACCGGGACCCGCTGAACGTGGAGCAGGACGCCTGCATCGGCTTCCTGCGGCGGCAGACGGCTCTCATCCGGCCCAAAATCATCGTGTGTCTGGGGCGCATCGCCGCCAAGGCCATCATCAAGGAGGACTTCAAAATCACCAGCGAGCATGGCCAGTGGTTCGCCCGGGGCGGCGTCCAGATGACCGCCATCTACCACCCCGCCGCCCTGCTGCGGGATGAGAGCAAGCGGCCGGAGACCTTCGAGGACCTGAAATCCATCCAGTCCAAGGTTCGGGAGCTGTGCGAGCATACGGATGTTTAAAGTCCGGCGGGGATTCCCGCCGGACTTTTTCGTCCCTATTGTTAACCAGTTTAAATTTTTAGGTTGACAATTGGGCCGACACGCGGTATTTTCTGATGCAGGAAACACAAGGAGGTATCGACTATGACTTCTTCTCCGTCCCGTCTGCGGACGCTGGATATGGCCTATATCGCGCTGTTCGCCGTTCTGATGGCCGTCTGCGCCTGGATCACCGTTCCCCTGCCAAAGCCCCTGGTGCAGTTCACCATGCAGACCTTCGCCATGTTCATGGCCCTCGCCACCCTGGGCGGACGCCGCGGGCTGTACGCCATGGTGGTCTACCTGCTGCTGGGCGCCGTGGGCGTGCCGGTGTTCTCCGGCTTCCGGGGCGGCGTGGGCGTCCTGCTGGACACCACCGGCGGCTATATCATCGGCTTTGTGGCCGCCGCTCTGGTCTACTGGCTGCTGACGGCCAGGCTGGGGGACTCCCTCCCGGTCAAAGCCATCGCCTGCGTGCTGGGCCTTGCGGTGTGCTACGCCTTCGGCACCGCCTGGTTCCTGGTTCTCTACGCCAGGACCACCGGCCCCATCGGCGTGACCACCGCCCTGGGCTGGTGCGTCTTCCCCTACATCATCCCGGACCTCCTGAAGCTGGCGCTGGCGCTGCTGCTCTCCGGGAGAGTACGGAAATTCCTGAAATAAGGAAAAAGCAACACGGGAAGCAGGATCGTCCGTCCGCTTCCCGTGTTATGTTTTGTCAGGCAGATATTCCACAATATCCTGCAGCGTGCAGTCCAGAATCCTGCATAAGGCGTCCAGCGTATTGGTCGAAACGGATTCCCCGGCTCTCAGCCGTCGGATGGTGGAGCTGCTGATTCCCCCTTTTACCTGCAGCGTATATGTCGTTGCCCCGCGTTGTTTCATGGTCTCCCACAACCGCTCGTAAGAAATCATGTTCACCCCGCCTTTCCCTTTGACATATTCTCATTATTGCCTATAATAGAGCTGCAACGTTATAGGCAATAATGCCTATGTCGATAGAGAAAGGAGATAGATATGCCAGACTATCAGGAAATGTACTTGCACCTGATGCGGGAGACCGAAAAAGCCCTCCGCATCCTGGTGAAAGCCCAGCAGGACTGCGAGGAGCTGTACCTCCGGGAGGACAGCCCGGCTCTGCGGGTCCTCTCACCGTCCGGCGGGCAGGCGGAACCTCCGGAAAAATCCGCGGCCGCGGAATGACGCTCATAATTTTCCTGTTTGCGGGCACCCTACGGACAACCCACAAAAACGAGGTGTCCTCCATGAACGAAAAGCGTGTCGGCAAACGCACCATCGCCCTGTCCCATCCCCCCTCCGTCATCTCCTACGCCAACATCGGCGGCAGGCAGGAGGCGGAGGGCCCCCTGTCCTCCTACTTTGACGAGCTGTCCGACGATTCCTTCTTCGGGGAAAAGACCTGGGAGAAGGCGGAGTCCACCATGCAGAAAAAGGTGGTCCAGCGGGCGCTGGATCAGGCCAAGCTGAAACCCGACGACCTGGACTATATCTGCGCCGGGGACCTGCTGAACCAGTGCATCGGCTCCTCCTTCGGCCTGCGGGACTTCGGCATCCCCTTCTACGGCCTGTACGGCGCCTGCTCCACCATGGGCGAGTCGCTGTCCCTGGCGGCCATGCTCATCGACGGCGGCTACGCCAGCCGGGTGGCAGCCGTCACCAGCTCCCACTTCTGCACCGCCGAGCGGCAGTACCGGATGCCGGTGCCCTACGGCAACCAGCGGCCTCCCACCGCCCAGTGGACCGCCACCGCCGCCGGGTGCACCATTCTGGCGGAGGACGGCCCCGGACCCTATATCACCCACGTCACCTGCGGCAAGATCGTGGACCGGGGCGTCAGCGACGTGAACAACATGGGCGCGGCCATGGCCCCCGCCGCCTACGATACCCTGGCCGCCTTTTTCCGGGATACGGAGACAAAGCCCCAGGACTACGACCTGGTGGTCACCGGCGACCTGGGAGAGCTGGGCCACGCCATCGTCCGGGACTTCTTCTCCCGGGACGGCGTGGACCTGGGGGAGAATTTCCAGGACTGCGGATTGCTGCTCTACGACCGCCAGGCCCAGGATATGCACGCCGGGGCCTCCGGCTGCGGCTGCTCCGCCTCGGTGCTCAACGGCTACCTCCTCTCCGGGATGCGGTCCGGGCGGTGGAAGCGCATCGTCTTCGCCCCCACCGGGGCGCTGCTGTCCCCCACCTCCAGCTTCCAGGGGGAGTCCATCCCCGGCATCTGCCACGCGCTCTGTATCTCCGCCGAAAAGTAATGTACGCCCGCCAAAAACAAACGTAAGCCGTATGGAAATTGCACAAAGGTTTTTTTCCCGTACCAGCCGCATTTAGAAGAGTTCCCGAAATCTGCCGAAAGCCCGCCCTGTCACGGTCAAAACCGTTGACAGGACGGGTTTTTTGCACGTATACTACGAAAGTAGAGAGAGCAAAGGCGCCCCCTCTTGGGTCGTCCGCGCTCATTTTTTGTACCCTTTTTCAATATGCTTTAAAGTAATAAATTATAGATTTCCATATGGAAAGGAGACTGTTCATGGGCAGATACACCAAGGAGGACATCCTCCGCCTGGTCGAAGACGAGGACATCCAGTTCATCCGGATGCAGTTCACCGACATTTTCGGCCAGCTGAAAAACGTGGCCATCACCGCCTCCCAGATCCAGCGGGCGCTGGACAATGAGATCATGATGGACGGCAGCTCCATCGAGGGCTTCGTCCGCATCGAGGAATCCGACCAGTACCTCTATCCCGACCTGGACACCTTCGCCATCCTGCCCTGGCGGCCCCAGTACGGCAAGGTGGCCCGGCTCATCTGCGAGGTCCACAACCCCGACGGCACCCCCTTCGCCGGCGATCCCCGGAACGTACTGAAGCGGGTTCTGAAGCGGGCGGAGGACATGGGCTACACCTTCAACGCAGGCCCGGAGCTGGAGTTCTTCCTGTTCCAGACAGACGAGGACGGCCGTCCCACTACCCGCACCAGCGATGAGGCGGGCTACTTCGACCTGGGCCCCCTGGACCACGGCGAGAGCACCCGGCGGGAGATCTGCCTCTCCCTGGAGGAGATGGGCTTTGAGATCGAGGCCAGCCACCACGAGGTAGCCGCCGGACAGCACGAGATCGACTTCAAGTACGCCGACGCCCTCCGGGCCGCCGACAACATCATGACCTTCAAGCTGGCGGTGAAGACTCTGGCCCAGAAGAACGGCCTTCACGCCACCTTCATGCCAAAGCCGGTCTACGGCGCCTCCGGCAGCGGGATGCACATCAATATGTCCCTGTTCAAGGACGGGCGAAACGCCTTTTTTGACCCCGACGCCCCCGGACAGCTCTCCCCCCTGGCTTACCAGTTCATCGCGGGCCTGCTGGCCCACGTCCAGGGCTTCTGCGCCCTGACCAATCCCCTGGTGAACTCCTACAAGCGGCTGGTGCCGGGCTACGAGGCCCCCTGCTACGCGGCCTGGTCCTCCTCCAACCGCTCCGCCCTCATCCGCATCCCGGCCCCCCGGGGCCAGGGCACCCGGGTGGAGCTGCGGAGCCCGGACCCCTCCTGCAACCCCTATCTGGTGTTTGCCGCCTGCCTGGCCGCCGGCCTGGACGGCATCGAGCGCGGCCTGACCCCGCCGCCGGAGATCGCGGAGAACATCTACGCCATGACCCCCGACGCCCGGGCCGCCCGGGGCATCGAAAGCCTGCCGGGAACCCTGGAGGCCGCCATCCACGCCATGGAATCGGACAGCGTGGTGCTGGACGCCCTGGGCCCCCACACCTCCGCCCAGTATATCAACGGCAAGCTGCGGGAATGGGAGGAATACCGCACCCAGGTCTCCCAGTGGGAGCTGGAAAAATACCTCGTAACGTACTAAGCCTACCCACCCAAGCGTTTTTCATCAAAAGGAGTTGAAGCCAAATGGACAGGATCGTGGTTGCCTTTGCCAATGAAGAGGCCCAGCGCCGCATCCTGCGCCTGCTGGCATCCGACGGCTGGGAGCCTGCCGCCTGCTGCACCTCCGGCGCCGAGGCCATCCGCACCGTCCGGAAGCTGGGCAGCGCCATCGTAGTCTGCGGCTTCAAGCTCCGGGACATGACCGCCACCGACCTGGCCGCCGACCTGCGGAGCACCGCGGTGCTGCTGGTGGTGTCCTCCGCCGTGAATCTGGACATGTGCGAGGGGGAAAACCTCTACAAGCTGGCCACCCCCGCCGCCCGGTCCGACTTCTTCGCAAGCCTCGATATGCTCCGGCGGTTCGAGGAAAAGAACCTCCACCACCCGCCTCCCAAGCGAAAGGAGGAGGAGCAAAAGCTCATCCGCACCGCTAAGGAGCTGCTGATGGACGTCAACCGCATGACGGAAGCCGAAGCCCACCGCTTCTTGCAGAAGCGCAGCATGGACAGCGGCATGAAGCTGGCGGAGATGGCCCAATACATCATCGATTCCTATACAAAGTAAAGAGGGGACTGCGTCCCCCCTTTAGATTCCCCCCACCAGTGACATCGGTCACTGGTGAACGCCGCCCCCGGCGGCTAGGTCAAAGTATTTTTGTCAGGCACATGTCCTGACAAAAATAATTAAAGTTGATTCGCCTCCGGCGAATATCCCCTAATTCCTAATCGATTGGAGTGATCCCCATGACGGGAACTGACCAGAAAAATTATCCTCTCTACTCCCCCCAATTTGAGCACGATGCCTGCGGCATCGGCGCGGTGGTGGACCTGAAGGGCGGAAAATCCTATCAGACCGTGGACAACGCCCTGAAAATCGTGGAAAAGCTGGAGCACCGCGCCGGCAAGGACGCCGCCGGCGAGACCGGCGACGGCGTTGGCCTGATGCTCCAGGTTCCCCACAAGCTGATGGTGAAGGCCGCGGCTGCCGAGGGCATCGCCCTGGGCGGTGAGCGGGACTACGGCGTGGGCATGTTCTTCTTCCCCAACGACCGCCTCAAGCGTGCCCAGGCTAAGAAGATGATGGAGATCATCGTGGTCAAGGAGGGCATGGAGTTCCTGGGCTGGCGGGACGTCCCCACCCACCCGGAAGTCCTGGGCGAAAAGGCCCTGGCCTGTATGCCCACCATCTGCCAGTGCTTTGTGAAGCGCCCCGCCGACTGCGAAAAGGGTCTGGACTTTGACCGCAAGCTGTATGTGGCCCGCCGGGTGTTCGAGCAGTCCAACGTCAATACCTACATCTCCTCTTTCTCCAGCCGGACCATCGTCTACAAGGGTATGTTCCTGGTGGGCCAGCTCCGCAAGTTCTATGCCGACCTGACGGACCCGGACTGCGAGAGCGCCATCGCCCTGGTCCACTCCCGGTTCTCCACCAACACGAATCCCAGCTGGGAGCGTGCCCATCCCAACCGCTACATCATGCACAACGGTGAGATCAACACCATCCGGGGCAACGTGGACCGTATGCTGGCCCGGGAGGAGACCATGTCCTCCGCTGTGATGGAGGACGACATGGACAAGGTCCTGCCCGTCATCGACCAGAGCGGCTCCGACAGCTCCATGCTGGACAACACCCTGGAGTTTTTGATGATGAACGGCATCGACCTGCCCCAGGCGGTGATGATGTGCATTCCCGAGCCCTGGGCCAACGACAAGAAGATGGAGCGGGAGAAGCGGGACTTCTACCACTACTACGCCACCATGATGGAGCCCTGGGACGGCCCCGCCGCCATCGTGTTCTCCGACGGCGACACCGTGGGCGCGGTGCTGGACCGCAACGGCCTGCGGCCCTGCCGCTGGTATCTCACCGACGACGACCAGCTCATCCTCTCCTCCGAGGTGGGCGTGCTGGACATCCCGCCGGAGAAAATCGTGAAGAAATCCCGGCTCCAGCCCGGGCGGATGCTGCTGGCCGACCTGCGCCAAGGCCGTCTGGTGGACGATGGTGAGCTGAAGCGCCGCTACGCTCTCCAGCAGCCCTACGGCGAGTGGCTGGATGCCCATCTGGTCTACCTGAAGGACCTCCCCATCCCCAACAAGCGGGTGGAGACCCACTCCCAGGAGCTGCGGGACCGGTTGTACAAGGCCTTCGGCTACACCTATGAGGAGGTCAAGGACTCCATCCTCCCCATGGCCCGGGACGGCGCCGAGCCCACCTCCGCCATGGGCGTGGACACCCCCCTGGCGGTGCTCAGCGAGCGCCACCAGCCCCTGTTCAACTACTTCAAGCAGCTTTTCGCCCAGGTGACGAACCCGCCCATGGACGCCATCCGGGAGGAGATCGTCACCGACACCACGGTGTACGTCGGCTCCGGCGGCAACCTGCTGCAGGAAAAGGCGGAAAACTGCACTGTTCTGCAGATCCACAACCCCATCCTGACCTCCGTGGATCTGATGAAGATCCGTCACATGAACCGCCCTGGCTTCCATGTGGAGACCATCTCCCTGCTGTACTACAAGGGCTCCCCCCTGGAAAACGCCCTGGACCAGCTGTTCGTCAACGTGGACCGGGCCTACAAGAAGGGCGCCAACATCCTCATCCTGTCCGACCGGGGCGTGGATGAGAACCACGTCGCCATCCCCTCCCTGCTGGCGGTCTCCGCCCTGGAGCAGTATCTGGTCCGCACGAAAAAGCGCACCGCCGTCTCCATGATTTTGGAGAGCGCTGAGCCGCGGGACGTGCACCACTTCGCGACCCTCCTGGGCTACGGCGCCCAGGCCATCAACCCCTACCTCGCCCAGGAGTGTGTGGAGGAGCTGGTGACCCTGGGGCTGCTGGACAAGGACCCCACCGCCGCCGTCAACGACTACAACAGCGCCATTCTCCACGGTATCGTGAAGATCGCCTCCAAAATGGGCATCTCCACCATCCAGTCCTACCAGTCCGCCCAGATTTTCGAGTGCGTGGGCATCAACAAAGAGGTCATCGACAAGTACTTCACCAACACCGTCTCCCGTGTGGAGGGCGTGGGCCTGGAGGAGATCGGTGAGGGCGTGGAGTGGAACCACAACCAGGCCTTCGATCCCCTGGGCCTGGGCTTTGACCCCACCCTGGACTCCATGGGCATCCACAAGCTGCGCTCCGGTCCCGACAAAGAGGACCACATGTACAACCCCAAGACCATTTTGCTGCTGCAGAAGGCCACCCGGGAGGGCAGCTACGAGACCTTCAAGGAGTACACCGCCCTGGTGGACTTCGCCGACAAGCCCCACACTCTGCGGGGACTGCTGGGCTTCCAGTTCGCGGAGGACGGCGGTATCCCCATCGATGAGGTGGAGAGCGTGGAATCCATCGTCAAGCGGTTCAAGACCGGCGCCATGAGCTACGGCTCCATCTCCCAGGAGGCCCACGAGTGCATGGCCATCGCCATGAACCGCATCGGCGGCAAGTCCAACTCCGGCGAGGGCGGCGAGGCCCGGGAGCGGCTCCACGACGAGCGGTGCTCCGCCATCAAGCAGATCGCCTCCGGCCGCTTCGGCGTCACCAGCGAGTACCTGTGCAGCGCCCAGGAGATTCAAATTAAAATGGCCCAGGGCGCCAAGCCCGGCGAGGGCGGCCACCTACCCGGTAAGAAGGTGTACCCATGGATCGCCAAGACCCGGTACTCCACCCCCGGCGTCAGCCTGATCTCTCCCCCACCTCACCACGACATCTACTCCATCGAGGACCTGGCCCAGCTCATTTACGACATGAAGAACGCCAACCGCAGCGCCCGCATCAGCGTAAAGCTGGTGAGCGAGGCGGGTGTGGGAACCATTGCCGCGGGCGTCGCCAAGGCGGGCGCCCAGGTAGTGCTCATCTCCGGCCACGACGGCGGCACCGGCGCGGCCCCCCGGAACTCCATCCATGGCGCGGGCCTGCCCTGGGAGCTGGGCGTGGCGGAGGCCCACCAGACCCTCATCAAAAACGGCCTGCGGACCCAGGTGGTCATCGAGGCTGACGGCAAGCTGATGACCGGGCGGGACGTGGCGATCGCCTGTATGCTGGGCGCCGAGGAATTCGGCTTCGCCACCGCGCCCCTGGTCACCATGGGCTGCTGCATGATGCGGGTGTGCAATCTGGACACCTGCCCCGCCGGCATCGCCACCCAGAACCCCCAGCTCCGCAAGCGGTTCGCTGGCAAGCCGGAATACGTTATCAACTTCATGTACTTCGTGGCCCAGGAGCTACGGGAGTACATGGCGAAGTTGGGCATCCGCACCGTGGACGAGCTGGTGGGCCGCAGCGACCTGCTGCGGGTCCGGGAAAAGCTGGTCACCCACCGGGCGGAGACATTGGACCTGACGGCCCTGCTGCAGAACCCCTACGGCGACCATGTGCCCCACTTCGACCCCAGCACCGTCTACGACTTCCATTTGGAAAAGACGGTGGACATGAGCGTGCTGATGGAGAAGCTGGGCAAGAGCCTGAAGGGCAAGAAGTCCGGCAAGCTGGACCTGCAGGTGTCCTCCACGGACCGCGCCTTCGGCACCCTGTTCGGCTCCGAGATCACCCGGAGTAGCGGCGATACCCTGAGCGACGACAGCTACGTCATCACCTGCCACGGCGGCGGCGGACAGTCCTTCGGCGCTTTCATCCCCAAGGGCCTGACCCTGGCTTTGGAGGGCGACTGCAACGACGGTTTCGGCAAGGGCCTCTCCGGCGGCAAGCTGATTTTGTATCCTCCCAAGGGTTCCAAGTTCAAGCCCGGTGAAAACATTATCGTGGGCAACGTGGCCCTGTACGGCGCCACCAGCGGCCGGGCCTACATCAACGGCATGGCCGGCGAGCGGTTCTGCGTCCGCAACTCCGGCGCGGTGGCCGTGGTGGAAGGCGTGGGCGACCACGGCTGCGAGTACATGACCGGCGGCCGAGTGGTCATCCTCGGCCCTACTGGCAAGAACTTCGCGGCAGGCATGTCCGGCGGCATCGCCTACGTGCTGGACGAGCATCACGACCTGTACCTGCGGCTGAACAAGGAGCAGGTGCTCATCGACACCCTGACGGAGGATCACGATATTCAGGAGCTACGAACGCTCATTGAAGAACATGTGGCCGCCACCGGGTCTCCCCGGGGCAAGAAAATTCTGGCGGCCTTCAAGAGCTACGTTCCCTGCTTCAAGAAGGTCATGCCTAAGGACTATGACCGGATGCTGCGCTCCATCGCCCAATACGAGGAAAAGGGCATGAGCCGGGAGCAGGCGGAGATCGAGGCGTTCTACGCCAACACCAGAGCTTGAGAAAGGAGGGCGAACGATATGGGAAAGACCACCGGATTTTTGGAATACGTCCGCAGGGACGAAGCGCACCGCCCTCCCCAGGAGCGGGTGCATGACTGGGAGGAGTTCCGTCTCCCCCTGCCCGACGAGTACCGGGTCCAGCAGGGCGGGCGCTGCATGAACTGCGGCGTGCCCTACTGTCAGGCGGGCATTACATACGAGGGCAAGACCTTTGGCTGCCCGCTGCACAACCTCATCCCCGAGTGGAACGACATGATCTACGCGGGCAACCGGGCCCACGCCCTGAGCCGCCTGCTGAAAACCAACAACTTCCCGGAGTTCACCGGCCGGGTGTGCCCGGCGCTGTGCGAAAAGAGCTGCATCTGCGGTATCTACGGCAGCCCCGTTACCGTCCGGGACAACGAGCTGTGCGTCATTGAGGAGGCCTACGCCAACAAGACCATGAAGCGCCGCCGCCCGCCCCAGTGGTCGGGCAAAAAGGTGGCCGTCATCGGCTCCGGCCCGGCGGGTCTTGCCGCGGCGGATCAACTGAACCACCGGGGCCACTCCGTCACTGTCATCGAGAAGGAGGACCGCCCCGGCGGCCTGCTGACCTACGGCATCCCCAATATGAAGCTGCCCAAGAGCGTGGTGAAGCGCCGGGTGGAGCTGATGACCGACGAGGGCGTCACCTTCGTCTGCGGCGTGGACGCCGCGGACCCCAAGACCGCCCAGCGGCTGCTGCGGGAATACGACGCCGTCATCCTCTGCTGCGGCGCTGGCAAGCCCCGGCCCCTGGGTCTGGACACCGAGGGCGTTTCCGGCGTGTACTTCGGCACGGAATACCTGAAGGCCGCCGTAGAGCGCCACCAGTTCGGCCTGAACCCCTCCGTCCCCACGGCGGAGGGCCGGGATGTGGTCATCATCGGCACCGGCGACACCGCCAGCGACTGCGTGGCTACCGCCCTGCGGGAGGGCTGTGCCTCTGTGACCCAGCTGGTGCGCCGCCCGGAGAGCGACTACCTGCAAAACGGCCAGTTCCCCATGGACTACGCCCACGAGGAGGCCCTGGCCGTCGCAGGCCATGACCCCCGCCGCTTCGGCGTGCAGGTCAAAGAGCTGGTGAAGGACGAGAACGGCAGCCTCACCGGAGTCGTCACCACGGAAGGTGACACCCTGCCCTGCCAGCTCCTCATCGGCGCCACCGGCTTTGCCGGCTGCCGGGAGGACGTGTGCGCCGCCTTCGGTGTGGAGGCGGACAAAACCGTCACCACCGCAGAGGGCAGCTTCGCCGCCAGCGCGGAAAAGGTCTTCGCGGCGGGCGACATGCGCCGGGGCCAGTCCCTGGTGGTGTGGGCCATCGCCGAGGGCCGCGCCGTGGCCGCCGAGGTGGACGAATACCTGATGGGATACACCAACCTGATGCACACTGTGTAAACATCTTCCAAGCCGGGGCCATGTGCCCCGGCTTTTTCCTGCTTTCAGCCGTATTATTCAACCTCTATAAATTCCAGAGAACTTTTTGTGAGAAACAGCAAAATGCTTGTCGATTTCGCACATTGACGATTTCCGCTTTGGTGGTGTAAAGTCATACCATCGTTAAGGCAAGGGCGCCTGAGAGTGAACGTAACACTCTCCGGCGCCCTTGTCTTATTTGTGTTTAAGGAGGAAACGATATGTATTCAGCAGTCAACACGATATGGGTCCTGTTAGGCGCGGCCCTGGTCTTCTTCATGCAGGCCGGTTTCGCCATGTGCGAGGCGGGCTTCACCCGTGCCAAGAACACCGGCAACATTCTGATGAAAAACCTGATGGACTTCTGCATCGGCACCCCCACCTATTGGATCTTGGGCTTCGGCCTCATGTTCGGCGGCGCCGGCGCCATCATCGGCGGCTTTGACCCCTTTGTCCTGGGCGACTACGCCGACGTGCTCCCCTCCGGCGTCCCCCTGTTCGCGTTCCTGATCTTCCAGACGGTCTTCTGCGCCACCGCCGCAACCATCGTCTCCGGCTCCATGGCGGAGCGCACCAAGTTTATTTCCTACTGCATCTACTCCTTCTGCATCTCCGCTTTCATCTATCCCGTTTCCGGCCACTGGATCTGGGGCGGCGGCTGGCTGAGCCAGCTGGGCTTCCATGATTTCGCCGGCTCCACCGCAGTCCACATGGTAGGCGGCGTGTGCGCCTGCATCGGCGCCGCTTTTCTCGGCCCCCGCATCGGCAAGTACGACAAGGACGGCAATCCCCGTGCCATCATCGGCCACAACCTGTCCCTGGGCGCTCTGGGCGTGTTCATCCTGTGGTTCTGCTGGTTCGGCTTCAACGGCTGCTCCACCGTGGCGATGGACAACGACGAGGCCCTGGTCTCCGCCGGCCTCATCTTCGTCAACACCAACCTGGCTGCCGCTGTGGCCTCCTGCGTCACCATGCTCTACACCTGGCTGCGCTATAAGAAGCCCGATGTCGGCATGACGTTGAACGCCGCTCTGGCTGGCCTGGTTGCCATCACCGCCGGCTGCGATGCCGTCTCCCCTGTGGGCGCCGCCATCATCGGACTTGTGGCGGGCCTGGTGCTCCCCATCTCCGTCAACTTCTTCGATTCTGTGTTGAAGATCGACGACCCCGTGGGTGCCATCTCCGTGCACGGTATCTGCGGCGCCCTGGGCACCATCCTCACCGGCCTGCTGGCCGTGGACGGCGGCACCTTCTACGGCGGCGGCTTCCACTTCTTCCTGATCCAGTGCCTGGGCGTTCTGGCTACCGCTGCCTGGGCCGCTGTGATGATTACCATTGTCTTCGTCATCATCAAGAGCACCATCGGCCTCCGGGTCTCCGCTGAGGAGGAGCTGAAGGGCCTGGACATCACCGAGCACGGTCTGCCCTCCGCTTACGGCGGCTTCGCCTTCGTCTATGACGACACCCCCGCCGACCTCATCGCCCAGGCCACCGGCGACGTTCCCGTCAAGGAGGCCGTCCCCGTGGAGGTCGCCGCTGCCGCTGTGGAGCCCTCCGCTCCCGTGGGCGGCGTGAAGATGACCAAGATCGACATTCTGTGCAAGATGGAGCGGTTCGACGCGCTCAAGCGGGCCATGTTCGACATCGGCATCACCGGCATGACCGCCACCAACGTCATGGGCTGCGGCGAGCAGCGGGGCAAGACCGAGGGCTACTTCCGCGGCGCCAAGGTGGAGGCCACCATGCTGCCCAGCCTGCAGGTGTCCATCGTGGTCAGCAAGCTGCCTGTCTCCCTGGTGGTCAACACCGCCCGCAAGGTCCTCTACACCGGCAACTTCGGCGACGGCAAGATCTTCATCTCCAACGTGGAGAACGTCATCAAGGTCCGTACCGGTGAGCAGGGCTATGACGCCCTCCAGGACGAGGCCCAGTAATTCGCTCTTCCCTTTTCTCCCTTCATATAGAGGACGCCCGGCCAAAAGGCCGGGCGTCTTCGCTTTTGCATAGTTCTCCCTCTTTCGGGAAAACTGACCGCAGAAAACATCGGGGAGGCATCTCTATGGACTATCTCAACGCATTCCTCTGCGGCGGCATCCTGTGTGCCATCGGCCAGATATTCATTGACAAGACCAACCTCACCCCCGCCCGCATCCTGACGGGCTACGTGGTGGCGGGCGTCATCCTCAGCGCTCTGGGCGTGTACCAGCCCATTGCCGACTGGGGCGGCGCCGGGGCCACGGTGCCCCTGACAGGCTTCGGCCACGCCCTGGCGAAGGGCGTTTCCAAGGCCGTGGCGGAAAAGGGCTGGCTGGGCGTCCTCACCGGAGGCCTCACCGCCACCGCCGGCGGCATCGCGGCGGCAGTGGTCTTCGGCGTCCTCATGGCGCTGATTTTCAAGCCCGGAGAAAAACGGTGATTCCCGCAAAACACGGATGGCCTTTGCCATCCGTGTTTTTGTAATTCTTTTGTTCTTCTTTTTTGTCAAAATACCTGTTATACTGAGATATATAAAATCATCGACAGAAAGGAACCGTACATATGCGCCGTATCACCAGCCTGCTTCTCGCCCTGCTCCTGCTGCTGAACCTGACAGCCTGCGGAAGCTCCGCCCCTGCCGCCCCCGGCTCCAGCGGCCCCTCACAGCCTGAAGTCCCCGCACAAGAGGAGACCCCGGCATCTGACGCTCCCGCCGAGCCTGAGCCGGAACCGGAACCGGAGCCCGAGCCCTATACCATTCTGGACCCCACCGTCCAGCCGGAGGGCGGCGTCCGGGACGGCGTGACTTACGTTGCCTACGACGGCGTGGTGGAGCACCTGTTCTTCCATCCCGTGGTAGCCTACCCGGAGTTGGCCTTTGACGGGGACTCCAAGTCCGACGGCATCGACGACTGGATGGTCACCGCCGGGGAGTACCTGAAAATTCTCCAGAGCGTCTACGACAAGGGCTACGTTCTGGTGGACATCGCGGACTGCTGGAGCGAGCAGACGGGCGAGGACGGCCAGACCCGCATGGTGAAAAACACCCTCTACCTCCCCGAGGGCAAAAAGCCCCTCATCCTCTCCTACGACGATGTGAATTACTATGAGTACATGCTGACCAACGGCTTCACATATAAATTGATCATCGGGGAGGACGGCAAGCTCTGGTCCTGGGGCCTGGACCCCCAGGGCAACGAGGTGGTCAGCCGGGATCTGGACGCTGTGACCATTCTGGACAAATTCGTGGAGGAGCACCCGGACTTCTCCCCCTTCGGCGCCAAGGGCTGCCTGAGCCTGACGGGCTACGAGGGCATCCTGGGCTACCGCACCCAGACCGACAGTAAAAGCTGGACTGCAGAACAGGAGGCCAACCGGCAGAAGGAGATCGAAGCCGTGAAGCCCATCGTGGCGGAGCTGAAGCGCACCGGATGGACCTTCGGCAGCCACACCTGGGGCCACATCAGCCTGAACACCCGTACCGTGGAAACAGTGACGGCGGATATGCAGAAGTGGTTTGATGAGGTAGGCTCCCTGGTGGGTGAGACCCCCGTGCTGTTCTATCCCTTCGGCGGCCGTCTGGACGGCGACGATGTGAAGCAGTCCGGTCCCGCTTTCCAGTGGATGCAGCAGCATGGCTTCCGCATCTTCTGCTCCGTGGGCATCGACTCCTGGTCCAAGTGCAAGAGCGACATCAGCGCCGTCATCTGCGACCGCCTCCATCCCGACGGCACCACCCTCCGCTCCGCCAAGAGCCGGGAGAAGTACATGAAATTCTATGACGCCAAGGACATCATCGACTTGGGCGTCAGGCCTCAAAGAGAGGTCGGCTGGCAATAAGGAGGAACCTGCATGACCCGTGAAGAATTGAAGGCCGCGGCTGTCGCCATGCTGGACCGGGCCTACTGTCCCTATTCCCATTTTCCCGTGGGCGCGGCGCTGGAATGTGCCGACGGCACGGTATTCACCGGCTGCAACATCGAAAACGCCGCCTACTCTCCCGGCATCTGCGCCGAACGTACCGCCGTGGCCAAAGCCGTCAGCGAGGGACACACCGACTTCGTCCGCATCGTCATCGCCGGGCGCAGCGCTGACTTCTGCGTCCCCTGCGGCGTCTGCCGCCAGGTGCTGCGGGAATTTGCCCCTGATATCGAGGTCATCTGTCTCAACGGCAAGGGCGAAGAAAAGGTCTTTACCCTGTCCGAGCTGCTCCCCCACAGCTTCGGCCCGGAGTTTCTGGCATGAGGCTGACGGACGAGGAGGTGGCGGCCCGCATCGCCGCCGCACCGGAGCATGACGTGTGCGTCCTGCGCATCGAGGACGGGGACTTCGGCTGTGAGGAGCATCGGGAGCCGGCGCCGCTGTGGCTGCTGTGCCAGACCGCCGACGGCCAAAAGTTCTCCCTGGACATCCCGGAGACCCGGGTGGAGGCCCTTGGCCTCACCGAGGGCTGCACCTGCCGGAGGGCGGATCTGCACCCCTGAACGAATATGCGCCTGCCGCGAAAGCGGCAGGCGCGTGTTTTTACACCAATTTTTCAAAATAGAAGAAGGTCTCGTCCTCCCCGTTTTTCCGCATACAGGAGGACAACATCTTATAGGACGCCTGATTTTCCTTGAAGCACTTGGCCACCACCCTCGTCAGCTTGACCTTGTATAGCGCCCAGTCCGCCACAGCGGCGAAGGCCTCTGTGCCGTAGCCGTGTCCGGCGCAGGCAGCGTCGATGCGGCAGCCCAGCTCCGCGCCGCCCCGGCAGTCGAAGCGGTACAGCACCGCCTCGCCGATGAGCTTTCCATCCAGACGGACAGCAAAATTTACCGCCTGCCGTTTCTCAAAATCCTTCCGGGCCACGTCGAAGAAGCTCCGCTCCTCCACCGGCCCCCCCAGGCCGCCCACATCGTCGTAGCCCCACCAGCGGTTCCGCTCGCCGTCCAGCACCAGGGCGTTGTAAGCGGGGATGTCCGCCTCGGTCAGGGCCGACAGCGTCAGCCGCTCTGTTTTCAGCTCCGGAATCTCCTTTACATGCTTGAGCAGCTCGTTCTGGGGCTCAAAGCAGTATTTAGGCGCCAGCTTGGCTGGGCCGTACTGCAGCTTGGAGGTCCGCAGACCCCGGTCGGCAGCGTCGTCCTCCCGGTCGATCCACCGGCAGCCGTCTCCACAGTTGTCGGCAAAAGCCTGCACCATGGCGGGATACACACCGGGATAGGAGTACAGCGCTTTTTCGATATGGATGATGAGGGTGTCTCCGCATTTTTCCGCCAGGGCCAGCGCCACCAACTTCTCGCCATCGAACATGCCTCCGCCGATAAACCAGGGCTTGCCCACCATCCGCAGCATTTTTTTTGCCAGATTCAGCTCGCTCCGGGCCTTGGCGTTATCCCCCTTGGGAAACTCCGCCTCATAGTCTGCCCAGAACTGCTGGATGACCGCCTCATCCGCCCCCGTCAGTCGGCGGAAACAGGCGTCCGGACACCGGGCCCGGAATTTCTTGATGTGGTTCCTCTGCCCGGAATACCGCCGTCCGGCAAAGAGCTGGAGGTCCTCCCGGTAGTAGATATAATCCCGCCAGGTGCGGATATCGCTGACATGGACATAAGGATACCGGGCCAGCAGCCGGGCCGCCTTGCACTCCGGCACCACAGAGATCACCGGCAGGACGCCCTGCTCCAGGCAGTACTGCTCAATGGCAGTGAGGGCGGCATCTTCGTCCCCCTCCGGGCCGGGCACCGGATAGTCGAACACCCAGCGGCCATCATCCGTATTCCGTATCACCAGGCACCCGGCGACCTCCGCCCAGGCGGCGTGCAGCACCGGCCGCCACATCAGCTTGGTGCCCACGGAATACTCACAGAGGCCGTACTGGCAGTCCTTGTAATATTTGCGCAGCTTGCCGCCGTCCTGTTGGGTCACTGCCTTGAATTGAATCATACTCTCATCCTTTTCTTTTGTTTGTGAAAGTTTTGTCGTTCTTTTGTGGACAAACTCTCAAAATATGTTTTTATACGCTCTTGACGGTCAGAGGGAAATATCGTATCATATATGAAGGAACTTAATGTTGGGCATGAGTTTTTTTAATGGGAAAGAGGGGTTTTTATGGCAAATGAAAGAGGTTCCTGGGGAAGTAATATCGGCTTCCTGCTGGCGGCCATCGGCTCTGCTGTTGGCCTGGGCAACATCTGGGGCTTCCCGTATAAAATGGGTAAGTCCGGCGGCTTCACCTTCCTGCTGATCTACCTGCTGCTGGCGGTATTCGTAGGCTTCGTCATCATGATGGGCGAGCTTGCCATGGGCCGCAAGACCGGCAAGGGCACTGTTGGCGCTTACCACGCCCTGTCCAAGAAGTTCAAATGGGTGGGCTGGCTGGCAGTCTTTTCTCCCTTTGTCATCATGAGCTTCTACTCCGTTCTGGGCGGCTACTGCATTGAGTACATGGCCCTGAACCTGAGCAACCTGGCCTTCGCCGGGGCGGAGATCAAGACCGGCTCCGACCTGTTCGGCGCCATGCTGACCAATCCCTTCGGCTGCGTGGCGTTTACGCTGCTGTTCCTCATCATCTGCTACTTAATCAACCGGGGCGGCGTGTCCGGCGGCATCGAGAAGTTCAACAAGGTGGGTATGCCCGCTCTGTTCGTCATGCTGGTCATCATTATCATCCGCTCCCTGACTCTGCCCGGCGCCATGGAGGGTCTGAAGTTCATGTTCGTCCCCGGCTACGCCGTGAAGGCGGGCTTCATCGCCGCGGAACCCAACTTCGCCACCGTCCTCGCCACCGCCGGCGGCCAGATGTTCTTCTCCCTGTCTCTGGCCATGGGCGTCATGATCACCTACGGCTCCTATCTGGATAAGAAAGAGGATCTGGTGAAAAACTCCGCCGTCATCGTGGTGGCGGACACCGTGGTCGCCACCATGGCCGGCATCGCCGTCATCCCCGCCGCCGTGGCCAACGGCATCCAGAACGGCATCCCCCTGAACGAGATCAAGCTGGGCGGCCCCAGCCTGCTGTTCGTCACCCTGCAGGACGTGTTCCAGGCCATGGGTACCATCGGCCCCCTGTTCGGTGTCATCTTCTACCTGCTGGTGCTGATCGCCGCCATTTCCTCCGCCATCTCCCTGGTGGAAGTGGTCGCCACCTTCTTCATGGACCGCGCCGCCGCCAAGGGCCAGGAGGGCAACCGCCACCGCATCGTCCTGCTGGTGTGTCTGGCTATCATGGTGGAGGCTGCGCTGGTGGCCGTGGACGGCCTGGGCAGCAACGGCATCTGGGTCCCCGGTCAGGCTACCTTCGGCATCCACGGCTGGAACGACTGCTGGCTGGACTTCATGGATATGATGTCCGAAGGCATCGCCATGCCTCTGGGCGCTCTGCTGATGAGCATCATGGTGGGCTGGGAGATCAAGCCCAAGACGCTGCTGGACGAGATCCACAGCGGCGCCTCCAGCAAGATCGACGGCTTCTTCGCCTTCTGCATCAAGTTCATCGTGCCGCTGGGCATGGTGCTGATCCTGCTGGGCCAGATCAACGACTTCTTCGGTCTGGGCATTTTCGGCTGAGTACAGGATTCCCCGTCAGGATACACCTGATACAAGTTCCATACAGTCGTTTTCGCAACAGGAAGCAGAGTCTTGCGACTCTGCTTCCGTTTTTTCTTCCGGCGGCAGACCCGAACATCGGCAGAAAAAATTTGCAAAAGACAGCTTTACTATACCCAAATCCACAACAAAAAGCAAGGAATTTCCATCGTTTTTGTTTACTCCCGCTCCTCCGGTATGGTATAGTTTGTCCAAGAAAGAAAAGGAGCTGGTATCATGACAGAACTGGAACGGATGCTGTCGGGCAGGCTATACGACGCCGGAGACGAGGCCCTTGCGGCGGCCAGGGACCGGGCGAAAAAGCTGACCTGGCGCTACAACCAGATGGACCCCACGGACTACGAAAGCCGGACAGCGCTCCTGCGGGAGTTGCTGGGCCATTTGGGAGAAAACAGTTGGATCGAACCCAGCTTCCGCTGCGACTATGGTGCCCACATTACCCTGGGCGACCATGTATTCATCAATTATGACTGTATTTTCCTGGACGTGGCGCACATCACCATCGGAGACCGGGTCCTCATCGGCCCCCGGGCGGGCCTCTATACCGCCGGACATCCCATCGCGCCGGAGGTCCGGGACGCAGGCCTGGAATACGGCCTGCCCATCACCCTGGAGGACAGCGTCTGGCTGGGCGGGAATGTGGTGGTCTGTCCCGGCGTGACCATCGGCCGGAACAGCGTCATTGCCGCGGGCTCCGTGGTGACGAAGGACATCCCGCCCAACGTCATCGCCGCCGGGACCCCCTGCCGCGTCCTGCGTCCCATCACGGACGCTGACCGGGAGAAGTGGGAAGCCGCCCAGCAGGAGTATCATTCCCGTTAGAGGAAGGTCCAGGGAACCAAGGTTCCCCGGTTCTTTCGCCGCTGGCGAATGAATAAAATGAAATCATTTTCGCCGCGACATGTGTGTGGCGAAAATACCCCGACCTGTTTGCCCTTGGGGCAAACACACCAGTGACCGACGTCACTGGTGGTGGGGGGCAGCAAACGGAAAAAGAAAACGGAGCCAAAAGACTCCGTTTTCTTTATTCGTTTTCGTCCAGGGGGAGACACAGTCCCCTCTGGAATTAGTTCATCTGCTTCCGCCGGGAAAGGTTCATGGTGCCATCCTGCATGTTGTTCAGGGAGTCCAGGCTCTTGCCGGTGCCCAGAGCGACGCAGGAAATCGCATCATCCGCAATGACGGTGTGGATACCGGTGCGGGCGGAGACCAGCTTGTCAAAGCCGGATACCAGGCTGCCGCCGCCGGTCATCACGATGCCGTTGGTGGAGATATCCGCCACCAGTTCGGGGGGCGTCCGCTCCAGCACGGAGTGGATGGCCTCCATGATGCGCTCCACAGGCTCCTCGAAGGCGTCCATCATTTCAGTGGAGCTGACGGTGACGACCTTGGGCAGGCCGGTGAGCAGGCAGCGGCCCTTCACGTCCATGGTCTCCTCCTCGTCCTTGGGGAACACGCAGCCGATCTGTTTCTTCATCTCCTCGGCGGTGCGCTCGCCCACCAGCAGGTTGTGGGTGCGGCGCATATACTTCACCACAGCCTCGTTGAGCTGGTCGCCGGCGATCTTGATGGAGGCGCTCTCCACCACGCCAGAAAGGGAGATGACGGCGATGTCAGCGGTACCGCCGCCGATATCCACCACCATGTGGCCGTCGGGCTTGGCAATGTCAATGCCGGCGCCGATGGCGGCTGCCACGGGTTCCTCGATCAGGAACACCTTCCGGGCACCGGCCTGGATGCCCGCGTCGATGACGGCACGCTCCTCGACCTCGGTGATGCCGGAGGGTACGCAGATGATGACCCGGGGCTTGAAGAAGGAGAACCCGGCCACCTTATGAATGAATTCCTTCAGCATCCGCTCCGTCATGTCGTAGTCGGAGATGACGCCCTCCCGCAGGGGACGGATAGCCACAATGTTGCCGGGGGTACGGCCCAGCATGGCCTGCGCCTCGGCGCCCACCTTCAGCAGCTTGCCGGTGTTCTTATCCAGCGCCACCACAGAGGGCTCGTTCAGTACGATCCCCTTACCCTTCACGTAAACCAGAACCGATGCGGTTCCCAAATCGATACCAATATCCTTAGCCATAGGCATAAATCCACCTCATTTGATTTTCTGTCCGTATTATGAACGATTTTCACCGTGCGCAATCATACAGGGTATATTATACCAATAGTTTTCCGGGAATGCAATATTATTTTTTGAACGTTCCCCTGGTTTTGGACACAGCAACACAGACGACGCTCTCCGCCCCGGCGTCCTTCAGCACTTGGGCGCACTCCGACAGGGTGGCCCCGGTGGTACAGATGTCATCCATGAGCAGCACCCGCTTTCCCGCCGCGTCCCCGCATACCTCATAGACGCCCAGGACGTTGGCCCGGCGGGCGGCGGCATCGGAAATGCCGGACTGGGCAGGATTGTCCACGGTCTTGTGCAAAAGGCACACCGGCTCCGTGTCCCACAAGCGGCAGGCGGCCCGGGCCAGCAGCTCCGCCTGGTCGTAGCCCCGCTTCCGCAGCCGTTTTTTGCTGACGGGCACCCAGGTCACGGTATCGAACTCCCCGGGAAATTGCTCGGCGGCGCAGCGTGCCGCCAACTCGCCCAGGGCCGTGGCCAAAGCGGACGCGCCCTGGAACTTGAACCGCAGGATGCCCTCCCGGGCCAGTTCCTCATACCATAAAGGCGCGGCGCACCGCAGAGCGCCAGGGAGTTCCCGGCAAACCTCGTTTTCCGCCGTC
This sequence comes from uncultured Clostridia bacterium, assembly GCA_945876285.1. Lineage (GTDB taxonomy): Bacteria > Bacillota > Clostridia > Oscillospirales > Oscillospiraceae > Oscillibacter. The sequence goes on along the minus strand of CAMCNO010000003.1, from coordinate 29,836 downwards.
CACGGCAGGGTTTTTTCACATTCCGGACAGATACCGCCATGTTCCCGCACCCGGCCGCAGAACGGACACTTCGGCGGGAACAGGAGGTCCAGGATACGGTCCAGCAGGTTCATTGCTCTGCCAAAAGCTCGTCGTAAGTGGTTTTCAGCGCATCCCGGATACCGCGCAGTTGGGACGCCTTAATGTGCTGGATACCACCCTCGATCTTTACCAGCGTCTCTCGCGTCATATCCACGCCCTCCAACTGTAGAAGGCGCACCAAATCCACCTGTTTGATCTTCTTCCGCTTCCGAATCGCCTTGATATTTGCACCTATATTGATGTCTTGTTTGATTTTTTGCTCCATAGGGGCCTCCGCAAATTGAACCCATTTCGGTCCATCTTTGCTTTCATTCTATGGAGTCAGGATATGCAAAAGGTTCTCGTTTCAGTCCTTTTTTAAATTGGTGCAGCTCCCTGCACGGGGAGGCGCCCCCCATTTTCTTTTGTCTTGCCAAAAGAAAACGCGCCGCGCCCGGTGTAAAAGAAAACCGCTCTGCGCAAAACCGGCGCCGTTGGCGCCTCATTTGCTTAAAACGAGGGGTCCCAGCAAGAGACATTGTGCAGTCGAGGCAAGCTCCAGCGTTGGGCGCGGGCCCGATTTTGCTGAATGTTTCGGTCTGTGGCCCGCGACCAGGAATTGCAAGGTCGGGGTGCAAAACCGATTTGGTCTGCGTCCCTTTTCGCTGCCGCTGCACTGGCGCGCCCAGGTAGCGCGTAGCGAAGCGGAACGCGCGGGGCCAGAAGCGTGCCAAATTCGACAACCACCCCGAAAGCCGCTCCCACACCCCCAAATGCGGGGAAGCACCCTCTCTGTCCCCCAAGGCTCAAGCGCACCCGGTACAAGCCCTCAAGTTTCTGCCGCACCGGCTCGCTCGACTCCCGTCCCGCGGTCAACTTGACACAAATGTGTCAAGTTGATCCGCCCAAAGCGCCTTTCTTTTCCACCGCTGCGGCGGCGACTTTTCTTTGGGCGCAACCCAAAGAAAAGTGGGGGCCGTCCCCCGTCCCCGCCCCGTGGGCGGACAAAAAGAGGGGCTCCCTCTTTTCAGAGTTCACCCCTCACTGTGCGCCAACCGCCACCGCAGGCCGGAATAGCGCTTCTGCTGCTTATCGTTTGCCGCCATGGCCCGGATGGCCGCGTCGTCGCCCACCACGATCAGCAGCTCCCGCGCCCGGGTCAGGGCGGTGTACAGCACGCCCCGGACCATCAGGGACTGGGCCGCCGGCATGGCCGCCATCACCACGCAGCGGTACTCGCTGCCCTGCGCCTTGTGGACGGTCATGGCGTAGGCCAGGTCGATCTCGTTCAGCATCTCCACGCCGTAGGTGGCCGCCCGGCCGTCGAACTCCACGGCTAGCCACTCGCCGGAGGGGTCGATCTGCAGGATCTTCCCCACGTCGCCGTTGAAAATCCCCGTGCCGATGGTGCCGTCCTCCCGGCCCCAGACCACGTTGTAGTCGTTCCGGGTCTGCATGATGCGGTCGCCCTCCCGGAACAGCCTGTCCCCCCATATAATTTCCCGCTTGTCCGGCCCGGCGGGGTTCAGGGCCGCCTGAAGGCAGCGGTTCAGATTGATGGTTCCGCTGGCCCCCTTCCGGGTGGGGGTCAATACCTGAATCTGGTCCGCCGGGATACCCATTTTCTCCGGCAGGCGGGTCTTGCACAGCTCCACGATGGTGGAGACCGTCCGCTCGCCGTCCCGGCGGCACATAAAGAAGAAATCTCCCTGGTCGTTGGTCAGCTGGGGCGGCTGGCCCAGGTTGACGGCGTGGGCGTTGCGGATGATGGCGGACTGCTCCGCCTGGCGGAACACCTCCCGCAGGAAAACCGTCTCCACCCGTCCACTGCGGATAAGGTCGGAGAACACATTTCCCGCCCCCACGGAGGGCAGCTGGTCGGCGTCGCCCACCAGCACCAGCCGGGTGCCGGGCCGCAAGGCCCGCAGCAGGGCGGAAAACAGCGTCAGGTCGACCATGCTCATCTCGTCCACAATGACGGCGTCGGTCTCCAGCGGCTCCTTTTCCGTCTTGGTAAACGTCACCTGCTGAGTGGCCTCATTCCAGCTCATCCCCAGCAGCCGGTGGACGGTCTGGGCCTCCCGGCCCGTCAGCTCGCTCATGCGCTTCGCCGCCCGCCCGGTGGGGGCCGCCAGCACGATGTCCAGCCCCATCTTTTCAAACAGCGCCACGATACCCCGGACGGTGGTGGTCTTGCCGGTGCCGGGGCCGCCGGTGAGGATGACCACCCCGGTTTTTGCCGCCAGCTCCACCGCCTGCCGCTGCTGGGGCGCGTAAGTAATGCCCTGCTCCGTCTCAATTTCGGAGACAGCCTTATCCGCCTGGCGACTTTCGTCGGCATCCACCGCCAGCAGGCCGTTCAAGCGTACGCAGGCGGACGCCTCCGCCTCCCACAGCCGCCGGAGGTAGCAGGCCTCCACGTTCGCCACCGGCTCCTGCACCACAGCCCGGCGCTCGATCAGGTCATCCAGGGCGCTTTCCACCAGCTCTCCGGAACAGTCCAGAAGCTGGCAGGTGGCCGCCACCAGCTTGGGCCGGGGCAGGAACACATGGCCGTTATTCTCGTTGTGGCTCAGTTCAAAGGTCACCGCCGCCCGCAGCCGCTCGCCGCAGTCAGCGGAAAACCCCATGCTCATGGCGATCTCGTCTGTGGCGGAAAACTCCACGCCGCAGTCATCGGAGGACAGGAGGTAGGGATTTTCCCGCACCTTTTCCAGCGCCGCGTCGCCGTAGACCTGCCGAAGCCGCATGGCAAGCACGGGAGGCAGCTGGTACTGGGCCAGGAATGCCATCAGCCGCCGCAGGCCCATGGCCTGCCGGAAGCTGGCGGCAATCTCCTGGGCCTTCTTCTCCGTGATGCCTTTAATGAGGCTCAGCCGCCCCGGGTCCTGTTCCAGAATGTCCAGCGTCTCAGAGCCGAAGCGGTCCACGATGCGCCGGGCGGTGGCGGGGCCCACGCCCTTGCACACACCGGAGGACAGGTAATTGAAAATCTCCTCCTCGTCCTCCGGCAGGCTCCGCTCCAGCTCCACCGCCCGCAGCTGCTCGCCGTGCTGGGGGTGGGTCTCCCACACGCCAGAGACCGTCAGATGCTCTCCCGGCGCGGCGCAGGGAATGCACCCCACCACTGTGACCACCTCGCCCTCCTCGGTGAGGAGGCGGAGCACCGTATAGCCGTTCTCGGCATTTTGAAAAATCACGCTATGTACCGTGCCCTCCCAGGTGACCAGTTCTTCCATGTTTCCATCCTACTTTACTTGAAATTCTGTCGCGTTTACCAGTTCCGCGTTTTTCTCCCGCTCGGCGAGATACACCGCCAGTTCCCGGGCGTCTTCCGTCATGCCGCAGTCCGCCAGCACGATTTTGGCCCCCGGCAGCCGTCCCTGGACCCGCCGCAGCTCCCGCACGTCGTTCTCCATCGCCAGCGCCTCCCCCCGCAGGGGCAGCACCAGCAGCAGTCCCGGCACCGTGGGCCGTCCGGCGTGGAGCAGGGCCCCGGCCACCAGCCATACTACGGTGGTCATACCCACCGCCGAAAAAAACGCCAGGATACCGTCTTGCAGCAATGTCATTCCGCATCACCTCGGGATAGTGTATGCGGAATCAAAAACAGGGGTTCATCTCCCCGCAGGCAGGCGTCTCAGTCCTCCCGGGTGATGCCCAGTTCCGCCAGGATGGCCTCCTCGCGGGCCCGCATCTGTTTCTTCTGCGGTCCCTCGTCCAGGTGGTCGTAGCCCAGAAGGTGCAGCACGGAATGGGTCACCAGGTACGCCAGCTCCCGGCGCTGGGAGTGGCCGTATTCCTTTGCCTGGGCCGCCACGTGCTCTATGGAGATGACCATGTCCCCCAGGGGCACCAGTCCGGTGCCGGGGTCCGCGTCCTCCGGGTCGGGCAGCTCGCCGGGGGTCAGGTCAAACTCCGGGAAGCTCAGCACATCCGTGGCCCGGTCCACCTCCCGCATCTCCCGGTTGACGGTGTGGATGTTCTCGTCATCGGTCAGCAGCACGTCCACTTCGCAGGGAAAGTCCACTCCCTCTGCCGCCAGGGCGGTGCGGATGACCTTGCGGATGAAGGCGCACCGGCTGGCGCTGTCTGCGCCGGACACATCCGAAGTAATTGGTATATAGTGCTTTTTAGCCATTATCTTGTCCCTTTCCCGTTTTTCCGGTTGGCGTCCCGCTCGTAGGCCTCCACGATGCGCTGGACCATCACGTGGCGCACCACGTCGGCGTTGGTCAGCTCGCAGATGCCGATGCCCTCCACGTTCTTCAGCACCCGCATGGCCTCCCGCAGGCCGGAGGGCTTGCCGTCCGGCAGGTCGATCTGGGTCACGTCACCGGTGATGACGATCTTGGAGCCAAAGCCCAGACGGGTCAGGAACATCTTCATCTGCTCCCGGCTGGTGTTCTGTGCCTCGTCCAGGATAATGAAGCTGTCGTCCAGCGTCCGGCCCCGCATGTAGGCCAGGGGGGCCACCTCGATGTTGCCCCGCTCCAGGTACTTCTGATACGTCTCCGCCCCCAGCATATCAAACAGGGCGTCGTACAGGGGCCGCAGGTACGGGTCGACCTTGCTCTGCAAATCGCCGGGCAGGAAGCCCAGCCGCTCGCCGGCCTCCACCGCCGGGCGGGTGAGGATGATGCGGTTGACCTGCTTGTCCCGGAAGGCCTGGACCGCAGCGGCCACTGCAAGGTAGGTCTTGCCGGTGCCCGCCGGGCCCACGCCGATGGTGACGGTGTTTTTCAGCACGGATTTGATATACTCTTTCTGGCCGATGGTCTTGGGCTTCACGGGCCGGCCCTTGGCGGAGATGCACAGCACGTCGCCGGTCAGCTCCGTGATCTGTTCCTCCTTGCCGGAGCGGACCAGGCCGATGACGTAGCGCACGTTCTGCTCGCCGATGGCCTCCCCCCGGCTGGACAGGGTCAGCAGGGCCTGAATGGCCTTGCAGGCCAGCATGGTATTCTCCGCGTCGCCCTCCACCCGCAGTTCGCCGTCCCGGTTCACCACAGTGACGTTGAATTCCTGCTCCAAAAGCCGGATATTCTCGTCAAACGAGCCAAAAATGTTCACGGCCTGTTCCAGCCGCTCAATACTGATCCTCTGTTCCAAAATCGTATCACTCCTGTGCATCTTCCGTATAGATAGGAACGCTCTCCCCGATCTCTTCCTCGCACTCCGCCGTCAGGGTAACAGTCAGGGTGTCTCCCCGCTGACGGGAGGAACACAGCGTGGACCGCACGGCGCCGTAAGGCTCCACCATGCACTGAAGCTGCTCCGTCAGCACCTGCTCCGCCGCCCGTTCCGCTTCAACAGGAGAACGGGCCTGAGGCTCCGTCTCATAAAAGCGGCAGGTTTCCGTCACCAGCGTCACCGGCAGGGGAATGCCAAAAAGGGAACCGGGATGTCTTTGGGTTATTTTATCATATTTCTCCCCTTCGATGCTACTGTTTCGGAAGAATTTTACGCGGCGGGTCCCCAGCACCAGAGAGACGCAAGTCTTTTCCTTTCCCGTGTACTGTTTTGCCTGGACTGTCAGCGGCATCTCGGCAGTCAGGCTGTACCAGGTCCTGGCCCGGACCTTCCCCATCCCCGCCAGGATGCGGGCGCCGAAGGTATCCGTGTCCGCCACGCCGGAGATGAGAAGCTGCCCCTCCTCCACGGAAGTCCCCGGCAGCACGCAGGTCACGCCGTCCAGCGCCCGGACCTCCAGCACCAGGCCCGCCCGCCGGGCCACCACGTTGCTGGGGGTCTTTTCGTCCACGATCTCCGGCGGCTGCACCCGCTCCCGCACCTGGACATGGGCCCGGCAGCCGGACACGTTCACCGCGATCCAGCTCAGCTCCGGGATGTCCAGCAGAACGTGGTTGCGGATGTCCTCTCCGTCCAGGGACAATCCGAAGGATCCCAGTCCCACGCCGTTTTTCTCCAGCGCCCGGAGGATGCGCTCGGTGGACACCATCTCGTTGCCCTCCACCTGGTAGTCCCACACGAAAAAGGAACCCACGAACAGTCCCAGGCCGCAGGCCACCAGCCCCGTCACCAGGGCCGTCCGGTGGCGGAACCGCCGGAGGAAAAAGGGCGCCCCCTCCCGGCCTACCACTGTCAGCTCGCAGTCCAGTTTTTCCGCCGCCCGGCGGAGCTTTCCAAAGTCGCTCCTGCTCAGGCGGCAGGTAAAGGCAGTGGGGGACTCCCACTCCAAATCCCAGAAAGCCAGATCCCGGGCGCCGCACAGGTTCAGCACCCGCTCCGGGAAGGCGCACTCCACCCGGACGCGCACCTGTCCCCGGATGCGGTTGATGAGCTCTTTCATCATTCGTCCGCCCCCAGCCACTCCACGGAGCGAATACGGCCACCGATGCGCAGCTCCCCCGCCGTCATGGCCAGCAGGGTCAGGTCCGACCCCCGTATCCGCAGCACTCCGGCGGAGGTATTGGCGTCCACCTGATCCTGGCTGTATGCCAGAATGCCGGTGTGGTGCTCCAGATAGAGCTGGCGGCTGCCGATCATCTCCAGACGGGGCAGCCCCGCCACCACATCCGCCGGCAGGTCAAACAGTTCCGCCACGGTGCTGAGGACGCCGCCCTCCCGGTCCTTTCGGTTTCGTTCCATATGCTTCACCTCTGCTGCAACTCTATGACGCGGCAGTCCTAAACTTGCCCGGCGGCGCATAGAAATCTCCCGGTGATGCATATGAAAAACCATTGGCGGCGGGACGCCTGTCTGGTGCTGTGCGGCGTGCTGCTGTGGCTCCTGCGGGACGCCCAGGCGGTCCGGGCGGCGGCAGCCCGGGCGCTGACTCTCTGCGCCGGGACGGTCATCCCCTCCCTGTTCCCCTTTCTGGTGATTTCCAGCCTCCTGATCGCCCTGGGCTTCGGGGAGTGGCTGGCGCCACATTTTGCAGGCCTGATGACGCCCCTGTTCCGCCTGCCGGGGCAGGCCAGCGGCCCGCTGCTGTTAGGGCTGGTGGGTGGCTACCCCATCGGCGCCCAGTCGGCGGCGGAGCTGTATCAGCAGGGGCTTTTGACCCGTGACGAGGCGGAGCGGCTGTTGACCTTCTGCAACAACTCCAACCCCGTGTTCCTCATCAGCGTCCTGGGAAGCGGCATGTTCGGCAGCGTCCGGGCGGGAGTATGGCTGTGGCTCATCCACCTGCTCTCCGCCCTGCTGACGGGCTTTTTGTTCCGGGGGAGCAAGGCCGCCGCCCGTCGGGGAGCAGCCCGCCCCGTCTCCTGCCGGGCCGTGTCCCTGCCCGCCGCGGTGGTGTCCTCCGTCCGCTCCGCCGCCAACGGGATGCTCTCCGTCTGTGCCTTCGTCACCCTCTTTTATGTGCTCGTCAGCCCTCTGGCGGAGCGAAGCGGCCTCCTGCCCACGGCGCTGGTGGGGTTGGTGGAGCTGTTCTCCCTGACGCCGCTGCTGACGCCGGACACCTTTGGATTTGTCCTGGCTGCCGCCTGCGCGGGCTGGGGCGGCCTGTCTGTCCTGTGCCAGACGGCGGCGGTGCTGGACGGCACCGGCCTGCGTCTGGTCCCCTGCGTCTGGGGAAAGCTGCTCCAGGCCCTCCTCTCCGCCGCTCTGGCCCTGATCCTCTCCGGCTATGTGCTGGACTGAAAAATACCCTCTGCCGTCATTGCTGACAACAGAGGGTATTCTTTATTGGGGTAATTTACACTTCAAAAAGGCCGAGACTGTTCATCGCCACGTCCGGCGATGTTCCCCCGGCTCATTTCTCCATCGCCTTGACAGCCTTCACGATGCGGCTGGTACCCAGGCGGAAGGCACCCAGAGCAATAAAGTCCTCGGCGTCCTTCAAATCGGCGATACCGCCGGCAGCCTTGATCTTCACGTTGGGGCCGACGTGCTTTGCGAACAGGGCCACGTCCTCCCGGGTGGCGCCGCCGCCCCCGAAGCCGGTGGAGGTCTTGATATAGTCCGCGCCGGAGGCTGTGACGATCTCGCACATTTTGACCTTTTCCTCGTCGGTGAGGAAGCAGCACTCGATGATGACCTTCAGGAGCTTTCCCTTGCAGGCGGCCTTGACAGCCTTGATCTCCGCAAGCAGCTCGTCCCATTTCTTGTCCTTCACCCAGCCGATGTTGATGACCATGTCTACTTCCTCAGCACCGTTCTCCACGGCGTCGGACGCCATGAAGCACTTGGCGGCAGTGGTGTCATAACCGTTGGGGAAGCCGATAACGGTGCAGATGGGCAGCTTGCCTGCCACATATTCCGCCGCCTGTTTTACATAGGAGGCGGGGATACACACGCTGGCGCAGCCGTACTTCATTCCGTCGTCGCAGATGACCTTGATTTCGTCCCAGGTCGCTGTCTGTGCCAGCAGCGTGTGGTCGCACTTGCTCAAAATGTCTTTCAGTTCCATTTGAGATTTCTCCTTCACAATTTAAATGTGTCAGCTGCCGCTGTTGTCTGTTATATATTGAATCTATCATACCAGTTTTTCTTCCGCCTGTCCAGCGGGCCGCTCTTGCGCGCGGGACCGGACGATGCTAAAATAACATCACCTTAAAATTCGGAGGTATCCCCATGAAAAACCGCTTTTTCGCCCTGCTGTGCGCTCTGGTCCTGCTGGTGAGCGCCGTCCCCGCCGCTTCCGCCCTGGAGGGAGAGGCCAGCCGCGCCGCGGATACGCTGGCCGCGCTCAATATCGTCCGGGGGGACTACGCCCTGGATAGTGCCGCCACCCGGGCCCACGCCGCGGTGCTGCTGGTCCGCCTAGCCGGTGCTGAACAGGCAGCCGCCCGGCAGGCGGTCACCACCCGCTCTCCATACTACGCCGCCCCGGCCTACGCCCGTTCCTCCATCGCCTACGCCGCTTCCCAGGGCTGGACCACCAGCGCCTCCGCCCAAGCGTACCGCCCCGACGCGCCTCTTACCGCCGACGCCTGGTGTACCATGCTGCTGCGGATGCTGGGATACAGCGACAAGGCCGGAGATTTTACTGCCTCCGACGCGGCGGTTTTTGCCCAGCGCATCGGCCTGCTGTCTCAGCCTCTCTCCGGTGAACTGACCCGGGGCCAGGTGTTCCAGTCTATCTGGGATGCCCTGACCTTCTCCTATAAGGACGGCTCCGCCACCGTGGCGGAACGGCTGGTGGAGCGGGGTGCCGCCTCCCGGGCCACCGTCAGTGCCCTGGGCCTGCTGGAGCCGGAGCTGACCGCCCGGCAGGTGGCGGACCGCCATGCGGCCGCCGTGTTCTGCCTGGACAAATATGACACCCAGGAGGAAATTGACGAGGGCACCCCCTCCGGCAACGCCAGCGGCTTCTTCATCTCCTCTGACGGCCTGGCCGTCACCAACTACCACTCCATCGACGGCGCTATCCACGTCACCGCCACCCTCTCCACTGGGGAGACTTACCCCGTGGGAGCTGTGGTCTGGTACGACCCGAATATCGACCTGGCCGTTCTTCGCATCTCTCCCACCTCCACTGACGGCAAAACCACCTCTGCCTTTGCTTACCTGGAGCTGGCGGGCACGGCGGATATCCGTTCCGGCGACACGGTGTATACCCTGGGCAATCCCCTGGGGTTGGGGCTGGCGGTCAGCTCCGGCATCATCAGTGCAACCGCCCGGGATGTGGACCGTTACGCCCTCCCCTGCGTGATGAACACCGCTGACATCTCCCAAGGCAGCAGCGGCGGCGCCCTGCTGAACGTCTATGGCCACGTCATCGCCGTCACCTCCGGCGCCTATACATACGGCAACAATATGTATCTGGCCGTCCCGGCGGACCCGGTACTGGAAGCCGACCTCACCGCCTCCGGTCTGACGCTGGAAGAGGTCGCAAAAAACGAATCCGCCAAAGCAGAAGATTAAACAGAAAGGGCGTCCCGAAACCGGGACGCCCTGCTTTTATCTCAGTGACTCAAAATGAACTGTTCCAGCTCCTCCGCCGTCTGCACCACCGCCACGGCGCCTGCCTCCTCCAGCTCACCGGGGGCGGCGTAGCCGAAGAACTCCACGCCCACGCAGTCGATGCCGCATTCCCGGGCACCCAGCACGTCAAACTTTCGGTCACCCACCATCAAAATGGCGCCCTTGTCCGTCTCCGACAGTCCCAGGCGGCGCATGGTCTCCCGGATAACGTCGGTCTTTTCCCAGTCCCCCACAGGCGGGCTGCCGGTAATGGTCTCCATTGAGGAAGCGAACCCGAATTTCTCGCAGATGGGCACGCACATCTCCTCCGGCTTGGAGGACGCCAGTGCCAGCACATAGCCCTGCTCCTTCAGCCGTGCGCACAGCTCCGCCATCCCCGGCGCGGGGGCGTTTTCAAACTTGCCGATGGGCGCGTACCGCTCCCGGAAGGTCTCGATACCCCGGATGGCCTTGGCCTCGTCAAAGCCGCAGAAGCGCATGAAGGAATCCTGCAGCGGCGGGCCGATAAACTTGATGAGGGTGCTCTCCGGCGGCGTGGGCTCCCCCAGCTTCTCAAAGGCGTACCGCAGGCAGTTGAGGATACCCTCCTTGGAGTCGGTCAGCGTACCGTCCAAATCAAAGAAAATGTAATGATACATGATGATTCTCCCTTTCTGTCGGGGAGATTTTATCATCATTTCTGTGGGTCCGCAAGGGGGTGGCGGGCATTTTTCCACAGCCATGTCAAAACCAGGGCAAGCCCTGTGACCCAGAGGATGCCCTTTGCCACGCCGTCCAGATCCATATAGGCATACAGCAGCACAGCTTTCCTCCGTTCTCTCCAAAACGAATTGAGTGCCGCATACGCTTGCCACTTCGGCACTTCCAGACACCACCGCAGTACGCACAGTCCCACCGACGCGCACCAGCCCGCCAGCGTAATGCCAAAATACGGGCGGGACAGCAGCGGTCCCTTCTCGCCCTGCCGTTTCAGCAGCAGCCGCAGCACTCCATACAGCACCGGCAGCAGTACGAGCCAAAGGCTCCACATTACCCGTTCCTTGAGAATTTGAAAAACCTCAAAATACGGTTGGTTATACATTTCCTCTTTCCACAGCAAATTTCCCAGCCACCTAAAATTTTCGAAACGATACACCGCCGCATACAGCAGAGCAGCCCCAACGGGCAGCAAAAGCCGCAGCCTCGGTGCCAGGCGGTACCCACCGTTGCTCCACCCCACCCAGACCGCCAGCAGGCTGGCCGTCATCAGCAGCGGGCAAAGCGTCCAGTCACCCCGGTACCACACCGCCGCCATAGCGCACACCATCGCCAACGCGGCTCCCAGCCGGAACCGGAACTCATCCCGGCGCTCCAGGTACTTCTGTACCTCCGTAGGGCCGTTGCTCTCCGTGTGTGCTCTTTTCAGGCTCTCCCCCGCCAAAATATCGTCGGCGGTGACGCCGTACAGCTCCGCCAGGGCGGGCAGCACAGTGATGTCCGGAAATCCGCCGCCGGATTCCCATTTGCTGACGGTCTTGTTGGACACGCCCAGCCGGTCAGCGACCTCCTGCTGGGTCATTCCCTTTATTTTTCGCAGCATCGCCAGATAGGCCCCTGTCTTTTGGGCGTCCATATCCTCACACTCCCCTTCGGTTTTCTGTTTTTATGATACAACACTTCGGGAAATCCGGCCATCCCCCATCCCGGGATTTTGTCTGCGGAGCGCAGATATGCCCTGATTCTGCCGCAAAAACGAGGGCAGGACTTTCGTCCTGCCCTCTTGATGTACCTTTTTGACTTTTGCTTAGAAGTAACGCTTCAGCAGGCCGGCGAAAGCTTTGCCGTGACGGGCCTCGTCGCGGGCCATCTCATGCACGGTGTCGTGAATGGCGTCCAGGTTGTACTTCTTGGCCAGCTTAGCCAGCTCGAACTTGCCCAGGGTAGCGCCGTTCTCGGCCTCGACGCGCATCTCCAGGTTCTTCTTGGTGGAGTCGGTCACGACGTCGCCCAGCAGCTCGGCGAACTTGGCAGCGTGCTCAGCCTCTTCCAGAGCGGCGCGGCGCCAATACTCACCGATCTCGGGATAGCCCTCACGATGGGCCACACGGGCCATAGCCAGATACATACCGACTTCGGTGCACTCGCCCATGAAGTTGGCGTTCAGACCGTCGATGATCTCCTTCTGGACCTCCTCGGGCACGTCAGCGCCGAAGGACTTGCCCACGCCCACAACGTGCTCGGCAGCCCAGCTCATCTCACCCTTCTGCTCGGTGAACTTAGAGGCGGGAACACCGCACTGGGGGCACTTCTCGGGAGCGGTCTCGCCCTCCCAAACATAACCGCAAACCTGGCAAACCCACTTTTTCATAGTTGTTTCCTCCTTATGTTGAATATGTTGAAATCAATTGAAGTCCTTTTCAGGATGGTATGATTATAACAGACTAACCTCGTCTTCGCTAGTTGCTTATGCAACAGAACAGAATTTTTTTCAAAAGACCGGGGAGACTGACCTCCCCGGTCTTTTGGGATGTTCTTACTCTTTCTCAGCCAGCGCCTTGGCCTCGGCAATGGCCTTCTCCTGAGCCGCGGGGGGGCAATCCTCATAGCGGACAAAGTGGAAGGTGAAGCTGCCGCGGGACTGGGTCATAGCCCGCAGGTCGATGGCGTAGCTGCCCATCTCGCCCATGGGGACCTCGGCGGTGATGACCTGGTCGCCGTCGCCGGTGGGATCCATACCCATGACGCGGCCCCGGCGCTTGTTCAGGTCGCCGATGACGTCGCCCATGTAGCTGTCGGGCACGGTGACCTTCAGCTCACCCACGGGCTCCAGCAGCACGGGGTTGGCCTCGGGCAGAGCGGCCTTGTAGGCCAGCTGGGCCGCGGTCTTGAAGGCGATTTCGGAGGAGTCCACGGGGTGATAGGAGCCATCGTACAGGACGGCCTTCAGGTTCACCACGGGATAACCAGCCAGAGGTCCGTGGACGCAGGCCTCGCGCAGGCCCTTTTCCACGGCGGGGAAGAAGTTCTTGGGCACAGAGCCGCCGAACACTTCCTCGGCAAAGATCATGTCGTCCTGCTCGGTCTGAGGCTCGAAGCGGATCCACACGTCACCGAACTGGCCGCTGCCGCCGGTCTGCTTCTTATGGCGGCCCTGCTTCTGGACGGTCTTGCGGATCTTCTCACGGTAGGGAACGCGGACGGGCTTCAGCTCAGCCTCCACGTTGAAGCGGCTCTTCAGCTTGCTGATGAGCACATCCACCTGCATATCGCCGGCGCCGGAGAGGACCATCTGGTGGGTCTCGGCGTTGTTGGTGACAGAGAAGGAGGGGTCCTCCTCGTTCAGACGGGCAAGACCCTGGGCGATCTTGTCCTCCTGGCCCCGGGTCTTGGGGGCGATGGCCACGGAGTAGCAGGGCTCGGCGAAGGGGATGTTCTTCAGAGCCACGACCTTGCGCTGGTCGCACAGGGTGTCGCCGGTCTTGACCCTGTCCATCTTGGCGATGGCGCCGATGTCGCCGCAGGTCAGCTCCTTGACCTCGGTGGCTTTCTTGCCCCGCATGGTGTACAGGCGGCCCAGCTTCTCAGCGGAGCCGGTACGGGCGTTGATCAGAGACATATCGGGAGTAATGGAGCCGGAGAGCACCTTCACGAAGGAATACTTGCCGTACTGGTCGGAGACGGTCTTGAACACAAACGCAGCAGGCACGCCGCCGGGAGAGACCACGAACTCCTCGGTCTCGCCGTCAGCGCGGGTTGCCTTGTGGTAGTTACCCTCCATGGGGTTGGGCAGCAGGTCCACCATGTAGTCCATCAGCATCAGGCTGCCCATGCAATTGACGGCAGAGCCGCACAGCACGGGGAACAGGCTCAGCTCACGGACGCCCTGGCGCAGGCCCTGGATCATCTCGGCATAGGTGAAGTCCTCGCCGCCGAAGAACTTGTCCATGAACTCCTCACTGGTCTCGGCCACGGACTCCTTCAGCGCGTCGTTGAACTCAGAGATGACGGCCATCTTGTCCTCGGGGACCTCAATCTCCACCCGCTTGAGGTTCTGCATCTCATAGGCGCGCTTGTTCAGCACGTCGATGATGCCGGTGACCTTCTTGTTCTCGTCCCAGATGGGGACCACCAGGGGGGCGATCTTCTTACCGAAGCGCTCACGCAGGGCGTCGAAGGTGGCATTGTAGTCACTGTTGTCCTCGTCGGTCTTAGAGATATAGATAAAGCGGGGCATATTCCGCTCCTCGCAGTATTTCCAGGCCTTCTCCAGGCCCACGGAAACGCCGTCCTTGGCGGAGCAGACGATGACGGCGGCGTCGGCGGCCCGCAGGGCCTCCATGACCTCGCCGGAGAAATCAAAAGCACCCGGGGTGTCCAGCACGTTGAGACGGCAGCCCGTGAACTCCAGGGGCGCCACAGCGGTGGACAGGGAGATCTGCCGCTTGGTCTCCTCGGGATCATAATCGCAGACGGTGTTGCCGTCCGCCACACGGCCCATCCGGTCGATGGCGCCGGTCATATAAAGCAGGCTCTCCGCCAGGGCGGTCTTACCGCTGCCGCTGTGGCCCAGCAGGCAGACGTTGCGGATGTTCTGTACTGAATAGCTCATTGTTCATTCCACTCCTTATGTTGTGCTGTGGTCCGCGGCGGCGCCGCCGGCGCCGCCAGCCCTAATGTAGAAATTATACAACGTTCCCCCGCCCAATACAACATAAATTTTGGCAGGTTCAACATTTTGGGCAGGAGGGAGAAAAAACGCCCTATTTTTTTGGCAAGAGAGGCAAAAAAGAGGAGAGATGTATGTCCATCTCTCCCCCTTTTTCTTAAACCAGCGCCACCGGCACCAACCACAGCAGCAGGAACACCACCAGCGACAGCGGCGTCAGCAGCTCATAGGCGCCCAGGAACACCAGGTAAAATGCCAGCAGCGTACCGGCAGCGCTCCCCAGCAGGGCCAGCGCCGACGAGCGCCGGACGGACTTGCACAGTCTCCGGCTCCCCGTCACCGTTTCGGCGTAGGGCAGCAGTCCCTCCCGGAACAGCAGCGCCCGGGGCAGGTCCCGGTCGTGCTCCGCCTCGCTGAGGGCCACCCGGCTGGTGAGGTCGGGATACTCCACCTTCACGCCCTTGTGGAACTTGCGCTTCAAAAGCGCCGGGGTGATGTTGGGGTCCCGGGCGGCCAGGATAGGGGTGATGCGGCTGCGGCGCATCATCCGCAGGGCGTAATCTACGTTTTCCGCAGGCTCATACTTCACTGCGAAGACGGCGATGAGCTGGCGGTCCACCGCCAGGAACACGCCGGTCTTGAGGTTCACGTCTCCCGGCAGCCGCACGGACATCTTCCGCATAAAGGAGGCGGTGCCCATCAGCACGGATTCCCCGTGGATGGCGGCGGACCAGCCGCCCTCCTCGAAGAAGCTGAAATCATCCACCTTTTCATAGCGGCCGTCTTCCTCCCGCAGCAGGGAACCGAACAGCCGCTCCAGGCCGCTGCCCGCGCCCCGGGCCATAGAAGCGGCATAGGTCACCGCTTTTTTTCGCTCCTCGCCGTAGAACCGCTCGCCGTTGAGCCGCAGGGTCCCCGGCGGGAACAGGTCGCCGTCCGTCACGATCATACTCCGGCGGCGGCTGATCTTCTCCGCGCCGGCCCAGCCCGCCACGGCGCAGCCGGTCCGCTGCAGGTGGCGGGACAGGCGAGACCAGGGCAAGGCCCAGCACAGCGGCAGGGCGAAGGTGGCCCCCGCCGCCAGGATGGCGGACCAGTTCAGCAGGAAGTCGTTTCCCCGCCCCTGACCCAGGGAGCTGAGGCCCGCGAACACCACGGTCCCCACCAGCACCAGCGGCAGCAGCGCCGTCTGCCAGAGGGTCGCCGCGTCATCCTTCATGGCGGTGGTATAGAACCCCGGCACCGCGCCCCGCTGCTTGCAGGCGCCCCGGTCGGTGTCCGTCACCAGATAGGGCGGCTCGTCGTCCAGAGACGCCGCCCGGAACATATCGTACATCCCCCGGCACTCCCGGCTGCCGCCCCACTGGGCGAAGGCCAATGCCAGGCAGGCCGCGCCGCCGTAGGGCGGCACCGCCGTCCGCCCCTCCAGCAGCAGGCAGGCGGCGCAGTCCGCCGCCGCCGCCAGGGCGGATATGGAGATCAGAAGCTCACTGACGCACCGCTTCCGGCCCGCCATGGAAAAGCCCTTCACGAACACCCACCGGCACAGCAGGATATTCAGCGCCAGGCAGGTCAGCACCACGATGCTCTGGAAACGGATGTCCCCGTTCCACAAGGGCACCGTGACGCCATACCGTTCGACAACCGCCAGGATGGTGGGCACCAGGCCGATGAGCAGCGCCGGCACTACCGTGCCCCGCCGGGCCTGATACCGCTCCCGCCAGTCCGCCGCCGCGTTGCACAGCTCCTCCTCCGGGCCGATGGGCTCCGGGTCGGGTTCCGGCTCCGGCTCCGGCGGGCCGTACAGCGCCTCCGTTTCCTCCAGCGGCCGCCGGGAGAACAGTCCACGTCTGGGCTTTAAAAGTGGCTCCTGGTTCTCCTCCATCACTGCATCCACGGTGCTGCCCACCACTTCCTCCAGGGAAACGGGCTGGGGCGCCCTGGGCAGCTCCTTTTCCAGCTTTTCAAGGTCCACCGCCTGGGCCAACAGCTTGTCCCGGGCCTCCTGCCGGGCCAGCTCCGCCGCCAGTGCGGGGTCCGGTTCGGGTGCGGGTTCCGGCTTTGGTTCAGGCTTTGACTCCGGCTTTGGTTCGGGTCTCCGTTCCGCCCTTTGCTCCTCCGTCAGGAGCTTTGGTTCCTGACGGGCACCGAACTCTGCCAGAATTTCCTCCAGGGAGTAGTCCTCCCCCTCCGGCGGCACGTCGGTCAGCAGAGTGTCGTCCAGCCGCAGTTCGTCTTTCTTGTCAGCCATGACACGCTCCCCCGCTTATCCCCGCTGCCGCACGGCCTCGTACAGCAGTATCGCCGCCGCGGCGGAGGCATTCAGAGAATTCAGCTTTCCCCGCATGGGGATGCTCACCAGGAAGTCGCAGTTCTCGGCGGCCAGCCGGGTCATGCCCTCGCCCTCGCTGCCGATGACGATGGCGGCAGGGCCTTTCAGGTCGGCGTCATACAGGCTGGTGGTACCGTCTGCCGCCGTGCCGAAGACCCACACGCCCTGCTTTTTCAGGTCCTTCAGCAGAGCGGGAATATTGGGCACCCGGGCCACGGGCACATGGGCCACCGCTCCCGCGGAGGTCTTCGCCACCACGGCGGTCAGTCCCGCGCTGCGGCGCTTGGGGATGACGACCCCGTGGGCTCCGGCGCACTCGGCGGTACGGATGATGGCGCCCAGGTTGTGGGGGTCGGAAATTTCGTCACAGATGACCAGCAGAGGCTTCTCTCCTCTAGCGGCGGCGCCTTCCAGGATACTCTCCACGCTGACGTACTCCCGCACTGCCGCCAGGGCGATGACGCCCTGGTGGGCGTGGGTGCGGCTCATGTTGTCCAGCTTCCGCTTGTCCGCGTCCACCACCACGATGCCCGCTGCCCGGGCCTTGGAGGCGATGTGCCCCAGGGTCTTGTCCGTCTCGCCCTTGAGGATATAGATTTTATCGATGCTCTCCCCCGCCCGCAGGGCCTCGATGACGGCGTTGCGCCCCTCGATGACGCCGTCGGCCTCGGCGGTCAGCGCGTTTTTCTTCTGTTCGTCCATATCGGTAACCTCACAGTCAAAAATTTGTCATATTTCTGTGTTAGTATATCACACGGGCGGGTTACAATAAAGCTAAATTTACAGAAACTTCATGAAAAAAGGCGCCGCCGTCCTTGTGGCTCCGTTCCCTTTGTGATATACTGCAACTTAATGTTTTTAAAATGATCGTTACCCTGAAAGGAGCTTTCATACATGGATCAAAACAACAAAAACAAGCCCAACAAGCCCGGCGGCAGTAAGTCCAACGGCAACTGGCGGGGCGTCATCTCCCTGATCTGCTGGGCGGTGCTGCTGACCGCCATCTTCAGCTTCGCCGGGAACTACATGAGCAACAGTGTCCGCCAGTCCTCCTCCGTGGAGCTGGTGTACGGCGACTTCCTGGCGATGCTGGAAGACAGTCAGACGGAAGCCGTGGCCTTCGACAAGGACGAATCCATCCTGATCATCACCCCGAAGGACGGCTACACCTACACGGACAGCCAGGGCGTGACCTACACCAAGACCGGCGAGGACGACCGGGGCAACATCATTTACACCTACCTGAACCCCATCGGCAAGGAGCAGCAGACCACCCTGCGCTTCTTCACGGTTCAGACGGAGTCCAACGACGCCACCATCGCCCGGCTGGAGAACACGGACGTGCAGATCCTCACCGAGTATGAGCCTCCCATGAGCACCCTCATGCTCATCCTCATCAACATCCTGCCCTTCATCATCATTCTGCTGGTGATGTCCCTGCTGATGAGCTGGATGGCGAAAAAAGGCGGCATGGGCGGGATCGGCGGCATCGGCGGCGTGGGCAAGGCCAACGCCAAGGTGTATATGGAAAAGCAGACCGGCGTCACCTTTGCCGACGTGGCGGGTCAGGACGAGGCCAAGGAGTCCCTGACGGAGATCATCGACTTCCTCCACAACCCCGGCAAGTACACCGAGATCGGTGCCAAGCTCCCCAAGGGTGCGCTGCTGGTAGGCCCTCCGGGCACCGGCAAAACGCTGCTGGCAAAGGCCGTGGCCGGCGAGGCCAACGTGCCCTTCTTCTCCATCAGCGGCTCCGACTTTGTGGAGATGTTCGTGGGCGTGGGCGCCTCCCGTGTCCGCGACCTCTTTAAGGAAGCATCCAAAGTCGCCCCCTGCATCGTGTTCATCGACGAGATCGACACCATCGGCAAGTCCCGTGACAACCGCATGGGCGGCAACGACGAGCGGGAGCAGACATTGAATCAGCTCCTTGCCGAGATGGACGGCTTCGACCCCACCAAGGGCATCATTCTGCTGGCCGCCACCAACCGGCCCGAGGTGCTGGACCAGGCGCTGCTGCGTCCCGGCCGGTTCGACCGCCGCATCATCATCGACCGGCCCAACCTGGCGGGCAGACTTGCGACCCTCCAGGTCCACACCCGGAACATCAAGCTGGCGGAGGACGTGAACCTGAAAAAAGTCGCCCTCGCCACCGCCGGCTGCGTGGGCGCGGATTTGGCGAACCTGGTCAACGAGGCCGCCCTGCGGGCCGTCCGCAAGGGCCGCAGGCTGGTGACCCAGGAGGACCTGCTGGCCGCCTTCGAGCTGGTCATCGCCGGCACGGAGAAAAAGGGCAGCGTCCTCACGGAGTTCGAGAAAAAGCTGGTGGCCTACCACGAGGTCGGCCACGCCATGGTGGCCTACAAGCAGAAGAACAGCGAGCCGGTGCAGAAAATCACCATCGTCCCCCACACCCAGGGCTCTCTGGGCTACACCCTGCTGATGCCCGAGGAGGACAAGACGGAGCTGCGGACCAAGGACGAGCTGATGGCGAAGATCACCGTCTCCATGGGCGGCCGTGCCGCCGAGGAAGTGGTGATGAACACCATGACCAACGGCGCATCCCAGGACATTCAGGACGCCACCAACGTGGCCCGGAACATGGTGGCCATGTTCGGCATGAGCGACGAGTTCGGCATGATGGCCCTGGCCTCCCGCCGCAACCAGTACCTGGACGGCGGCTATGGCATGGACTGCGCCCAGGACACCGCCGCCCGCATGGATCAGGCGGTGAAGGAGATCCTGGACAAGTGCTACCAGACCGCCGTGGAGATCCTGAAAGAGAATCGGGAGGACATGGACAAGGTCGTGGCGTACCTTCTGGAGAAGGAGACCATCACCGGCGCCGAGATGGTGGCCATCATCGAGGGCCGGGACCCCGAGCTGGTGGAGGATGCCTACGCCTCCACCCGTGCCCGGGAGGAGGGCGGCTTCCGTCCCTCTCAGCCGGAGGTCATCGAGGCTCCCGCCAAAAAGGTCCACATGATCTCCCAGAAGATCGAAGCACCGGAAGCCCCCCAGGAGGAAGCTCCCACGGAGACCCCGGCGGAGCCGGAAAACGGTGCCGGTGAATCCCCCGAGGAACCCAAGGAATAACGAAAAACGGCTTGGAGCGCTGCTCCAAGCCGTTCTTTTTATGTCATTCCCGCTGTCTCTTTCCGGTAAGCCCGGATAAAATACCAAATTTCCGCCGCCGCCGTGATGGCCCAGGAGAAGATGTACAGCAGATACAGCGACGAGATGGTCCCGAACCAGGCGAACACGGTGTACACCCAGAGAATACGGAACACGCAGGACCCCAGAATGACGATGACCATGGGGCCCAGACTCCGCCCCAGCCCCCGGGAGGCGGCAATGGTGCAGTCCATAAAGGCGGAGAAGCCGTAGGATATGCTCATAATGGTCAGCCGCTTCATGCCCGCCTCCACCACCGCCGGGTCCCTGGTAAACAGAGACAGGAACTGGGGGCCAAAGGCCAGAAGCAGCAGTCCCAGCCCCAGGCCGAAGCCGAAGGAGTAGCCCATGCTGACGAGGTAGCTCCGCCGGACCCGTTCCTTCTTCCCCGCGCCGAAATTCTGGCCCATGAAGCTGCTGCACGCGGTGTAAAAGGCGGCCATGGTGTCGTAGACCAGGGCGTCGGCGTTGGTGGCGGCGGAATTGCCCGCAACCATGACGGCGTCAAAGGTGTTGACGCCCGCCTGAATGAACAGGTTCGCCAGAGAGAAGATGGCGTTCTGTAATCCAGAGGGCACACCGATAGCAAGAATGGCCTTTACCCGCTTCCGGCAAAGCCGCAGCTCGCCTGCCCGCAGGCCGTAAGGCTCACTGCCCGCCCGGAACAGCGCCCGGACGATGAGCGCCGCCGAGATATACTGGGACGCCACGCTGGCGATAGCAACGCCCGCCACATCCAGCTTGCATACGACAACGAAAAACAGGTTCAGCGCCACATTCACCGCCCCGGCGACAGACAGGTAAAGCAGCGGCCGCCGGGTATCGCCCACGGCGCTGAACACGGCGTTGCCGAAGTTGTAGACGCCCAGGGCGGGCATTCCCAGGAGGTAGATGCGCAGGTACAGCACCGCGCCGCCGATGAGCTCCGGCTTGGTGCCCATCAGTTCCAGGATGCTCCTGGCGAACACCACGCCCACCGTCAGCAGCAGCGTCCCCGCCAGGACGCACACCAGTGCCGCCGAGTGGACGGTCTCTGCCAGCTCCCGCTTCGCTTTCGCGCCGAAGTGGAGGGCCGCCAGCACATTCACGCCGCTGGAGAGGCCGATGAGCAGCCCGGTGAACAGCGACACCAGGATGACAGTGGAACCCACCGCGCCCAGAGCGATGGTCCCGGCAAACCGCCCCACCACCGCCACATCCGCCATGTTGAACAGCACCTGCAGCAGGTTCGATGCGATCAGCGGGACGCTGAACACCAGCACCTGCTTTCCAAGAGGGCCTGTGGTCAGGTCCTTCTGCGCCGCCATACCTCTCACGCTCCTTTGCGTTTTTGCCGCCCACCAGTGTACCACGCCCCAACGCCTCCGGCAACCGTGATTTCCCCCAAATTCCCCGCCGTTTTCCCCGGTGCCAACCGCCGGTTTACAAAAAGAATGGCCCCAGTTGGTGGAAACCGGAGCCATTTTCCGCTATACTGGTCTCAAATCACAGAAAGGAGCCGATGCCATGACCGTGGGACAGCGCATCGCGCAGAAGCGAAAGGAAATGGGCCTCTCTCAGGAGGCTCTGGGGGACCGGCTGGGGGTATCCCGGCAGTCCATCTATAAATGGGAATCGGACTCCGCCCTGCCGGAGGTGGAGAAGCTCATCACCCTTGCAAAGCTCTTCGGCGTGTCCGTGGGATGGCTGCTGGGCGTAGAGGAGGTCGCCGCCCCGGAAAACAGCGGAGAGCTGACGAAAACGCAGCGCAAGATGGTGGAGGAGATCGTGGACCGATACATCGCCGCCCTGCCCAAGCCCGCTCCCCAAAGGAAGTGGCTGCGGATCCTGGCAGGTTTTGCCCTGCTGGTCCTCTTCTTCTATCTCATCAACCGTCTGGACCAGATCGACCAGCAATACCACCGGGTGCAGATGACGGTCACCCACGTGCAGGACTCCGTCGACTCCCAGATTAACGGCATCTCCAGCCGGGTAGAGGAGATTTTGAAGGCACAGAATAACCTGACGGCGGAGTACGGCACAGCGCTTGTCCTCACCAACCTCGAGAAGAATCAGGTGGTATTCAACATTTATGCCGTGCCCAAAACCTACGAGGAGGGCATGACGGTGAAGTTCTCCGCTGATGACGGCACCGGGGGCATCCAGAGCAGCATGGGCGAGGAGGGCTTCAACCAGCGCTTCTCCGCTACATTGGCCTGTCAGCTGACGGACAGTATCACCCTCTCCGTGGTATTCATCTCTCCCGACGGCAGTCGGCAGACCCAACTGCTGGATACCTACGAGGGGCTGTACAGCAAGACGCTGCCCTACGCGTATATAGACATCTGCGACAATCTGAGCCGTTCCGCGCTGACGGAGCCGTTCCTTTACACCATTCCCGCTCCGGACAAGACGCCCGTAGAATATGTGATGCTGGACACGGAGCAGCAGGGCACCACCGCCGTTAAGGAACTCCGGGTGGGATTCTTCAGAAACAAGGAGCTTGTCGCCTGGGCAGAACCCTGCGAGACCCCTGACCATTTTCTGGGCTTTGACCAATACGATCTCTGCTGCGTACTGCCGGGCCTTCAGATCCGGCTGGCCGCGGGAGATGAGCTTTGCTTCGCCGCCGTTGTTACCGACACATATGGCCGGGAGAGTATTTATACGGGATCCTCGTGCATTCTGAGTGAGAGCGGCACGGAACTGCTCTGGATAGACGGATGGAGCAGTTATATTGATACCCCCGTCAACTGGACATACTGATCAAGACCCCCGCGCCATTCGGCGCGGGGGTCTTTGCGTTTAATCCAGCTCCAACTGGCCTGTATAGAGCTGATAGTATCTGCCATGCTGGGCGATGAGGTCATCGTGGTCGCCCCGCTCGATGATCTCGCCCTGCTCCAGCACCATGATGGCTTTGGCGTTGCGCACGGTGGAGAGCCGGTGGGCAATGACGAACACGGTCCGGCCCGCCATGAGGCGGTCCATGCCCTTTTCGATGAGCTTCTCCGTCCGGGTGTCGATGGAGGAGGTCGCCTCGTCCAAAATCAGCACCGGCGGGTTGGCGCAGGCGGCGCGGGCGATGTTCAGAAGCTGCCGTTCGCCCTGGCTCAGGCTGCCGCCGTCGCCGGAGAGAACTGTCTGATACCCGTGGGGCAGGTGGCGGATAAACCCGTCGGCTCCCGCCAGCCGGGCGGCAGCCTCCACCTCCTCGTCGGTGGCGTCCAGACGGCCGTACCGGATATTGTCCGCCACGGTGCCGGTGAACAGGTGGGTATCCTGGAGCACCACGCCCAGGGAGCGCCGCAGGGAGTCCTTCTGGATGTCCCGCACGTCGATGCCGTCATAGGTAATGGCGCCGCTGCGAATTTCATAAAAGCGGTTGATGAGGTTGGTGATGGTGGTCTTGCCCGCGCCGGTGGAGCCCACGAAGGCAATCTTCTGTCCCGGCTTTGCGAACAGGGACACGTCGTGGAGCACCGTCTGGTCCTCGTCGTAGCCGAACACCACATGGTCGAACCGCACGTCGCCCCGCAGGGGCACCAGCTCCCCATCCGGCTTCTTCCAGGCCCAGGCCCCGGTGTCAAAGTCCGCCTCGGCAAGACTGCCGTCCCGGCCCTCCGTGACCCGGACCAGGGTGACCTTGCCCGCGTCCACCTCCGGCTGGGCCTCCATGACCTCAAACACCCGTTCCGCGCCGGCCACGGCGGAGAGAATGGTGTTCACCTGCTGGGAGATCTGGGTGATGGGCTGGCTGACCTGCCGGGTGTACTGCAAAAAGGCCGCCAGACCGCCCAGGTCGCCGCTGCGGATGGCCAGCAGACCGCCCACGCAGCAGGTGACAGCGTAGTTGATATAGCTGAGGTTGCCCATGACGGGCATCATCATGCCGGCGTAAATTTGCGCCCGGGTGCCCGCCTGGCAGTAGGCCTCGTTTCGCTCATCAAAGCCCTCCTTGGCGGCGCCCTCGTGGTTGAAGACCTTGATGACCTTCTGTCCCTCGATCATCTCCTCGATATAGCCGTTGACCTCGCCCACGGCCTTCTGCTGGGCCGCGAAATACCGCCGGCTCCGGCCTCCGATGACCTTCACCACCAGCAGCATCACCGCCAGCACGGCAAAGGTGATGAGGGTCAGCACGGGACTGAGCACCAGCATCATGGCGATGGTACCCAGGAAGTTCAGCGAGCAGGAGATCATGCTGGCGAAGCCGTTGTTCAGCGCCTCGGACACCGTTTCGATGTCATTTGTGTAGCGGCTCATCAGCTCGCCATGGGTGTTGGCGTCAAAGTACCTCAAAGGCAGTTCCTGCATTTTGTCGAACAGCTCCGTCCGAATCTTCGCCACGGTGTTCTGGGACACATGGACCATGACTCTGGCATAGCCGAAGGAGCAGACCGCGCCCACGATGTAGACCAGCGCCATGACGCCCAGCATTCTGGCAAGGCCCGGGAAGTCGCCGGGCAGGATATAGTCGTTGATGAGGGGCTTAATGAGATAGGAGCCTCCCACGGTGCAGGCGGAGCTGATGAACAGCAGCACCACCACCAGCGCCAGATGGGCCTTATACCGCCCCAGGTAGCGCATCAGCTTACGCAGGGTGCCCCGCATATCCTTGGGCTTGCGGAAGCCGCCCTTGGGGCCGTGACCGGGCCCGTGGGGGCCGGGAGGGGGCATCCCGGGACGTTTATGTTCAGTCATTGATGCTCGCTCCTTCCTGCTGGGACTGGTAGACCTCGCGGTAAATATCGCAGGTCTTCATCAATTCCTCATGGGTGCCCTGGGCCGCCACACGGCCCTGGTCCATCACCAAAATCAAATCGGCGTCCATGACGGAGGTCACCCGCTGGGCAATGATGATCTTCGTGGTATCCTTCAATTCACCCGCAAAGGCGCTCCGAATCTTCGCGTCGGTGGCGGTATCCACCGCGCTGGTGGAGTCGTCCAGGATCAGCACCTTTGGCTGCTTCAAAATGGCCCGGGCGATACACAGCCGCTGCTTCTGTCCGCCGGAGACGTTGACGCCGCCCTGGCCCAGGTCGGTATCCAGGCCCTCGGGCATCCGCTCCAGAAATTCATCGGCGCAGGCAGCCCGGCAGGCGGCCCAGAGCTGTTCCTCTGTGGCATTGGGGTCGCCCCACAGCAGATTCTCCCGGATGGTGCCGGAGAACAGGGTGTTCTTCTGTAAAACCACGCTCACCGCATCCCGCAGGTGTTCCATCGTGTAGTCCGCCACCGGGCGGCCGCCCACGGAAACGGTGCCCTCCTGAGCCTTGTACAGCCGGGGGATGAGGGATACCAGGCTGGTCTTGCCGCTGCCGGTGCCGCCCAGGATGCCCACGGTCTGGCCGGAACGGATATGGACGTTCACATCCTGCAAGATCCACTCCGGACTCTCCGCATTGTATTTGAAAAACACATGGTCGAAGCCGATGTCGCCGGTTTCCACCGCGGCGCCCTCCGCCGCCTCGTCATTCGTGATGGCGGGCCGCTCGTCCAGCACCTCCACGATACGGCGGGCGCAGGCCACGGACCGGGTCAGCATCATGAACACCATGGACACCATCATCAGCGACATCATGATCTGGGTGATGTAGGTGAAGAAGGTGATGAGCTTGCCCGGCTCCAGCGTCCCGGCGTAGACCATCTTGCCGCCGAACCACATGACGGCGATGATGGTGCCGTAGACGATGAGCATCATAATGGGCATATTCACCACCACGGTGCCGAAAGCCCGCAGGGAGGTTCCCTTCAAATCCTGGTTCCGCTTTGCGAATTTCTCCCGCTCGTGGTCCTCCCGGACGAAAGATTTTACCACGCGGATGCCCGTCAGGTTCTCCTGCACCACCAGGTTCAGCGCATCCGTCTTTTCCTGGAGGGAGCGGAACATGGGCCCCACCCGGACCAGGATGACAGCCACGGTCACCAGCAGCAGGGGCAGAGCCACCAGAAACACATTGCTGAGCTGATAGCTGATGCGGACGGACAAAATCAGGGCGCTGACGAGCATGACCGGGGCCCGGACCAGCAGCCGCATCCCCATCATCAGAGACATCTGCATATTGTTCACATCGTTGGTCAGGCGGGTCACCAGGGACGCAGTGGAGAACTTCTCGATGTTGGAGAAGGCAAAGTCCTGGATATGGCCGTACTCCGCCCGCCGCAGATTGGCGCCGAAGCCCTGCCCCGCCACGGAGGAGCAGACCGCCGCCCCTACGCCGAAGCAGAGGGACACCACCGCCATGGCCATCATCACTCCGCCCTTGCGCAGGATAAAGGCCTGGTCTCCGGTGGCGATGCCGACGTCCACGATGTCGCTCATCACCAGCGGGATGAGCAGCTCGAACACCGCCTCCAGGGCGCTGCACGCCACGCCCACGCAGATCCACTTGGCGTAGGGCCTGGCGTGGGGCCAAAGTTTTTTCATCATAGGTTCCGATCCTCCTCCAGATTGTGTATCACCCGCTCCAACAAACTGCGGAGCATCTCTGTCTCCTCTTCCGTCAGGCCCCGGGCGATGAGCGCCTCCGCCTCCAGGAAGCTCTTCTTTGCCTGCGCTTCCCGCTCCACTCCGGCGGGCGTCAGGGCAACGACCCGCTGGCGGGCGTCGGTACCGCTGACAGACCGCTCCACCAGCCCCTTTTCCTCCATCCGGTCCAAAATACCGTTGACGGTGGAGGGTTTCACTTTTAAATTTTCCAGCAGCTCCCGCTGGGGCATCTGCCCACCGTTTTGCCGCAGATACCGCAGCACATGGGTCTGGGCGGGCGTCATGCCAAACCGGGACATCCGGGCGTCCATCCGCTCCCGGGCTAAGTGGGCGCAGCGCCCCAGCATGGGCCCCAGGGCATTTCCGCAATGCATGGCGGTCACCTCCGTTTTTATTTAGCGTGCTAATTATTAGCATGCTAAATAATACCACGATGTGCCCCCGCCGTCAATGTGCAAAACCACGATATATTTTGAACGTTTTATGAACAAAAATCCATATAATTCCCAGTCTTGTAAACAAATTGTGAAGGTTAGCTCCGGACCGTTGACTTTTCTCCTCCGGCCCTGTATGATGAACCCATCAAGCAGGACGCTTGAACGATACACACACCATTTTCCCTCTCCTTTCTCTATATCAAACAGAGGCCGGGGCAGTCCGAAAGGGCTGCCCCGGCCTCTGTTTTTCTTTTTTGAGTTTATCGAATTTCAATAAAAAATCATTGACAATCAATAAGCGCCATGATACCATACAGGCAAAAGGAGGAGATTGCCATGCAGCCCACTTCCGTCCAGAAAATCGCCGGCGTCCTAAACAATCTGGTCATCATTGCCTTGATCTGCAATCTGATTGCCTTGCCCCTGGTTCCCGGATTCGTCTATTTCCGGGTCGGAGGCCCACAAGCCATGACGTTCTCCCAATTTCAAGCTCTTTACAGCTACGAAAGCCATGAGGCCATTGGAAACCTGTTCGCCATCTATTTTCGTGAGGTATGGCAGCAGCCCTACACCGCGGTCCTGACCCTGTTCCTGCTGTTTTCCGGCGTCTGTACCGCCGTCATTTTAGTGCAGGCCCTCCTGGTGTTGGAGAGTATCCTGAGCGGCAGTCCCTTCTGTCATCAAAACGCCCGCGCCCTTCGCCGTGCCGCCGTCTGCGGCTTCCTGATTTCCGCCGCGGCCCTGGTCCGGGTGGTGTTCAGCCTGTTTTACTACCGCTCCCTCCAGCCCCTCACCACCTATAACGCCCTGTTTGTCCCCATCTTCGCCATGTTTGGCCTGCTGTGTCTGGTCATGTCCGCCCTGTTCCGCCAGGCGGCGGAGCTGAAGGCGGAGAACGACCTGACGATTTAAGGAGGCGGCCCATGGCGATCATCGTAAATCTGGACGTGATGATGGCGAAGCGGAAGATGTCTCTCAGCGAGCTGTCGGAAAAAGTGGATATCACCCTCGCCAACCTGTCCATCCTGAAAAACAACAAGGCCAAGGCGGTGCGCTTCTCCACGCTGGAGGCCATCTGCGCCGCTCTGGACTGCCAGCCCGGTGACATTCTGGAGTACGCCCCCGACGGGGAAGAAATCTAAATTCTTTCCCCGTTCCGAACCGAAATTTTGTCCGCTCACAGCGGACACCAAATAGGAGAATTTGATATGGAACATCCGAAAAACGCCCTCCCGCCGGAGGGTGGGGCGAAGCCTGCCCAAAATCCGGCAAAAATCATGAACCCTGTCCCCCACGGCCGCCTGTTTCTGGCCCTGACCGCCGCGTTCTGTGTGCTGTTGGTGGACACTCTGGTCTTCCACGGCCCCACCGCCGGGCTGACTGCCGCCGTGTTCGCCTGGTATGCCCTGCTGCTGGCCTGGCTGGGCCCCAACTTTCTCGCCGCCCCCTCCAGCCGGGTGCTGTTTCTGTTTGATTTGTTCCTGGGCCTGACCTTCGCCCTGGGCTCCAACTGGTACTTCCGTCTCTGGAACTGCCTGGCCCTGCTGGTGCTCCTGCCCCTCCACACTGCGTCCGGGGCCAGCCGCTTCCCCTGGTGGCGGCCCGCCATCCTCTGGGAGCGCCCTCTACTTTTTCTCCGGGGCCTGTTCGGCCACCTGAGCGCTCCCGCCGCCGTCCTCACCGCCGGGAAGAAAGGCGACAACCGCCGCACTCTGGTTCTCGTGGCAGGGGGCTGCGGCGCTCTGGCCCTGGTGGCCCTGCTGCTGCCCATTCTGGCCTCGGCGGACGCCCTGTTCGCCGCCGCCACGGCGAACCTGCGGGCCTTCATTCAAGTCCACTTTACCACCGCCCTGTGGAAGCTCCTCTGGGGCCTGGTACTGACGCCCTTTGTATTCGGCCTGCTGGTCAGCCTCCGCCGTCCCCAGCCCTTGGAAGTCCCCGCCGCTGAAAAGTCTCCAAAGGCCGACGGCCTGCTGTTCGTCGTGATGCTGGCGGCTCTGGACGTGCTGTACCTCCTGTTTCTGGCGGTGCAGTCGGCGGGGCTGTTCGGCGGAGCGGACTATCTGGCCGCCCGGGGCATCTCCTACGCCGACTGGGCGAGAGGCGGCTTCTTC
The DNA here is from genome assembly GCA_945876285.1 of uncultured Clostridia bacterium. Taxonomy (GTDB): domain Bacteria; phylum Bacillota; class Clostridia; order Oscillospirales; family Oscillospiraceae; genus Oscillibacter. The sequence continues at coordinate 705 of CAMCNO010000003.1, read as the reverse complement.
CAGATGGTGGGCGTCACCGTCCTGAATCTGGCGGTGCTGCTGCCAGCCCTCACCCTCTCCCACCGGGAGGGCCGGGCCTGGAAAGTCCTCCGTCTCCTCTCCGCCCTGCTGGCGGTGGAAAGCCTGGTGCTGCTGGTCTCCGCCTGCTGGCGGATGACCCTGTACGTGACGGCCTACGGTCTCAGCTTCAAGCGGCTGATGACCTACTGGGGCATGGCGATGATGGCCCTGTTCCTGCTGACCGCCCTCTATAAGACCCGCAGGCCGGACTTCGCCTTCTGCCGCGCCGCCTTCCCCCTGGCCCTGGCGGGCTGGCTGGTCATCAACTGCGTCCCGGCGGACTATCTGGTAGCGAAAAACCAGGTGGACCGCTATCTCTCCGGGGAAAGCGCCGCCATCGACGCCGAATACCTGCTCTACAGCCTGTCCTACGACACGCTCTCCCAGTTGGAACGTTTGGACGGCAATTTGATCTGCCACGACTGGCAAAACGGCAGCCAGCGCCGCCTCGCCGTCCTCATCTCCCACCGCCGTGCCGAAGCCGCCGCCGAGTGCGCTGACTGGCACACCTGGTCCCTCTCCGCCACTCTGGCGTCGGGCCAGCCCTGAAACAGTTTCCCTCACTGATACGGAACCATAAAAAAAGAGCTGCTTTTGATCCGCCCCTTGTCAAGTTGACCAGGGAAATAAACAAAAATATTCTGC
>CAMCNO010000002.1 GCA_945876285.1 uncultured Clostridia bacterium | reverse complement strand
ATCGGTCTGTTACGGAAAGCCATTTTAATAGTTGCATAGATATATACCTCCAATCGGAACGTATTATACATCAATATGCGTGCGCGCGCAAGCATTTTTTCTGCCAACAAATATTTCCAAATTAAGGTATTGAATCCTTATCGTGTTTTTGTAGATAGGTATGAGAGGGATTCCGTAGTAGTCGGCATTGTGGGAATGTGTATAACTGGCTGTCTTATGGAGTTGTGGGTAACTCTGTTTGCAGAATGTGGGAAAGCTGCACTTTAGCTTTTCCATGTTCTGTGAATAGAATTATCCATGATTCCATAACCTGTTATGCACATTTCCACAATGCTTGTCTTTTGGTCTTTGTTTTCTTTGGTTCGGAATAGTGTGGTGCTGGCGGTCTATCTCTTGTTTTCGGTTGCTTGTTTCTTTACCGTACATGAGCATTGTATTAAGGATTGAAACCTCTGATAAGCCTGCTATGTTGAGTCTTTCAGACAGTTTGCCTGATGATTCCACTTCATGAATACGGAGCAGCATTTATCCGTACTGGGACAGAAGCTGAGCGTTGCAGGAAGCTCCGTATCTTCATCTTCTATTTCATAATAGCCGCCCCTTGAGAGCAGACAAGCAGAATCAACCGACTGTTTGATACTCTCCCATCCGGGGATATCCGTGAGAAGTGGGTGGTGATCAGCACGACCTTCAACAGCTCTCGAGATCTGCGTCAGCGCAAGAACAGCGGCGTTATGGTGTCGAGCCATAACTTTGAGGGCAGTGCAGACCTTTGGAGAACTATATACCGGATGCTTTTTCGGCGAAATGTAATAGACATCCTGTATGCAGTCCACCAATATAAGATCAACAGGCTTCCGAAAATCTTTCATCACCAACTTCATTTCATCAATGTTGCCGACGCGATCCTCTGTGTAGAAGTTGCTGCATGAGGTTAAGTCACGCTTAAAAGCATACACCCGGTCAGACACTTGAGATACCGACTGCCTTAAAGAAAAGACAAGAACCGTGCCACCCGCATCAGTAATGTTCGATGCGATTTGGAGTGCTATTGTCGTCTTCCCCATACCAGGGCGAGACCCAAGTAGGGCCAGTGTCCCCCGGCGTAAAAATGTGGTTTGTGAGTCGATTGATTCAAACCCTGTTTTAATGGCGGGATGGTTGAGGTCGTATTTTGGTTTACCAAGTAAGAACTGATCCATTCTATCCATATCCAGAACGCCTCCAAAATAGAAATTGATGCTTCTGAAAAAAGAATATCAAATGGGATGTACGATATTCAGGACAGAATCCAAATTGCCTTAGCCGTTGAAAGTTGAACGCTTTGAAACAATCCCGGCTGGTATCTAACTCCATGCAAAAGTACGAGTAGATTTTGGTATTATGGAATTTGCCTTTCAGACATAGTATGATACCCATGTACTTATTCGATTTACTTCTCCCGGGCGTGGGACCTCTACTATGCAGTGAGCCTTTGAGCAAATGACTCAGGGCAGTTTTGGGATTTGTGCCGCAAGGCGCAGTACCCTCCCTAATAGCGCTTTGATTTGATGTACTTCAAGTCGAAGTGCTCTTTTTTTGTCCAAATTCCGATTCCATCGGGTTTGAGAATATTTTGAAAGGCGGTTACACAATCATGACGGAAAGCAAAATCTACGCGGACAATTTCAAATGCTCTTTCAGGAATTCGGATCAGTTTCTGGATTTCTTGAAGGAAAGGAAGGAGAAAAGCTTATGGATGAAAGCGCCCTCTAACAGCCTCCAGTTTAAGCCCCTTGAGAAGGACTCCGAGCTTGGGAACCTGTATATGCAGCTCTATCAGTCCAACGGCAGTGCGGAGATCCTAGTTGATACCATGGAGAATACCAGCCTGCTGCTGAGTGTGAACGGAGCGGATTACCCCGTGCGATCCTGCGCCCTGAAGACCATTCTTGAGCGTGCCAGAATCTCTGGAAACGCACTTGGAAAGGTGTCCAAGTCGGTACTGACGCAGATCCTCAACTACTGCCTGGATGTCGCTACTGGCGATAGCCTAATCAAGGTGGCGGATGACAAAGTATCTGCGGTGCATGGTGGAGATCCCTCTGACTACGCTGTGCTGGAGATGCTGCCCATGTTCCAGAGCGTGAAGGACTTCCTGGATGACGAGTTCCCTGGGAACAGCTTCCTTACGGCAAACTACGATCATTCGGTGGTCACGGCAATCTGGAGCCTGGATGGACAGGCCAACAACCTGCTGGATACCTACTATCAGGAGCTCGCAGCAAATGGCCTGAGTGGAAAAGTCAATGTCATACCGGGCCTGCGCTTCACTACTTCTGATGTCGGCGTCAGCGGGGCCAACCTGTACCCTATCCTGCTGAACAAGCATGGGGACAAAATTATCCCGCTTGGAACCCCTATCAAAACCGAGCATAGCAATGGCGTGAATCTGGAAAAGTTCGAGGCGCAGCTGAAGCTGCTCTACGCACGGTTCCGGGAGACCATTGAGAAGCACACGAAGATGATGGGGATTGAGATCCGGTATCCGAAGAACACCATGCTTGGCGTTCTCAAACACATCAAAGCACCGAAGAAGGCGAGCTACGAGGCCCTGGATCAGTTCATGGCTCTCAATGGTGAGCATCCCTGCACCGCCTATGAGTTGTATCTGGCAATGAGTGAGGTGATCTTCCTTATTCAGTGCGAGGGAGCATCTGGCGTCCGGATTGCCCAGATGGAGGAGTGCATCGCAAAGGCCGTCCATGTGAAATGGCCGGAATACGATCACCCCGGCGACTTCAAGTGGTGATCAGGAGGGAATGCAAGATGGCAAACTATTACGCATCAATAAGAACGAATTACTTCCGCGTCAAAGACGAAGAAGAGTTTCGGAAGTTTATGGCCCATGTCTCCGGAACGGAAGATCGCGTTGAGTTGTGGGAAGAAAAGGACAAGAATGGCAACACCGTCTTTGGCTTTGGTACGCTTGGCGGTATTGCCGGCGTCACTGATTACCACAACGACTCTGAGGATGACGGCGAGGACAGCGAGGCCGATTTCGACGCGTTTCTCAATGCGCTTCAGACCTTTGTTGCTGATGATGATGCAATCATCATTCTGGAAAGCGGCCATGAGAAACTGTGTTATGTGGTTGGAAGCGCATACATCATCACGAAAGATCGTTGTGACTGTCTGGATATCAGCGATCTTGCCGTGAAGTACGCTGCACAGTTGCTCGGGAATCCGGAGTGGATGACTATCTGTGATTACTAAGGAGCGTTTAATATGTCACTTGATTTGAATTACAAACCGAATGTGTTCGTGGAAACGGCCAACCTCACGGAAGACGAGTGGCTGGCGTGGAGGCGGAAAGGTGTGGGCGGCAGCGATGTAGCTGCGGCCCTCGGTTTATCCCCCTACAGGACGGCGAGAGAGCTTTACTATGACAAGATCGGCGTCGTGCCCGCAGTGGAGGGTGAGGACAAGTCTATCACCTTTGAAATCGGACATCTACTGGAAGATGTTGTGGCTAAGATCTTTGCCAAGAAAACCGGCCTGTCTGTCTTTCAGGATCAGAAAATGTTCCAGCATCCGCTGTTCCCATTCATGCTGGCGGATGTGGACCGATTCATTCATCTGCCAGACGGCGACATTGGCATCTTAGAGTGCAAAACGGCGCACTATGATACCCAGTACCTGTGGGCGAATGGTGCGGTGCCCAGGCACTACGAGTTGCAGGTGAAGCATTACATGGCAGTCATGAACATTGATGTTGCCTACATTGCGTGCCTGTTCTCAAACAGCGAAAGTGACTTCGTGTGGCGCAAAATTGAGCGGGACCTGGATGAGGAGGAGAACAATATCCTTCTGCTCCAGAACTTCTGGAACCGCTATGTTCTCAACCGTGTCGAGCCTCCACTGACGGAGAAACCGGACATGGTGCTGGCTGCACTGAGCCGCTACTATGGGCCTGCGGATAAGAATGCACCCACTGTCACTGTTGGCGCTGAATTTGCCCCGGCTCTGGAGCAGCTGCTTGCCATGAAGGCCCAGAAGAAGGATCTGGATGCCCAGTCGAGGAAACTGGACGAGCAGATTAAGCGCATCTATGCCCCGATTGCGGAGCTGATGGGCGCTGCCTGCGGTGCAGTCTGTGAGAGCAACGGGATCAAGTACAACATCTCGTTTGCTCCGCAGTATCGTGAGGGCATCTCCAAGGACAACCTCAGCAAGCTGAGAGCGCAGTATCCGGATGCCTATGACGATCTGGTACAGACCACGGAAAGCCGGATCTTCAAGCTGACAAAAGCCATCGCATAACAGGAGGTCTTCAATCGTGGAAATGACCTATGTGTGTTCGCCGCTCTCTGCCCCAACTCGGGCAGAGAGATTGGCGAATGCCGCAAAAGCTACCACTTACATGATTTGGGCGGAAAAGGAGTTTGGTGGTCGCGCTGTTGCTCCTCACGCCTATCTTCCGTATTTATTAGATGACAGTGTTCCGGAGCAACGGGCACTGGCGTTGGATTTTGGACTGAAACTGCTGGGCATGTGTTCCCGCCTGGTTGCCTTCGGAGACCGGCTATCTGCTGGCATGAAAAAGGAGATTGAGGTGGCTCACGAAAAGGGTATTCCTGTCTTCTATCGGACTGGAATCTGCGCTGAAAGCCGGCCTGCTGTCAAGAGGACACAGGTGATTGTTGGCCGACCTATCAACGGGATTACTCTCAATGGCTTGGAGTATCTGCAAGATGAAGATGGTGTTCCTATCTGCTTTGAGGATCGGGATGCTGCCCAAAAGTATCTTCGCGAGCATGGCGTAACTGATGTCGAGATGGAGGATATGGAATTCCGTGAAAGCAACGGCATCTGCCGTTTCTGCGGGAGTCCTCTGTTTCCCAGTGATATCGAGGGATACACCTATCAGTGTTTCCAATGCGATGAAGACTTTTACTCCATCGAGCAGAGTCCGTTATCCAACAGTTTGAATGCGGAGGTGAATGGATGATATGTCGATATGAACGGACGATCTTCAAGTCCTCAGATGGATTCTGCATCTTCCTCTATGTGACGGAAGACCAGGCGGTTCCAATGGAGGCACGAAGAAACAGCTATCAGTCAAGCAAGAAAATCCACTTCAGCGCCATTGGTCACCACCTGCCGGAAACGGACACGGTGGAGGTCGATCTGGATGGTAAGTGGCAGCAGTCCAGTTATGGTGTCCAACTGTCGGTTGAGAAATGCGAACAGAAGCTTCCAACCGACAACAAGGGCATCGTAGCGTATCTCAGTTCTGGTTTTATCAAAGGGATAGGTCCTGAAACCGCAAAGGCCATCGTTGCCCGGTTCGGCAACAGGACGCTCGAAGTGATGGAAAATGACCCGCAGCAGCTCCTGACAATCAAAGGGATCAAGCAGGGCAAGCTCCAAAAAATCATCGACTCCTATGAAAAGACCCGTAAACTGGGCGCGTTGACTGCGTTCCTTGCTCCTTATGATGTTTCGGAGAAGAAGATCATGAAAATCCAGGAGAAGTTCGGTGACAACAGCCTCAACATCGTCAAGACAGATCCGTTTCAACTTTGCCGGATCAAAGGTTTTGGCTTCCTGACGGTTAATGCCATTGCGAAAAAGACCAAAGTCAGCCCGAAAAATCCGTTGCGGTATGCCGGTGCAATTGAATACACGCTGGAGGAAGCACGGAACTCCGGACACTTATTTCTCCCTCGTGATGAGTTGATTGACCGGAGCCACACTCTTCTGAACGATGGTTATGGGCGCGAAGTGGTGTCAAAGGCTGAAATACTCACTGCCATACAAGGTGAGCACCAAAATGGCAGCATCTATGTTGAGCATGAAAGAGTCTATCTGACATTCGAGCGCACCTGTGAGGTAAAGGCGGCGAAAAGGCTGGTGTCATTGCTTCTATCTGAGCCAATTCCCAAGATCAGAAACCTGGATGATGAAATCAAGAGGACTGAGGCGAAGATTGGACAAACCCTTGCTCCATCGCAAAGAAATGCGGTCAAGCTGTGTCTGGAAAACCGCTGCGCCATCATGACCGGCGGCCCTGGCGTGGGGAAGACCACCACTTTGCGTGCAATACTGGACATCTACCATCGCCTGAACCCGGACAATGAGCTGCTTCTTGCAGCTCCAACTGGTAAGGCAAGCAGGCGGATGACAGAGCAGACGGGATTCCCGGCCTTTACCCTGCATTCGGCTATGGGAATTGTCTCGGAAGAGGATCTGGAGGAAGAGAAACCGGATTTCCTCTTGGCGGATTTCGTTGTCATTGACGAATACTCCATGGTGGATATGAAGGTGACTTATGCGCTGTTCCAGCGGCTCAAACCTGGCGTGCAGATCCTGTTCGTCGGCGATCCGGATCAGCTCCCTTCTGTGGGAGCAGGAAATGTTTTGCGGGAATTGCTGCGATGCGGTGTGATTCCAACAGCGGTGCTGGATACGGTTTTCCGTCAGGCATCGAACAGCCGGATATTCCTCAATGCTTACGCGGTGAACAACAATGACACCAATCTCCAATTTGGAGATGATTTTGCCCTTTATGAAGCAAAGGATAGCGAGGCGGCAGCCGCACTGGTGATTCGAGCCTATCTGTCCGAAGTGAAGAAGAAGGGCATTGAGGGTGTTCAGATACTGTCCCCCTTCCGCAAGCGAGGAGCAGTGGGTGCAGATCAACTCAACAAAGAGATCAGAGATCTCATCAATCCGCAGCGTGCCGGCGTCAATGAGCTGAAGCATGGTTCAAAGGTGTTCCGCGAGGGTGATCGCATCATTCAGACGAAGAACAACGGGGCTGTGTCCAATGGAGATGTGGGCGTCATCGAACGCATCTACAAAGATGACGATGGTGAGGTTCAGATTGACATTAAGCTGTTCGACGGTCGGGCTATCACCTATAGCGAAGACTTAATGGATGATGTTGACTGGTCTTATTGCATCACGATCCACAAGAGCCAAGGAACAGAGGTGCCAACCGCTATCATCCCGCTGATGAAGGAACACTACATCATGCTGCGGCGGAATTTGCTTTATACAGCCATTTCCCGCGCAAAAGAGAAAGTGATCCTGATTGGACAGCGGCAGGCGGTCTACATGGCAATTCACCGGAGCGATGTGGATAAGCGAAACACGGTGTTTGCGGATCGTATCGTGGCCTATCTCAACAGAGAAGTTCAAAAAAGAGCGTGTTAAAAAGCGGCGTCAAGGAGGCATTTTGCCTCCTTGCGCCGACTATGATTGGAGGTTCAATACAAATGACGGAAAACAATGCGCGAATTATCCCAACGATCAATGCGGTAGACAACTTCAACCCTGCGGACTTTACACGGCAGCTGCCCAATGAGGATGGCACTATGAGCCTTTATTTGGATGTCAAGTACCGGCTCCTGTGGTTCCGGCTTCACAGGCCCAACGGGAAGATCGACTCCGAGATCATCCATGTGGATGATAAATCGGCGGTAGTCTGCTGCAAGCTCTATGCGGATCGAGGCGATGCCCCGGATCAGTATGTGGCTAAGTCCAGCGCTCAGAGATTTGTGACCCAGGAACGCTTTGGTGACCGCTATCTTGAAACGGCGGAAACCGCAGCGATGGGCCGAGTGCTTGCCGCTGCCGGATACGGTACGCAGTTCTGCGGTGCTGCCGATATGTTTGGCGATATTATGGTGGATGCGCCTTTGGATCTCGGTGCGGTTGAAGAAGACTGCTCCGAAGAGACGGGAGTGGCAAGCCAGGTCAAACATGAAACGAAGCAGACCGGTGCTGTTCAAACGGCTGCCACGGTTTCTATGCCGCAGCCGGCACCTGCTACTGCCCCAGCCCCTGCTGCTGCTCCCAAAATGCAGGAGCCTGTCACGCTGGAGGACTATCTGAACTCCATGACGCTGGAAGAGGCGAAGAATGTGCGTATTGATGTCGGCTACTACAAGGGCAACACCCTGGGCGAACTCGCTCTGCGAAAGCCGAGCGATTTGGAGTGGTATGTCAAAAACTATTCGGGTCGGAATCTGGCTCTGAAGGCCGGGGCAATCCTGCTTGTCGATGCAGCCAGTAAAATGGCCAGCTGACGGGCTGGTTTGGCAGATGGGAGGTGAAACACAATGGGTTTCCGTGACGAGCTGCCATGCAGCATTCGGGATGTAGTGGATTTGCTCAGTATCCAGGTGATTCGTGACACTGGAACGCAGCTCCATTGCAGATGCCCATTTTGCGCTGACAGAAAAGCACACCTGAATGTCAAACTGGATAAGAATGTGTTTCGCTGCAACCGATGTGGCGAAGGCGGGGGTGTGCTTCACTTGTATGCCGCAGCCACGAACATCAGCATGGCAGCAGCCTATGAGGAGTTGTGCCGTATTTTTCAGTCCGGAGAGGACATCCGAAGAAGAAAGCTTAATGACACTCCCCGAGATCAGAGGATTGTAACACCGGAAGCTGAGTTGGCTCCATCCAATATCCGCGATAATACTTACAGAAATCTCCTCTCTCTGCTCACCCTTGGGTCTATGCACAGAGAGTCCCTGCTTATGCGGGGACTCTCTGGCGATGCAATTGACCAACTTGGGTATCGAACCACACCTGCGGTGCGGTCGGGGCGCATTGTTGCGGAGCTTCTGGAGCGCGGTTGTGAATTGGAAGGTGTTCCAGGTTTCTACCGTGATCGCGAGACTGGCAGTTGGAAATTGGATATCAGGGCTTCGGGTATTATGATCCCAGACCGGAATATGATCGGAGAGATTGAGGCCATTCAGATTCGCCTGGATCGGCCCTACAACTCCAAATTTAACAATCTCACCAGTGTTGATAAGTATTACGGTACAACCGCATCCTGTTGTCCACATTTCGCAGGCACACATGATTCTGATGCGGTCTATCTAACTGAAGGCGTCATGAAGGCAGATATTGCTCAGCACCTATCGAATGCGCTTGGCCAACCCAGATGCTTTGTTGGCCTAACTGGTGTGGGCAATATCAATCAGTTCCGTAGACTGCTCAAGGAGTTGGCCACCGTTCATATCAACCGGATCATCGTCGCTTTCGACATGGATGCCCTGATCAATGAAAATGTGCGGAATGCACGACAGCGGGTATTACAGGAAGGCAGCGATGCCGGATTTGAGATGACACCAATTGCCTGGGATGAAAAATACAAAGGGATTGATGACCTGCTGCTCTCTTTCAAGGAGGCAAGGGCATCATAAAATCAGTAAGGTCGCTGTTGCACTTCATGAGCAACGGCGACCTTTTTGCGGAGATGAGTGCTGATATGACAGTGAAAGATTTATTAAACTTCCCAAGCGGTCTCTACACCAGCGGTGATATCGTGATCATGCGTCAGGAAGGAGTAGGATTCTTGATTATGGAAGAGACACATCATAACTGGGTGGAGTTACGCAGATATGATGAAACTGGTCTATTGACCGAGGTAACTTACGAACGAGCGTGAAAGGAATTGATGGCATGAATACGAAAATCAACTATTTATATCGTGACGCTGATAACTACAAAGTCCATAATGAGTGTGTTATCCAAGGAACTATTTCCGCTGAACAAGTCGCTGTTGTCCTGGAATGTTTGGATGAAGGAGAATACTTTATCCCCCATCTGGTTGGCCTGCCGGAGAAACGGTTTGATACCTTTGATCCGCAGGTCGATCATCCGTATTTTGAGCTGTCAGAGGATAGCTTTGAGGAAACGATGGAGCCGGCAACTGTCGAAGTTAAGGCAGATGAACTCGTATCAGCATTTTTGAACTGCAAGGGCAAATGGGAACAAATTGACCCGGATCGGACAATGGAATTGCTGAACATACTCATTGATGAAAAAGTCAATGATGAAGGCGGCCATGGGTATCGGGTTGTCGAAAGATTAGTGGAACTTGGCTTCTCCAAAAAGGAACTCATGGCTCTGAAGTTCGCTGAGAACGACATCGAACGCGCATTGCAGGAGGACGAAGAAAATGTTTGAAATCTACTTTTCTGACCTTGCGCCGGTGGCGCAAGAGAGTTTCTTGGCCTCCTGCGGCCTTTCCAGCGCTTCTGAAGGCAATTATGATGTGTTCCCTATAACAGCCATCTCCACGCTGGAAATGGACAGGGAGAGCGCAGAAACGAGCGAAAATGGGGTCTGTAATGAGGAATCTACCGAAGCCTCAGAGATTGTGGAACGGGAGGAGGCTCTGGCATGAATGAAGTCAAACATGAGAGATTTCGGCGTATTGTCGAAAAGAGAATGACAGGCATCATCAAGGATCTAAAGAAGCTCGGGAATTGCGCTGAGCCAGCATCGTATGAGTACACGGAAAGAGAAGCAGAGCAAATAATTGCGGAGCTTGAATTACAGATTTTTCACCTCCGGGAACGATTCGCCGGCAGAAAGCGTTTCTCTTTAAGAAACGAAGACAATGCAGCCAATGAAACAACAGATAACGCAGCTTCCTTTGAAGTTGATTGCGGGGCTGGCGTTATTGTAGTTGATGAACTCCTGAGCGGCCCCCATCCTGGAGTACGAGTATTCTTCAAACTTCCTGACTGTAACCGTCCCGAAGAAAACTAATTTGAACTAATTTGCCATTAGGGGGTTTCATTTGCCCCACCTTTTTCTCCATTTATAGTGAAGGGGCATTTGCCCACAAATCCATACTTTTGAAGGAGCAAGTAACGATGGAACTGTTTAATCGAAGAGAGACAGCGGCCATTCTTGGAGTATCGCTAACTACCTTGGACAAAATGCGTGAGAACAAGAAAATTGGATACTATCAGTCCTGCCCAGGCGGTAAGGTTCAGTTTACCAGAAAACACATTGAACAATACTGGGAGCGGATTGAGAGTGAGCCGCGAGAGAAGTATGCGAGGAAGCCTAAGAAGGCAAAACTGATTTTTTAATGGAGTGGGCCGTTGCAGAATGCCAAATTCTGCAACGGCCCTTTTTCTGCGCTCAAATTCTGTTTTCAGATGGGGGACGATCATTCGAGATTCAGAGCGAAGAACAAACCATTGCTCATTATCCATAGAACGCAGGATGAAGAAAAACAGAGTCGTGATTAGATGTGCGGATACCAATTTCTGGGCGGTTTTCCCACCGCAAATTTAACCTCAAACCCTCAAAAAAAGGCTTCCCACCGCAAATTTAACCTCAAAAATTGTGCTATAAAAGGTTACGCACCACAATATATTGTGGTGTGCTTTTTGAAAAAATAGACCCCTTAGATTTAGGTATCGTAACTTTTGACATAAGAAAACCCCGGAAAACCGAAGTTTTCCGGGGTAACTGATAACAAAATCAGCGCTTGGAGAACTGGGGAGCACGACGGGCGGCTTTCAGGCCGTACTTCTTACGCTCCTTCATACGAGGATCGCGGGTCAGGAAACCGGCCTTCTTCAGGATGGGACGGTTGTCCTCGCTGGCCAGCAGCAGGGCGCGGGCGATGCCGTGGCGCAGGGCGCCGGCCTGGCCGGAAACGCCGCCGCCGGTGACGGTGGCAACGATATCCATCTTGCCGGTGTTGCCGGTGGCCTCCAGGGGCTGACGGACCACCATCTTCAGGGTGTCCAGACCGAAATACTCGTCGATGTCACGGCCGTTGATGGTGATGGAACCGGTGCCGTTGGGGAACAGATGGACGCGGGCCACGGAGGACTTCCGGCGGCCGGTACCATACAGATAAGGCTTCTTAGACTGATACATTCTCTTACTCCTCCTTATTCGACGTCCAGAGCGACGGGCTTCTGGGCCTGCTGCTCGTAGTTGGCGTCAGCGTAGATGTGCAGGCGCTTCAGAGAATCCTTGGCAATGGTGTTCTTGGGCAGCATACCCTTGATCGCCACGCGCATTGCGACATCGGGCTTCTCCTGCATCAGGATGCGGTAGGGGGTCTCCTTCAGACCGCCGACCCAACCGGAGTGGGTGCGGTACATCTTCTGGGTGCCCTTCTTACCGGTCAGGACAGCCTTGCCGGCGTTGATGATGATGACGTTGTCGCCGCAGTCAGCGTGGGGGGTGTAAGTGACTTTGCCTTTGCCGCGCAGCAGGTCAGCAGCCCGGACAGCGGTCTTGCCCAGGGGCTTGCCGGCGGCGTCCAGGATGTACCACTTACGCTCAATGTTGGCCTTGTTTGCCATAAAAGTGGACATGGTGTTTCCTCCGTATCATATATTTGCATGTGCTTTACAAATCAAGTGCTCCGGGGTAAAATCGGAGCAAGGATACTTATACCACAGGCAACAAGCCCTGTCAACAAGAATTTAATTTATTCCGAAGAAAGCTCCTGATTTCTTTTAATATCTCTCGTTATCTCTTGAATTCTCAAAATTGATTTTTGAAATTCAGATAAAAAGAATTGGAGGGAGAAGTATCCCTCCGGGCTATGTAGCTACAACACCCACTGTACCAACAGCAGCAGCACGAACCCCGGCAGGCCCAGCACGCCGATGACCAGGGCGTTCCACAGGTTCAGCCCCAGAGCGATGCCGGTGAAGCCGGAGGTCAGGCCGACCACCCACAAGGCCAGGAATCCCAGAAGAGTGTTGCATAGCAGCTTCAGCGCCAGCCGCAGGGGCGTGCGGAACACCCGGATGAGGGCGATGAGGAAAAAGCCGCCCAGCAGGACGGCGATGACGGTTTGATTCAGGTCCATAGGGCGTCTCCTTCTTCGTCCTCGCCGCAGGTGCGGCGGCTCATGGTGCGGCCTAGGGCTGCCGCGGCTTCCGGTTCCCGGGCCTTGATGGCCCGGATAAGGTAATTGCAACGGGCTTTGACGGCGCTGATCTGATAGACGCAGGACTCCACCAGCTCCGGGTCCAGGGCCTGGTCAAAGCGGTGGTATGCCAGGGACAGCTCGCCCTGTGCCTCCTGCAATTCGGCTCTCAGCGCCAGCAATTCTGGATCGGGCTTTGATTTCTTGGAAAAAATGGATTTCATGGATGTCCCTCCCAGTGATACAGCTTATGGGAAGTTTGGACAAATATGCCAGCTTTTATACAGCGGGAGGAAACACGATGCTGACAGAACAGGAACAGTATATGAAAGAAGCTCTGGCCCTGGCCCGGGAGGCCGCGGCGGCGGGAGAGGTGCCCGTGGGCTGCGTCATCGTCCGGGAGGGCGAGATCGTGGGCCGGGGCCGGAACCGCCGGGAGGAAAAGCAGGCCACCGCCTCCCACGCGGAGATGGAGGCCATCGCCCAGGCCAACGCAGCCTTAGGCACCTGGCGGCTGGACGACTGCGAGCTGTACGTCACCCTGGAGCCATGCCCCATGTGCGCCGGGGCTATCCTCAACGCTCGGGTTCGCCGGGTGTGGTACGGCGCCCGGGATGCTGCTTGCGGCGCCTGCGGCGGCGTGACCAATCTGTTCATGGAGCAATTCCCCAACCGGCCCGCCCTGGTGGGCGGTATCCTGGCGGAGGAGTGCCGGACCGTGCTGGCGGATTTTTTCGCAGGGCTGCGGCAGGAGAAATAAGTTGACATAAAGAATTTTCCTGATTTAAGACTTTTGTAACAATTGGTGCTGGTTTGGTTAACAACTCTCCTGTATCTTAAGAATTGCAAGAGACAAAACTTCTTTTCATCCAATCTTCCAAAAAATAGCCAACAAGCCAACCGAAAGGTTGGCTTGTTGGCTGTTTTTCTAAAGATTTACTACGCTGTTGTTGTCGCCTTCTGCCGAAAACAGGTGGCCTTCATTCCTCACTTGTGCTATGATGGGCTTCATAGTCCCCGGCGGGGCGGCACAGTCGCAGCAGCAGGAAACCCAGCAGGGTCAGCCCGCCGCCTAAGTACAGCAGGGGGGCGGACAGGTTTGCAGCGCTGGCGTCCGCCAGCGCTGCCAGAGACAGCACTACGGCAGGAGATGCGTACAGGGCGAAGCGCCGGGTCCGGCCTGCCTGGAAGGCAAAGGAGGACAGGCGGTAAAAGCCCAGTGCCAGGAATACCAGTGCCAGCAGTTCGACATAATATGCCTCCAGGGCGGGGTCCACGGAATACGTCCGGTAGGTCAGCACCAGCCGGACGACCAGGGCTGCCGGGGCGATGAGTAGGACTGTGCCGGGGATGGGCTTGCGGTCTTCCCGGGGGCGGCAGGCCATCACCGCCAGAAACAGCCCGGCGGCGGAGATCAGGGACAGCAGGCCCATCAGAAGCATGGCTGTGTGGGAGAAAGAGGGGCCAGAGACCCAGACCTCCATGTCGGCGGTCAGCACGTAGGTGTCATCCAGGCCCGGCGCGCCGGGCAGGACGATGCCCAGCCCCTGAGCCAGGTCCACCAGTCCGGACAGGGCGGTGAGCAGTACGCCCATCACCGGCAGCATCAGCAGCTTTGGCTCGGTGGTGGAAAAGTCCGCGGGAAAGGTGGGGCCGGGGTCCTGTTCCTTGGGCAGCTTTCCCACCAGGACGCAGATGACCGCAGCCAGAAGCACCAGCAGGATAACCAATGCAAGCCCAGGGAGATTGCCGGGAATGGGCAGGCCGGTGTCCAGCTCGAAGCCGGTGCGGCTTTGCAGCAGCCGCGGGAGAAATGCCGCGGCGCCGCCGAAAACGGCCAGCGCGGGCAGAGCAAGATTCTTTTTCATATCAAAACGACCCTTTCGGATAATCAATGCGGCTTATAGTATAGCACGTATCCCCGCGTTTGTCCATGCCGGGCCGCATTTTCCGCCCGTGGGGCGCATAGATTGGAGGGACAACCTGTGCAAAGGAGGAGACCCATGAAACGAGGTGTCAGGGAGAGCGTCGCCGTGTCGGCGGTGCTTCTGGCGGCGCTGTTCATCCTGCCGATGCTGGTCATCGTACCCTTCCGCTCGGAATTGCTCACCCGGGAGCCGCCGATGGACGAGACGGAGGGCGAGCCCTTTGTCAGTGGCGATTTGGACAGTCAAACGGTTTTAAAGGTCAAAAACGGCGATACCGTGGAGGAAATGGACCTGGGCACCTACCTGGTGGGTGTGGTGCGGGCGGAGATGCCTGCGTCCTTTGAAGAGGAGGCCCTGAAAGCCCAGGCGGTGGCTGCCCGGACCTATACCATCTATAAAATACAGACCGGCGGGAACCACGGCGGGGAAGCGAATATCTGCACAGACTCCACCTGCTGCCAAGCGTATATCAGCGAAGACCGGGCCCGGGCCAACTGGGGGGAAAACGCCGACACCTATGAGAAAAAGGTGGAAAACGCCGTGACTTCCACGGACGGCGAGACCATCCTCTACGGCGGCGTGCCCATTCTGGCGGTATTCCATTCCTCCTCCGCCGGGCTGACCCGGGCGGCGGGCCAGGTGTGGCTGAACGACCTGCCCTACCTCCAGGCGGTGGATTCCCCGGAGGAGGGGGAGGCCATCCCCAACTATTACAGCCGCGTGGAGTTCCCGGCGGCGGAATTCAGGGAGAAGCTGCTGGCGGTCGCGCCGGAGGCGGACTTTTCCGGCCCGGTGGATGGCTGGCTGCGAAATGCCGTCACTGACAGCGCGGGCAGCGTGGAGACGGTGGAGGCGGGCGGCGTCACGGTGAAGGGCACCCAGGTGCGGACAGCCCTGGGGCTGCGCTCCGCCTGCTTTGATTGGGAAGTCCAGAATGGGAAGCTGGTTTTCTATGTTACCGGCTACGGCCACGGCGTGGGCCTGAGCCAGTACGGCGCCAATCAGATGGCCGCTGACGGCGCGGATTACCGGGAGATCCTGACCCACTATTATACCGGCGTCACCGTGGAGCCGTACAGCCCCGACCTACCCGGCTGAGACTTTACAAAAACGGCGGAAATATGATAAAATAAACCATTCAGAACAAAGAGGACAGGGGCCTGCGCTGGTGCTTTGCCTGCTTCCGGTGTTCCGGCACACTATTTACAGAAAATTCAACATCCCGCCCGGTCAGCGGGTATAATGGAAAGTGCAAAACAGTGAATCTTTGGAGGGAATGCTATGGGCCGCAACATTTTGGTGGTAGAGGACGATCATAATATTTCCGACCTCATCCATATGTATCTGGTGAAGGAGGGCTTCGACGTCCGCATCGCCGGAGACGGCGGACGCGCCATTGAGGAATTTCAAAAGGAAGTGCCGGACCTGATTTTGCTGGACATCATGCTGCCTGTGATGGACGGCTGGGCGGTGTGCGCCAAGATCCGGGAGACCAGCAAGGTGCCCATCATCATGCTCACCGCCAAGAGCGAGGTGTTCGACCGCATCCAGGGTCTGGAAATGGGCGCGGATGACTACATCGTCAAGCCCTTTGAGATGAAAGAGCTCATTGCCCGCATCAACGCCGTCCTGCGGCGGACGGAGATCCCCAACGACACCAGCAAGCGGCTGACCTTCGACAAGCTGGTCATCGACCTGGACTCCTATGAGCTGATCGTGGATGGGAAGAAGATCGATACCCCGCCCAAGGAACTGGAGCTTCTGTATCATCTGGCAGCCACTCCCAACCGGGTCTATACCCGCAACCAACTGCTGGACGAGGTGTGGGGCTTCGACTATTTCGGTGACAGCCGCACCGTGGACGTCCACATCAAGCGCCTGCGGGAAAAGGTGGAGAACGTCTCCGACCAGTGGGCGCTGAAGACGGTGTGGGGCGTTGGCTATAAGTTTGAGCTGGGCGGCGCCAAGCAGGCGGAGAAGGCGGAAGGATGAAAAATCAAAACCACCGGTTCCGGGGCCTGTACTGGCGGCAGATGTTCGTCACGGTCGGCATGGTGCTGCTGACGCTGCTGCTGCTGGGCGTTTCCTTCTTCTGCCTGAGCTACAACTATGCCCGGAACCAGAAAAGCGAGGAGATCAACAGCCGGGCCACCGTGATGAGCCGGCTGTCCATCAGCTATCTGGAGAGCGGACGGTATCTCTCCATCGAGGAACTGCGGGACGACAGTGATTTTCAAAAGCTGGTGTCCTTCGCCGCCATGGTATCCGACCTGCAGTTTCTGATCTGCGACGAGGAGGGCCATGTGCTGCTGTCCACGGACGGGGAGCTGGAGGGCATGGTGATCACCATGCCGGAATCCATGACCCGGGAGATCATGGAAAAGGGCTCCACTGCCCACCGGGACGACCTGAATGGCCTGTATCAAAACAAGCGCTTCGTGGTGGGCGTGCCCGCCGTGAACCCGGAGAGCGGCGAGACGGTGGGCGAGGTGTTCGCCGTGTCTACGACCTCCTCCCTGAACTCCATGTGGCAGGGCTTTATCGGATTGTTCTTCATGACGGCCCTGGTGGTGCTGATGATCTCCTTCATGGCGTCCTCTGTCACCACCATGCGCCAGATCCAGCCCATCCGGGAAATGGCGGCGGCCACCCGGCAGTACGCCGAGGGCAACTTTGACATCCGCATGAACGACTACGGCCGGGACGATGAGATCGGCGAGCTGGCAGCCTCTTTCAACAACATGGCGGAGAGCCTCCAGCAGACGGAACGTCAGCGCCGGGAGTTCATTGCCAACATCTCTCATGAGCTGAAAACGCCTATGACCACCATCGCCGGCTATACCGACGGCATCCTGGACGGCACCATCCCGCCGGAAAACGAGCGGCAGTACCTGCAGATCATCTCGAACGAGAGCCGCCGCCTCAGCCGCATGGTGCGGCGGATGCTGGACGTCAGCCAGCTCCAGGCCATCGACCCCCTGCGCAGCGGCGGCCACTTCGACATCTGCGAGAGTATGCGCCGGGTGCTGATCTCCATGGAGAAGAAGATCAACGACCGGCACCTGGATGTGGACGCGGATATTCCCGAGGAGCCCATCCTGGTCCTGGGTGACAACGACATGATCACCCAGGTCATCTACAACCTGCTGGAAAACGCGGCGAAATTCGCCCGGGAGGGCTCTACCCTGTACCTGGGCGTGGCGAATATCGACGGCAAGGCCCGTGTCACCGTGCGGAACCTGGGCGACACCATCCCTGCCGAGGAGCTGCCGCTGCTGTTCGAGCGGTTCCACAAAAGCGACAAGTCCCGCAGCGAGGACAAGGACGGTGTGGGGCTGGGCCTGTACATCGTCAAAACCATCCTGGAACAGCACCGGGAACACATCAATGTGACCAGTGAGAACGGCGTGACTACTTTCTCCTTCTCCCTGACCACGGAATGAGGCACTATGAACGAACATGAGGAAACCCGGCGTCTGCCCGTCGAAGTGGTGGAGACCTACCGCCGCCCGGACCCCCGGGAGGTGGTGGAGGTCTATACCCGGCCCCTGCCCGGCATCCGTCGGACGGAACGGCGGGAAGCCCCGGCGCCTGCCAAACGGAAGAAGCGCAGAGGGCTGTGGATTTTTGTCGGCTGCCTCTGCGTGGCGGCAGTGCTGGCGGCAGCGGCCCTTGTCCTGTACTGGATATGGGACGATGGCGGCGATATCCGGCATGACCGCTTTGAGGAGTATTACGGCGAGATCATCGATGAGCTGGAACCGGACGAGGTCACCATACAGCCTTGGCCCACCGGCCAGGGCGTGGAGCTGGATGTCCTGCGGGAACACGGCGAGCCTCTGAGCGCCCAGGAGGTCTACCGCAAGGTGAACCCCTCGGTGGTGCAGGTGATGGTGCAGGTGGGCAGCCGGGCTTCTCTGGGCACCGGAGTCATCTTCACGGAGGACGGCTATATCCTCACCAACTACCATGTGGTGGAGGGCGGCTCCGACTGCTATATCGCCCTGGACACCGGGGCAGGGTATCCCGCCTCCTACGTGGCCGGAGACCCGGTGAGCGACTTGGCGGTGCTGAAGGTGGATGACCAGGGGCTTCCTGCCGCCGAATTCGGCGAATCCGACCTGCTGACCGTGGGCGACACGGTGTATGCCATCGGCAACCCCCTGGGCTATGAGCTGTGGGGCACCATGACTGACGGCATCGTCTCCGCCGTGGACCGGGAGGTCCTGGTGGACGGCCGCATGATGACCCTCATTCAGACTAACGCCGCCCTGAACTCCGGCAACTCCGGCGGCCCCCTCATCAACGAGTACGGCCAGGTGGTGGGCCTGAACGTCATCAAAATGAGCTCCAGCTATGTCAGCATCGAGGGCCTGGGCTTCGCCATTCCCTCCGCCACCATGGACCGGGTGGTGGACGACCTGCTGGCGGTGGGAGAAGTCCTGCCCCAGCCCCTGCTGGGCCTGTCCGTCCGGCTGGAGGCCACCCGGCTTGCCGACGGGGTACGGGGACTGGAGGTCGTGGAGGTCACGCCCGGCGGCGCCTCTGACCGGGCCGGTATCCGGGTGGGGGACTATGTGACCTCTGCCGAGGGCCATGTCCTGGAGACCAGCGGCGATTTGCTGTGGGTCCGGCGGCACAAGCGCCTGGGCGACGAGCTGACCATGACCCTCTGGCGGGACGGAGAGACGGTGGAAGTGACCCTCTTCCTGCGGGAATCCGTGGACGAAACCGAATAAACAACACGCCTGCCGCGTTTGCGGCAGGCGTGTTTCATTGCGCCTTCCGGGGCCAGACAAGGCTGACGCCGGAGAGCAGCAGATAGACGCCGAAAGGCTTTCGCAGGACCTCCACATCCAGGGTGGTGGCAACCCAGGCCCCCAGCAGAGCGGCGGCCACGGCCCAGGGCACGGCATTTTTCAGCGTGGGCTTGTCCAGATAGCCACCCCGCCAGTGGCAGACCAGGGCGCTGGCAGCGGTGGGGAGGAAAAACAGCAGGTTCACGCCTTGGGCGGTCCGCTGGTCCACCCCCAGGAACAGTGTCATCACCAGCAGCAGCAAGGTGCCGCCGCCCACGCCCCAGGCGGAGATGATGCTGGCCCCCAGGCCGCAGAGAAAGGGAAGGAGCCATTCCGTCACAGCAGATATTTCACCCCCGCGTAAAAGAGAAAGGCGGCAAACAGCCATTTCAGGAGCTTTGTGGACACTTTTCCATACAGCTTTCCGCCAAGCCACCCACCGATGAGGCCGCCCCCGAGATACGGCAGGGCGGTGCCCCAGGATATGCCGCCCCTCCAGAGGTACACCCCGGCGGACACCGCGCATACCGGGAAGATGACGCCCACGCAGGTGGCGTACAGCTTTCGCTGCTCCAAATTGCCGAACCGGGAGAGAATGGGCAGGAACACCATCCCGCCTCCGCCGCCGAACAGCCCGTTGGCCAGCCCCGCTGCCCCGCCAGCGATCCGGGCAGGAATTTTGGAATCCACGGTACCACCCCCTGACTATGTAGGGAACGGCCTGAGCCGTTCCTCCGGGCAAGGGCTTTTATTTCAGCTTGAAGCTCTCGCAGTCGGTGCATTTGATCTCAGTGGGGTTGGTTTCGTGGGTGCCGACCTGGATGGCGTCCAGGCCGCAGTAGTTGGAATCCTGGCAGTGGTGGGCGCAGTTGTTCACGGTGCACTTGATGCTCTGGTTAGGGGTGCAGTCGCAGCCGCTGTTGGTGTAGTCCTTCATCATGGTCAAAGACCTCCCGGTTGAAAGAATTTTGGCTTTCGCCGGTAGGTAGTGTACGCCGCGCCGACAAAACTATGCAAAAAAACGGAGCTGCGCGGGCAGCTCCGTTTTTGAAAAAATATGGTTCAGATACCAAGCAGCAGCGTGGCGAACCGGAAGTAGATGAGCAGGGACAGGGAGTCCACAATGGTGGAGATAAAAGGTGAAGCCATCACCGCGGGGTCAAACCCCACCTTTTCCGCCAGAATGGGCAAGGTGCAGCCCACCAGCTTGGCGCAGACCACCGTGCCAATCAGCGTGGCGCAGACCACCAGCGCCACCATGGGCGTCACAGCGGGGTTGTGCATCAGCCAGCGGTCAATCAGCATCATTTTGCCGAAGTTGGCGGCGGCCAGGCAGAGACCGCAGCAGATGGACACCCGGAACTCCTTCCACAGCACCTGGAGGGAATCGGAGAACCGCACCTCCCCCAGAGACAGGGCACGGATGATGGCGGTGGAGGCCTGGGTACCGCTGTTGCCACCGGTACCGGACAGCATGGGCACGAAGGAGGTCAGAATGGCGCAGGACATGAGGGCGTCCTCAAAGTGGGTGAGGATGATGCCGGTAAAGGTGGCGGAGAGCATCAGAATCATCAGCCAGGGTGTGCGGGCCTTCCAGGTCTCGAACACGCCGGTCTTGAGGTAGGGCTTGTCGGAGGGCAGCATAGCCGCCATCAGCTCGATATCCTCGGTGGTCTCCTCCTCGATAACGTCCATGGCGTCGTCGACGGTGACGATGCCCACCAGGCGGTTTTCCGTGTCCACCACCGGCAGGGCCAGGAAGTCGTACTTGCTCAGGGCTTGGGCGGTGGTCTCCTGGTCGTCCAGGGTCTGGACGGAGATGAAGTTCCGCTCCATGATATCGCCGATGACGTCGTCGTCCTCCGCCAGCAGCAGCGTCCGGATGGACAGCAGGCCGATGAGGTGACGGTGGTCATCAATGACGTAGCAGAGGTTGATGGTCTCTTTATCGGGGCCGGTGCGGCGGATGCGCTTGAAGGCGTCCTCCACCGTCATGGTCTCCTTTAAATCCACGAACTCCGTGGTCATGATGCTGCCGGTGGAGTCGTCGGGATATTTTAAAATCTCGTTGATGCTCTTCCGGGTCTCAGGGTCGGAGTGCTTCAGAATGCGTTTGACCACATTGGCGGGCATTTCCTCCACGATATCCACGGTATCGTCCAGATACAGCTCGTCCAGCACCTCTTTCAGCTCAGTGTTGGAAAAGCCCCGGATCAGCATTTCCTGTTCGTCGGAGTCCAGCTCCACGAATACCTCCGCCGCCAGCTCCTTGGGCAGCAGGCGGAATACCAGGGGCAGACGCTCCTCGTCCAACTCTCCGAAGAGGGAGGCGATGTCCGCCGCCTCCAGGGGCAGCA
The DNA here is from genome assembly GCA_945876285.1 of uncultured Clostridia bacterium. GTDB lineage: Bacteria > Bacillota > Clostridia > Oscillospirales > Oscillospiraceae > Oscillibacter. The sequence continues at coordinate 124,418 of CAMCNO010000002.1, read as the reverse complement.
GCAGGTCCCGCAGCGGGGCATACCGTTTTCGCTGGATCATCTCCTCGATTTGCTCCAACAGCTCCGTCCGTTCATTTTCCAGTTCAAACACAGTGCGGGACCTCCTTTCCTGACATAATCAAAAAACAAAGCTCTCCAATCGTCCCGTCCGGTACGAATGGAGAACCCTTCCTTGCCGGAAAACGGCGCGCCGTTTTCCCGACCGTTCAAGCTTTAGCATCACAAGGCAGTGTAGTTGCGTTAGATGATACCTTCGTGTTCGATATCGCCTGTTCAAACCATCTTGTGATGTCTCCATCACTTCGCGGCAGCAACCCGTATCCTTGTGGTAGCCTTACCTACCGGACGTATGTAGTTTTCCGTTTCTTTGTATTTATATTATGCCAAATTTTTCATCGTGTCAACCCGTGGAGCCGGATTTTCGGCAGTGGAGAAACAGTCTGGGTAGGTGCTGATATTTGAAATAAAAATATAGAACAAATGCTGCATTTCGGATTGGGGGATGGTATCATAAAAGCAAACTGGAATTGGAAAAATACCTTGTGGGAGAGTGCGGTCCCGTGATATAATACAATATTCCGAAAATCACGCGGCCCCAGGCCGGAGGAGGGAGTTCCCGGTGGGTATCCATGACGGACACAGAGAGAAGATGCGGCAGCGCTTTTTGAAGAGCGGCCTGGACGCCTTCGCGGACCACGAGGCCCTGGAGCTGCTGCTGTACTACGCCATTCCCCGGAAGGACACCAACCCCATCGCCCACGCCCTGATGGAGCGGTACGGCTCCCTGTCCGCCGTCCTCACCGCCCCGGTGGAGGACCTGAAAAAGGTGGAGGGCGTCGGGGAGAGCGCCGCGATTTTGCTGAAGCTGGCGCCCCAGCTCTACCGCAAGGCCAGGCTGTCCGACGCGGAGCAGGAAACGGTGCTCAGCTCCGTGGAGCGGGTGGGTGCCTACCTGCTGGAGCGGTTTGCGGGGGAGAAGAACGAGGTGGTCTACCAGCTCTGCCTGGACCGCAAGGGCAAGCTCCTGGCCTGCAAGAAGCTGGGGGAGGGCGGTGTGGCATCGGCGGACCTGGACATCCGCCGCCTGGTGGAAAACGCCCTGCTCACCGGCGCCAGCTCTGTCGTTCTGGCCCACAACCACCCCAGCGGCGTAGCTCTGCCCTCCCGGGATGACTACGCCGCCACGGACCGGGCGAAGACGGCCTTGGCCGTTGTTGGCGTGGCACTGACGGACCACATCATCGTGGCCGACGGAGATTTCGTATCCATGGCCGACTCGGGTTATATTGCGAATTGATGGAGAACCATATGCCGAAATTTGAAGTTGTATCTGAATATAAGCCCAGTGGTGACCAGCCGGAGGCCATCGCCGCCCTGGCGGAGGGCATCGAGAACGGGTTGAAGGAGCAGGTGCTGCTGGGCGTCACCGGTTCCGGCAAGACCTTCACCATGGCCAAGGTCATTGAGCAGGTTCAGCGTCCCACGTTGGTGCTGGCCCACAACAAGACCCTGGCGGCCCAGCTCTGCGCGGAGTTCAAGGAGTTTTTCCCCAACAACGCTGTGGAGTATTTTGTTTCCTATTACGACTACTACCAGCCCGAGGCCTATATCCCCCACACCGACACCTATATCGCCAAGGATGCCTCCACCAACGAGGAGATCGACCGCCTGCGGCTCAGCGCCACCTGCGCCCTGCTGGAGCGGCGGGACGTCATCGTGGTGTCCTCTGTCTCCTGCATCTACGGCCTGGGCGAGCCGGATGACTTCGCCAAGCTGGTGGTGTCCCTCCGGGTGGGGGCGGAATGGGAGCGGGACGAGCTGCTGCGCCGTCTGGTGGAGATTCGCTATGAGCGGAACGACATTGCTTTCGAGCGGAACATGTTCCGGGTCCGGGGCGACACCGTGGAGCTGTACCCTGCCTATTACAAGGACCATGCCATTCGGGTGGAGTTCTTCGGGGACGAGATCGACCGCATTTCCGATTTCAACCCCATCACCGGCTCCGTGAACCGGGTGCTGAACCACATTGCCATCTACCCCGCCAGCCATTACGTCACCACCAAGGACAAGATGGACCGGGCCATCGGGGAAATTCGCAAAGAGATGGAAGAACAGGTCAAGGTCTTTACCGAAAACGACCAGCTGGTGGAGGCCCAGCGCATCCGCCAGCGCACGGAATACGACATGGAGATGATGGCGGAGCTGGGCTACTGCTCCGGCATCGAGAACTACTCCCGCATTATATCTGAGCGCCCCGCCGGGTCGGCTCCCATGACCCTGCTGGACTTCTTCCCCGACGATTTTCTGCTGTTCGTGGACGAGAGCCATGTGACACTGCCCCAGGTGCGGGCTATGTACAACGGCGACCACGCCCGGAAGGACAGCTTGGTGCATTACGGTTTCCGCCTGCCCTGTGCCTACGATAACCGCCCCCTGAAATTTGAGGAATTTGAGGAGCGTATCGGCCAGGCAGTGTTCGTCTCCGCCACCCCCGGCCCCTATGAGCGGGAGCGGGCGGACCAGGTGGTGGAGCAGGTCATCCGCCCCACCGGCCTGCTGGACCCCAAGGTGGAGGTCCGGCCCGTCACGGGACAGATCGACGACCTGATGGACGAGATCAGAGCGCGCGCCGAAAAGAACGAGCGGGTGCTGGTGACGACGCTCACCAAGAAGATGGCGGAGGATCTGACGGAGTTTTTCAAAAACGCCGGTATCCGGGTGCGGTATATGCACTCCGACGTGCAGACCATCGAACGGATGGAGATCATCCGGGATCTGCGGCTGGGCGAATTTGACGTTCTGGTGGGCATCAACCTCCTGCGGGAGGGTCTGGATCTGCCGGAGGTCTCCCTTGTCGCCATCCTGGACGCGGACAAGGAGGGCTTCCTCCGCTCCGAGACCTCCCTCATTCAGACCATCGGCCGCGCCGCCCGGAACGCTGAGGGCTTGGTGATTATGTATGCCGATGAGGTCACGCCCTCCATGCGGGCGGCCATCGACGAGACGGAGCGCCGCCGCACGATTCAGGACAACTTCAACAAGGAACATGGCATCGTCCCCAAGACCATCATCAAGGGCGTCCGGGAGGTGCTGGAGATTTCCAAGACCGCGGAGGGCGACACCGACAAGGGCAGGAAGCGCAAGCTGACCGACCAGGAGCGTGCCGCCGAAATCGCCAAGCTGGAGAAAGAAATGAAAGAGGCGTCCAAGATGCTGGAATTCGAGTATGCGGCGGTGCTGCGTGACCGCATCATCGAACTGAGAGGAGAGAAGTAATGCGGTACGAATGGCTGGATGCATACCTCCTGTCTCTGCCTGGTGCGGAGAAGGACTACAAGCCCGAGTGGGGCTGGTTCCGCTATATGCTCCGGGGCAAGCTGTTCGCCGCCGTCTGTTCTCCCGGCCCGGAGCACAAGACCTACGGCGGCCACGACCTTATCAACCTGAAATGTGACCCGGCCCGGTCTGAACTGCTCCGGGCGTCTTACCCGGACATCCTGCCGGGTTTCTATTCCGACAAGCGCACCTGGATCGCCTGCTTTTTAGACGGAGAGCTGCCGGACGATCTGCTGCGGGAGTTGTGCGCCGACTCCCATCGTCTGGTGCTGGAAAAGCTGCCCAAATACGTGCAAAGAGAGATCAAAAGCTGTGAGTGAGATAACAGAAACGCAGAAAAAAGCCCCGGCAGGGGCGTATGCCAGTATCCTGCTGGCAGCGGCCCTGTGGGGCATTATCGGACTGTGGAACCGCCGATTGATGGCGGGCGGCTTTTCCCCCACGGACATCGTAGTGGTGCGGAACTTCGGCGGCATGGTGCTGCTGGCGCTCATCTTCGCCGTCAAAGACTGCTCCGTGTTCCGGGTAAAGCGGGAGCACCTGAAATACTTCTTCGGCACCGGTGTTATCAGTGTGGTGCTGTTTACGATGTGCTACTTCACCTGCCAGAAGCTCTGCTCTTTGGCGGTGGCGTCCATTCTGCTGTACACCGCCCCGTCCTTTGTGGTGGTTCTATCCGCCCTTTTGTGGAAAGCTCCGGTGACGAAAAAGAAGCTGCTGGCCCTGCTGCTGACGCTGGTGGGCTGTGCCCTGGTATGCGGGGTGTTTTCCGGCGGCCTGACTGTCACTCTGGGCGGTATCCTGCTGGGCCTGGGGGCCGGATTCTTCTATGCGCTGTACAGCATCTTTGCCCCCTACGCTCTGGCCCATTACAGCTCTATGACCGTCACAGTCTGGACGTTCCTGTTCGCAGGGCCTGCGTCTCTGGTGCTGGTTCCCGGCTCCAAAACCTTGGGCCCGGCGCTGGAAAAGCCGGAGCTGTGGCTGACGGCGGCGGGACTGGTGGTATTCTCCACCGTTCTGCCCTACATCTTTTATACGAAGGGCCTGAGCCGGGTGGAACCGGGACAGGCCTCCATCATGGCAAGCCTGGAGCCGGTGGTGGCCGCCCTGGCGGGCATCCTGGCCTTTGGCGAGCCGGTCAACACCGCTACTGTCATCGGCATCATCTGCGTGCTGGCGGGCGTTGCGATTTTGAGGTGAAAGCATGGCAAAGAAAAAAGAGGAAAAGACGAATGTGATGCGGGTGCTGGAGCAGCATGGCATCCCCTATACGCCCCATACCTACCCGGCGGACGGCCCCATCGATGGCGTCAGCGTGGCAAGCTATCTGGGGCAGGACGTGGAGCAGGTGTTCAAAACCCTGGTGACAAAGGGCGCCAGCGGGAGCTATTATGTATTTGATGTCCCTGTTGCGGAAAACCTGGACTTGAAAAAAGCCGCCAAAGCGGTGGGGGAGAAGTCCATCGCCATGATCCATCAAAAGGAGCTGCTGCCTCTCACTGGGTATGTCCACGGCGGCTGCAGCCCAGTGGGCATGAAAAAGCAGTTCCCCACAGTGTTTCATGAGACGGTGGTGCTGTTCGACACCATCTGCGTCTCCGCCGGAAAGATCGGCGCCCAGGTGGAGGTGCCGCCCCAGGCGCTGCTGGACCTGTTGGGAGCGACAGCGGCGGACATTGTTGTGGAGTAAGCTCCACAGTTTGCAAAAAGGAGAACCATTCACCGATGCAGGATAAGATCATTGTCAAGGGCGCCCGCGCCAACAATCTGAAAAATATCGACGTCACCATCCCCCGGGACAAGCTGGTGGTGATGACGGGCCTCTCCGGCTCCGGCAAGTCCTCTCTGGCGTTTGATACCATCTACGCCGAGGGCCAGCGCCGCTATGTGGAGAGCCTCAGCTCCTACGCCCGGATGTTCCTGGGCCAGATGGACAAGCCGGACGTGGACTATATCGAGGGCCTTTCCCCCGCCATTTCCATTGACCAGAAGACCACCAGCAAGAACCCCCGGTCCACCGTGGGCACCGTCACTGAAATTTACGACTACCTCCGCCTGCTGTGGGCCCGGGTGGGCACCCCCCACTGCCCCAAGTGCGGCAAGGAGATCAAACAGCAGACCATCGACCAGATCATCGACCAGGTGCTTGCCCTCCCCGAGGGCACCCGTATTCAGGTGATGGCCCCTGTCATCCGGGGCAAGAAGGGCGAGCACACCAAGGTGTTCGAGGACGCCAAGCGCTCCGGCTACGTCCGCGTCCGGGCTGACGGTAGCCTGTACGACCTGGACGAGGAGATCAAGCTGGAGAAGAACAAAAAGCACAACATCGAGGTCATCGTGGACCGCCTCATCATCCGGGAGGGTCTCCAGCAGCGGCTGACGGACTCCGTGGAGACCGCCGCGGCCCTCTCCGGCGGGCTGGTCGTCATCAACCTCCTACGGGAGGAAAAGGACCTGGTGTTCTCCCAGAATTATGCCTGCGAGGACTGCGGCATCTCCATCGAGGAGCTGACGCCCCGGATGTTCTCCTTCAACAACCCCTTCGGCGCCTGCCCCGCCTGCACGGGTCTGGGCAGCCAGTTGAAGGTAGACCCGGCCCTGGTGGTGCCGGACGAAAAGCTCAGCATTCTGGACGGCGCTATTCAGGCCAGCGGCTGGGGCAATATCCGCTCCGACGGCATTTCCCGGATGTACTTCGACGCCCTGGCCAAAAAGTACCACTTCTCTTTGATGGAGCCGTGGAAGGACCTGTCCGACGAGGTGAAAAACGTCATCCTCTACGGCACCGGCGGGGAAAAGCTGGAGCTGCACTACGACCAGCCCCGGGGCAAGGGTGTGCTGTACCAGCCCTTCGAAGGCATCTGCAACAACGTCCGCCGCCGCTATGAGGAGACCCAGTCCGATGCCAGCAAGCGGGAGCTGGAAGAGATGATGGCGGAATGCCCCTGCCCGGAGTGCAGGGGGATGCGTCTGAAAAAGGAGTCCCTGGCCGTCACCGTGGGGAATCAGAATATCCACGACTTCACCACGTTGTCGGTGGTAGATGAGTTGGACTGGGTGGAGAAGCTGGAGCTGACGAACCAGCAGCATCTCATTGCTGACCGTATTTTGAAGGAAATTCGTTCCCGTTTGGGCTTTTTGAAGTCCGTGGGCCTGGGCTACCTGACGCTGAGCCGTGCCGCCGGGACCCTCTCCGGCGGCGAGAGCCAGCGCATCCGCCTGGCAACGCAAATCGGCTCCTCTCTGATGGGCGTCCTCTATATCCTGGACGAACCCTCCATCGGATTGCACCAGCGGGATAACGACAAGCTCCTTGCCACCCTCTGCGAGCTGCGGGATATGGGCAATACTCTCCTGGTGGTGGAGCACGACGAGGATACCATGCGTGCCGCCGATTATCTCATCGACATCGGCCCCGGCGCTGGCATCCACGGCGGCCAGGTGGTGGCCGCCGGTACGCCGGAGGAGGTCATGGCCAACCCCAACTCCCTGACCGGCCAGTACCTCTCCGGCAAGAAGAAAATCCCCGTTCCCACAGAGCGCCGCCCCGGTAACGGAAAATTCCTGCGGGTCGTAGGTGCGGCGGAGAACAACCTCCGCCATGTGGACGTGGATTTCCCCCTGGGCACCTTCACCGCCGTTACCGGCGTGTCCGGCAGCGGCAAATCCTCTCTGGTGAATGAGATATTGTTCAAGCGGCTGGGTGCGGACCTCATGCGCATGAAGGTCCACCCCGGCAAGTGCGACGCCATTGAGGGCATCGAGTACCTGGACAAGGTGGTCAACATCGACCAGAGCCCCATCGGCCGCACGCCCCGGTCCAACCCCGCCACCTATACGGGGCTGTTCAACGACATCCGGGACCTGTTTTCCTCCACCCAGGAGGCCAAGAGCCGGGGCTACGGCCCGGGGCGGTTCAGCTTCAACGTCCGGGGCGGACGGTGCGAGGCCTGCTCCGGCGACGGCGTGCTGAAAATCGAGATGCACTTCCTGCCGGACATCTTCGTCCCCTGCGAGGTCTGCAAGGGCAAGCGGTACAACCGGGAGACCCTGGAGGTCCACTACAAGGGCAAAAACATCGCGGAAGTGCTGGACATGACCGTGGACGAGGCCCTGGAGTTCTTCTCCGCCCTGCCGAAGATCCGCAAAAAGCTGCAGACGCTCCAGGACGTGGGCCTGGGCTATGTGAAGCTGGGCCAGCCCTCCACGGAGCTGTCCGGCGGCGAGGCCCAGCGGGTGAAGCTGGCGACGGAGCTTTCCAAGCAGGCCACCGGCAGGACCATCTATATCCTGGACGAGCCGACGACGGGCCTCCACACCGACGACGTGCGCAAGCTCCTGGAGGTGCTCCAGCGGCTGGTGGACGCCGGCAATACGGTGGTGGTCATCGAGCACAACCTGGATGTCATCAAGTGCGCCGATTGGCTCATCGACCTGGGCCCCGAGGGCGGCGACGGCGGCGGCACCATCGTCTGCACTGGAACTCCGGAGACCGTAGCTGCCTGCCCGGAAAGCTACACGGGTCAGTATCTGAAAAAAATGCTGAAGTGACGCAGAGGCTGGGATTCTCTGTCGTGTGACCCGGTACCCCCCACCGGGACGGGGGAGAAGGGGACATTTCTCTTTTGAAAAGAGAAGTGTCCCCCACGCCCCCCAAAGAGAAACCCGGGGGGATTTCGATTCCCCCCCCTTGAAACGACACAAAGAGGAGGGGCCGCGGCCCCTCCCCTTTGGAAACCTCACCCGGAGACGGTGGCGAAAGCCGCACCCACGCTATCAAATGCGGAGAAGCACCATCTTTGTTCCCCAGGGGGATAGCGCATCCGGTAGGAGACTATCAAATGACGTGGGCACCGGCCACGACGACTCCTGTTTTGCGCAAAAAGGCGCCAAAGGTGCCGGCTTTGCGCATGAACGCCTTTTCCTTTGGACCGTGCACGGCCCGTTTCTTTTTCGGCGTCGTCGAAAAGGAAATGGGGGGTGCAGTATCCCCACCCGGCGAAGCCGGGTATTCCCCCGTTCCCCGAAGGGGGACATCCAATCTATTGCTTAACAAAAGAAAGTTGAGGATCACCTATGTCTGACATCAAAAACGTTGCTATGATCACCGTCTGCGGCCGTCCCAACGTGGGCAAATCCAGCCTGACCAACGCCCTGGTGGGCGAAAAGGTCGCCATCGTCTCCAACAAGGCCCAGACCACCCGGAACCGCATCTACGGCGTGGTGAACCGGGAGGACACCCAGTATATCCTGCTGGACACCCCCGGCCTCCACAAGCCCAAGTCCGCCTTGGGCGATTATATGGTGAAGGTCGTCACTTCCAGCCTCTCCGACGTGGACTGCGCCCTGCTGCTGGTGGAGCCCATCGCCCATGTGGGCGGTCCGGAGCTGGCTCTGATCGAGCGCATCAAAGAGGAGCGCCTGCCCGCCATCCTCTGCATCAATAAAATTGATACCGTGGAGCCTGCCGCACTGCTGCCTGTCATCGCCGCCTATAACGAGGCCTGGGACGGCTTCGATGCCATCATTCCCATCTCCGCCCACAGCGGCAGCGGACTGGATGATTTGATGCGCGAGCTGCGGAAGTACGCCAGCGAGGGTCCCCAGCTGTTCCCTGACGGCCAGACCAGCGACCAGCCGGAGCGGCAGGTGGTGGGAGAGATCGTCCGGGAGAAGCTGCTGCTGTGCCTGGATAAGGAGATCCCCCACGGCACTGCCGTGGAGATCACCAAGTTCTCCGAGCGGGATTCCGGCGTCATCGACGTAGACGCCACCATCTACTGCGAAAGGGCCAGCCATAAAGGCATCATCATCGGCAAGCAGGGGGCCATGCTGAAAAAGATCAGCACCATGGCCCGCCATGATATCGAAAAGTTCATGGGCACCAAGGTGTACCTGGAGACCTGGGTCAAGGTCAAGGAAAACTGGAGAGACAACGTTAATTACGTGCGGTCTTTCGGCTACAACGACGACTGATTTTTCCAGCGATAAAGATTCGACTTTTTTCGCAGACTATCCGTAAAGGAGGTCTGCGACATGGAGTCCGAACCGTTTTGGGAGTTATTCTGCATGACCGGGGAGCCGCTGGCCTATATGCTCTACCGGAAGCTGGAGGACGGAGGAGAACAACTGCCTCCAATCCTGTAAGACACGGGGCCGTGGCCCCGTACATAGGTGGTGAGCGCATGGCGGGAACGCCGTACATTGTGACAAAGGGCGTCGTGCTCCGGGAGACGGAGACGAAGGAAGCGGATAAGATTTTGACGCTTCTGACTCAGGACCAGGGAAAAATCTCCGTGATCGCCCGGGGCGCCCGGCGGAAGAGCTGCAAGTACGCCGCCTGCGCCCAGTCCCTGGTCTGGTCCGAGTGGACGCTCTATCAAAAGGGCGACTGGTACTATGCCAATGAAGGCTCCACCCTGGAGCTGTTCTCCGGCCTGCGGAGTGACCTGGAGGCCCTGTCCCTGGGCTTCTATCTTGCGGAGCTGACGGAGGCCGTCACCACGGAGAACACCCCGGCGCCGGAGCTGCTGCGCCACCTGCTGAACGGCCTGTATGCCCTCTCCGCGCTGCACAAGCCCCCGGCCCTGGTGAAACCGGCCTTTGAAATAAAACTCCTGTGTCTGGCAGGGTATGAGCCTTTGGCAGACGGCTGCGCCTACTGCGGCTGTCCCGACCCCGAGCGCCCCATGCTGGATGTGGTCCAGGGCGTCCTGCGGTGCGGGGCCTGCGGCGTGAAGGAAAGCGCCTTGTCCATGCCCCTGTGCCAGGGCTCTCTGGCGGCTCTGCGGCATATCGTGTACGGAGACCCCAAGCGGCTCTATTCCTTTACGTTGGGCGGCGATGCCCTCCGGCGGCTCTCCGCTGCCGCCGAGGCTTTTGCCGCCGCCCAGCTGGAGCGGGGCTTCCGTTCCCTGGACTTCTATAAGAGCCTGCTAACGACTGAAATACCGCCAAATTAGGATGTATTCTGTATAATTTGAAGTGGATTATACAAAGAGGAACGAATATGAGCGAATTATTTGACAAATCCATCCGCACTCTGGAGCTGCCCCGAGTGCTGCAAAGGCTGTCCGACCAGGCCGTCAGCGCCGAGGCCAAGGAGCGCGCCCTCCGGCTGCGCCCGGAGACGGAGACAGAGGAGGTCCTACGGCTGCTGGATCAGACCGACGCCGCCCGGCAGATGATCGGCCTCCATGGCAGCCCGTCCTTCTCCGGCGTCAAGCCGGTGGCGGAGGCCCTGGACCGGGCGGACCGGGGCGGCAGCCTGAACACCCGGGAGCTGCTGACCATCGCGGGGGTGCTGACCACCGCCCGCCGGGCACGGGAGTATTTTAATGACGAGGCCACAGAAAAAACGGCTATCGACCACCTGTTTCTCTCCCTCCACGGTAACCGCTTTTTAGAGGAGAAGATCAACCGCTGCATCGTGGACGAGGACACCATCGCCGACGCTGCCTCTCCCGAACTGGCGGACATCCGCCGCCATATGCGGGCGGCCCAGGCAAAAAGCCGCCAGATATTGCAGAAGATCATCTCCTCCCCCAGTTACAGCAAGATTTTGCAGGAGACCATCATCACCCAGCGGGACGGCCGCTTCGTGGTGCCGGTGAAAGCGGAGCACAAGGGCGATATGCCGGGCCTGGTCCATGACATTTCCTCCACCGGTGCCACGCTGTTCATTGAGCCCATCGGCGTCGTCCAGGCCAACAATGAGTATATCGAGCTGGAGGCCAAGGAGCAGAAGGAGATCGAGCGCATCCTGGCGGAGCTGTCCGCGGAAGCGGCGGCCCACCGGGAGGACATCCAGTGGGATTACGACGCCCTGGTCCACCTGGACCTGATTTTTGCCCGGGGCCAGCTCTCCTATAAAATGGACGCCATCCGGCCGGAGGTCCGGCGGGACGGCGCCATCCACCTCCGCAAGGCCCGGCATCCGCTGCTGGACGCCAAGAAGGCGGTGCCCATCGACATTGAGCTGGGTGATACCTTCGACACTCTGGTCATCACCGGCCCCAACACCGGCGGCAAGACCGTCTCCCTGAAGACGTTGGGCCTGCTGACTCTGATGGCCCAGTGCGGCCTCCACATCCCGGCGGCGGACCGCAGTGCCGTCTCCGTCTACGGCCGGGTGCTGGCGGACATCGGCGATGAGCAGAGCATCGAACAGAATTTGTCCACTTTCTCGGCACATATGACCAATATCGTGGCAATTCTGGAGGAAGCAGACCGCCACAGTCTGATTCTCTTTGACGAGCTGGGCGCCGGCACCGACCCGGTGGAGGGCGCGGCGCTGGCTATCTCCGTCATCCAGCACGTCCGGCAGATGGGAGCCAAAGTGGCGGCCACCACCCATTACGCGGAGCTGAAAACCTTTGCCATGACCACCGCCGGAGTGGAGAACGCCTCCTGTGAGTTCGACGTGGACACCCTCAGCCCCACCTACCGGCTCCTCATCGGCATCCCCGGCAAGTCCAACGCCTTTGCCATCTCCAAGCGGCTGGGCCTGCCGGACGCCGTCATTGAAAGTGCCAAGGCCCAGATGAGCGGTGAGAGCGTCCGCTTCGAGGATGTCCTCACCCAGCTGGAGGCCAAGCGCCAGGCGCTGGAAAAGCGGGAACTGGAGGCGGACCGCCTGTACCGCCAGCGGGAGGAGGATGCCCGTAAGGCCCGGGAATTCCGGGAGCAGATGGAACGGGCCAAGGAGAACGCCCGTGGCCGGGGCGAGGCGGAGGCCAAGCGCATCCTGCGGGACGCACGGGCCGCCGCCGATGAAGTGTTCGCGGAGCTGGCGGAGATGCGGAAGCAGCAGGCCAAGGCCGAGCGGACGATGAACGCCAATGAGGCCCGGGCGGAGCTGCGGCGCAAGCTGAACGAGGCGGAGGACGCTGTATCCAAGCGCGACGCCCGGCAGGAGCCCATCCCCAAGCCCAGCCGTCCTATCCGGGCGGGAGACCTGGTGGAAATTCCCGGCGTCCGCCAGAACGCGGAGGTGGTTTCCGTGGGCAGCGACGGCACCCTGCAGCTCAAGGCCGGCGTACTGAAAATGAAGGCCAAGGCCGACGAGGTGCGGCTGATTGAGGACGATGAGCGGGCGGCCCAGAAGAAAAAGCCCACGGTGTCCATCCGCCAGAACGCGGACCGGGCACTCCGCTCTTCCGCCAGCCGGGAGCTGGACATCCGTGGCATGGAGACGCTGGAGGCTGAGAGCGTGGTGGAGAACTTCCTCTCTGCCGCCGTCATGGGCCGTCTGGACACCGTCACCATCATCCACGGCAAGGGCACCGGCGCATTGCGGAAAGCCGTCCATGATATCCTGCGCCGGAACAAGGCGGTGAAGACCTTCCGCCTGGGCGTTTACGGCGAAGGCGAGAGCGGCGTGACCGTCGTGACGCTGAAATGAGGTGATTGCGATGGCGGTGACCTTCCGCTTCGCGGTGGAGCAGGATACCCCTTTGATTTTGAATTTTATCAAGGAGCTGGCGGACTATGAGCACATGCTGGATCAGGTGGTGGCGGACGAGGCCACCCTGGCGGACCAGCTCTTTCAAAAGAAGAACGCTGAAGTTCTTTTTGCCCTGGAAAACGGAAGGGAAGTGGGCTTCGCCTTGTTTTTCCATAATTTCTCCACATTCCTGGGCCGTTCCGGGCTGTATTTGGAGGACCTGTATGTCCGCCCAGACTGCCGGGGAAAGGGCTATGGCAAAGCCATCCTGCAAAAGCTGGTGTCCATCGCTCTTGAGCGGGGCTGCGGCCGCATGGAGTGGTGGTGCCTGGACTGGAACGAGCCCAGCATTGATTTTTACCGTTCCCTGGGGGCGGAGCCCATGTCCGACTGGACGGTCTACCGCCTGACGGGATATACCCTGAAAAACCTGGCGGAAACGCCGGGATCTTAAAAAGTGAGGTGGCTGTTATGCAAAAACTGGAGAAGCAATTCCACATCCACTGCGCCCCCGGCGATGTGGGCCGCTACTGCATCCTGCCGGGCGATCCGGGCCGGGTCCCGGCCATCGCCGCCCTGTTTGACGACGCGAAGCAGGTGGCCTGCAACCGGGAGTTCAATGTCTGGACGGGCTATCTGATGGGAGAAAAAGTGACGGCCTGCTCCACCGGCATCGGCGGCCCCTCGGCCTCCATCGCCATGGAGGAGCTCCACGCCTGCGGTGCGGATACCTTCCTCCGCACCGGAACCTGCGGCGGCATCGACCTGAACGTCCAGTCCGGGGATATCGTGGTGGCCACCGGCGCCATCCGCTATGAGCATACCAGCCTGGAATACGCCCCCATTGAGTATCCCGCGGTGCCGGATTTGGGGGTCACCAACTGTTTGGCTCAGGCCACCCGGAACCTGGGCTTGCCCTTACATACAGGTGTCGTTCAATGCAAGGACAGTTTTTACGGTCAGCACAGCCCGGAGAAATCCCCGGTCTATTATGAGCTGCAGGCCAAGTGGGAGAGCTGGAAGCGGCTGGGCGTCAAGGCCAGCGAGATGGAGTCCGCCGCACTGTTTGTGGTGGCGGCGGCTTTGGGCTGCCGCTGCGGCTCTTGTTTCCATGTTATCTGGAACCAGGAGCGGGAGGCCGCTGGCCTGGACCAGAAGATGAGCGAGGACACCTCGGCTGCTGTCCGTGTGGCCGTGGAGGCTCTGAAGCTGCTGATTGAGACGGACCGGAGTGCGGGAAAATAATCGGAAACCACTGTATAACTCCATAACAACATACGATCAGGGACTGCCTCCGGACGGAGGCAGTCCCTGACGGATTATGACGGTTATTGCTTTCTCACCGGGTAGCAGAGTTCGGTGACAAACTCCTCGGGATTCTGTGTCTCGTGGGGGCTGACGTGATAGATGAAGAAGGCGGGGCCGTTAAAATGGTAGCCGTTGGCATTCACCCAGGATACTACGGCAGCAGTGGCCTCGTTGATCTGATCATAGCTGCCCCTGCAGACAGTAGAGGCCACTTTGACCTGCGGCATGGTCCTGAACTTCACATGTTCCGTGTCGGGGTAGCTTCCCCGCACGGTTTTCTGAATCTCCACGTCCACGTCGGACTCCTTATGCTCCCGGTCGTGGAAGGTGGCGGAGCAAAGCACCGGATCGCCATCCTGAATGTGCATCTGGGCGGTTTCCTTCAACAAGATACTCCACAGATTGCCTTCCAGATGATAGCCGGGAATGATCTGCCGGACACTGGCCACCTGTCGCTCTGGAATGGTCTTGACGGTTACATCATACTTCATAGGTTTGTCCTTTCTCAGCCGTTCCAAGGCTGTATCCAGGAACCGCAGTCGCCGTGCCGCCTCCTCCGCCTGGAGGAGGGCTGTGTCCCGTTGGGTCAGGAGACGCTGTTCCAGCGTCTCCCGATCCTCCCAGCACCTCAGCAGCTCTGCCGCGTCGCAGAGCTTGAAGCCCATGTCCTTCAGGGCGTTGATCCGGCCCGCTGTGAAAAGCTGGGCTTCGCTGTAGTATCGGTAGCCGGTAAAAGGGTCTGTATTTTCCGGCATCAGGAGACCAATTTCGTCGTAGTGGCGAAGCATACGAATGCTGATCCTGGACAGTTTTGAAAATTCTCCGATTTTTAGCATGGAAAACCTCCGCATATATGCGATTTTGAGCTCAGCTTCATCATACAGCCTGCCACTGTGTGAGAGTCAAGGGTTATTTTTCTGCTGCGCAAAACAGAAATCCCGCCGCAGGCAATGCCTGCGGCGGAAGAATAAAATCAGTCGTCGGTGCGGACGCCCTTTTCGATATCCCGGATGTCGTAGGGAGAGGTCTGGTACACGCAGTAGTTCAGCCAGTTGGCGTACAGCAGGTGGGCGCAGCTCCGCCAATTCATCACGGGCCGCTTGCTGGGGTCGTCGCCGGGGAAGTAGTGCTGGGGAATCTGGATGTCCACCCCGGCGGCCAGGTCCCGCATATATTCCTTGCGCAGGGTGTCCCGGTCGTACTCCGCGTGGCCCATCAGGAATACCTGACGGCCCTGGTCGGTCTTGACGGCATAGACGCCAGCCTCCGGGGAGGCGGCTAAAACCTTCAATTCCGGCACGGCCTCAATATCGGCCCGGTCCACGGTGGTATTCCGGGAGTGGGGGACCCAGAAGGTGTCGTCAAAGCCGCGGAAGAGGATGTAGTTGGGATCCTCCACCGTATGCTGAAACACGCCGAACAGCTTGTGATCCAGCACCCGCTTGGGAATGCCGTAGTGGTAGTACAGCCCCGCCTGAGCGCCCCAGCAGATGTGCAGGGTGGAGTGGACGTGGGTCTTGCTCCACTCCATGATCTCGCACAGCTCCGGCCAGTAGTCCACCTCCTCAAAGTCCATCAGCTCCACCGGCGCGCCGGTGATGACGAGGCCGTCGAAGGTGCGGTCCTTCACCTCGGAAAAGGACTTGTAAAAGGCCAGCATGTGGGCCTGAGAGGTGTTCTTGGACACATGGTCCGACGGGGCAATGAGCTCCAGCTCGATCTGGAGGGGCGTGTTGCCCAGCACCCGGGCCAACTGGGTCTCGGTGTCCACCTTGGTGGGCATCAGGTTCAGCAGCAAAATTTGCAGGGGGCGGATGTCCTGGGTGATGGCGCGGGTCTCCGTCATGACGAAGATGTTCTCCCGGGACAGCGTCTCCGTGGCGGGCAGTTGGTTGGGAATCTTGATAGGCATGGCTTAAAAATCCTCCATTTCGCCGTGCAAACGGTATCAATAGAAATGAATGATGCTCCCCCCGGAGAAATGGGGGATTTTTGCCATCATCCGCAGTTGACGTGTAAACGGCGAGCGGATGGGCATCATTGGCTATCTGATGTGAGATTTCACATCAGATAGCCTCCAGTGCTTGGGCAATATCCTCGATGAGGTCCTCCTTGCTCTCCAGGCCGCAGCTCATACGGACCAGCCCGGCGGGGACGCCGGCGGCCTTGAGCTGTTCCTCGGTCATCTGGCGGTGGGTGGAGGTGGCAGGGTTCAGGCAGCAGGTCCGGGCGTCGGCCACATGGGTCTCGATGGCTGCCAGCTTCAAGTGCTTCATGAAAACCTCGGCGGCGGGACGGCCGCCCTTGAGCTCAAAGGACACCACGCCGCAGGAGCCGTTGGGGAGGTACTTTTTGGCCACCTCATGATAGGGGTCCCTGGGCAGGCCGCAGTAGTGGACGACCTCCACCTTGGGGTGGGAGGCCAGGAACTCCGCCACGGCCTGACCGTTCTCACAGTGGCGGGCCATGCGGACGTGGAGGCTTTCCAGCCCCAGATTCAGGTAGAAGGCGCTCTGGGGGGAGGGGGTGGAGCCAAAGTCCCGCATGAGCTGGGCGGTGCATTTCGTGATGAACGCGCCCTCCTTGCCGAACTTCTCGGCGTAGGTGATGCCGTGGTAGCTGTCGTCGGGGGTGCAGAGGCCGGGGAACTTGTCCGCGTGGGCCATCCAGTCGAACTTGCCGGAGTCCACGATGGCGCCGCCCACGGCAGCGCCGTGGCCGTCCATGTACTTGGTGGTGGAGTGAGTGACAATGTCGGCACCCCACGCAAAGGGCCGGCAGCCCACGGGGGTGGCGAAGGTGTTGTCCACGATGAGGGGCACGCCGTGGCTGTGGGCGGCCCGGGCGAACTTCTCAATGTCCAGCACCGTCAGAGCGGGGTTGGCGATGGTCTCGCCAAACACGCACTTGGTGTTGGGACGGAAGGCATCGTTCAGCTCCTCCTCAGAGCAGTCCGGCGCCACGAAAGTGGTCTCCACGCCCATCTTCGCCATGGTGACGGAGATGAGGTTGAAGGTGCCGCCGTAAATGCTGGAGGAGGCCACGATGTGGTCACCGCAGGAGGCGATGTTGAACAGGGCGAAGAAGTTGGCCGCCTGGCCGGAGGAGGTCAGCATGGCCGCAGTGCCGCCCTCCAGGGCGCAGATCTTGGCGGCCACATAGTCGCAGGTGGGATTCTGGAGGCGGGAGTAGAAATAGCCGCTGGCCTCCAGGTCGAACAGCTTGCCCATGTCCTCGCTGGTGGCGTATTTAAAGGTGGTGGACTGGACGATGGGAATTTGCCGGGGCTCACCGTTGCCGGGGGTATACCCGCCCTGTACGCAGATGGTTTCCGGGCGATAGTTGCTCATGTATATCAGTTCCTTTCAGCGGGGTTCAGCCCCGGTTTTCAACGATATGGACGTTCAGGTGGTCGTAGGTCATCTCCACGCCGTGGGCGGCGAAAGCGCTCCGCAGGTTCTCACCCAGACCGAAGTAGACATCCCAGTAGTCGGCGGCGGAGCACCAGCAGAACACCGTGTATTCAATAGAGCTCTCACCGTAGTTGGAGAGATAAACGGCGGAGGCGGGGTCGTCCAGGATTTTCGGGGTATTTGCCAGAGCGTCCCGGCAGGCGGCCTTCACGTCCTCGGTGGGAGCGTCGTAGGAGGCGGTGACCTTCTGGGTCACGCGGCGGCGGCCCAGAACGGTGTAGTTGATGACCTTGGAGCCGGACAGCTCCTTGTTGGGCAGCATCACCAGCAGGCCGTCGGGGGTCATCAGCTTGGTGTGGTTCAGGGAGATCTCCTGAACAGTGCCGGAGGTGCCGTTCACCTCAATGAAATCGCCCATAGAGAAGGGGTGGGCGGACAGGATCACCAGGCCGCCGGCCACGTTGCCCAGAATATCCTCGGCGGCCAGGGTGATGCCCAGGGAGCCGACGGACAAAAGCGCCACCAGGGAGGTCATGTTCACATCCAGACTTTCCGCCACAATGACGGCGGCGATGATGTAGAGCACCAGCTTAATGCCGGTTTGAATGTATTTCTGGACGCGGACGTCCAGTTTGGACCGGGACAGCAGACGGGTGGTGAGCTTCAGAACGGCTTTGATGACGATGAGGCAGACGATAAGGGTCAGGAGCGCGGAGAGGATCTTTCCCAGGGTCATCCCCGCGAAGGAAGTGCCGAGCAGAGCTTTCAGATCGAGAGCGGACATAGTATGTTCCTCCTTGATTTGCGTTAGCATAATGTAAAAATCATAGCGGAAAACCGCGGAAAAGTCAATGTTTCCGGAAAAATAGGTTGCCTTTCCCTGGCGGACACTGTTATAATACAAAGTACACTGTCAAGAAAACATGAGGAGGACATATACCCATGCCACATGATCTGAAAAAGCGGGGCAGCGGCCTTGCCCTGTTGCCATTTTTGATCTTCATCGCCATCTATCTGGGAGCGGGCCTGTATCTGCAGGCCAAGGGGGAGGAAATGGCCTTCTACCAGTTCCCCTCCGTCACCGCCATGTTCATCGCCGTTCTGGCGGCCTTCTGCATGGGTCGGGAGAGCATCGACCAGAAGTTTGCTGTCTTTGCCCGGGGCGCCGCCAATGAGAACGTGCTGACCATGCTGATGATCTACATTCTGGCGGGCGCCTTCTCCACGGTCGCCAAGACCATGGGCGGCGTGGACGCCACCGTGAACCTGGGATTGTCCCTGGTCCCCGTGGAGCTGCTGACTGCCGGCGTTTTCGTCATCTCCGCCTTCCTGGGTACCGCCACCGGCACCTCTGTAGGCACCATCACATCTCTGGTGCCCATCGCCGTGGGCCTGGCTGCCGAGAGCGGCCTCAGCGTGCCCATGATGCTGGGCGCCTGCGCCGGCGGCGCCATGTTCGGCGACAACCTGTCCATGATCTCCGACACCACCATCGCCGCCACCAAGACCCAGGGCTGCGAGATGCGGGACAAGTTCCGGGTCAACTTCTTCATCGCCCTGCCTGCTGCCCTTGTGACCCTGGTGATCCTGCTGGTGTGTGCCCGGCCCGAGACCGCGGCCGCCATGGAGCCCCGCACCTTTGAACTGATGAAGGTGCTGCCCTATGTGCTGGTGCTGGTTCTTGCCATCATCGGCATCAACGTGTTCCTGACCCTGACCATCGGCATCTTTGCTGCCGGCATCATCGGCATGGCCTGCGGGGACCTGACGGTCTTCACCTATGCCCAGGCCATCTGGAACGGCTTTACCGGCATGAGCGAGGTGTTCTTCCTGGCCCTGTTCTGCGGCGGATTGTCGGAGTTGATCGCCCATCACGGCGGCATCGTCTGGCTCATTGAAAAGCTGCGGGGCATGATGCGGGGCAACAAGTCCGCCCAGGTGGGTATGGCGGCGCTGGTGTCCCTGGCGGACTGCGCCACCGCCAACAACACCGTGGCCATCATCCTCTGCGGCAACGTGGCCCGGGACATCAGCCGGGAGTACAAGGTGGATCCCCGCCGGACGGCGTCCCTGCTGGACGTGTTCTCCTGTGTGTTCCAGGGCATCATCCCCTACGGCGCCCAGCTGCTGATGGCGGCGGCCCTGACCACCACCACTTACGGCATCGCCATGAGCCCTGTGGAGATCGTGCCCTACATGTGGTATTGCTGGGTGCTGGCGGCCTTCGGGCTGCTGTCCATCTTCGTGCCCTACGCGGACTGCACCTGCCGCAAGGACCCCTGGAACTGGGAGTACGACGTGGCGGAGTCCGGCGTTGCGGAGAAAAAGGCCCGTCTGGAAAAGAGCGAATAAGAAAAAGCGCCGGGAAGCCGGCGCTTTTCGTTACGCTTTTTGTGTCAGGGAGCGGTGGAGTTCTTGTGTAAAGCGGATGGAATCCGCCACGGACTGCTCCAGCAGTCCGATAAAATGTTCTGCCAGGGGGGATAGTTTTCCGCCCTGGGGCACGATCCAGCCGATGCGGAAGCTGGCCTGGTCCGCCAGGGGTACTGTCACCACCGCCTGACTGATGAAGCTCTCCACCAGAAGGCCGCTGCCGGTGGTAAAGGCATCGGTCCGGGAGAGAATGTTCATCATGGTGGCCCGGTCATTGACGGTGATGCAGCGGTCGGGCCGCTTCATGGACATCATCTGGTATTCCTCAGACAGGTCCGCCGCCACGCCCTGGGCGTGCTCGAAGGACACATAGGGGAACCCCTCCAGGTCGTCCTCCCGCACCGCGTCCCGTCCCGCCAGGGGATGGCCCTTACGGACGTAAATGCAGGGGGGCACAGCAGCGACCTCGTGGAATTCCAGGTCCCGGGCCTCCAGCAGGCGGCGGATCATTTTCTCCGTCACATCCGTCAGGAAGATGACGCCGATGTCGGACCGCCGTTCATACACATCCTCGATGACGGCATCCATGCCCGTCTCCTTGATGGCATAGCGGTAGCGGCTGTCCGTCCCGTCCCGCAGCAGCCGCAGAAAGGCGTCCTCGGTAAAGGGATAGCGCTGGGTGGACACGGAGAAACGGACCGGCGCGGCATCGTTCCGCCCCTCGCCATAGAGCTGTTCGATGCGCCGCTTCTGCTCCAGCAGGGAGATGGCGTAGCTCAGAAATTCCTCCCCCTCGGGGGTGAACTCCACGCCCCGGTTGCTGCGGACGAAAAACTGGATGCCCAGCTCCTCCTCCAGCTCCCGCACGGCGGTGGAGATGCCGGACTGGGACAGCACCAGCTTGTGGGCGGCCTTGTTGATGGACCCGCACTTGAAAATCTCCACCACATAGGTCAACTGCTGAAAGGTCATGGCGATTGCCTCCTGCGTTGGTTATCGGTTTTCATTATAACCGGGAAGCGGACAGATGTCAAATCCAGTGAGCCGCTATATTGGCGGAGAAAAGAGGAACACATACAAAAAAGACAGGCAAAAGCCTGTCTTTTTTTTGGTGCGCGAGGCGGGACTGCGTCGCCGCAGGCTGCGTATCCCTCGCTTCCGCCTGACGGCAAAAGCTCTCTCACTCCGCTGCGTCTCCTTTTCCCACGCGAACCGCTTCGCTGGGTTCGCGCGGGGTCCCCGGCAAAGGACGGGTTCTTCACACCCCCACGAGCTAAAAAAGAAAGACATCCATTGGATGTCTTTCTTTTTTGGTGCGCGAGGCGGGACTTGAACCCGCACGTCCGTAAAGGACACTAGAACCTGAATCTAGCGAGTCTGCCAATTCCACCACTCGCGCGTATCAATATGAAATTCAAACCCCTGTGGGGACCCCTCTGGAACGCAAATTCCAAAGGGATTATGGTGCGCGAGGCGGGACTTGAACCCGCACGTCCGTAAAGGACACTAGAACCTGAATCTAGCGAGTCTGCCAATTCCACCACTCGCGCGCATGATAGATGGGAACAAAGAAGGTAAATGGTGCGGCTGACGGGACTTGAACCCACACGTCGATACGACACCAGCACCTCAAGCTGGCCTGTCTACCAGTTCCAGCACAGCCGCAAATTTGCTTGCCCCCGGAAAAGACTGCTTGATTATTATAGCCAGAACTTTTCCGGTTGTCAACACCCAATTTGAGTTTTTTCGAAAAATCCCGGACAGGGTCGCCTGTCCGGGAATTCCGTCAAATCTTACCGCTGTTCCATAGGTGTATAGGAGCGGTGCTCCTCCACACATTCGTACCGGGGACGGATCAGCTTGCCGCCGGCAGTCAGCTCCTCCATGCGGTGGGCGCTCCAGCCTGCGATACGGGCCACGGCGAACAGGGGCGTATACAGCTCCATAGGCAGGCCCAGCATCTCATAGACGAAGCCGCTGTAAAAATCGATGTTGGTGGAGAGGGCGTCCTTATGCCGCCGTTCCATCAGCAGCTCCTTGCCCACCTTTTCCACGTTGGAGTATAGCGCCAGCTCCCGGTCCCGGCCCTTTTCGGCGGCCAGCCGGTGGACGTAGTCCCGGAACACCTCGCACCGGGGGTCGGAGCGGGTGTAAACGGCGTGACCCAGACCGTAGATGAGGCCGCTGCGGTCGAAAGCGTCCTTATCCAGAATTTTGGTCAGATAATCTGCCACGCAGCCCTGGTCGTTCCAGTCCTTTACATGGGTCTTGATGTCGTCCATCATCTCCATGACCTTGCTGTTGGCGCCGCCGTGGCGGGGACCCTTCAAAGAGGCCATGGCCGCAGCGATGGCGGAGTAGGTATCCGTGCCGGAGGAGGTGACGACGTGGTTGGTGAAGGTGGAGTTGTTGCCGCCGCCGTGGTCGGCGTGGAGCACCAGCGCCACGTCCAGGGTCCGGGCCTCCAGCTCCGAGTAGCTGCGATCCTCCCGCAGCAGCCGCAGGAAGTTTTCTGCGGTGGAAAGCTCGGGCTTTGGCATATGGATGAACAGGCTCTCTCCGGGCAGGCTGTACCGCCAGGCCTGATAGGCGTAGATGGCCAGCACCGGCATGTTGGCGGTGAGCTGCAGACACTGGCGCAGCACGTTCTCCAGACCGATGTCGTTGGGCTTGTCGTCGTAGCAGAACAGCGTCAGAATGGCCCGCTGCATGGTGTTCATCAGATCCCGGGAGGGCGCCTTCATAATGACGTCCCGGAAGAAGTTGGAGGGCAGGGTGCGGTAGGACGCCAGCTGGACGCAGAAGTCCTGGAGCTGCTCCTGCGTGGGCAGCTCGCCGAACAGCAGCAGGTAGGCGGCCTCTTCAAAGGCGAACCGGCCCCGCTGGGCTGAGCCCTTGACGATCTCCCGGCAGTCGATGCCCCGGTAGTAGAGGATACCGTCGGCAGGGGTGATGTACTCCCGGTCAGCGGCGTCAGTGACCACGTTGTAGGACTGGATCTCCGCCACGCGGGTCAGGCCGCTCAGCACGCCCCGGCCGTCCTCATCGCGCAGGCCCCGCTTCACGTTGTACTCCTTGTAAAGGCGGGGGTCGATGTAATTCTTCTTCTCCCACTGCTCCTTCAGCGCAAGGATGGCAGGGGTGATCTCACAGTAGGCGTTCTCCCGGTTCTCTTTCCAGATCATGGCAGGGTCTCCTCTCCGCTTTAAACAGGTGATGATGCAATACTAACACGATGTGCTTTCATTTTCAATGGAAAAAGCTATAAATATCAAGAAATTTTTCAGGATTTTTGCATGATATAGACATGCTCTTGCAAACAAAGGGCGGACCTTTGTAAAAAACGACGCTTCCCACCAGCGGAAAGCGTCGTTTTGAGACGTACATTTGCCGTTTTGTACAAAGATTCACAACTGGCCCAGCACTTCCCCGATAGGGTCTGTGATGACCAGCCCGGCGGCCAGGTCCCGGGCCACGGCGGATTTGTTAATGAGCACCAGCTTGTTGCCCCGGTAGTAGTTGATGAGCCCGGCGGCGGGGTAGACGTTGAGGGAGGTGCCGCCGATGATGAGCAGGTCCGCCTCTGCGATGGCCCGGACGGAATCATTCAGGGTCCTCTGGTCCAGCCCCTCCTCATACAGCACCACGTCGGGCTTGACGATGCCGCCGCATTCGCACCGGGGGATGCCGCTGCTGTGGAGCATGAAATCGAAGTCGTGGAATTTCCCGCACTTTTCGCAGTAGTTCCGGTGGACGCTGCCGTGGAGCTCCAGCACCCGGCGGCTTCCGGCGGCCTGGTGGAGCCCGTCGATGTTCTGGGTGATGACGGCCTTCAGCTTTCCGGCCTGTTCCCACTCCGCCAGCTTGTAGTGGGCGGCGTTGGGCTTGGCGTCGGGGGCCAGCAGCTTGGCCCGGTAGAAGCGGAAAAACTCTTCGGGGTTGCTTTCGTAGAACGTATGGCTTAAAATCGTCTCAGGCGGATACTTCCATTCCTGGTGGTACAGTCCGTCGGTGCTGCGGAAATCCGGGATGCCGGACTCTGTACTACACCCGGCTCCAGTAAATGCCACAATATTTCTGCTTTCGTTCACCATTTGACGCAAATGCTCGATTTTTTCAAGGGTTTCAGCTTTCAACATATGAATTCCTCCAATTTTTGAAAATGGGGACGATTATCCTATCCCGGTTGCAAACGATTCTTTGATTTCTGAAGGATGTACACTGCTGTGGAGGTCAATATGAAAAAATGGTTTTTCGGATTTGTTGTTGCAATACTTTGCATCATCATAGCTGCTGAGACGTTATACATCGTGATATTTCCCTGTACTTGGGGCTATTCAGTCTATGTAGATGCTATCTTGGTTGGTTCTTTAAAAGATCAAGATCAACTTTTAGAACTTTTGGAAGACATCAAAGAACCCTATATAACCCCCAATACACAATCATGCGAGTTTTTGGAAGACGTAAAAATTCAAAAAGAAAAATTCCTGAAGGAACAATTAATGACATCCACTGCTGAACAAATCGCATCGAAGTTAACAAAAAACAGGGCAGAAGAAAAACAATATACGTTTCGCATGGGCGATACTTGGGCAGATGTCGCGGAAAAGCATGGACTAACAAGTAGAGAGCTTCTGTCAATGAATCCGGGAAAAAACATTAATCAGTTAAAGGCTGGAGAGACAATAGTGATTGCCCGCGCCATCCCTTTCATATCTGTTGTGACAACTGAACAACGTACATATGAAGAAGAGATTCCTTACGAAGTGGTCTATTTGAATAACGAAAAAGAACATACGGTATTTGATTACAGCCGTATCGTTCAACCGGGTATCTGTGGCACTGCCGAAGTGACTGCAAATATTACTTATGTTAATGGATTGGAAACCAACCGTGAAATACTATCTTCATCAATAGTTGTTGAGCCTGTTAATCAAGTAGAAGAAGTAATCCATTGAGCAATGTTTACTTCGAAGCATCTCAAAGTCTATCAAAAAATATATTTCAAGAATATTATTCTTTAGAAAATGAGGACTAATCATGAATATCCAGATCTTCGGCTCCTCCAAATCCTTTGATACGAAGAAGGCGGAACGCTGGTTCAAGGAGCGCCGCATCAAGTACCAGTATATCGACGTTCCCTCAAAGGGATTATCCCCCCGGGAGTACCAGTCCGTCAAGCAGAAAGTTGGGTTTGAAGCCCTGGTGAACACGAAATGCCGGGCCTACGAGGACCTGTTCATGGCCTTTATCACCCCGGACGCCCAGGAGGAAAAGCTGCTGGAGCATCCGGAGCTGTTCCAGACACCCATCGTCCGCAACGGCAAAGAGGCGACGGTGGGTTACTGCCCTGATATCTGGGCAAAATGGGAGTAATCGGGAAAAACAGGAGGTCCGTCCGATGAAGCAGTTTTCTCCTCCGAAAAATCCGTTTTTCCGCGCCGGCTATCTGTTGGCCCGGCGCTTTCTGCGGCATAATGTGGGAGCGCAGAGCGCGGCGCTGGCCTTTTACCTGCTGTTCATGCTGTTTCCCTTCCTCATTTTTATCAGCGCCCTGCTGGGTATGCTGCACCTGGATGTGGCGGGTATCCTGGCGGCTCTGGCCGAGTTTCTCCCGGTGGAGGTGGTGGATTTTGCGGAGGTCTACCTCACCTATGTGGGAAGCCAACCCAGCCCCCAGCTGATGGTGTTCGGCCTGGTGTTCTCCATCTATTTCCCCATGCGGGCCACCAACGCCCTCATGCGCTCCGTGCGGACGGCTTATCACCTTGGCCCGGCTCACGGCGTGGGCCAGGTGCTCAAGACGCTGCTGTATACGGTGCTGCTCATTGCGGCCATCGCTTTGACCCTGGTGCTGATGTCGGTCAGTGACCGCATCCTGGCATACTGCGTGGCAAACTTCGGTCTTCCCGCCGTCATTGCGGAGCTGTGGGCGCGGCTGCGCTTCCCCGTGGCGGCGGTGGTGGGGTACTTTGCCCTGTTCTTCCTGTATGCCCTGGCCCAGGACAGCCGCCAGCCCTGGCGAAACATCTGGCCGGGCACTCTGGCGGCCCTGGCGGGTTGGCTGTGCCTGAGCTGGCTGTACGCCTGGTACGTGGAGCATATCGCCCATTACTCTCTGCTGTACGGCTCCATCGGTACGGTCATCGTCCTGCTGATCTGGCTGAATATGAGCGCCATGGCTCTCATCATGGGCGCGGAACTGAACGGCACGCTGATGAGCCTCCGCAAGGACAAACTGGAAAAAGCGGAAACACCCTGAATCGAATATTGCAAAAAGCCGGAGAGGGCCCTCTCCGGCTTTTTGTGTACAAACCGTGAAATTTCCAGGATTCGCCGTCCTTTTCTTTACTTTGGAGGTAAGATGCTCTAAAATAGCACATATTAGAGAAAACACTGTGAAAGGATGAAAATTTCATGGATGAAAAACTGCGGGAATATGCCAGCCTTCTGGTGCGGGTGGGCCTGAATGTCCAGAAGGGCCAGCGGCTGGTGATCTCCTCCCCGGTGGAGTGCGCCTACTTTGCCCGGATGTGCGCCCAGGAGGCCTACGACGTCGGCTGTAAAGAGGTCGTCATGAACTGGCACGATGACGCCATGGCCCGGATGAAGTACCTCCAGGCCGACGATGCCATTTTCGACGAGGTGGCCCTGTGGCGCCGCCACTTCTTCAACGACTACGCTCTGGAGGGCGCGGCGTACCTCGCCATCTCCGCCTCCGACCCGGAAAATTTCAAGGGCGTGGACTCCAGGCGCATCGTCCGTGCTCAGCAGGCCAGCGGCAAGGCGTTAAAAGACTTTGACCGCCTGCAGATGTGCAGCGGCTTCCCCTGGTGCATCGCCTCCATTCCCATCCCCAGCTGGGCCAGGACCGTGTTCCCGGAGGACAGTGAGGACGAGGCCATGGCGAAGCTGTGGGACGCCATCTTCAAGGCTGTCCGCATCAGCGGTGACGGCAAGGCGGTGGAGAAGTGGGAGACCCACCTCGCCACCATCCACGAGCGGATGGAGAAGATGAACGCCCTGAACTTCAAGTCCCTGCACTATACCAACGCTCTCGGCACCGACCTGACGGTGGAGCTGCCCGAGGGCCACATCTGGGAGGCGGGCAACGACGTCACGTTGTCCGGCCAGGAGTATATCGCCAACATTCCCACGGAGGAGCTGTTTACCTCGCCCCTGAAAACCGGCGTCAACGGCGTGGTGTACTCCGCCATGCCTCTGGTGAACGACGGCACCATCATCGACAAGTTCCACTTCGTGGTGAAGGATGGCAAGATTGTGGAGGCCCACGCGGAAAAGGGCGAGGAGGCCTTGAGGGCCGCCATCTCCGTGGACGAGGGCGCCAGCTACTTCGGCGAGGTGGCCCTGGTCCCCTACGACAGCCCCATCTCCAACCAGAAGATTTTGTTCTACAACACGTTGTTCGACGAAAATGCCGCCTGCCACATTGCCTTCGGAGAGGCATATCCCTGCCTGAAGGGCGGCCAGCAGATGACAAAAGACGAGCTGAAGGCCCGGGGCCTGAACGACTCCATCACCCATGTGGACTTCATGGTGGGCACGCCGGACCTCTCCATCGTGGGCACTACCCACGACGGGAAGGAAGTCCCCGTATTCGTGAACGGCAACTTCGCGCCGGATATCTGAAAAGGAGAGAGAAAACCATGGCATACAAGCTGAGAGAGACCGATGAAAACGTCCTGATTTGCGACGGCGCCCGGGTGGCGGGAGACGTCACCCTGGCCAAGGGCGTCAGCGTGTGGTATAACGCCGTCCTCCGGGGCGACGAGGGCGCCATCACCGTGGGGGAGGACACCAACATCCAGGACGGCGCCGTCATGCATGAGGAGACGGTGGTGGGCCGTGGCTGCACCATCGGACACAACGCCATCGTCCACGGCTGCACCGTGGGGAACAACGTCCTCATCGGCATGGGCGCGGTGGTGCTGAATGGCGCCAAAATCGGCGACAACTGCATCGTAGGCGCCGGGGCTCTGGTCACCGGCAAGATGGACGCCCCCGCCGGCTCCATGATCTTGGGCAGCCCCGCCAAGGTGGTCCGCCCCCTGACGGAGGCGGAGATCGAGGGCAACCGGGAATCCGCCCGGGGCTACCTCCACGCGGCGGAGCTGTACCGCAAAGGCTGAGCTTATGGAGTGGAACAAACAGACAGTAAAATACCTGCTTCTGGTGGTCTGCGGCGGCGTGGCGTTCTACTGCGCCCTGCAGAACCTTCCGGCAGTGGCGGCGGCCTGCGGCTGGCTGCTGGGCATTCTGGCGCCCTTCCTGCTGGGAGCTGCCATCGCTTTCATCCTGAATGTGCCCATGCGGGCCATTGAACGGCACCTGTATCCGCACGCCAAACGCGGCGCAGGGGTGCGCCGCCCCCTGGCCCTGGTGCTGACGCTGGTGGCGGTCATCGGCGTGCTGGCGCTGGCAGGC
Organism: uncultured Clostridia bacterium; assembly: GCA_945876285.1. Classification (GTDB taxonomy): domain Bacteria; phylum Bacillota; class Clostridia; order Oscillospirales; family Oscillospiraceae; genus Oscillibacter. The sequence continues at coordinate 96,095 of CAMCNO010000002.1, read as the reverse complement.
GGCGTCATCGGCCCCGGCGTCAGGGACGCGGTCAAGTCCATCGCCAGCCAGGCTCCCGCCGCCTTTGACCGGCTGTACGACTGGCTGCTGGGTCTGGAGCAGTACCTGCCCCAGATCGAGGGCTTCGTGAATGAGCTGAACATCGACTGGAAGAGCCTTTCCCAGAAGGCCATCCAACTGGCCCAGTCCTGGGGCGGCAGTCTGCTGTCCTCCGGCGGCGGGTTCATCGGGGGCGTGGTCAGCGGTGTCAGCACCTTTGTCATCGGGCTGATTTTCTCGTTCTACATCCTGCTGCAAAAGGAAAAGCTGGCCCGCCAGGGCCGCCAGGTGCTCTACGGTCTCCTGCCTCAGAAAAAGGCGGACCGGACGCTGGAAATCCTGCGCCTGGCGAACCGAACTTTCTCCAGCTTCCTCTCCGGCCAGTGTACGGAGGCGGTCATCCTGGGCACCCTGTTCGTGGTGGCCATGACCATTTTCCGCCTGCCCTACGCCGTTCTGGTGGGCGTTCTCATTGCCCTGACGGCTCTCATCCCCATCGTGGGCGCGTTCATCGGCTGCGGCGTGGGCGCGCTGCTCATCGCCGTCACGGACCCCTGGAAAGCGCTGGTGTTCGTCATTTTGTTCCTGGTGCTCCAGCAGATCGAGGGCAACCTCATCTACCCCCATGTGGTGGGCTCCTCCGTGGGCCTGCCCTCCATCTGGGTGCTGGCCGCCGTCACCCTGGGCGGCAAGCTGATGGGCGTTGCGGGCATGCTGTTCTTCATCCCTCTCTGCTCTGTGCTGTACGCCCTGTTCCGCGATTTCGTGAAAGGCCGTCTGGCGGAGAAACAGGTGCCTGCCTCCAAATGGCGGGACCCGCCTCCGCCCCTGAAAAAATGACCTTGAAAATCTCCGGGAAATTTTCCCGGAGATTTTTTGATTTGGGTATTGACAACTATCCTTGTCAGTGCTATGTTCTATTTGACAAATAAAGTTGTCAACTTGACGAAGAAAGTTGTCAGGAAAGGAGACCGGCCTATGCCGCTGTATAACCGCTTAAAAGAGTACCGGGCCCGGCTGGGAGTGAACCAGCAGGAGATGGGCGCCCTTGCAGGGGTGTCCCGCCAGACCATCAGCCAGATTGAACGGGGAGACTATTCGCCCTCTGTGACCCTGGCCTTAAAGATCGCAAAAATCTGCAATGTGTCGGTGGAGGATATTTTTTCCTATGAGGAGGATGGAAACGATGGAGAATAACACTGTGAAAAAGGATAACCGCAAGGCCCTGCCCAAGTATCTGCTGATTTTGTTCGTAGCCGCGATTTTTGGCGGCGTCCTGGGCTTCGCCGCCGGCTGGATCGGTCACGATAACATTTCCGAGGTCATCGCCACGGCTGTTGCCGATGGCCTGACCGCGGCCGCGCCCTGGGCGCTGCTGGCTACCTCAGTGGTGTCCCTGGGGCTGATTCTGTGGTTGTTTCGCAGCGCCAAGGCCCTGTTCACGGGCTGGGACGGCGAGGACGACGATATCATGGACCGGGCGGATGAAAAGCTGAACTGGGCCCTGCTGCTGACCGCCTCCCAGTTCGTGCTGGATATGTTCTTCTTCGCTGTAGCCCAGTCCGGCCATAATATGACGGCGCTGTGGAGCGTCCTTTTCTTCATCGTCTCCGCGTTCGCCCTGGTTTTCGCACAGCAGAAAGTTGTGGACCTGACCCGGCGGATGAACCCGGAGAAAAAGGGCAGCGTCTACGATGTGAAGTTTAAGAAGAAGTGGTTTGAGAGCTGCGATGAAGCAGAGCAAAAGCAGATCGGCCAGGCAGCCTACAAGGCGTTTAACGTGGTGAGCACTGCCTGCCCCATTCTGTGGGGAGTCCTTCTGCTGCTGAGCTACGCTTTCGATTTCGACCTACTGATGCCTGTTTTCACGGTGTGCCTGCTGTGGCTGCTGCTGCAGGTGTCCTATTGCCTGGAGTGCATCCGCCTGGGTAAGCGGAAGTAAAAGGACTCATCATCTGACCTTATAAAATTTTTATATTTTGATACTTTCGATAAAGCCACACTAAGGCTAAAATATGGAAAAACCAACGAAAGAAGGAGTTTTCATATGTCTGCCGCAACCGATTTGCGCAAGGTCCGCCCTGTGAAGTGGCTCACTGTCACCGCCATGCTGATGGCTTTGAATATTGCCATGAGTTCTTTCAGTATCCCTGTCCCCGGCGGCCATCTCTACCTGAACGACGCTGTCATCTGTACTGCCGCCATCCTGCTGGATCCTCTGGGAGCCTTCATCGTGGGCGGCGTGGGCGCCTTCCTGGGCGACTTTTTCTTCTATCCCGCCCCCATGTTCGTCTCCCTGCTGACCCATGGCCTCCAGGCGGTCGTGGTATCCCTGTGCGCCCATAAGCTGTTCGCGGATCGCCGCAGCCGGGGCGCTCTGGCGGGCGTCATCCTGGGCGTGGTCATCAACGTGGTGGGCTACTCCATCGGCCGCGCCTTTGTGTATGCCACGCCGGAGGCCGCCATGCTGAAATTCCCCTTCCAGGTCTTCCAGGCGTCCTTCGGCGCGGTGGTATCCATGCTGCTGTGCTTCAAGGCCGGCCTGCTGAAATTCTGGGATAAGTTCTCCGCCCGCTGAGTTGTGATACCTGCCGCCCGAAGCAGCCGCTTCGGGCGGTATTTTTTAGTTTTTGCATTTTTGCGGAAAGCTGATATAATAAGGGAAAGTGTGTAGAGGGCCAGAGGGGGAGACAACTTGAAAAAGCTGACAAAGCAGGAAAAGAAGCGGGAAAAGCAGCTCTTCCGCAAAGCCATGGAAAAGGAACTTCGGGAACACAGAAGCTCCTTTATCGTGTTCTATGCCTTGCGGATTCTGGTGCTGGTGGCGCTGGTACGCCAGCTCTTCCTGCATAACTATGAGGGTGCGTTCTTCTGCATCCTGACCATCGTGCTGCTGTATGTCCCCAGCTGGCTTCAGGTGAAGCTGCATATCGAGCTGCCGCCTCCGCTGGAGATTACGATCCTGTGCTTTATCTTTGCGGCGGAGATTTTGGGCGAGGTGAACGCCTTCTATGTGAACGTCCCTAACTGGGACACCATGCTCCATACCCTCAACGGCTTCCTGGCCGCCGCCGTGGGCTTCTCCATGGTCTTGCTGCTCAACGACGATGAGCGGCTGACTTTCGACCTGTCGCCCTTCTTTCTGGCCCTGGTGGCCTTTTGCTTCTCCATGACCATCGGCGTGCTGTGGGAATTCTTTGAGTTCGGCATGGATTTCTTCTTCCATACAGATATGCAGAAGGACACCGTCATCAACGCCGTCTACACCGTGGCACTGGACCCTACCCGCACCAATAAGGTGGTGGCCATCAAGGGCATCCAGGACGTGGTCATCAATGGCGAGAGCCTGGGGCTGGGCGGCTATCTGGACATCGGCATCATCGACACCATGAAGGATCTGTTCGTGAACTTCATCGGTGCGGTGGTGTTCTCCGTCGCTGGTTTCTTCTACGCCCGCAGCAAGGGCGAGAAGCGCACGGCGGCCCAGAGCTTCGTCCCCAGCAAAAAGACGGAGGAGACGGACTATCTCAAGCAGGCCCGGGAGGAAAGTGCAGAGGAGAATGGCACTGGCCCAGAGGAACCCTCCGACGAAGAAAAGATATAAAAAACAGGGTGCGCAAAAGCGCACCCTGCTTTTTTGGCACCCCCGACCAGACTCTAACTGGTGGCCTACCGCTTAGGAGGCGGTCGCTCTATACAACTGAGCTACGGGGGCAAAACTCATCCGGCATCTGCCGGACACAGATGTTATTGTACCCGTTTCGCCCCCGGCTGTCAATCCAAAACAAGGCCGCCGCGGCAATTCGCCGCGGCGGCCAGAGACAAAACTCACTCGATGACCCGAACCCGGATGACATTCGCCAGGTTCCGCACATCTTCAATCACGGCGTGGTCCACCCTGGTGCCCAGGTCCACCATGGTATAGGCCAGCTCGCCCTTGGATTTGTTGCTCAGGTTTTCCACGTTCACCCCGTCCTTGGAGAGCAGAGTGGTGATGTTGGCCAGCATGGCGGGCACGTTCTTGTGGATGATGCACATCCGCATGACACCGCTGCGCTCCATGCTGACGGCAGGCAGGTTCACGGAGTTGCGGATGTTGCCGTTTTCCAGGTAATCCCGCAGCTCGTCCACCGCCATAGCGGCGCAGTTCTGCTCACTCTCCGGGGTAGAGGCACCCAGATGGGGCATCGCCACCACATGGGGGTGCTGAACCAGCCGGTTGTTGGGGAAGTCGGTGATGTAGGTCGCCACCCAGCCAGTGTCCAGAGCGGCCAGCATGGCGTCGTCGTCCACGATCTCGCCCCGGGCCAGGTTGATGAACCGGACGCCCCGCTTCATGTTGGCGATGGCCTTCTCGTCGATCATACCCTTGGTTTTATCCGTGAAATGGATGTGGATGGTGATGTAGTCGGCCCGCTTGTACAGCTCACCCACGTCCTTCACCACATGGATGTGGCGGTCCAGCCGCAGGGCGGCGTCCACGGACAGGTAGGGGTCGTAGCCGTACACGTCCATACCCATGGACAGGGCAATGTTGGCGACCAGGGAGCCGATGGCTCCCAGACCGATGACGCCCAGGGACTTCTTGTAAAGCTCGGGGCCCACGAAGGCGGACTTGCCCTTTTCCACCACAGTGGTCACGTCCACGCCGGAGGCTACCTGGTCCCGGACCCAGCCAATGGCGCCATTGATGTCACGGGAGCCCATCAGCATGGCGCACAGCACAAGCTCCTTCACGGCGTTGGCGTTGGCGCCGGGGGTGGAGAACACGGCAATACCGGCCTCAGAGCAGCGGTCAATGGGGATGTTGTTCACGCCTACGCCTGCCCGGGAAATAGCCAGCAGGTTGTCGGGAAACTGGTAGTCCAGCAGCTTGGCGGAGCGGACCAGGATGCCGTCCTCGTTGGTCTCGTTGTCAGAGACCACGTAGTGTTCGGCGTCGAACTTGTTCAGGCCCACGGGAGAAATTTTGTTGAATGTCTTGATGTGATACATGGCGAAATGCCTCCATTGGTGGTCCCAGCGGACCACGGTACTTGCGGCGGAACGTGCGGCGCTGGCGCCGCTTCCGTCACAGCGGTTTCATTATAGTCCTCCGGCGTTTGGAGAATCAACGGCGGAAGGGACAAAACCGCCCGCGAAAAACGAGGTTTCTTTGTGGAAAAAGGTACGACCTTGCTGGCTGTTGCTTTTGCCGGAGAAAAAGACCGCTATTTTTGAAAAAATGTGGATTTTTCCATTGAAATACGGAGAAAATCGGACTATAATACCAAACTGTATGTGAATTTCAGTTAAGCTGAGCTGATAAAGGAAGGGACGTTCCAATATGCAGAATGAACATCTGAGAAACGTAGCCATCATCGCCCACGTCGACCACGGCAAGACCACCCTGGTGGACGAGATGCTGAAGCAGGGCGGCGTGTACCGTGAGAACCAGGAGACTGTGGAGCGTGTCATGGACTCCGGCGACCTGGAGCGGGAGCGCGGCATCACCATTCTGGCGAAGAATACCGCCATCCAGTACAAGGATACCAAGATCAACATCGTGGACACTCCGGGTCACGCCGACTTCGGCGGCGAGGTGGAGCGCATCCTGAAAATGGTCAACGGCGTTATCCTGCTGGTGGACGCCGCCGAGGGTCCCATGCCCCAGACCCGCTTCGTGCTTTCCAAGGCCCTGGAGCTTGGCCACCGGGTCATCGTGGTGGTCAACAAGATCGACCGCCCCGACCAGCGCATCCACGAGGTCATCGACGAAGTGCTGGAGCTGCTGATGGACTTGGACGCCACCCCCGAGCAGCTGGATTCCCCCATGCTGTTCTGCTCCGGCCGTCAGGGCACCGCCTCCTACTCTCCTGAGGTGGTGGGCACCGACCTGACCCCGCTGTTCGAGACCATTCTGGAGTATATCCCCGCCCCCAAGGCCAATGTGGATGAGCCCTTCCAGATGCTGGTTTCCTCCATTGACTACAACGAGTTCGTGGGCCGTATCGCCATCGGCCGCATCGAGCGGGGCACCCTGAAGCAGAACCAGGAGATCGCGGTGTGCAACTACCACGACCCCGAGGCGGTCCTGCGGAAGGCCAAGGCCACCGCCATCTATGAGTTCGACGGCCTGGCCCGCAAGCCTGTCACCGAGTCCACCGCCGGCAACATCATCGCCATGAGCGGCATCCCCGACATTACCATTGGCGATACCATCTGTGACCCCGCCGCCGTGGAGGCCCTGCCCTTCGTGAAGATCAGCGCCCCCACCCTGGAGATGACCTTCTCCGTCAACGATTCTCCCTTCGCGGGCCGGGAGGGCAAGTTCGTCACCTCCCGCCAGATCCGGGAGCGGCTGTACCGTGAGACGCTGAAGGACGTGTCCCTCCGGGTCACCGATACCGACAAGGAGACCGCCTTCAACGTGGCAGGCCGCGGCGAGATGTCCCTGTCCATCCTCATCGAGACCATGCGCCGGGAGGGCTATGAGTTCCAGGTGTCTCCCGCCCGTGTGCTGTACAAGGAGATCGACGGCGTGAAGTGCGAGCCCATCGAGCGCCTGGTGGTGGATGTGCCCGGCGACTGCGTGGGCAGCGTCATCGACAAGCTGGGCCAGCGCAAGGCCGACATGCTGGAGATGACCCCCGTGGGCGATCGCATGAAGATCGAGTTCCTGATCCCCGCCCGGGGCCTGTTCGGTTACCGCAACGAGTTCCTCACCGACACCAAGGGCGAGGGCATCATGGCCTCCGTCTTTGATTCCTACGCCCCCTATAAGGGAGAGATCAGCCGCCGCGGAAACGGCTCCATGATCTCCTTCGAGACCGGCGAGTCCATCACCTACGGCCTGTTCAACGCCCAGGAGCGCGGAACCCTGTTCATCGGCGCCGGCGTGCCTGTCTACGGCGGCATGATCATCGGCGTCAGCCCCCGCAGCGAGGACATGACCGTCAACGTCTGCAAGAAGAAGCAGCTCACCAACACCCGCGCCTCCGGCTCCGATGAGGCCCTGCGTCTGGTGCCGCCCCGGCAGATGAGCCTGGAGCAGTGCCTGGAGTTCCTGGCGGATGACGAGCTGCTGGAAGTCACCCCCAAGAGCCTGCGGATGCGCAAGTCCATCCTGGACCACGAGAAGCGGATGAAGGCTCTCCACGGCAAGAAGTAAATTTTCCCGCGAAAGCCCCGGAAATTTTTCCGGGGCTTTTTTGAAACCGGGAACCATGTTCCGGTCCGCAGCGTCTATGAAGTAAATCGTCTTGAAAGGATGGAAGCACTATGAACAAGCAGAACTTCGGTATGCCCTGTCTGGCTCCTGTCCGGGTAGGGGGCGTCGTCACCCGGTTGGAAAACGGCGCCATCTTGCTGAAAAACTCCGATGAAAACGACCCTTATCATAAGATCATTCTCCACTTGACAGAGACCACGCCGGTGGTGGACGCCGTTTCCGGCCTGCCCCTGGACCGAAAGCTGCGGGACGGCGAGACGGTCTGCGCCTGGGTCGGCCCTGCCATGACGCTGAGCCTGCCGCCTCACGCCACCGCCGAGGTAGTGATGGCCAACATCCCGGCAGACTATAGCGTACCCCGGTATTGTCAAATCGCAAAGGTGCGGCAGCAGGTGACCTCCTCTGTCCGTCCGTCCCTGTCCCATGTGAGTCTGGTGACCACCGGCGGCGAGGAACTGACCGTGACGGATAAAGCCGTCCTGGTCCCTTACCTGACCCGGCAGATCGTCACGCCGGACGACCTGGTGCAGGGTTCCTATGTCCTGGTATGGCGGAGCGAGGACGGCACGGTCAGCCGTGTTCTGCTGTTTCCGCAAGGACGGATCTGAGGTTGGCTTCCGGTCTGTTTCCACAGGGCCGCTTTTCGTGTATGGATCGCTCCGCCCCGGCGCACACTAAGCCCGAGGTGATGAAGATGGAAGATTTGCCCCTGGGCTTCGGCATGGCCCTGGCCCAGCACCCGGAGGCTATGGCCCGTTTTTCCGCCCTGTCGGAGGAGGAACAGAAGGCCATCATCGACGGCACCCACGCCGTCCGCTCCAAGCAGGAGATGCAGGCCTACGTGGAAAGCCTGATGAAATGAAAATGTGCCCCGGGCCAAAAGGCCCGGAGCACGTTTTTTATTCATCAACAGGCGGAGTCAGTAATCCCAGCAGAGGCTCAAATTCCACGCCCTCCCGCATGGGGATGCCTGCCCTGGCCGTTCGCTCCGCACAGGCCCGGACGAAATCCACCGCCTGCCGGGCAGCATCGGGCAGGGAAGCACCCTGGACCAGCGCTCCGGTGAGGACGCTGGCGAATACGTCCCCGGTGCCGTGGAACTCCTGGGGCACCCGCCGGGTCTGTACCGCCTTAGTCCACCCGGTTCTGGCGTCAAAGCACATGGCCCCGGTCAGCTCCGGGGCAGTGGAGGCCCCGGTGAGCACCACGGAGCGCCGCCCGTCCAGGCTCAGCCGCTCCACGATTTCCCGGAAGCCCGCCTCGCCAACCGGCAGTTCCCCATAGGGAATGTCCAGCAGCAGCGCGGCCTCCGTCAGATTGGGGGTTATGACGTCCGCCAGCTCCGCCAGCCGTGCCATCCCGGCGCACATGGCGGGGGTGTAGGTCTGGTAGACCGCCCCATGGTCACCCATCACCGGGTCGATGACTACGATGGTATCCGCGCCCCGGAAATCCCGGAGGAATTCCTCCACAATGACGATTTGCCGCTCACTACCCAGAAAGCCGCTGTAAACCGCCTGAAAGCCCAGCCCAAGGGACTTCCAGTGGGCGGCCACCTTCGGCAGCTCGTCGGTCATGTCCAGAAAGGTAAAGCCCTCGAACCCGCCGGTGTGGGTGGAGAGGAACGCGGTGGGCAGGGGGCAGCACTGGATGCCCATGGCGGACAGAATGGGGATAGCGACAGTCAAAGAGCACCGGCCGAAGCCGGACATATCGTGGATAGCGGCGACCCGGGGCGTAGACATGGCAGAAGTCCTCGTTTCGTGAAATTGAGAGATGATTTTTCATTGTAACGCAGAATTGACTATTGTTCAAGAGCCGCGGATGTGCTATACTAAAAACCTCATGTGGGCATAGCGGAAGGCAGATGCACTTCTCCGTCCGGCGCCCGCTTCCCACGAAAACGAAATAAGCGCCTGTGATGGAATTGGTAGACATGCGAGATTTAGGTTCTCGTGCAGCAATGCGTGTGGGTTCGAGTCCCTTCAGGCGCACCACGTCGGAGCAAGCTCTATATCGCTTGCTCCGACTTTTTTTCAAAAGTCAGGGCGCGCTCATGCCTTCATCTTCAAACCCGGAGACAACGTTGATGACCCCATCCCCATCCATTACCACAGCGTTGATCGCGTCATCATCCGCCGCGTACACATAAATCTTCATACTCTGTTACCTACCGTGCAAGCCCTCTTGATGCTTTAAGAATACGTGATATGACCGCATCACCCAATGAACATTTGCGTCCAGTAGTTTCCCTGGGCCACGTAGCCCACGCCGATCTGCGTGTAGCTGGCGTTCAGGATGTTGGCCCGGTGTCCGCTGGAGTTCATCCAGCCGTTGACCACGGCCTGGGGTGTGGCATAGCCCTTGGCGATGTTCTCTCCGGCGGTCCGGTAGGACAGGCCGAAGGCTTTCATCATCTGGAACGGCGTGCCGTAAGTGGGGCTGTTATGGGCGAAGTAGCGGTTATCCAGCATATCCTGGGACTTATACCGGGCTACCCGGGAGAGCTCCCAGTTTTCTATCAGGGGCTTCAGCCCATTCTGCCGCCGGATGTCGTTCACCAGCTGGACGACCTCGGCCTCAAAGCTGGCCACCGTTTCGTGAAGCTGCGGGATGCTCAGCACCTGGCCGGGGTAGATGAGGTCGGGATTACTGACCTGCGGGTTGGCCTGGATGATCTCGCTGGTGCCCACCTGGTATTTCGAGGCGATCTTCCACATGGTGTCGCCTTTCGCAACAGTGTGAGAAAGATTGGCGGCATGGGCGGGGGTTAGCAGAGCCCCGGTGAGGGCCGCGGTCAAAAGCAGAGTGCGGAATGGTTTCATCAGTACCTCCTTGGTCGGGGGGCGGAAAGGGAAACGGAGAGCCCCGGACAACCGGGGCCCTCCGGAGAAAACTCAGCAGCCCAGGCCGAAGCACTGGCAGAGCATCTGCAGCAGGGCGCTGCAATCAAAGTTGCTGAAACAGAACATGAATGTAGCCTCCTTTTTGGATTTCCCTTGCAAGGATGGTACGATTGTAACCATTTTGTAACTATTTTGCAAATGCAATGTCTGCCAGGGGAGGCAGGGGTTTCCGGGGAACAAAAGACTGTACCCGGCGGCGGGTTTGTGGTATCATAGGGGAAAATCCAAACGCATGAGGTGTTTTTCATGTACGACGAATTGACGGAAGTCGATATCAAGAAGATGCAGGAGGAGATCGACCACCGGGTGCGGGTACTGCGTCCCCAGCTGATCGAGGAGGTGCAGACCGCCCGGGCTTTCGGCGATCTCAGCGAGAACTTCGAATATAAGTGCGCCAAGCAGGCCAAGAACCGCAACGAGAGCCGCATCCGCTACCTGGAGCGGATGATCCGCACCGCCAAGGTCATCGAGGTCAAAGGCCAGGACGACACGGTGGGCCTGTTCGATAAGGTGACCGTGTTCAACGAGATGGTGAAGAAGGAAATGACCATCCAGCTCGTCACCACGCTGCGGCAGGACGCCCTGAAGGGCCTCATCAGCAAGGAGTCCCCGGTGGGCAAGGCCCTGATGGGCCATAAGGTGGGAGAGCGGGTCCAGGTGGAGATTGACCCTACCCGCAAGTATTTCATGGAAATCAAGGCCATTGAAAAGGGCTTCGACGACGAGAGTCTGGATATCAGCGCCTATTGACACTCTGGCGGAAAGGGGGCGGGAATATGCATGAGATCAAAGCGAAATCCATCCTCTCCGCCCAAAACGGGATCAATGTCTACCGGGGTTGTACTCACGGGTGCATCTACTGCGACTCCCGCAGCACCTGCTACCAGATGGACCACGCCTTTGAGGATGTGGCGGTCAAGGCCAACGCCCCGGAACTGCTGGAGGACGCCCTCCGCCGAAAGCGCCGCCGCTGCATGATCGGCACCGGCTCCATGTGCGACCCCTATCTGCCGCTGGAAAAGGAAACACAGCTCACCCGCCGCTGCCTGGAGGTCATCGACCGCTGCGGCTTCGGCGTGTCGGTGCTGACGAAGTCGGACTTGGCCCTGCGGGATCTGGACCTGCTGAAACGCATCAACGAAAAGACGAAAGCGGTGATCTGCACCACCTTCACTACCTATGACGAGGACCTGTGCCGCATCCTGGAGCCCAATGTCTGCACCACCCGGCGGCGGTTCGAGATGCTGAAAACCATGCATGAAAATGGCATCCACACCGGCGTGTGGCTGTGCCCCATCCTGCCGTTTATCAACGATACGGAGGAAAACCTCCGGGGCCTGCTGGACTACTGCTTTGATGCGGGGGTGGAGGTCATCGTCAACTTCGGCATGGGCGTCACCCTGCGGGACGGCGACCGGCAGTATTTTTACGCGCAGCTTGACAAGCACTTCCCCGGCATGAAGGAGCGGTACATCCGCACCTTTGGAGAGCGTTATGAGTGCTCCAGCCCCAACGCCCGCCGTCTGGCGGCAATTCTCCGGGAGGAATGCGCGGCCCGGCATATCGTCTGCGGTGCAGAAAAAGCTATGGCCTGGCTGATGGAATTTGAGGACCGTCAGGCCGGGGAACAGATCAGTTTATTTTCATAAGGGAGGAACCGATATGTTATTTCTCTGCTATCCAAAATGCACTACCTGCCAGAAGGCGAAGGCCTGGCTGGACACCCAGGGCGTAGCCTACACCCTGCGGGACATCAAGCTGGACAATCCCACCGTTGAGGAGCTGAAAGCCTGGCACCGGGCCAGCGGCCTGCCTCTGAAGAAGTTTTTCAACACCAGCGGCCTGCAGTATAAGGCCCTGAATTTAAAGGACAAGCTGCCCACCATGACCGAGGAGGAGCAGTTCGCCCTGCTGGCCACCGACGGGATGCTGGTGAAGCGCCCCATCCTGGTGGGGAATGACTTCGTGCTGACGGGCTTCCGCCAGGCGGAGTGGGAAGAAAATCTGAAATGATCCGGCGGTACGATTTCGCCCCGCTGGACGGCATTACTAAAGTGGTGTTCCGCAAGGTGTGGGCCGCCCATTTCGGCGGCGTGGACCGGTATTTTATCCCCTTTTTCTCTCCCACGCCCCACCATATCCTGACGGATCGGGACCGGCGGGAGATCGCCCCCGCGCACAACGGCGGCCTGCCTTCGGTGCCCCAGGTGATGACCTGCCGGGCGGAGGATTTCCTCTGGGCGGCGGAGGTGGTAGGGGACATGGGCTACACCGAGGTGAATTTGAACCTGGGCTGTCCCTCTGGCACCGTGACGGCCAAGGGCAAGGGCGCGGGCTTCCTGGCAAAGCCGGAGGAGCTGGAGCGGTTCTTCGACGAGGTGTTTGCCAGGATACAAATGCCTGTCTCCGTCAAGACCCGGCTGGGGGTCTCTGACCCGGAGGAGTTCAGCCGCCTGCTGGAAATTTATAACCAGTATCCTATCACGTGCCTCACCATCCACGCCCGGGTGCGGACGGAAAAATACCGGGGCCCCGTGCATCTGGACGCATTTGCCCAGGCTTTGGAAAACAGCCGCAATCCGGTGTGCTATAACGGCGACCTGCGGACGGCGGAGGAAGTGCGGGCCATGGAAGAGCGGTTCCCGACTCTGGACGCCGCCATGATCGGCCGCGGCGCCGTGGCGGACCCGGCCCTGCTTCGCAAGCTCCGGGGCGGCCCCGCCGCCACCCGGGAGGAGCTGCAGGCCTTTACCCAGGACCTGTTTCAGGCGTATCAGGCGTTTTACGGCCAGGTAGGCCCGGCAGCCCAGCGGATGCGGGAGGTCTGGTTCTACCTCATCCACCTGTTTGAAAATGCGGAGAAGCTGAACAAGAAAATGCGCCGCTTTAAAAATCCGGGAGAGTACGAGGCCGCCGAGGCTGCCATCTTCGCGGAGCTGCCCCTGCGGGACCACTGCGAGGGAGATTTGATATGAAAAAATTACCCGTGTCTGATGGGACACGGGTAATTTTATTTAAAATAAAATTTAACTTGACTTTCATAAAATTAAAGTTTATATTCATTTTATGAAAGGGCGTGATGCTATGACGATCCCGGTGTGGATGGCGGAGATGGAGGACGAGGATCTGGCTTTCATCAAAAAATTCATCCTGGCCTCCGGGTCGCTGAAGGAAGTGGCGTCGGTGTACGGTGTCAGCTATCCCACAGTGCGGCTGCGGCTGGACCGCCTCATCCAAAAAATCAAGCTGACCGAAACGGCGGAGGCGGATCCCTATGTGTCCCTGGTGAAGCGGCTGGCGGTGGACGATAAACTGGACTTCGACACCGCAAAAATACTCATCACGGAATACCGAAAGACGAAGGAGGCGAAGTGAGATGGAAATTGCAACTAAGACCACTATCGTGTTATTGATCTTTCTGCTTGTTTTTGTAGCAGGCAGCGTCCTTTTGCAGATTTTTCTCTCCAGACGGGAGGGCAAGTGGCCGGGGCTGATCCTGCCGATTTTGGCGTTCCTCTATTCCCTGGTGATGGCATTCAGCGCCGTGGCCTACAACGGCACCATTCCCTGGGGGCCGATTCTGGCGTGCCTGATTTTGGGGAACATCCCCACGGCGTTTTTTCTGGTCATCTATTTCGCCTGCCGGGAGAAGTTCCGCAAGCGGAGCGAGCTGGATAAGATGCAGATCAACGACTTGTGAACGCAAAAAAGCGGTGCAGAATTGCTGCACCGCTCTTTCTATGTATCTCTTATGCCTTGCCGTCCAGCGCCGCGCAGAAGGCCAGGGACAGGAAGGAGACTTCCTTGCTGTCACTGCGGGAGGTCAGGGCCACAGGCACCTTGGCGCCAACCACCACGCCGCAGGTCTTGGCCTTGGCGTGCATCTGCCAGCCCTTGACGATCAGGTTGCCCGCCAGCAGGCTGGGAGCCACGATGCCGTCGAACTCGCCGCACAGGGGCTGGTCATAGCCCTTCAGCCGGGCGGCCTCCTTGGACAGGATCAGGTCGTAGGCGATGGGGCCCACCAGGTTGCAGTTGGCGATGGGAGTGTCCGCGTGGGAACGGACCAGCTGCTGTGCCTCCATGGTGTCCTTCATGTGGTAGTTGACCTCTTCCACCATGGAGAGCAGGGCGATGTTGGGCTTGTCATAGCCGACGGCCTCCAGCGTCTCCGCCATGCTGCGGATGATCTGCTTCTTCTGCTGGACATTGGGCTCAATGGTGACGGTGACGTCACCGATGGCAATGAGCTTGGGGTACTCAGGCATACTGACAAGGTCGATCTGGACCAGGCGCTTGTCGGTCCGCAGCTCATTCTTCTTGTCCAGCAGGGCCATCAGGAAGTCACGGGTCTGGGTGTTGCCGCGCATCAGCACGTCGCCCTCGCCACGGCGCACGATGTCCACAGCCGTCTGGATCACATCCTCGCCGGGCTGGGTGGCAACCAGGCGGTAAGTCTTGTCCTTCAGGCCCAGCCGCTCCAGCATGGGCTCGATTTTTTCAGCCTCACCCACCAGCACCGGGGTGGCAAAGCCGGCATCCTGGGCCTCAAAGGCACCCAGCAGAATGTTTTCAGAGTCCGCTCCGGCAATGACCACGCGCTGCTTGCGGAAGGACTGCTTGGCACGTTCCACGATCTGATCAAAATTCTTCAGTTCCATGGTGATACGCTCTCCTCTTCGTTATATGTCATTCAGGTTTTATCTCGAAGGGCGGAGGACTCTCCCATCCACCGGCCCCTTCTCCTGCACGATATAGGATTTTACAATATATGACAAGTTATTTCAATGCTTTGAGGAGAAAATTGTAGAAAAAAACAAAAATAGTGGGGAGAACTAGATGTTCTGGAAAATTGTTCACGCAAAAATTGCGTGAAATCGGCCCCGCCGGATGGCGGGGCCGGAGTGCTTAGTCGTGCGCCCGGGGAAGATTCCAGCGGAAATGGGCGGAAAGGCAGCGGATGAGGATGACGGCTCCGCCGCCCAGGAGCATGGAGGGAATCTCTCCCGCGTAGTGCCACAGCAGTCCGCAGAGCAGCGCTCCTACCAGCGACGCGCTGGCATAGATATGCTTGACGAAGATATACGGCGTGTCCCCGGCCATCATGTCCCGCAGAAGACCGCCGCCTACACCGGTGATAACGCCCACGAACACCAGCAGGAATACCGTGGCCTGGGGGACGTGGGCATAGGCTGTGCGGATGCCCACCACGGTGAAGATGCCCAGTCCCGCTGTGTCCATCAGGAACAGCACCAGATCAAATAAAGCCTGGTCCCACATCAAAAGCCGTCGCACCCGGGGCAGGAACAGCACCAGGGAGGTGAGCACCGCCACCGTGGCATAGATGGGGTCCTGAAAGGTCGCGGGAGGGGTATTGCCCAGGATGAGGTCCCGGATGACGCCGCCGCCCACGGCGGTGGTGAGGCCCAGGATGCAGACGCCGAAGATATCCATATTCTTTTTCAGGCCCGTCATGGCGCCGGACACCGCGAAAGCCAGGGTGCCGATCAGCTCCAGGGCCAGAATGATGACTGATTCCATAGGTCTGATCCCTCACTGAATTCCCTGCCGTACCATCTCCATGAAGGCGGTGGCCGCGGCGGTGGGGGTCACGTCCCGGAGCGTACACATATCCACACTGCGGGCGGGAATGGTAAAATCGGTTTTCAGTAAACGAATGTCTCCGGCCTCCAGAGCCTTCTGGACAAATTCCAACGTCACGCCCGCCACGCCCAGACCGATGCGGGCCAGGGATACCAGCAGGCTCCGGGAAGAGAGCTCGATCTCCGGGGACAGGGTGACGCCGTGTTTCAAGAATTCCTGCTCCAGGAACACCCGGCTGCTGGCCTTCCGCTCCAGCAGGATAAGGGGGAAGTCCGCGATCTCCTGCCGGGTGTAGATGTGTTCAAAGTCGCAGTCGTACCCGCTGCCCGCCACAAAGGCGGAGTGGGTGGCAAAACAGGGCCAGGACTCCACCGCGCTGTCGGCGGGGGAGGAGGCGAAAGCGATGTCCACGGCGCCGGATTTCAGCATACTCAGCACCTTAGCACTGCGGCCGCTGACGATCTTCAGCCGGATGCCGGGGTGGAGGCGGTGGAACTCATCCAGGTAGGGCACCAGGAACTGAGACGTCACCGTGTCGCTGGCGCCGATGACGAGGGTGCCCAGCAGCAGCTGCTGGGCCTGGGACAGCTTGTCCTCACCCGTCGCCAGCAGGCCCAGGGCGCTGCGGACGTACTGGTAGAGCATCTGCCCCTCGCTGGTGAGGCTGACGCCCCGGGGGCTCCGGGCGAACAGCCGGGCCTGGAGGGCCGTCTCCAGCTGTTTGATGGACTGGCTCACCGCTGATTGGGAAATATACAGGTTCTTGGCGGCCACGGAGATGTTGCCGGTCTCGGCAACCTCCTTGAACACCCGGTACAGTTCCAGCTTGACTGCCATGAGGATCCCTCCTGAAATTAGCATTTCTTATTGATGATAATGTTATTATAAGCAGAAAACGGGGCGGGCGCAACAGGACAAGCAAAAATTCCGGGAATTTCTTTTCAAAGAGGCGCTTCTTTGCTATACTAATACGGAATCAGAAAAGGAGTACGAATGATGCGTTACGATAATATCATCTGGGATTTTGACGGTACCCTGTTCGATACCTACCCGGCCATGTGCCGGGACCTGCAAGCGGTGATGGAGGGTCTTGGTGTCCACGCATCCATGGAAGACCTGCTGGCCCGGTTCACGGTCTCCCGGGAGACGGTGCTGACATGGTGCGGGGAACAGGCGGGCATGGCGGCCCAGGAGGTCGACAAGATTTACCGGGCCTGGGTCACGGAGCACGGCCAGCCAGAGGCCCATCCCTTCCCCCATGTCCGTTCCATTCTGGAGCGATTCCAGGCGGCGGGAGGCCGGAATTTTGTCTTTACCCACCGCAGCGGCTCCGTCCATGACTATCTGGCGGGAGCGGATTTGACGAAGTATTTCACCGATGTGGTGTCCGCCGGGACCACCTACGCCCGGAAGCCCGCCCCGGCGGGAAACCTGCATATTATCGAGACCCACGGCCTGGACAAAGCCCGGACCCTGGCGGTAGGGGACCGGGAGCTGGATGTGCTGGCGGCGAAGAATGCGGGCATCCACGCCTGCTTGGTGGACCCGGCGCTTCCGGAGACGGCGGCGGACTACCGCATCCGGGACCTTTCCGAGCTGGACGCCCTGTTGGGCCTGGAATAAGGAGGAGCCTATGCTGTATCACATTCTGGCGGTGGGCGACGTGGTGGGGGAGCCGGGCCTGCGGCACCTGGAAAAGAACCTGCGCCCCCTGCAAAAGCTGAAAAACATCGCCTTCACCGTAGTCAACGGCGAAAACGCCTCCGGCGTGGGCGTGACGCCGGAGCAGGCGTGGCGTATTTATGACGCCGGGGCCGACGCCGTCACTCTGGGCAACCATACCTTCGGGAAAATGCAGCTCCGGGAGCTGCTGGACGACGTTCCCTGGCTGCTGCGCCCCGCCAACTATACGGGCCGGGCGCCGGGCCACGGCTGCGAGATTTTCGATCTGGGCGCCGTCCGGGTGCGGGTGATGAACCTCATTGGCCGCTGCGGCCTGGACTGGAAAGCAAACGACCCCTTCACCACGGCGGACGCCCTGCTGGCAAAAGGCGAGGCGGACTTCACCCTGGTGGACTTCCACGCGGAGGCCACCAGCGAAAAGCTGGCTCTGGGTTACTACCTGGACGGCCGGGTGTCGGCCCTGTGGGGCACCCACACTCATGTCCCCACTGCCGATGAGCGGGTGTATCCCAAGGGTACGGGCTATCTCACCGACCTGGGCATGACCGGCCCTATCGAATCCGTGCTGGGCATCGAGCCTTGGCAGTCGGTGGAGGGCTTTTTGGGCGGCCTGCCGGGCCGCTACCGCCCGGCGGAGGGCCCCTGCAAGCTGCAGGGCGCCGTGTTTACCCTGGACAGCGACACAGGCCTCTGCACTGCCGTGGAGCGGGTGGAGCTTCGTTGACCATATCACATAACAGATAAAGAGAGGAAATCGACCATGTCTATCCAGAAAGTACGCGCTTATTTTGAAACCTTTGGCATCGCGGACCGCATCCGGGAGTTTGAGGTGTCCTCCGCCACCGTTGATCTGGCGGCCATCGCCGTGGGCGTGGAGGGCGCCCGCATCGCCAAGAGCCTGAGCTTCAAGGTGGACGACCAGCCTATCATCATCGTGGTGGCGGGTGACGCCAAGGTGGACAACAGCCGCTATAAGGCTCAGTTCCACACGAAGGCCAAGATGCTGACCCACGAGGAGGCACATACCCTCATCGGCCACGATGTGGGCGGCGTGTGTCCCTTTGCTCTGCCGGAAAATGTGAAGGTGTACCTGGACGTGTCCCTGAAGCGCTTCGAGACGGTGTTCCCGGCGGCCGGCAGCGACAACAGCGCCGTGGAGATGACTTGTGACGAGCTGGAGAAGTATTCCTCTAACTTTGTGGAATGGGTCGACGTCTGCAAGGCTTGGAGGCCGGAGGAGGGCTGATATGCTCAAATTTATCCACGCCGCTGATTTTCATTTGGACAGCGCCTTCGGCGCCCTGCCCGCCCGGCAGGCAGCCGCCCGGCGGCGGGAGTGCCGGGAGACGCTGTTCCGCCTGGCGGACTATGTGAACCGGGAGGGCGTCCAACTGGTGCTGCTGGCAGGAGACCTGTTCGACAGCGACAGCGCTTTCCGGGAGACCGGAGAGCAGCTGGCCCAGGCCCTGGGGAGTATGGAAGCCCGGGTATTCATCGCCCCCGGCAACCACGACTGCGTCACCGGTAACAGCCCCTGGCAGACGGTGGAGTGGCCGGAAAACGTGACGGTGTTCCGGGAAAACCGGATGACGGCGGCGGAGGTACCGGAGCTGGGCGTGACCGTCCACGGCGCCGCCTTTACCGCGCCGGAGCAGGCCGCGGGCCTGCTGACGGGCTTCACCGCCCCGGCGGACGGCAAGCTCCATATCGGCCTCCTTCACGGGGAGCTGGAGCCTGCCGAGGCCCGGTATGGCCCTATCCGCCGGGAGGAGATCGCCGCCAGCGGCCTTGCGTATCTGGCCTTGGGCCACATTCACAAGCGGACCGAGCCGCTGACCTTCGGCAAAACCGTCTGCGCCTGGCCGGGCTGTCTGGAGGGCCGTGGCTTTGACGAGCTGGGGGAGAAAGGCTTTTATCAGGGCACGCTGTCGGAAGATGGCACTGTGGACCTGACCTTCGTGCCCTTCGCCCTGCGGCGGTATGAGATACTGGAAGTGGATGTGACCGGCAAAGACCCCCGGCAGGCCGTGGAGGAAGCCCTCCCGGCGGAGACGGAAAAGGACCTGTACCGCATCCTGCTCACCGGGGAGACCGGAGAGGGCGGCGTGGACGCCGCCGCGCTGCGGGAGGCTCTGGCGGAGCGGTTCTACGCCCTGGACATCCGGGACCACACCCGGATGGCGGCGGATATCTGGGCCCGGGCGGGGGAGGATTCCCTGCGGGGCCTGTTCCTACGGGAGCTGCGGGCCAAATGGGACGCAGCCGGAAGCGAGGAGGAGCGTGAGACCGTCACCCGTGCCGCCCGGTTTGGCCTGGCGGCGCTGGATCACCGGGATTTGGGGTAAGAATATGAAAAAAATCTTATTGATCGGCACCGGCGGCACCATCGCGTCCGAGGTATCGGACAGCGGACTGGCGCCGGAGCTGACCACGGAGCAGCTTCTATCGCACATTCCCGCCATCTCGGATATCTGCGAGGTGGACTGTGTGCAGCTTCTGAGCCTGGACAGCACCAACATCACGCCCGCGCACTGGCTGAAGATGGTGCGCTGCATCCGGGAGCACTATGACGGGTACGACGGCTTCGTCCTGACCCACGGCACGGACACCATGGCCTACACGGCGGCGGGCCTCAGCTATCTGATCCAGGGAAGCCCCAAGCCCATCGTCCTTACGGGG
This sequence comes from uncultured Clostridia bacterium, assembly GCA_945876285.1. Taxonomy (GTDB): domain Bacteria; phylum Bacillota; class Clostridia; order Oscillospirales; family Oscillospiraceae; genus Oscillibacter. Next base: position 75,974 of record CAMCNO010000002.1, on the reverse strand, counting down.
GCGCAGAAGCCCATCGGCTTTGACTCCACGGATTCCAAAATCAATCTGACCGACGCCTTCCGCTGCGCGGCGGAGGATATGCCCGGCGTTTCCATCGTATTCAACAACCAGGTGATCCCCGGCACCCGTGCCCGAAAGACCCGCTCCAAGAGCTTTCAGGCGTTCTCCAGCATCAACTATCCCAACCTGGGCATCCTGCGGGACGGCGTGCTGCTGCGGTATATCCGCCAGGAATGCGGAAAAGCGCCCGTTTTCTATGATACGCTGGATACGAAGGTGGCGCTGATGAAGCTGGTGCCCGGCGCGGACCGTGCCCAGGCGGACTTTTTGCTGGAGCGGAACGACGCCCTCATCATCGAGAGCTTCGGCGTGGGCGGCCTGCCGGAGGCCGGCGGCTTTTACGACTGCGTCCGATACTGGATGGACAATGGGCGGACCGTGGTCCTCACCACCCAGGTGGCCAACGAGGGCAGCGACCTGGGGGTCTACCATGTGGGTCACGCGCTGAAAAACGACCTGGGTGTGCTGGAGGCCTACGACATGACCACCGAGGCCGTCACAGCCAAGCTGATGTGGATCCTGGGACAGACCCGGGACCGCGAGGCGGTACGCCGGATGTTCTACACCCCCGTCGCCAAGGACATCCTCTGGCCGGCGGAGGATTGAGCGGCGGAAAAATCTATTGACACCCCGGAGAAATCCTGCTACTATACTATGGTAAATCCAATAGCGTGATGAACGGAAAGAGTAACAGTTCACCTAAAGAACAGAGAGGGCGCGTCACCGGCTGCAAGCGCGCCTGCGGCGGGGGCTGTGAAGTGCGTCCGGGAGCGCGGGGGATGCAGAAGCCCTCCGCCTGGCCCCCGTTATGGGCCCCTTGAGTGATAAATGAGAGTGGAACCGCGATTCGTCGCCTCTCGTACTTTGGTACGGGAGGCGATTTTGTTTTACTCCCGGCCGACACAAGGAGCAATTTTTATGGCAAAACGAGTGACCCGACTAGGCGGCCTGCTGGCTGCCTACCAGCGCCGCGACCCCGCGGCCCGCAGCAAGCTGGAGATCTTTCTCCTCTACCCCGGCGTCCACGCCGTCATCTACCACCGACTGGCCCACTGGCTGTACGTCCGCCACCACTTTTTCCTGGCCCGGTGCGTCTCCCAGTGGAACCGCTTCTGGACCGGCATCGAGATCCATCCCGGCGCCACCATCGGCCACCGGCTGGTCATCGACCACGGCATGGGCATCATCATCGGCGAGACCGCCGAGATCGGCGACGACTGCCTGCTGTATCAGGGCGTGACCCTGGGCGGCACAGGCAAGGATAAGGGAAAACGCCATCCCACCCTTGGCAACAACGTGCTGGTGGGCTCCGGCGCCAAGGTGCTGGGCCCCTTCACCGTGGGAGACAACGCCCGCATCGCGGCAGGCGCTGTGGTGCTGGGAGAGGTGCCCCCCGGCTGTACCGCTGTAGGCGTACCCGCCCGGGTGGTGCGGGTGAACGGCAAGCCCGTCTACTACGCCGACGACGTGGACCAGATCCATGTGGCCGACCCCGTGGTGGATGAACTGATGGCGATGGCTCAGCGCATTGAGGCGCTTGAAAACGAGCTGCAGAAACTGAAAGAACCGAATAAACGGAAGGAGACGGCCTGAAATGTATCTGTACAATTCAGCGACCCATAAGAAAGAAGAATTCAAGACCCATACCCCCGGCCATGTGGAGATGTATACCTGCGGCCCCACGGTGTATCACTTTGCCCATATCGGCAACCTCCGCAGCTATATCATGGAGGACGTGCTGGAGAAGTACCTGCGCTACGCCGGGTACAGTGTGAACCGCGTCATGAACATCACCGACGTGGGCCACCTGACCTCCGACGCCGACGAAGGCGAGGATAAGATGCTCAAGGGCGCCAAGCGGGAGCACAAGACCGTGCTGGAGATCGCCCAGTTCTACACCGACGCCTTCTTCGAGGACTGCCGGAAGCTGAACATCAAGCGGCCCGACGTGGTCCAGCCTGCCACCGGCCTCATCGACGACTTCATCAAGATTGTCAAGCACCTGGAGGACACCGGCTACGCCTATTTCGCCGGCGGCAACGTGTATTTTGACACCTCCAAATTGAGCCACTACTATGTGTTCAACGACCACGACGAGGAGGACCTGGCCGTGGGCGTCCGGGAGGGCGTGGAGGAGGACACCAACAAGCGCAACAAGAACGACTTCGTCCTCTGGTTCACCAAGTCCAAGTTTGAGGACCAGGCCCTGAAGTGGGATTCCCCCTGGGGCGTGGGCTATCCCGGCTGGCACATCGAGTGCTCCGGCATCTCCCTGAAGTACAACGGCGAGTATCTGGATCTGCACTGCGGCGGCGTGGACAACGCCTTCCCCCACCACACCAATGAGATCGCCCAGTCCGAGAGCTACCTGGGCCATCCCTGGTGCCAGCAGTGGTTCCATGTCCACCACCTGAACACCTCCGACGGCAAGATGTCCAAGTCCAAGGGCGAGTTCCTGACGGTCTCCCTGCTGGAGGAGAAGGGCTACGATCCCTTGGCCTACCGCTATTTCTGCCTCCAGAGCCATTACCGCAAGGCCCTGGTGTTTACCTGGGAGAACCTGGACAACGCTGTGGCGGCCTATAACAAGCTCATCGCCCGCATCGCGGCCCTGAAGCCCGAGGGCGAGGTGGACCAGGCTGCGTTTGACGAATATAAGAACAAGTTCCTCCAGACCATGGGCAACGACCTGAACACCTCCATGGGCGTGACGGCCATCTTCGACGTGCTGAAAGCAAAGACCAACGACGCCACCAAGCTGGCGCTCATCGGGGACTTCGACCAGGTGCTGAGCCTGAACCTGCTGGAAAAGGCCGCCGCCAAACGGGCGGAGGACGCCAAGACAAAGACGGCCCAGGCTGCGGGCGGGGAATATACCGTTACCGGCGAGGGCGACCCCGCCATCGACGCGCTGGTCATGCAGCGGTATGAGGCCAAGAAGGCCAAGAACTTTGCCGAGGCCGACCGTATCCGTGACGAGCTGAAAGCCCAGGGCGTCGAGATCATCGACACCAAGGGCGGCGCGAGCTGGAAGAGAGTATAAAAATGGAAGCGGGAGCCGTTTGGCTCCCGCTCTTTCTTGACAAAATTTGACGATCCGCTTACTATAAAGCGAAGAACAAACAGGACTGTTTTGCCGCCGGCCAGCTCTGCTGATTTGAAAACATGACCGATGCCTCCGCCCGGTTGCTGGCGGCTTACCAATACTTGAAATAAGGAGTTATGTCCCATGCATATCCGTACCGCTGTTTTGGCGGACCTGCCCGCCGTGACGGCGGTGGAGGCTGCCTGTTTTCCTGCCGCCGAAGCCGCCACGGAGGCTGATTTTGCCAAACGGCTGGCAGTGTATCCCAACCATTTCTGGCTGATGGAGGACAACGGCACCCTCGTCAGCTTTGTCAACGGCCTGGTTACCGACGAGCCCCATCTCCGGGACGAGATGTACGCCGACGCAGGGTTTCACAATGAAAACGGCGCCTGGCAGATGATTTTCGGGGTCAACACCCTGCCTGCATACCGCCGCCAGGGCCTGGCGGAGCAGGTGCTCCGGCAGGTCATCGATGACGCGAAGGCCCAGGGCCGGAAGGGCTGCGTCCTCACCTGCAAGGAAAAGCTCCTGCACTATTACGGAAAGCTGGGCTTCGTGAACGAGGGCGTCTCCCAGTCCACCCACGGCGGCGTGGTGTGGTACGAAATGCGGCTCACCTTCTGAAACGAACGCTTTGAAAACGAAAAACCGCGTCCGGGCCTCTTGATGGGACTCCGGACGCGGTTTTTGTTATGTATAGGACCGCTCCACCTTCACCACGGCGAAGTAATTTCCGTCCAGGGTGCGGACGGCGGTCTTGATTTTTTCCTCCACCTCGCTGTCGGTGAGACGAAAGCCGTAGGGCACCACCGCATCAAAAATGACGTTGGTGTGGGACGGCCCCGCCACCATGCGGAAGTCGTGGATGTTGATCTCATCGTCGATGCAGTGGACCAGCGCCGCCACCCGCTCCCGGGTCTCCCTGGTGACGCCGTCGTCGGTGACGATGGGGTCCATGTGGATGACCGCCTCGCAGCCCAGCTTTTCCCGCAGCTCCGACTCCACGTTGTCGATCTCGTCGTGGAGGTCCAGCACGTTTCCTGAGGCGGAGACCTCCGCGTGGAGGGAGATCATCACCCGGCCGGGGCCGTAGTCGTGGACAATGAGGTCGTGGATGCCGATGATGGCGGGGTGGGCCATGACCAGATTCTTGATTTGATCCACAAATTCGTGAGTGGGCGGCGTGCCCAGCAGGGGATTGACCGTATCCTTGGCGGCATTGAAGCCGGACCAGAGGATGAAAGCTGCCACCAGGATACCGCACCAGCCGTCGATCATCAGGCCGGAGAAACGGCCCACCAGGGTAGCGATGAGCACAGCGGTGGTGGCGATGCTGTCGCTGAGGGAGTCGGCGGCGGTGGCCAGCATGGCGGGGGCGTTCAGCTTTTTCCCCAGGGAGCGGTTGTAGAAGGCCATATACAGCTTCACGCAGATAGACACGCACAGAATGGCAATTACTAACCAGCTGGAGTCCACCGGAGCGGGGTGCAGGATTTTATCCAGGGAGGACTTTGCCAGCTCAAAGCCCATCAGGATGATGAGCATGGACACCGCCAGGCCTGACAGGTACTCGATGCGGCCGTGGCCGAAGGGGTGGTCGGAGTCCGGCTTCTGTCCCGCCAGCTGAAAGCCCAGCAGGGTGACGAAGGAGCTTCCGGCGTCGGACAGGTTGTTGAAGGCGTCGGCGGTGATGGCGATGGAGCCGGCGATGGTTCCTGCAAAAAACTTCCCGGCAAACAGGAGAATATTGAGGCCGATGCCCACTGCACCGCAGAGGATGCCGTATCCCTTGCGGAGGGCGGCCTCGTCCCGGCCCTCCGGTTTCAGGAACAGCCGGGCCAAAAGTGAGATCATACAGGGAACCTTCTTTCTGTTATTTTCCGGGAATGACCAGCTTCATGTGGCAGCACAGGTCGTCCAGATCCTGATCCGTGGCGGCGGGGATGCGCAGCTTGGCGCCGCAGTCCCGGCATACCAGGTCCACGGCGGAGCGGCGGATCTCCATGCCGTAGCGGCTGCTGCCGCAGGCGCAGGTGATGCCTCTCTCCCGGGCGGCGATGTCCTTCAGCTCAGAGAGGACCTCATACATAATGACGTTGTCCACGAAAGCTTCCGGGTCCTCGCTGTCCTTCTGCTGCTTTTCCTTTTCGGCCAGAATGACCAGCTCCCGGAGGTTTTTCTCCACCGTGCCCTCGTCACCGATAAAGCAGCAGAACTGCTTTGTCTTGGCGCAGCCTAGCGCCGTGGCGCCCTTCAGGACCCGCTCCGGGGGACAGACGGCCATGTGGGTATCGCCGCAGATGCCGCAGGGGACATATACCTTATACTTCTCGCCGTCAAACTCCGTCTGCAGGACGCTTTCGCCGCAGTCGCAGATGATCTCCGCGTCGGCGGCCTCCAGGGCGAAAATGGAGCGGGTGCCCATGACGGGCTTGCCGCACTTGGGACAGAGATAGCCAAAGGTACGCATTTCTTCACTCATGCTTCAGCACCTCATCTTGTGTTATGAATTTCAGAATTCATATTTTAGCATAGAAAAAAGTGGTTGTACAGGGGAAGTTTGACATCCCGGCTTGCACAAAAAGTCCCGCAGGCATGGCCTGCGGGACTTTTATGTATCCCTTTGAAATTAGTCCTCGGGGACGATGGCGCCGTTGGGGCAGGTGTCGCTGCAAGAACCGCAGTCCAGGCAGGCGGCAGCGTCGATGACGTACTGGTCATCACCCTGGCTGATAGCACCGGCGGGGCAAACGTCCGCGCAGGAGCCGCAGCTCACGCAGGCAGAAGTGATCTTGTAAGCCATGGGAAGCACCTCCATAAGATTTGTGATTCTCATTTTACCATACAATTTTGAAAAAGCAAGCGTCTCCCGTTAAAAATTTGGCGGAGATGAGAAAAATGACGTTCACAATTTGTTTTCAAAAAGGTCAAAGAAAGTCAAAGATAGGGTATTGACATTTGAGCGCACAGTGCTATACTAACGTCAGAATAAAGGTTAAAGAAAGTCAAAGTCAAATAGATAATGACATTCGTCAGAAAGGAATGGTCAACAAGTGGGTATTTCGGATTTGATCGCCAGCTTCCTCCAGGAGGGCTTGGACGAGGCGGAGAACGGTGTGCTGGAGGTCCAGCGCAGCGACCTGGCCCAGCGCTTCAACTGCGTGCCCAGCCAGATCAATTACGTGATGAGTACCCGCTTTTCCCCGGAGCGGGGCTATATCGTGGAGAGCCGCCGGGGCGGCAACGGATACATCCGCATCACCCGGGTCCGGGTGGACCGGCAGACGCTGATGATGCACGTTATCAACTCCCTGGGCGACCGGGTGGATCTGCCGTCGGCCAGGGCCATCCTCAGCAACCTGGTGCACACCGGGGCGCTGAGTGAGGATGTGGGTCAGGCACTGCTGGCCGCCGTGGGCGACAAGGCGCTTGGGGCCGTGCCCCGGGAGAGCCGGGACAGTGTCCGGGCGGATATTATGAAGCAGGTTTTGATCTTGCAGGTGTAAGAGCGGAACCGCGCAAAACCAGTTTACAAAATTTTTTCTATATATTGGAGGGTGTTATTTATGAAATGCGAGAATTGTGGCAAGAATGAAGTCACCTTTGTTTATCAGAGCAACATCAACGGCAAGGTCACCGAAAAGCATCTTTGCACCGAGTGCGCCGAGAAGCTGGGCTACACCCAGAAGATCGCCGCCCACAGTCAGCGGATGATGCAGAACTTCTTCGGAAACAGCCTCTTCGGCAGCAGCTTCTTTGACGATTTCTTCACTCCCGTACCCAGCCTGATGGGCCGGATGCTGGAGGACCCCTTCGACGATTTCTTCGCCGATATGCCCGCCCTGCGGGCGGCTCCCGCGCAGCAGGCGGCGCCCGCCCAGCAGGAGCAGAAGACGGACGACCTGGTGGGTAAGGAGGAGCAGAGCCGCTTCGCCTATATGCGGCAGCTGAACGCTCTGAAAATGGAGATGAAGAAGGCCGTTCACCAGGAGAACTTTGAGCGGGCCGCCGAGCTGCGGGATGAGATCCGCAAGCTGGAGGCCGAACACAAGGAACAGAAATAACGAAAGATTTCCCAAAAGGGAGGCAGACGAACATGAATGAAAACAAATTCACGCCCAGGGCCGAGGAGGCCCTGCGGCTTTCCCAGGAGGCGGCGGGGGAGCTGGGCCACGGGTACGTTGGCACCGAACACCTGCTGCTGGGCCTGATCCGGGAGGACGAGGGCATGGCCCACGAGGTCCTCACGGAGGCGGGCCTGACCGACGATATGATCGTGGAGATCATTAAAAGGAGCGTGGGGGCGGGCCTGCCCGGCAGCAACCCCGCCCAGGGCCTCACTCCCCGTGCCAAGCGGGTGGTGGAGATCGCCATGGAGGACTCCGTCCGGGGCGGCTATAACTATATCGGAACCGAGCACCTGCTGGCGGGCATTCTCCGGGAGGGCAACAACATGGCCGTCCGCATCCTGCGCACCGCCGGCGTGGACGCCCGGCACCTGTACACCGCCCTCATGCAGAAGCTGAACGAGACGCCCCGGGGTCAGGCCAGTCAGGCCAAGGCCGCCGCTGCCGCCGCCAAGGAGGACAGCGGCAAGAACAAGACCCTGAAGGAATTCACCCGGGACCTGACCGCCGACGCCCGGGCGGGCAAGCTGGACCCCGTCATCGGCCGGGACGCTGAAATTCAGCGGGTCATCCAGATATTGTCCCGCCGGAGCAAGAACAACCCCTGCCTCATCGGCGAGCCCGGCGTGGGCAAGACCGCCATCGCCGAGGGCCTGGCCCGGAAGATCGTCATGGGCGACGTACCCGATGACCTGCTGGACAAGAAGATTTTGTCCCTGGACCTCTCCGGCATGGTGGCCGGCACCAAGTACCGGGGCGAGTTCGAGGAGCGTATCAAGAAGGCCCTGGAGGAGGTCAAGAAGGCCGGCAACGTGATCTTGTTCATCGACGAGCTGCACACCATCGTGGGCGCAGGCTCCGCCGAGGGTGCTGTGGACGCCGCCAACATCATCAAGCCCGCCCTGGGCCGTGGTGAGATTCGGGTCATCGGCGCCACGACCCTGAACGAGTACCGCAAGTATATCGAGAAGGACGCTGCCCTGGAGCGCCGGTTCCAGCCGGTGACGGTAGGCGAGCCCAGCCAGGAAGCCTCTCTGGAGATTTTGAAGGGCCTGCGGGAGAAATATGAGCAGCACCACAAGCTGCAAATCACCGATGAGGCCCTGGAGGCCGCTGTGTCCCTGTCCGCCCGGTATATCAACGACCGCTTCCTGCCCGACAAGGCCATTGACCTGATGGACGAGGCCGCGTCCCGCGTCCGCATGGAGACGGAGGAGATCTCTCCTGAGCTGAAGAGCCTGGAGGAGAAGATCGCGGCCCTTGCCAAGGACAAGGAGGCCGCTATCACCAAGCAGGACTACGAGACCGCCGCCCAGCTCCGGGATATCGAGAAGAACTATCAGGACCAGGTGGAGATCGAGCGGGACAAGCGCCGGAAGAACAACACCCAACACCGGCCCGTCACCGCGGAGGACATCGCCGCCGTGGTGTCCGGCTGGACCGGCATCCCCGTCACCCGGCTCACCGAGGACGAGGGTCAGCGGCTGCTGCACATGGAGGAAACGCTCCATGAGCGGGTGGTGGGCCAGGACGAAGCCGTCAAGGCCGTGGCCCGTGCCATCCGCCGTGGCCGTGTGGGCTTGAAGGACCCCAAGCGGCCCATTGGGTCTTTCCTGTTCCTAGGTCCCACCGGCGTGGGCAAGACCGAGCTGTGCAAGTCTCTGGCGGAGGTGATGTTCGGCGACGAAAACGCCATGATCCGTATCGATATGTCCGAGTACATGGAACGGCACACGGTGTCCCGTCTCATCGGTTCTCCTCCCGGCTATGTGGGCCATGAGGAGGGCGGTCAGCTCACTGAAAAGATCCGCCGCAAGCCCTACTCCGTCGTGTTGTTCGATGAGATCGAGAAGGCCCACGAAGATGTGTGGAACATCCTGCTGCAGATTCTGGACGACGGCCGCATCACCGATTCCCAGGGCCGTACCGTGGACTTCAAGAACGCCGTCATCGTCATGACCAGCAACATCGGCGCCAAGGCGCTGACCGCCGCCGGGGCGAAGCTGGGCTTCTCCGCCGAGGAGCACCACGACCCCGATGCGGAAAAGGCCTTCGAGCGGGCGAAGGAGACGGTCATGGGCGAGCTGCGCCAGACCTTCCGCCCTGAGTTCCTGAACCGTATCGACGACATCATCGTGTTCCGTGCTCTGAGTGAGGAGGACATCCGCGAAGTGGCCCGCCGGATGCTGCGGACTGTCTCCGCCCGGATGGAGACCATGGGCATCCATCTGGACGCCAGCGACGAGGCCGTGGCCGAGCTTGCCAAGGAGGGCTTCGACCCCAAGTACGGCGCCCGTCCCCTGCGCCGGGCCATCCAGAGCAAGGTGGAAGATGCCGTGGCAGAGAAGATGCTGGACGGCACCCTCAAGGAGGGCGACACCGCCCGCCTCACCGTGGAGGACGACAAGCTCTGCGTCACGAAGTAAATACTCTGCGTGAAAATGGCCGCCCGGTATGGACGGCCATTTTCGTCGGGCCGCGGCAGATCGATTCCCTGCCGCATGGGGGAAACTTGATTTGTTCATACTTTTCGTGTATCATAAATATCATCGTTAATTTGAATTTTAACAAATAAAAAGACCATCTGAAGAAGGGGGCATATTTCATGCCGTTTTCATTTAATTTCGGCGGCTTCAATCCTGGGGATTTCGGCGGCTTCAACGGCGCGGACGGCCAGGGGAACGCTGGCTATACGCCGCCCCACCCCAAGAAGGAGCGCAAGCCCCGGAAACCCATCGGCAACGCCTTTACCCGGACGCTTATCAACCTGGCGGTGACGCTGGTGTTCGGCCTGGTGTACTTCTATGTGGAGCTGCCGGCTATCAACCTGCACGCTGAGGAATTCTACGTGTTCGTATTCCTGCTGTGTGCGGTGTACTGTGTCTGCGCCGTGGTGACCTCCGGCTTTCAGGGGGAGGGCGTCAAGGGCTATGTCCGCTTCGTCAAGAAGCAGTGCACCATCCCCTTCCTGGCGTTCATCGCCCTCATCGCCGCCATCGCCATCGGCGCCATCAGCTCCTGGGTGGTGCTGCGGGCCTCCAGCTACAGCAAGCTGCTGCCCATCGAGACCGGCGACTTTGCCGCCGAGGTGGAGGAGATCAGCTACGACCAGATCCCCATGCTGGACGCCGACTCGGCCGCCCGTCTGGGCAGCCGGAAGCTGGGCGAGCTGGCGGACATGGTGTCTCAGTTCGAGATATTGCCCACCTACACCCAGATCAACTACCAGGGCCGGCCCGTGCGGGTGACCTCCCTGGCCTACGGCGACCTGATCAAGTGGTTCACCAACCGCTCCGACGGCCTGCCGGCCTATATCGTCATCGACATGGTGACCCAGGAGGCTGAGGTGGTTCGGCTGAACGAGGGTATGAAATACACCGTGGCGGAGCACTTCGGTCGGAACCTGTATCGCCACCTGCGGTTCCAGTACCCCACCATGATGTTTGATGCGCCGGTCTTTGAGATCGACGAGGACGGCATCCCCTACTGGGTTTGCTCCCGCATCGTCAAGACCATCGGCCTCTTCGGCGGCACCGATGTGGAGGGCGCCGTGCTGGTGAACGCCATCACCGGTGAGAGCGAATACTACCAGGAGGTCCCCAGCTGGGTGGACCGGGTGTATTCCTCCGACATCATCATGGACCAGTACGACTATTACGGCATGTACCACAACGGCTTCCTGAACTCCCTGTTCGGCCAGCGGGATGTGACGCTGACCACCTCCGGCTGGAATTATATCGCCATCAACGACGACGTGTATATGTACACCGGCGTCACCTCCGTTACTTCTGACCAGTCCAACATCGGATTCATTCTCTCCAATCAGCGGACCAAGGAGACCCACTTCTATCCTTGTGCCGGCGCCACGGAGACCTCCGCTATGGACTCCGCCCAGAGCCAGGTGCAGCAGATGCGCTATGTGGCCACCTTCCCGCTGCTGCTGAACATTGCGGACCAGCCCACATACTTCATGTCCCTGAAGGGCGAGGACGGCCTGGTGAAAATGTACGCCATGGTCAACGTCCAGCAGTATCAGCTGGTGGAGACCGGAGGCACCGTGGCGGAGTGCGAGGCGGCCTACCGCCAGGCGCTGGCCCACGCGGGCCTCATCGGTGCGGGTGACAGTTCCATCTCCGGCGAACAGAAGGTGGAGAGCGGCGTCATCGCCGAGATCCGCACCGCGGTTATCGACGGCAACACCCACTATTACGTCCGCATGGAGCGCAGCCCCGGCTACCTGGACTTCAACGCCGCGGATACGCCCCGGGCGATCCTGCTGGACAAGGGTGACCGTATCTGGTACGGCTACGTGCTGGAGACGGCGTCCTTCCCGGCCAACGGCATCGTTCCCGCCACCACCTTCTGGTTTGAGGGAGAGACACCGCCGGAGGAGCTGGCGGAGCTGGTATCCAACGCTTAAATCAATGCTGAAAGGCTGTCCTTTCCTACGGGGAGGGACAGCCTTTTTTGGAAAAATCCGCATTGACATCCGCTTTTTTCACGCCTATACTGACTTTATTCAAACTTAGGAGCGTGAGACGCATGGAATTGAAGCTGAATAACGCCGTGCTCGGCGAGGAACTGTCCGGTATCCGCCGGTTTACCTTCCTGGTGCGGGATACCCCCGGCGCCTGTGCCCTGACCATCGGTGAGCCGGATCTGAATACCCCGGACGTGGTGAAGGAGGCCGCCAAGGCCGCCCTGGACGCCAATGACACCCACTATCCTCCCGGCAACGGCTATCCCTATATGCTGAAGGCCATCTCCGAATTTGAGGAGAGGGAACACGGCCTGCACTATGACCCCGAGGAGATCATCCTGACCATCGGCGCCACCGAGAGCCTGCATATCGCGCTTGCCACCGTGCTGAATCCCGGCGACGAGGTCATCATCCCCACCCCCTCCTTCAGCCTGTATGCCTCCATCACTCGGCTGTGCCGGGGCGTGCCGGTGAATCTGCCCACCGAGGACAACCACTTCCAAGTGGACCCGGAGGCTCTGAAGGCCGCCATCAATGAAAAGACCAAGGCCATCATTCTGACCTCCCCCAACAACCCCACCGGCTGTATCTACACCAAGGAGACCCTGGACGCCATCCACGATATCCTGGTGGATAAGCCTATCTTCGTCCTGTGCGACGATGTGTACCGCACCCTGGTCTACACGGAGGACTACCACAGCTTCTCCGAGTATCAGGACATGCGGGATCGCATCATTGTCATCAACAGCTTCTCCAAGCCTTATGCCATGACCGGCTGGCGCCTGGGCTACTGCCTGGCGGACGCTCCCATCCGGGACCGGATGCAGATCTTCCACCAGTACATGGTGGTCTCCGCACCCTCCTTTGTTCAGCCGGCCTGCGTAGCGGCTCTGGAGAGCGACACCAGCGGCATGGTGGAGATTTTCCGCAAGCGCCGGGACTATGTGTATAAGCGGCTCACTGACATGGGCCTGGAGGTCCAGGAGCCGGAGGGCGCCTTCTACATGTTCATCAACATTAAGAAGTTCGGGATGGACTCCCTGACCTTCTGTGAGAAAATGCTGAAGGAGGGCCTGGTGGGCCTGATCCCCGGCTGCTACTTCGACTGCGAGGGCTACATGCGCCTGAGCTACTGTTACTCCGACGCCGACCTGAAAGAGGGCCTGGACCGGATCGAGAAGTTCATCAAGACCCTGTAAATGGGACAAAAAATACGCTGTGCGCCGTGCACAGCGTATTTTTTATGGTTTGCGTCGTTTGATGAAATAGTTTGCCAAGTGTTGGCCAGCATACCAAAGAGGCAGAAACAAAGCTATGAGCAGCAGCGAGAGAATCAGACTGCCGATACCGCCTACCTGACTGATCAACACGAAAAAAACATCTGAAAAACCGCATAGCAGCGCCAGGGAAAAACCCCACAGCATACAGAATCCGGCTACGCCCCGGCGGAACCGCCGAAGGGAAGTGCCGGAGGAAAAAAGTTCCAAGCTGGCCAATAGTATCACCGGAGTTCCCAGCAGAACCACCAACAGCGGCCAACGGGTCGTAAATAAAGAAAGCATGAAGCAACCGTCAGCCAGATACAGGAGGATCAGCAGCACGAACAAGCAGAGGCTTGCATCCAAAAGCAAGCAGGAACGGTCTGGGGACTTCGGCGCGGTTAGAGGGCAGAGGGATTCCTGGGAGACGGGAGGCGGAGGAGGGGGCGGAGTCTGTGCCTGAGGCGGTGCGGTATGGTGGGGGCTATCTTTCAGCAGGTAGTCTGTAGACACTTGAAACAACTCGCTCAGCGTCACGATATATTTCACGTCCGGCACGGTTTTATCCAGCTCCCACTTGCTGACAGCCTGGCGGCTGACCACCAGCCGCTCTGCCAGGTCCTCCTGGGACATCCCAGCGTCTGCACGTAAAGCCTGTATTTTTGCACCCAGCGTCATTGGAAGACCTCCTTGCCTTGATGGGAATAGACTACCAGACCGGATGGGAAAAGACCACCATTTCAAGATGTCAAATGCCGCAACCGCCGGTTGCGGCATCTATCTATATAGATGATATAGATGGCAATACAACCGAAATGCGGAAGTCCCTTACAGCATCACGAGCAGCTTCTTCAAAAATTCCACGCCTTTCGGCAGAACCGCCTCATCATCGAAGCAGAAGTCCGGCGCGTGAAGCTCCGAGGTGTTGCCGACACCGAGGAAGAAGAACACGCCGGGGACTGCCTGCTGATAGAAGGAGAAGTCCTCCGCCGCCAGAGCAGGGGCTTCCAGCAGGGAGGGAGCGTCCGCACCTAAAGCGGCACAGACAGCCTCATACAGCCCCTCATGGTTCCAGACCGCCGGATAGCCCTCGTTGAGATCAACCTCCACGCCGCAGCCTGTTTCGGCGGCGATATCCCGGCCAATGGCCACCAGATGTTCTTTACAGAAGCGGTACGTCTCCTCCCGGTAGGTCCTGAGGCTCCCCTCCAGCACCGTTTTTCCGCTGACGGCGTTGCGGACCGTGCCGGAGGTCATCTTGCCGAACAGAAATGCCCTCGGTTCCTCGGGAGGGAGCGCGTCCACCATGGCGTAGGCCCGGCGGAGGTACTCCGCGCCCGCCGCCAGGGCATCCCGGCCCTGGCTGGCCCGGGAGAGATGGACACTTTTGCCCGTGACCGTCACCGTGACCTCGTTGGCCCGGGCCATCAAGGGGCCGTGACGGGTGAACACCTGCCCGGCGGGGAGGTTCGGCCACAGATGCAGGCCGAAGATACGGGTGACGTGGTGAACTGCCAGAATACCGCTGTCGCGCAGCCCCTTGGCGCCCCCAGTGGTCTCCTCGGCGGGCTGGAACAGGAACAGCACGTTCCGGGGCAGCTCGGAGAGGTGAGCGGACGCATATTCCGCCAGAGCCAGCGCCATGGCGGTGTGGCCGTCGTGGCCGCAGGCATGCATTTTTCCGGGGTGGGTAGAGACGTAGGGCAAGCCCGTGGCCTCCGTTACGGGCAGGGCATCCATATCCGCCCGGAAAGCCACAGTCTCCGGTTTCCCGGCGTCAAAAAAGGCACAGACACTGCCGGGGATGGGGCTGGACAGGACGCAGCCCAGGGGTTCCAGAACAGAGCGGACATAGGCCTCGGTCTCGGGCAGCTGATTGTCCAATTCCGGGATCTGGTGCAGGGCACGGCGGTGATCAACAACAGGTTGAGACATGCTGGGGACCTCCTTGCGGGAATCTTATTGCACTTACTATAACATACTGTCGGAAAAACGGATAGAATTTTTGGAAAATTTCTATTGAAACAACTGGCGGATAATGGTATGATAGCGAAAAATGAGATAGAGGCGCGGATGCGATGGACCCACGGGAGCCGGCAGGCTGGGAATGTGGGAAGGGCAAATCCGCCGAACTTTCCGCCTGGGCGCAGGCGGGGAGTGGGGCCGTGGGGAATACCCATGGGACTGTCTGCGGCACAGGCCGCAGGTGCGCTATCCGCTAACAGAGCCTGACGCCAATGGGGCGTGCATGTACTGTCGGTAGGAGCGTGCCTCTACCGACTTTTTCTTTTACAAAAACAGAAATAAAAAGTATGGAGGGCACACAACATGAAGTTCGAAAACATCAAGGGTTCCATCGTGGCTATGATCACCCCGTTCCACGAGGACGGCAGCGTGAATTTTGAGGTCCTGACCGAGCTGCTGGAGCGGCAGATCGCCGAGGGGACTGATGGCATTCTGACCCTGGGCACCACCGGCGAGTATCCCACCATGAGCCACGAGGAAGATGCCTCCGTGGTGGAGCACACCATCAAGGTCGTGAACGGCCGGGTGCCCGTCATCGTGGGCAGCGGCTCCAACTGCACGTCCACCCAGCTGGAAAAGAGCATCCAGTATCAGGACATGGGCGCTGACGCCCTGCTGCTGATCTCCCCATACTACAACAAGGCCAACCCTGAGGGCATGTACCGCCACTTCGCCGAGACTGCCGACGCGGTCCACATCCCCTGCCTGCTGTACAACGTCCCCGGCCGCACCGGCTGCTCCATCCCCGTCAGCGTGGTGGAGAAGCTCAGCAAGCACCCCAACATCGCCGGCATCAAGGAAGCCAGCGGCGATATGTCCTACGCCATGAAGATCGCCCACTGTGTCGGACCTGACTTCGCCCTGTACTCCGGCAATGACGACATCACCCTGCCCCTCATGAGCATCGGCGGCAGCGGCGTCATCTCCGTCTACGCCAATGTCATGCCCGCCATGTGCCACCAGATCGTGGCGGATTACCTGGGCGGCAATCAGGAGCAGGCTCTGGCCAACCACCTGAAGTATTTGAAGCTGATGAACGACCTGTTTATCGAGGTGAACCCCATCCCCGTCAAGAGTGCCATGAACATGATGGGCCTGAATGTCGGTCCCATGCGTCTGCCCCTGTGCGAGATGAGCGAGGAGCACCAGGCGGTGCTGCGGGCCAGCCTGCAGGAGGCGGGTCTGCTGTGAAGATTCTTCTGATTGGCCGGGGGAAAATGGGCAAGCTGATAGAAGCCACTGCCCGGGCGGGCGGCGACGAGGTGGTGGCCGCCTTTGGCCATGACGACCTGGGAAAGCTGGCCGGACTGGGAAAGGTGGCAGACGTGGTCATCGATTTCTCCCGGCCGGAGGCCCTGCCCGCTGTCTGCGCCTATATCCGCCGTACCGGAACGGCCCTGCTGTCCGGTACCACCGGCTACACCCCCGCCCAAAAGGCGGAGCTGGAGAGTTTGGGCGCCTGCGTCCCCGTGCTGTGGAGCGCTAACTACTCTTTGGGTATTGCGGTGCTGTACCGGGCGCTGGAGGTGGTCTCCGGCGTGCTGAAGCCGGATTTTGACATCGAGATCACCGAGACCCACCACAACCAGAAGGCCGACGCTCCCAGCGGCACCGCCAAGCTGCTGCTGGAGGCCATCGACCCCGCCCATGCCCTGACCCCGATCTATGGCCGGGAGGGGAACTGCGGCAAGCGGGGGAAGAACGAGATCGGCATCCACGCCCTGCGGGGCGGCACCGTGGCCGGCACCCACTCCGTCCACTTCTTCGGCCCCGACGAGGAGCTGGAGTTCACCCACCGGGCAGCCAGCCGCCAGATTTTCGTCAATGGCGCCCTGCACATGGCCCGACTTCTGCCGGGGCGGCCCAACGGGGTCTATGACCTGCAAAAAATCTTATTTGGAGAGTGACGCATGAACGCCCAGGAGATCATTGATTATATCGCAAATTCTGAGAAAAAGACCCCGGTGAAGGTCTATGTCAACACCACGGCTTCCGTGGATTTTGGCTCCGCCAAGGTCTTTGGTGGGAACAACAGCTTCACCGTGTTCGGCGACTGGAACGAGCTGCAGCCCATTCTGGAGGCCAACGCGGACAAGATCACCGACTGCGTGGTGGAGAATGACCGCCGCAATTCCGGCGTGCCTCTGCTGGATACGAAGAATATCAAGGCCCGCATCGAACCCGGCTCCATCATCCGCGAGAAGGTAGAGATCGGTGAGGGAGCCGTCATTATGATGGGTGCGGTCATCAACATCGGAGCCATCGTCGGCAAGGGCACCATGATCGACATGGGCGCTGTGCTGGGCGGCCGGGCCACCGTGGGCGCCAACTGCCACATCGGCGCCGGCGCGGTGCTGGCCGGCGTGGTGGAGCCTGCCTCCGCCACCCCCGTCATCGTGGAGGACGGCGTGCTGGTAGGCGCCAACGCCGTGGTCATCGAGGGCGTTCACATCGGTAAAAACGCCGTGGTGGCTGCCGGTGCCATCGTCATTGAGGATGTGCCGGAGAACGCTGTGGTAGCAGGCAGCCCTGCCCGCATCATCAAGATGAAGGACGAAAAGACAGAGGGCAAGACCGCGTTGGTGGACGCGTTGAGAAAACTGTAAAAATCAACGGGGGCCGGGAGCGATTTTTCGCTCCCGGCTTCTTCGTCAGTTTGTCAAAATTTGAAGTAAAAATTTGTAAAGCGTGCAGTACTGTTTTCGTTGCGGGGGTGCAACTATTTGTGGTATCCTGTAACAAACAAAGACAGGGAGGACAAGTATGCTGGTACTGGATTTTATCAACGTTGGCAACGGCGATTCTACCCTGATCCGGGATATGGAAAACGGTGTCCAGCGGTTTGCCGTGCTGGTGGACTGCGGACACGACAATCTGATTCGGGATGACCACTCGGCGGAACTGGACCCCCGGTCCCAGCGTATTTATGCGGGTGATTTCCTGAAAAAGCAGGGAGTTACCCACCTGGACATGGTGGTGCTGACCCATTTCCACCGGGACCACATCGGTGGTCTCGGCAGGGTGCTGGAGGCGGCCACGGTGGACAAGCTCATTGCCACCTATATTCCCCCGGCAGACAGTCAAGACTTGGAACCGGACAAGGATATGGAATTTCCCAAGGCGGCCCGAAACCTGCTGCGGTGCGTGAATATCTATGCCGCCGCTCTGCGGGAGCATCCCGGCCGGGTGCGGGAACTGGTGGAACTGCCCGGTGACAAGCTGGAATCCTACCAGCTGACGGATGACCTGTCCATGGACATCGTCTGCGGTGAACCGGCTCTGTATCCCAGGCAGAAGGAAGTATACGACGCAGCCTTCCGGGGCGAGCGGGACCGCTACGCCCTGATGCACTGGGGTAAGTGCATGAACGTCTCCAGCCTGCGCCAGCGGCTGCATTACCACGGGAAAGAGATCGTCCTGGGCGGCGATGCCTATGCCGTGGTGTGGGACAACGATACCCTGGCACCCTGCGATATCCTGAAGGTGCCCCACCACGCCTGCCTGTCCTCCACTACCCGGAAGATGGTGGATATGCTGCGGCCCAAGACGGCGGTGATCAGCGTGGCGGCCCGGCGGCCCGACGAGCGGCCTCATCCCGCCATCATCTCCCTGCTGCGGGAGTACACGGAGGATGTCCGCTTCACCGACGCCGTGGATATCCCCGGCCTGGTAGAACCGGAGTTCCATGAGTCGGTACATATTGAAATAGAGTAAGTTCATATAAAAAATGAAAGAGCGGGTCACGTTTGTGACCCGCTCTTTTCAGCGTTTGTGTCCAGTGGAAAGAAGTTCCGTCTGGATTATTTATACATCTCGGGCTTCTCCATGGTCTCCACCTTCAGGAACTGAGAGGTGCCACGGGAAGCGTTCAGAGCGTCACCGGCGACGCAGGCAACGTAGCCGTCCCAAGAGGAGGGACCGGTCAGCTTGCCGGCGTGGACAGACTCGACCCACTTGCAGAACTCGATGTCGTAGGCCTCGATGAAGCGCTCCTTCCAGTCGGTCATGATGGGCATGGACTCGGCGGGGTTCAGGCTGTCCCAGCCCTGGGGACGGGAGCGACGAACCACAGCGTAGGGATCGGGCAGCTTGACGGTGCCGTTCTCGCAGACGACCTCGCACTGGATGTCGTAGCCGTAACCGTCGGCGACCTGGACCTCGACGTCGATGAAGCAGCCCTTCTTGGTGCGCATCAGCATGACCTGGGGGTTGTCATAGCCCTTGTCGGAGTTGGCGGACTGACGGACCTTGACGCACTGCACGTCCTCGTACTCGTCGTCCAGCAGCCAGCGGCAGATGTCCAGCTCGTGGATGGCCACGTTGGTCACGCCGTTCTCAGTCTTGAAGCCCGGGCCCTGGGCCACGTTGCGGTGGCAGGCCTTGATGACCAGGGGAGCACCCAGCTCGCCGGAGTCGATGATGCGCTTCATCTCGGCGTAGCCGCGGTCATAGTGACGCATGAAGCCCACCTGGACCAGACGCTTGCCGATCTCCAGCTCGCGGTTGATGATCTCCTCGCAGTCCTTGGCATTCTGAGACAGGGGCTTCTCGCAGAAGCACCACTTCTCCTCAGCCAGGGTCTTCATGACGTAGTCATGGTGAGTGGGGTCGATGGAGGTGATGACAACAGCCTCGACCTCGGGGTCCTTGATCATGCCGTCGCAGTCATTGCCGAAGGAGCGGATGCCGTACTTGGCGGCGGTGTCGTCAGCGGCGGCAGCCACATAGTCGGACACGGCCACGACGGTAGCGCCGGGGACGGTCTCGATGATGCGGCGGCAGTGATCGCGGCCGATAGCGCCGCAGCCGATAATACCAATCTTCAAAACCTTATCCATGATAGTGTACCTTCCTTTTTAATAATTTATAAAATGGCAGGGATTTTTTGAAGCGATGGGCGGGCTTCCGCCCATCGCTGATCAAAGTAATTAATACTTGCGGGCGTCCTTCAGGTGAGCCAGCATATCGTTGTAGCAGGCGATGTTCTCCTGGCGCTCGGAAACCTCGGTATCGCCCACGCGCCACCAGGAGCTGTAACCATCGGTCATGGTCTTGGGCAGAACCTTGATGTCGAACAGAACGGGCACGTTCTTGACCTTCTTGGCGTCTTCCAGAGCAGCCATCAGCTCGTCCATGGTGCGGATGGTGTAACCCTTGCAACCGTATGCCTTTGCAACGCCGGCGTAGTCGATGTTCAGGAAGTCACCGAACAGGCCGTCCTTGTTGCGCTGACGCAGCTCCGTGCACAGAGTCAGGTTGCCGTGACCGACCTGCAGGTTGTTGATGCAGCCGAAGGAGGCGTTATCGAACAGGCAGATATTGATCTTCTTGTGTTCCATCAGGGCGGTGATGATCTCGCCGTGCAGCATATGGAAGCTGCCGTCACCGCAGAATGCGTAGACTTCGTGCTTGTCACCGATGGCCAGCTTCACGCCCAGAGCGCCGGCAATCTCGTAACCCATGGTGGAGTAGCCATATTCCATGTTATAGGTGTCGATGCCGGTGGGACGCCACATACGCTGCATATCGCCGGGCAGAGAGCCGGCAGCACCGATGGCCACGTCACCCTCGCTCATGAAGTGGTTGATGGCACCCAGAACGGTAGTCTGGCACAGAGTGGACTTCACGTCCTTGGCATAACGCTCAACGGAGCCGCGGTTCGCGTCGTTGATCTCGGGCTTCCAGGATTTCTTCTCGGAATAGACAATGCTGTCCAGACGATTCAGCTCCTCCAGCCACTTTTCCTTGGCGACCTTGACCTCGTCCTTGTAAGCGGGTTTGTAGCCGGCCAGCTTAGCCTCCAGACGAGGCAGAGCTTCCTTGGCGTCGGCAACCACGGGGATGGCGTCCAGCTTCAGAGCCTGGAACTCAGACACGTTGATGTTGACGAACTTGCAGGTGTCCTTGAACAGCCAGCGGGAAGCGGTGGTGAAGTCGGTGTAGCGGGTGCCGACACCGATGACCAGGTCAGCCTTGCGGGCGATCTCGTTGGCAGCGGAGCAGCCGGTGGTACCCAGACCGCCCAGATTCAGAGGATTCATCCAGTCGGTAGCGGACTTGCCGGACTGGGTCTCGCCATAGGGGATGCCCAGAGTCTCTGCGAAGTGCAGGAACTCGGCATGAGCCTCGGAGTAGCGAACGCCGCCGCCGCAGATCATCAGGGGGCGCTTAGCCTTCTTGATGGCCTCAGCAGCCTCGTCCAGAGCAACCTCGGTTGCGGGACGGCGCTCCAGGCGCCAGACGCGCTTGGCCAGGAAGGAAACGGGATAATCATAAGCCTCACCCTCAACATCCTGAGGCAGGGCAATGCAGACAGCGCCGGTGTTGGCGGGATCGGTCAGCACGCGGAAAGCGGAGAGCATGGCGCTCATCAGCTGCTCGGGGCGGACGATACGATCCCAGTAACGGCAGACAGCCTTGAAAGCATCATTGGTGGTGGTAGCCAGAGAGTTGGTGTGCTCGACCTGCTGCAGAACGGGATCGGGCTGACGGCAGGCATAGGTGTCGCCGGGCAGAACCAGCAGAGGCAGATTGTTGGCGGTAGCGGTACCGCAGGCGGTGACCATGTTGGCAGCGCCGGGGCCGACAGAAGAGGTAGCCACGCAGATCTGCTTACGCTTGGTCTGTGCTGCAAAAGCAACGGCTGCCTGAGCCATGCCCTGCTCGTTCTGGCCATGATAGATCTTCATCTTCTTGGCTTCCTGGGTCAGAGCCTGACCGAGGCCAACCACGTTGCCGTGGCCGGGGATAATGAACACGCCGTGGACAAAGGGAGTCTGGACGCCGTCCACTTCGATGTACTGGTTCTCCAGGAACCGGACCAGGGCCTGAGCCATGGTCAAACGAACGGTTTTCATGGGAATCTTACCTCCTGTCAATGATTGGGATAGATATGGTCATTGGCGTCGGCCTTCCACAGCCAGGCGTGCTCGGGGTCGTCGATGCGGGTCTTGTCCCAGGGATCGCCGTCCAGATGGCGGATGCCCCAGGCGTAGCACATGGCGTAGCCGGGCGCGGCGGTCTGGGAGTGGAAGCCGTGATTGATGACAGCCAGGCCGTTGTGGCCGGTCTTGAAGATCTCACCGTTGGCAAAACCCGCGCCGAAGCCGTCGGGATAGTCAAAGCGGTAGAAATAGACCTCGGGCTGGGGATGATGATGAGGGGGATAGGAGGACCACTTGCCGGGACGGTTCAGCACCTCGCCCAGGACCATATTGGAGAAGGGGGCGTTGTCCAGATCAAAGAAGGTCTTGATCTCCCGCTCCATGCATCCCATCAGCTCACCGTTGGAGCCCTTGTATTCGGTCTGCACGGTCTCGGGGGTGTACATGACGGCCTCATAGGGCTTGTCATTCAGGGTCTTCTGGATGTACAGCTCGCTGTGGGCGTGGGCGGTCAGAGTGATCTTGGTGCCCTTGCCGGCCAGCAGGCAGTAGGCCTCGTGGTGGAAGCAGTCAGGACGATCAGCCTCGACCTTCTTGTCGGCCCACTCGTAGGTGACCTTGCCGGAGAACAGCAGGACCGCGATCTCCTTGTCGGCCTCGTCGAAGGTGAAGACGTCGCCGTCCTCCATCAGCAGCAGGCCCACATCCATCTGGGTGCCCATATCGTCGGTATCGGCGTCGATATAGGCGTTGTAGCCGTTTTTCAGTTCGGCGTTCTTGTTAAAATAGGTCATCGGAAACATCTCCTATTTCAAATTGGAAAACGTAAGCGGATTAAAGGCCGGTGTGCTCGCGGATGTACTTGCGGCCCTTCATGGCGTACTCCAGAGGATTGGCCTTGGCGGGGTCCTGCTCGGCCTCCACCAGCAGCCAGCCCTGGTAGCCTGCGTCGGACAGCACCTTGAACACGGGATCGAAGTCCACATCGCCGTCGCCGGGGACGGTGAAGGAGCCGTTGCGGACGGCCTGCAGGAAGCTCCAGTTGTTCTTGCGGACCTCTTCAACAACAGGCAGGCGCATATCCTTCAGATGGACGTGGCCCACGCGGTCCACATACTTCTTCAGCATGGTCAGGGGATCCTCGCCGGCAAAGGTGAAGTGGCCGGTATCGAAGCACAGGAAAACATAACGGGGATCCGTATTGCTCATCATGCGGTCGGTCTCCTCGGAGGTCTGGACCACAGTGCCCATGTGATGATGGAAGCACAGCTTAAAGCCACGCTCCACAGCGATCTTGCCCAGGGTGTTCAGACCGGTGCAGAAGCGGTCCCACTCCTCGTCGTTCATCACGTGCTTGTGGCCGCCGGTGAGGACGGGAGTGTCCATCTGGCCCTGGATGGAGTAGCTCTGCTCGCTCACGTTGATGCGGTTGGCACCGACGGCGGCCAGGAAGTCCAGGTTAGCGGTGAAGTCGGCGATCTCCTCTTCGATGGGACGGGTCAGGATGAAAGAAGAATACCAGCGGCTGGCGATGCGCATACCGCGCAGGTCCAGGGCCTTCTTCAGCTCGGCGGGGTCGGTGGGATACTTGTTGCCGATCTCGCAGCCGGTGAAGCCGGCCAGCGCCATCTCGCTGACGATCTGCTGGAAGGTGTTCTCACCGCCCAGCTCGGGCATGTCATCGTTGCACCAGCCGATAGGGGCGATGCCCAGAGAGACATTCTTCGGATCAAACATAGGAAAATCCTCCTTAAAAAATATATAGTGTCCGGTCAGCGTTACAAAACGGTACGGCGCGGCCGCACAGTTCTGTGTGCGTTCACAGAAATGGAAAAACCACACTGTGGGCGCAATCGTTTTCGCTACTTATAAAAAATATCATCGTTCTGTGTAAAAATCAACGGTTTTCTGAGGGACTTTTGATTTTTTCCGATTTAGCCAAAGGCTTTTCCGATTTTTTTATGGATATGACAGAACCGTGTTTTTCATCCGGAAAGAAAAATATTTTCAAAAGAGAACGCCACCGACATTATTTTGTCGGAAATACAAAATCCAAGTAAAATTTTGAAGTTAAAATACGGACTTATTGCCCAATAGACAGAGAGAAATTTTATATTTTAACTAAAAACCAAGCGAGTAATTCTTAAAAAACACACAGAAATTGTGCGTTCTATTGACGGATTTTTAAGATTATGTTAGGATTAAATCGCATTCACCGGGTAACGTTAATCGATTTTCTGCTGCTTGCTGCGGCAATCGGTTCGGCGGTATCCGGAAATTAGTCGAAAAGGAGAAAAGAAGAAATGAAAAAGTACCTTGCACTGATCCTCGCTCTGGCTATGTCTCTGTCTCTGGTCGCTTGCGGCGGCAAGACCGAGGAGCCCGCTAAGACCGAAGAGCCTGCCAAGACCGAAGAGCCCGCTGCCAGCGATGTTGAGATCGCTGTCGTCCTGAAGACCCTGGCCTCCGAGTATTGGGGCTATGTGAAGAACGGCTGCGATGCCGCTGCCGCTGAGCTGGGCGTCAAGGTCACTGTTGTCGGCCCCGGCGCTGAGTCCGAGATCGAGCAGCAGGTCGCTATGATTGAGCAGCAGATCGGTGCTGGCGTGGACGCCATCGTCTGCGCTCCCAACGATGCCGGTGCTGCCGCCAACGCTCTGCAGGCTGCTCTGGATCAGGGTATCCCCGTTCTGTCCGTTGATACCAACGTTGGCATCGCTGGCCAGACCTCTTTCGTCGGCACCATGAACGACGAGGCTGCCTATCAGGGCGGCATCTGGGCCATCGACACCCTGGGCACCGATATCAAGGCTGTCGTTATCTACGGCCAGGAGGGTGATAACACCTCCAACCTGCGTCGCTCCGGCTATGAGAAGGCCTGCGCCGAGAAGGGCGTTGAGGTCCTGTCTGCTCTGTCCGGCCAGAACACCACCGACGGCGCTACCAAGACCATGGAAGATATGATCAGCTCCTTCGGCGATCAGATCGACGTTGTGTTCTGCCACAATGACGATACCGCTGTCGGCGCTATGAACGCCTGCAAGAGCGCCGGTCTGACCGACGTTACCATCGTTGGCTTCGACGGCAACAAGTCCGCCGTGGAGCTGATTCAGGCCGGCGAACTGGTGAAGGCCACCGTCGCCCAGCAGCCCTATGCCATGGGTTATGAGGTCGTGAAGGCCGCTCTGGCTGCCATCAACGGCGAGAAGGTTGAGGAAGTCATCAGCGCTCCCGTCAAGGTCGTTACCGCTGAGAACGCTCAGGAGTATCTGGACAGCCTGGCCTGATTCCTGTTTGGTCCATAAGCGAGAAAACCTTCAAGTGATTTAAAAGGAACTGAAATTTGGCGGCAGGTTCCCCTGCCGCCAAGTTTCAAGTTCAAGAAAACCGCGGAAGCGATAACTGCGGGCGTGAGTCAGGAAAGAAACGAGGTAATTCCATGAGCGAATATGTCGTCGAACTGAAAAATATTACCAAACGTTTTCCTGGTGTCGTTGCATTGAAAAACATGTCCATTGGTATCAGACCCGGTGAGATTCATGGTCTGATCGGCGAAAATGGCGCTGGTAAGTCCACTCTGATCAAGGTGCTGACTGGCGTTCACAATCCGGAAGAGGGAGATATCTTTGTTGACGGCAAGAAGGTCGTCTTCAGAAATCCTGTTCAGTCCCGTGAGGCAGGCATTGCCTGCGTGTATCAGGAACTGAACATCGTCAAGCAGCTTCCTGTTACGGACAATGTTTTCATGGGACGTGCCGTGAAAAAGGGCCTGCTTCTGGATTATCCCAGAATGCATCAGGAGGCTGCGGAAGCTCTGGCTTCTCTGGGTCATCCTGAAATTGATGTAAAAATGGAGTGCGGCAAGCTGGGCACCGGTCTTCAGCAGATGGTGGAGATCGCAAAGGCCGTTTCTCTGGACGCGAAGCTCATCATCATGGATGAGCCGACCTCCTCTCTGGGTAAGGAGGAGATCGCCCAGCTGATGGAAACTGTCCGCGGCCTGAAGGCCAAGGGCGTGGCCATCCTGTTTGTTTCTCATAAGTTGGAAGAACTCTTTGAGCTCTGTGACCGCGTGACCGTCATGCGTGACGGTGAGCACATCATCACCAAGGATGTCGGTGATCTGACCGAGGATTCTCTGATCACCGCCATGGTGGGCCGTACATTGGATAACCTGTATCCCAAGGAATTCGGTGTCAAGGGTGATGTGTGGCTGGAGGGCCGGAACCTCAATGAGGCCGGCGTGCTCCACGATGTCAGTTTCAAGGCCCACGCAGGCCAGATCACCGGCTTTGCCGGCCTGGTTGGCGCCGGCCGTACCGAAACGATGCGCGCAGTCTTCGGCGCTGACCGTCTGGACAGCGGCGAGGTGTACGTCAAGGGTGAAAAAGTTACCATAAGAAATCCCAAGGACGCCATCAAGAGAAAGATCGCGTTCCTGACCGAGGACCGCAAGGGTCAGGGTCTGGTGCTGAGTCTGGATGTGCGTACCAACCTGATCCTGGCCAACATGAAGGGCTTCAGCAATGGTCCTTTCCTGGATAAGGCGCGGATCGAGAAGTCCGGTCAGGAGAATGTGCAGGCCCTGAAGATCAAGACCCCCTCTCTGGATGAGGTCACCGCCCAGCTTTCCGGTGGTAACCAGCAGAAGGTGGTTATCGGCAAGTGGGTCAACATCGATGCCGATATCTTCATTTTTGATGAGCCTACCCGCGGTATCGACGTGGGTGCCAAGATCGAAGTCTACCGTGTTATGAACGATCTGGTCAAGGCCGGTAAGTGCGTTATCATGGTCTCTTCTGAATTGCCGGAGATCCTGGCAATGAGCGATCACGTGGTGGTCATGCGCGGCGGCCGTGTCATGGCGGATATCGACCGCGATACCAAGCATTTCAATTCCGAAGACATCATGAAAGCGGCCTGGGGAGGAGAGTTAGACTGATATGAAAAAGAATAGTTCTGCAAAAGAGCTCCTGCAGAAGCTGGGCACTCTGCTGGCTCTGATCATTCTGATCGCTATTTTCTGCATCACCATGCCCGATAAGTTCCCGAAGATCGGCAACGTCATGAACATCCTGAAGCAGGCATCCATCAACTGCCTGATCGCTTCCGGTATGCTGTGTGCCCTGATCACCGCCGGCATTGACCTGTCCGTCGGTTCCAACTGCGTGCTGTGCACCTGCACCATCGGCGTGCTGGTCCAAAACTTCGGTCTCACCAACCCTGTGCTGCTGGCCATCTGCGGTCTGGCAGTCAGCA
Source organism: uncultured Clostridia bacterium (assembly GCA_945876285.1). Lineage (GTDB taxonomy): Bacteria > Bacillota > Clostridia > Oscillospirales > Oscillospiraceae > Oscillibacter. The sequence goes on along the minus strand of CAMCNO010000002.1, from coordinate 48,792 downwards.
CTCTGGCCGGTTTCATCAACGGCACCCTGCTGACCCGTCTGGACCTGCCTCATCCCTTCGTGTCCACCATGGGTATGAAGAACATTCTGTGGGGTCTTGCTCTGGTCATCACCGGTTCCAAGTCCATCGGCTTCACCGGTGCTGGCGTGGATTCCCTGATGTGGCTGGGCGGCGGCTCCATTGGCAGAATGATCGACGCCTCCGGCAAGGTTACCTTCCCCGGCATCCCCGTCAGCTTCATTCTGGTCATCATCGTGTTCTGCATCTTTGATGTGTTCCTGAAGAAGACCGCTCTGGGCCGTCAGATCTACTGCTGCGGCGGTAACCCCGAGGCTGCCCGCCTGTCCGGTATCCCCTCCAAGAACGTGCTGACCTTCGTCTATGCCCTGTCTGGCTTCATGGCCGGTATGGCCGGCGTGGTCTCCGTCGGCCGTCTGGCTTCCGCCAACGGCAATGCCGGTACTACCTATGATAACGACGCCATTGCTGCCTGTATCGTGGGCGGTGCCTCCTTCACCGGCGGCAAGGGTACCATCTGGGGCACCCTGATCGGCGCCATGATCATGGCTGTTATCCGTAACGGTCTGAACCTGATGGGCGCTTCCAACGATGTTCAGTACATCGTTATCGGTGCCGTCATCATCCTGGCTGTTACCATCGACGTTGTCCGTAACAAGATGGAGGCCAAGGCCCGTAAGATGGCTGCTGCCTGATCCTGGGCGAGATACTTACCAAAGAGCATGGGGCTCCACAGCCCCATGCTCTTTTACATGGAGGAAGAAGCTGTGAAAAAGTTGCATGTAGGCGTCGTGGGTCTGGGCCGGCTCGGCAAGGTCCATGCGTGGAATATTGCATATAGAATACCCAATGCGGAACTGACCGCCGTTTGCTCCAGCCATGCTGGCGGCGTGGAATACGCCCGGCGGGAGCTGGGGATGGAGCAGGTCTATGCGGACTACCGGGAGATGCTGGCAAAGGCTGACATTGACGCGGTGGTGATCGTCACCACCTCCTCCGAGCACTGCTGGCAGATCGAAGCTGCTCTGGACGCGGGAAAGCACGTGTTCTGCGAAAAGCCCTTGGGCGTGGATGTGGCCCAGTGCAGGCAGGCGGAGGCCGCCGTGGAACGCCATCCCGACCAGACATTCATGCTGGGCTTCATGCGCCGGTATGACAAGTCCTACGCCTATGCCAAGAAAAAGATTCAGGAGGGTGCCATCGGCACGCCCTATCTGGTGAAGGCGACCGGCATGGACCCGGAGGCTTCCGTGCAGGAGACGCTTCGGTATGCCAAGACTTCCAGCGGCATTTTCCTGGACCTGGGTATCCACGACATCGACTTGATGCGCTGGTTCCTGGGCAGCGAGGTCACGGAAGTCTATGCCATGGGTGCTACTTTCAAATATCCCGGCTTCCGGGAGGCGGGAGACGCCGAGACAGGTGCAGCCATGTTCAGGTTTGAGAATGGCGCCATGGGCATGATGCACGTAGGCCGTGCCGCGCCCCACGGATACCATGTGGAGACGGAGATCGTGGGTACGGACGGCATCCTTCGGATCTCTGCCGTGCCGGAGAAGAACCTGGCCATGGTCTACAACGTGAACGGAGCCTGTACCGAATGTGTGGGTTCTTTCCCGGAACGGTTCGCCGAGTCCTATCTCACTGAGATGGAGGAGTTCGTCAACTGCGCGCTGGAGGGCAAGCAGCCCGGCACCACCGTGTACGACGGCACCAAGTCCACTATCATCGGCTACGCCACCACCGAGGCGTGGAAGACCGGAAAGATCGTGAAGATCTGACAGTATCCCATGACAAAGCCGCTGCTCACGTTGGAGCGGCGGCTTTGTTTACAAATTCAGCTTGCTTTTACAGAAAATGGGTTGTACCATAAGGACAAGCCCTTATGGAGGAGTTGACAACATGAATGTTCTTTCATCGGTCACTCTGCTGCTGACCTTGTTTCTGCTGCCGGTCACTTCTGTGACGGAAGTCGCGGAAGACGAGATTAGGGAGACGTTTCAGGAGTGCCAGCAGACCCAGCACCAACTCGAAGATTGGCGTTTGCTGTTGGTGAACCGCTGGAATTCCATGCCGGAAGAGTATGCAGTGACGCTGAAGAAGCTCCCGAACGGATTGCAGGTGGACGAACGGGTCTATGATGACCTGACCGCTATGCTGGCGGATTGCGGCAAGGCCGGCCTGCAGCCCATTGTTTGTTCTGCCTACCGGGATACGGCGACGCAGACCCGGCTGCACAAGAATAAGATCGCTCGGCTGCGGGCGGCGGGCTATTCCCAGTCGGCGGCGGAACAGGAGGCCATCCGCTGGGTGGCTGCACCGGGGACCAGTGAACATCACACCGGCATGGCAGTCGATATCGTATCCGCCTCGTATCAGAAATTGACCCATCAGCAGGAAAAGACCGCTGAGCAGAAGTGGCTTATGGAGCACTGCTGGGAGTATGGATTTGTTCTAAGGTATCCCACTGACAAGAGCGAGATCACCGGTGTTGGCTATGAGCCTTGGCATTACCGCTATGTGGGGCGGGAAGCAGCTCTGGCCATGCGGGACAGCGGCCTGTGCTTAGAGGAATATCTGGCGGTCCGGAGACTGGCAGAAGCATTAGGCGCACATACAGAAACGAATCAGGAGACGGTGGAAGCCGTCTCCTGATTTTTATTTCTCGCGTATTTCGTACAGATCCGTCCGCCGGGCGGAGAGAATGGGAAGCTGCTGGCGGACGGCGTCCAGACGGGAAAGGTCCAAATCGGCGTACAGCGTGGTATCTTCAGCCCCGGTACGGCACAGGACCGTGCCCCATGGGTCCACGGCGATAGAATTTCCGTAAGCCACATAACCCGCCGATTCATCCCGAGCGGGGGAGACGCCCACGGTAAAGCACTGGTTATCCACCGCCCGCTGGCGGAACAGCAGCTCCCAGTGGGCGGGGCCGGTGGTCATGTTGAAGGCGGCGGGGACGAAAATGCATTTGGCGCCCCGGAGGCACATACACCGGGCCAGCTCCTCGAACCGCAGGTCAAAGCAGATGCAAAGGCCCATGGTGCCGAATTCGGTTTCAAACGTGGTGATGGCGTTTCCCGGGGAAAGGGTATCCGATTCCCTGAACCGCTGGCCGCCCATCACGTCAATGTCGAACAGGTGAGCCTTGCGGTGCTTGGCGATTTGGCGGGCCTGACGGTCGTAGACATAGCTGGTATTGTAGACGTTTCCGTCTGCCAGCTCCGGGAGGGAGCCCCCAACGATATACATACCAAGCTCTGCCGCTAAAGCGGACAGGGCAGTCTGGGCGGGGCCGTTTTCCTCCTCACCGTAGGTACGGAAACAGTCGTTTTGATAGGGGCAGCAGAACATCTCCGGCAGAACGGCGATATCGGCGCCGTTGGCGGCGGCCTCCCGCAGCTTTTCACAGGCGGTGTTGATATTTTTCGCTTTATCCGCCGTTACCGGCATTTGAATGAGCGCAACGCGCATGGTGTATACCTCCTAAACATATTCCCGCAGCACCAGCTCCGTGGTACCGCCGTCAGGGGAGAGAAGCAGCCGCTTTACCTTCGGATGGCGGCTGTATTCCGCCTGGATGAAGTCCCGCAGGGCGGTGCCGCCGTGGCTTCCGTGGATGAGCCGGATGCGGTAGGTCCCGGTTCCTGCCCGCCGCAGCAGGGCGTCCACCGTCACTTTGGCCTGATGCGCTGTTTTGCCGTGGAGGTCCGCTGTGATGACGGCTTCTTTCATCCCCTCACCTCATTTCAGCCCCATTGTACCACGGGCGGAAATATGTTACAATGCGAAAAACGGCAAAGGAGGCCAGCTTCATGGCAGTTTATACAGAGACAAAGACTTACCATACCAAGGCCCACATGGGCATGATCGACGTAACGGAGGATTTCCAGCACGCGGTGTCCGAAGCCTGCAAAAAACACGGCATCACCGCCGGCACCGTCACCGGCTTCACCACCGGCGGCGTGGCGGGGCTGACGACCCTGGAGTTCGAACCGGGCATGGTGAACCATGACCTGAAGGCGGCGCTGGATGTGTTCTCCCCCTATCTGGACGAAAAGGGCCGGGTAGTGCCCTACTGGCATCACGAGACCTGGCACGACGACAACGGTTCCTCCCACATCAAGGCGGCGCTGCTGTCTCCTTTTATCACCATCCCCTTTGTGGCGGGAAAAATCACCATCGGCCCCTGGCAGAACCTGACTCTGGTGGAGTGCGATACGCGGAACCGGGTGCGGGATATCGTGTTTCAGGTGATGGGGGAGTAAGCAGCGGTTGCAATGATTTCCAGCCCGGAAAGACACGGTTTTTGTCGCTGGAGCGCTTGACACCTGTCCTGCCGCCGCATACAATGAAAGAGAAAATTTGTGTGTGAAAAGAGGAGCCCTCTATGAAGCGTTCTGCCGGTATTTTACTGCCGATTTTCTCTCTGCCGTCTGACTACGGCATCGGCTCCCTGGGCAAGGAGGCCCGTGCCTTTGCGGATTTCCTCCACGATGCCGGACAGTCCTGGTGGCAGATTCTGCCCGTGGGTCCCACGGGCCTGGGCAATTCCCCCTATACCAGTGCCTCCACCTTTGCGGGCAACCCGCTGTTTATCGATTTGGAAACGCTGGCCGCCGACGGCCTGCTGGACGAGGCCGACCTGACCTCCGCCCGCCTGCCCATCACGGACAAGGTGGACTACGGGGCCGTTTACCGCGTTCGGGAGCCGCTGCTGCGCAAGGCCGCGAAGCGGGCCTGGGAACAGGACGGCGAGGCCATCCGCGCCTTTGCGTACAGCACTCCCTGGCTGAAAGAATATACCCTGTTCCAGGCCGCCCGGGCCCACTTCGGCTGCGGCTGGTGCGACTGGCCAGACGAGGGCCTGCACCGCCATGAGTCCGCCGCCGTGGAGCAGTGGCGGGAGACGCTGGCCGACGAGGTGGCCTACCACACCTGCGTCCAGTACTGGTTCTTCACCCAGTGGGCGGCGCTGAAGGAATACGTCAACGGCCTGGGCATCCAAATTATCGGTGATGTGCCCATCTACGTCTCCCTGGACTCCTCCGACGTGTGGAGCGAGCGGGAGCAGTTCCTGCTGGACGAAGAGGGGCGGCCCTCCAAGGTGGCGGGCGTGCCGCCGGATTATTTCTCCGAGGACGGACAGCTTTGGGGCAACCCGCTGTACGACTGGGTTGCGATGAAGCGGGACGGCTTCGGCTGGTGGATCCGCCGCGTCGAGGGCGCCGCCAAGCTGTTCGACGCCATCCGCATCGACCATTTCCGGGGTCTGGAGAGCTACTGGGCCATCCCGGCGGACTCCGACACCGCCAAGGTGGGCCAGTGGGAGAAAGGCCCCGGCATGGACCTGCTGCGGGTGCTGACCAGCTGGTTCTCTGGTATCACCTATATTGCCGAGGATTTGGGTATCCTCACCGACGCTGTACACGACCTGCGCAACGAGTCCGGTCTGCCGGGCATGAAGGTGCTGGAGTTCGCCTTCTCCGGGCCGGATAACGCTTACCTGCCCCACCATTACCAGCCCCACTGCATCTGCTACACCGGAACCCACGACAACGACACCGCCGTGGGCTGGTACAACCACGCCACAGAGGAAGAGAAGAAATTTGCTAAATCCTACCTGGGCGCGGACGATGCGGAAAGCGCCCGGCTCGGCCTGCTGCGGGCGGGGCAGGGAAGCGTGGCGGAGCTGTTCGTGGCCCAGCTCCAGGACTACCTGGGCCTTGGCAGCGAGAGCCGCATCAACGTCCCCGGCGTGGCGGAGGACAACTGGTGCTGGCGGCTGTGTCCCGGAATGACAACCCCCGCCCTGGCGGAAGAAATCAAGGAGCTGACCCATACCTTCAGCCGCTGCTGAATCCCTTTTAACTTTATGTGTTGGTTTACGCTCTTTGGGAAAACGTTCGTCAAAATAACGGAAAAGGCTTCGCCGATTCAAGGCGAAGCCTTTTCCACAGTCAGATAAACTGGAATTTACGCATATCCACATGTCATCAATCTCCACGGGCCGCCTTTAGAACGTGCAAGCCACCATCCCCAACCCGTATATTCTTCATCAACATTCCATGGCCCACTGTTTTCCTTAGGAGAGTGAAAATCACTTTTGAACATGATGCATTGGTCAAATTGTTCATTTAGATCATTAGCCGCTGCCAGTTCATTCATCCATGCTATGTTTTCAGAATTGCATTCATCATCCGACACATAGGTAATGCTGTGAAGTTCGCAACCCTCCCATGCGCTGAAGGTGTCTTTTATCAGCAGTATTGCTGCATTCATATCTTCTTCTGAATAGAGCGCGGAATTTCCATAATCTATTTTCACCTCAGATATGGAATTATCTCCACATCCAACCAATCCGAAAATACAAATCAAGGATAATAAAAGTTTTATGATTCTTTTCATGTTTTACCCCCAATAATTCCGATTTATCTTTCTATCATATTACTATATCTCCCTGCTCGTTTCAATGATTGGTAAAAGTGCTGATGTTTAGACCACCAACATTTTTAGGTAATTGGGATGCTGCTGAGGATCTCTTGACGGGTATCCCGCCCGTATGATATACTATGTTCACCCTGCGGAAAGACTTCCCCTCTGCCCGCCGGGCCAAACCATATGAACGTCATCTGACGGCAAGGGTTTTTACCGATTCCCGCGCCGAAAGCCGGACGCTGCCCGTGGCCTTTGCCATGGGACGTCATCATGCGCTTTCACCCCTCCGCCAGATGTGCGGAGGGGTTATTTTTTCATAGGAGGGAGAGACTGCCATGGAGACCCGCGTGGCTGTGCTGGCCATCATCGTCCGGGAGGGCGCCGCTGTGACGGCCCTGAACGACCTGCTGCACCAGTACGGCGCCTATATCATCGGCCGGATGGGGGTACCCTACCGGCAGAGGGACGTCAACATCATCAGCGTGGCGCTGGACGCCCCTCAGGATATCATTTCCGCCCTGTCGGGAAAGCTGGGCCGACTGCCCGGCGTCACCGCCAAGACGGTCTACGCACCTGAAAACCTGTAATTTTAAGAAAAGAGGAAACCGACCATGAACCTGTTCAAGAAAACGTTGTCTCTGACGCTGGCCCTGCTGCTGGCGCTGTCCCTGACCGCCTGCGGCACCAAGCAGGAGGCCCCCGCCCCTGAAGAGCCTCCCGCTCAGGAGACTCCCGTTCAGGAGGAGACCCCCGCCGAGGAACCCGTCACCACCCGCATCGCCGCCCTGAAAGGTCCCACCGCCATGGGTCTGGTGAAGCTCATGAGCGACGATCCCCAGTTCGCCGACGGCTCCCTGTATGACTTCACCCTGGCGGGAGCCGCCGACGAGGTGACGCCCTCTCTCATCAAGGGCGACCTGGAGATGGCCTGCGTGCCTGCCAACCTGGCCTCCGTGCTGTACAACAAGACCGAGGGCCAGATCGTGACCCTGGCCGTCAACACCCTGGGCGTCATCTATATCGTGGAGAACGGCAACGCGGTCCGGTCCATGGCGGACCTGGCGGGCAAGACCATCGTGGGCGCCGGCAAGGGCAGCACCCCGGAGTATGCCCTGCGCTACCTCCTCTCTGAAAACGGCATCGACCCGGACAAGGATGTGACCATCGACTGGAAGTCCGAGCACGCCGAGTGCGTGGCGGCCCTGGCCTCCGGCGCCGCCACCATCGCCCTGCTGCCCCAGCCCTTTGTCACCGTGGCCCAGACGAAGATCGAGGGCCTGCGGATGGCTCTGGATCTGACCGCTGAGTGGGACGCCCTGGACAACGGCTCCGGCATGATCACCGGCGTTGTCGTGGCCCGGAAGTCCTTCGTGGAGGAGCATCCCGCCGCCGTGGCGGCCTTCCTGGAGGATTACGCCGAATCCGTGAACTGGGTCAACAGCAACAACGCCGACGCCGCCCAGCTCATCAGTCAGTTCGGCATCATCGAGGCCGCTCCCATGGCACAGAAGGCCCTGCCTTACTGCAACATCGTCTGCATCACCGGGGAGGAGATGGGCTCCAAGCTCTCCGGCTACCTCCAGGTCCTCTTTGACGCTGAACCCACCTCCGTGGGCGGCAAGCTGCCGGGGGATGATTTCTATTACAACGCCTGAATTTTAAGGAGCAGCCTATGAACAGGAACACCGCCCAAAACTCCATACGGCCCTGGGCGGTGATCTTCTGGCTGCTGGTGTGGCAGGGGGCCAGTATGCTGTTTGTCGCCCTGTGGCCCAACGGACACCTGCTGCTGGCCTCCCCCGTCTCCGCCGCGCTGCGGCTGGGGGAGCTGGCCTGCACCGCTGCCTTCTGGCGGGCGGTGGGAGGGTCCATCGCCCATATTTTCGGCGGCTTTCTGGTGGGCTGCGTCCTGGCGGTGGCGCTGGCAGTCTTGTCCGCTCGGTGGCACCTTGTCCGGGAGCTGCTTTATCCCCTGACGGCGGCGGTGAAGGCCGTCCCGGTGGTGTCCTTCATCATCCTGGCCCTGGTGTGGCTGGACAGCCGCTCCCTGCCCCTGTTCATCTCCGCCCTGATGGTGTTCCCCCCGGTGTACCTGAACGTTCTGGCGGGCATCGCGGCAGCGGACGCCAAGCTGCTGGAGATGGCGCGGGTGTTCCGCGTCCCCCTGGGGCGGCGGCTGACAGGTATCTATCTGCCCGCCGTGCTGCCCTATTTCCGCTCTGCCGTGTCCCTGGCTCTGGGCCTTTGCTGGAAGGGGGGCGCGGCGGCGGAGGTCATCGGCCTGCCCTCGGGCACCATCGGCGAGCGGCTGTATACCGCCAAGGTCTACTTCCAGACCCCGGACCTCTTCGCCTGGACGGCGGTCATCGTGGCGGTATCGGTGCTGTTTGAGAAGTTATTCCTGGCGCTGGTGGACGCACTGGCGGGAAAGGCGGGGCTGTGATGGAGCTACATATCAAGAACCTCTGCAAGTCCTTTGACGGCAGGCCCGTGCTGGAAAACGTGAGCTTCACCGCCGGACCGGGTGTCACCTGCGTCATGGCCCCCTCGGGAGCGGGTAAGACCACGCTCCTGCGCATCCTGCTGGGGCTGGAGCGCCCTGACAGCGGCAGTACTCCGTCGGATGTCCGCTGGTCTGCCGTGTTCCAGGAGAACCGCCTGCTGGAGCACCTGGACGCCATGGGCAACCTCCGCTTCGTCCTAGGCGCTGCCCTGGACGAACCCGCCGCCGACGCCCTCCTGACAGAGCTGGGACTGGGAGATACGGCGGGTAAGCCCGTCCGGGAGTTCTCCGGCGGCATGAAGCGCCGTCTGGCTCTGGCCCGGGCGCTGCTGGCGCCCTCCGACGCCCTGGCCCTGGACGAACCCTTCACCGGGCTGGACGAGGAAAACCGGGCCCGGTGTCTGGCTCTCATTCGCCGGACTGCGGAGGAGAAGCCGGTTTTGCTGGTGACCCACGACCCCGCCGACGCCAAGTCACTGGGGGCCGATGTGATCAAACTGTGAAAGGAAAAGAGGGATGCGCTTCATCCCTCTTTTCCTTTTGACCCGCCGGACGAAAAGAGGGGACTTTTCTTTTGCGCGGGATGCGGGTATAATAAAACAAAAAGCAACGAGGGGATGACCCTATGATCAACTCCACCCTGTGTTATCTGGAGCGGGGAGACGCGTACCTGATGCTCCACCGGGTCAAAAAGAAAAACGATATGAACCACGACAAATGGATCGGCGTGGGCGGCAAATTCGAGGAGGGGGAGAGCCCCGAGGACTGCGTCCTGCGGGAGACCTTCGAGGAGACGGGCCTGACCCTGACGGACTACCGTTACCGGGGACTGGTGACCTTTGTGTCGGACCAGTATCCCACGGAGTACATGCACCTGTTCACCGCCAGCCGCTGGACGGGGGAACCCCATCCCTGCGACGAGGGCGAGCTGGCGTGGATCAAAAAGACGGAACTGCTGTCCCTGCCCCTGTGGGAGGGAGACAAGATATTCCTGCGGCTGCTGGATACGGACCGGCCGTTCTTCTCCCTGAAGCTGAAATACGAGGGAGAGAAGCTGGTGCTGGCGGTGCTGGACGGGAAGGAGGACGTTTTATGAGCGGAAAACTGCTGCTGTTCGGATTTGAATCCCTGCTGAACGTGCTGGCGCTGGAGTCGGCCATGGCCCCCTTCGGCGTGGAGCTGGTGCCCGTGGCCCGGAAGGACTACAACAAGCCCCTGGCAGTGCTGGCGGGACTGGACACCGCACCCGGCCCCATGGCGGACTACGCCGGAGGCGCGCTGGGCGGCCGGATGATCGTGCTGTGCGGCCTGGAAAAGCAGTTGGATACGCTGCTGCCTGCTCTGTCCCAGGCGGGAGCCGGGCCGGATTGCCTGAAGGCGGTGCTGACGCCCCACAACCGGGGCTGGAACGGCGTGATGCTGTACGCCGAACTGCAAAAGGAGCGTCAGGCCTTCCAGAAAGGCGGAAAAGTGTGAAAATTCTGATTTCAGCCTGTCTGCTGGGGGTCTGCTGCCGGTATGACGGCGCTTCCAAGCCCCACCCGTTGGCAACGGCGCTGGCGGAGCGCCATACCCTGGTGCCCGTTTGCCCGGAGCAGCTGGGCGGTCTGCCTACGCCCCGGCCTCCGGCGGAGCGGCGGGACGGCCGGGTGGTGACCCGGAGTGGTGATGTGACGGAGCAGTACCGTCGGGGCGCTGAGGAGGCACTGAAGTTATGCAAACTGTTTGGCTGCAAGGCGGCAGTGCTGAAAGAGCGCAGTCCCTCCTGTGGCCATGGACAGGTCTACGACGGCACCTTTTCCGGCACCCTGACGGCAGGGGGCGGTGTGACATCGGAGCTGCTGACGGCCCACGACATCCCGGTGTACGGGGAATCACAAATCGAAGAATTGCTGAAATGACGGTGGAATGTTTTTCCACCGTCATTTTTGACAATTTCCGACGATTTTTTTATCCTCGGCTCATGGAAAAGAAACCTTGCAATACGTCGTACCTTTCTGTATAATGGGGCAGAAAAGAACGAAAGGGAGGGGAACGGTATGCTGTATCTGACGAGTTTGAAAGCGGCCTCCTCTTTTTTTCACACTTCTTTTGTCTGACCGGCTATTGGTGCCGGTATTTTTTTTGCCCGTGTGTGAAACCATGAAACGAGAGGAGAAATGATATGAACGAGAAAAAGTCCAACATCGGTCAGCAGCCCATCCGGGACGCCCGGACCCTGGGCATCCCCAAAATGCTGGTCCTGGGCCTGCAGCACATGTTCGCCATGTTCGGCGCCACCGTCCTGGTGCCCATCCTGGTCCAGAGCTACGGCCTGCCCCTCAGCATCCAGACCACCCTGTTCTTCGCCGGCATCGGCACACTGTTCTTCCACGTCTGCACCAAGATGAAGGTGCCCGCCTTCCTGGGTTCCTCCTTTGCCTTCCTGGGCGGCTTTGCCGCCATGGGCGCCATGGATCAGGGTATCTACGCCGCCATGGAAGCCTCTGAGAAGCTGCAGTACGCCTGCGGCGGCATCGTGGTAGCCGGTCTGCTGTACGTGGTGCTGGCCGCCATCATCAAGGTGGTGGGAGTCCATAAGGTCATGCACTATCTGCCTCCCGTGGTCACCGGCCCCATCATCATCCTGATCGGCCTGAACCTGGCTCCCTCCGCTGTGGGCAATGCCTCCACCTGCTGGTGGCTGGCGCTGGTGTCCATTGCCGTCATCGTGGTGGCCAACATCTGGGGCAAGGGCATGATCAAGATCATCCCCATCCTGCTGGGTGTGGTCATCCCCTATGTGGTGGCTCTGGTTGCCGGCAAGGTGGACTTCTCCGGCCTGAATGTCCAGGGCCTGATCGGCGGCACCACTCCGCTGCTGGGCTTCCAGCCCTTTATCACCAACTTCGGCGGCAGTGTCGCCAAGTTTGACATCTCCGCCATTCTGGTGATGGCCCCCATCGCCATTGCCTCCATGATGGAGCACATCGGCGATATGTCCGCTATCTCCGCCACTGTTGGCGAGAACTTCATCGAGGATCCCGGCCTGCACCGCACCCTCATCGGTGACGGCATTGCCACCTCCCTCTCTGCCCTGTTCGGCGGCCCTGCCAACACTACCTACGGCGAGAACACCGGCGTGCTGGTGCTGTCCCGCGTCCATGATCCCAAGGTCATCCGCCTGGCTGCCCTCTATGCCATCATCCTGTCCTTCAGCCCCGCCTTTGCCTATATCGTCAACACCATCCCCGCGGCCATCATCGGCGGCGTCAGCTTCATCCTGTACGGTATGATCTCCGCCATCGGCGTGCGGAACGTGGTGGAGAACCAGGTGGACTTCACCAACAGCCGCAACCTCATCATTGCCGCCGTCATTCTGGTCTGCGGCCTGGGCTTCACCGGCGGCCTGACCTTCCAGGTGGGCGGCGCCTCCATCACCCTGACCTCCCTGGCCATCGCTGCCATCGCCGGCATCGTGCTCAACGCCATCCTGCCCGGCAATGACTTCAACTTCGGCGAGAACACCGACTCCAAGGCCTCCGGCAATCTGGGCCAGTATTGATACGACGTACAGATCTCTTCCGGGAGCGCCGCTTTGCGGCGCTCCTTTTTTGGCTTTCGACAGTAAAAAAGGGGATTTTCCTGAAAACAGGAGAAATCTGTTGACTTTTCCAAAAACTTTTATATAATGAACACGTTAAGCATGATAGAGGCGCGAAGGTCAAGAGTCGTCCATCCCTCAAAGACAGGCAGCGGGGCGGACAAAAGGGGCATTCGCCGAGGTTTCGGGGCTTTCTGCCTGGAGAGCACGGAGCCGGGCCGGAGGAGAATATCCTTCGGACTGTCGCCCTGAACAGGGCGGAGCGCTGTCGTGGTTCCATACGCTTCTGTGCTGTATGAAGTCATGACACTGTCATGACTTCATTTTTTGTTAGGAGAGAGAATCATGAGAAACCTGAAGCGACGGCTGCTGCCTCTGCTGGCAGTGCTACTGCTGCTGTGCAGCGCTATGACCGTTACCGCCTTTGCGGCCGACCCCACCGAAGAGACCGGCACCAAGATGATCGAGTGCTCCGACTGCGGAGCTGCCGGTATCGTTCTTACGGACGAGGGGACTGTCGCTGAGTGCGAGAGCTGCGGCGGCACCGGCTATGTGGAATCCTCCAGTCGGTTCTTCAACACCTTCTGGTCCCTGCTGCCTCCCATCATTGCCATTGCTCTGGCACTGATCACCAAGGAGGTGTACAGCTCCCTGTTCATCGGTATCCTGGTGGGAGGCCTGCTGCACTCCAACTTTGCCTTTGAGGCAACGGTGCTGCATGTGTTCAACGACGGCATTGTGGCTTCTGTCACCGACAGCTACAACATGGGCATCCTGATCTTCCTGGTGATCCTGGGCGCCATGGTGTGCCTGATGAACAAGGCCGGCGGCTCCGCAGCCTTTGGCCGTTGGGCAGAAAAGAACATCAAGAGCCGGGTGGGTGCGCAGATGGCTTCCATCCTGCTGGGCTGCCTGATTTTCATCGACGACTATTTCAACTGCCTGACTGTGGGCAGTGTCATGCGTCCCATCACTGACAAGCACAACATCTCCCGCGCCAAGCTGGCCTATATCATTGACGCCACCGCTGCCCCCATCTGCATCATCGCCCCCATCAGCTCCTGGGCAGCTGCCGTTGCCGGCTTTGCTGAGGACGGTCAGGGTTTCAATCTGTTCCTTCGGGCCATTCCTTATAACTACTACGCCCTGCTGACCATCGTGATGATGGTGGGCCTGGTGGTCATGAAGGTGGACTTCGGCACGATGCGCAACTTTGAGCGCAATGCGGTCGAGAAAAACGATCTGTTCTCTGGTTCCAACCCCTATGCCTCCGCTGAGGCGGATGTTTCCGAGGATAAGGGCCGGGTGCTGGATCTGGTGTTGCCTGTAGTGATGCTGATTATCTGCTGTGTCATCGGCATGATCTACTCCGGTGGCTTCTTCGAGGGCGAGGATTTCATCACCGCCTTCTCCAACTCTGACGCCTCCGTGGGCCTGATGCTTGGCTCTGCTTTTGCCCTGGTGTTCTCCTTCGTGTACTTCCTGATCCGCCGCTCCATGAGCTTCAAGGACATGATGAGCTGCATTCCCGAGGGCTTCAAGGCCATGGTGCCCGCCATCATGATCCTGACCTTTGCCTGGAGCCTGAAGGCCATGACCGATTCTCTGGGCGCCAAGTACTTCGTCCGTGACTTCGTCCGTACCTCTGCCACGGGCATCCAGCTGCTGCTGCCCGTGATCGTGTTCGTCATCGGCTGCCTGCTGGCTTTCGCCACCGGCACCTCCTGGGGCACCTTCGGCATTCTGATCCCCATCGTGCAGAACGTGTTTTCCATGGATAATCCCATGGCCATCATCTGCATCTCTGCCTGCATGGCCGGCGCCGTCTGCGGTGACCACTGCTCTCCCATCTCCGACACCACCATCATGGCTTCCGCCGGCGCCCAGTGCGACCACGTGAACCATGTGTCCACACAGCTTCCCTATGCCATTACCTGTGCAGCTGTGTCCGGTGTGACCTACCTGATCGCCGGTATTCTGGTGTCCGCCGGCGCTCCCGGCATTCTGGGTCTGCCCATCGGCATCGTGCTGATGCTGGCCACCCTGTTCGTGATCAAGCAGCGCGAGGAAAAGCGGGCCTGATCCAATATCCAGTCCGATAAAACCGCCCGGCAGCAGCCGGGCGGTTTACATTTGACCGAGAACGTGGTACACTGATTTCCGATTTCAGGGAGAAAGGGGAGACAGCCATGAGCCGGGATACGGTTTTGACACTGCTGCGGGCCAGCGGAGGTGCGTTCCTCTCCGGCGAGGAGCTGAGCCGCCGGCTGGGACTGAGCCGCACCGCCATTTGGAAGGCGGTGGACGCCCTGCGGAAGGATGGCTATGACATCGAGGCTCGTACTTCCATGGGCTACCGTCTGGTGGCCGCGCCGGACGCCCTGACGGAGGCGGAGATCCGGCCCCTGCTGCGGCCCACGGCATTCGTGGGACGGGAACTGCGCTGCTTTGATGAGATCGATTCCACCAACACCTATGCCAAGCAAATTGCGCTGGAGGGTGCGGCGGACGGCACGGTGGTGGTGGCCAACTGCCAGACGTCTGGCCGGGGGCGGATGGACCGCTCTTTCCAATCTCCCAGGGATAAGGGCATTTACCTCACGGTCCTGCTGCGACCCGACCTGCCCACGGAACGGCTGATGCCGGTGACGGCGCTGGCGGGTGTGGCGGTGTGCCGGGCGGTGGAGCAGGTGTGCGGCGTTCGCCCCGGACTGAAGTGGCCCAACGACCCGGTGTTGGGCGGCAGGAAGCTCTGCGGTATCCTGACGGAACTGTCCGTGGAGGCAGAATCGGGGCGGCTCCAGTACCTGGTATTGGGCATCGGCATCAATGTGCTCCACGCGGCGGAGGACTTTTCCCCGGACGTGGCGGCCATGGCTACCTCCCTCGCCATGGAGTTGGGGCGGCCTGTGCCCCGGCCCGCTCTGGCGGCGGCGCTGATCGGAGAACTGGATAAGCTGTATGCTTCCCTGAGAGCCGGGGATCTTTCGGACTATCTGGCGGAGTACCGGCGGGACTGCGTGAACCTGGGCAAGACAGTCCAACTGATCTCTCCCGCCGGACGGGAGACCGTCACCGCCGTGGGCATTGACCCGGAGTTCGGACTGGTGGTCCGGCGCCCGGACGGCACGGAGAAGACCGTCCGCTCCGGCGAGGTCTCCGTCCGGGGGATGTACGGCTATGTGGAATAAATAAATTGATACTTGGGTTTTGGAGTGATGATATGAAAGAAATGCTGGAGCTGTTCCTGACGTTTTCCAAAATGGGCGTCATGACCTTTGGCGGCGGCATGGCAATGCTGCCGATTTTGCAGCGGGAAGTGGTGGACAACAAGCACTGGGCCACCGAGGAGGAGCTGGTGGACTACTACGCCATCGGCCAGTGTACTCCCGGCATCATTGCGGTGAACACCGCCACCTTTATCGGGCAGAAGAAAGGCGGTGCCATCGGCGGTATTCTGGCGACGCTGGGACTGGTGTTCCCGTCCCTGGTCATCATCTCCCTGCTGGCAGGGCTGATTACAAACTTCTCTCATCTGGCCTGGGTGAAAAATGCCTTCGCTGGTATCCAGGTGTGCGTCTGTGTGCTGATCTTCAATGCCACCGTGAAGCTGCTGAAAAAATCTGTGGTGGACAAGCCGACGGCGGCCATCTTTGTCCTCGTTCTGGTGGGCAGTGTGTTTCTGAATGTGTCTCCTGTGTGGTTTGTCATCCTGGCGGCCCTGATGGGTATCCTGCTGAAGAATCTGGAGGTGAAGGCATGACCACACTTCTGCGGCTTTACTGGGAGTTTTTCAAGACCGGCCTGTTCGCTGTGGGCGGCGGCATGGCGACGCTTCCTTTCCTGAAGGACATCGGAGAGACCACCGGCTGGTACACTTACAGCGACCTGATGAATATGCTGGCGGTGTCTGAGTCCACTCCCGGCCCCATCGGCATCAATATGGCGACTTATGTGGGCTTCACGGTGGGCGGCGTCCCCGGAGCCGTGATCGCTACCATCGGCGAAGTAACGCCCTCCATCATTGTCATTCTGATCGTAGCGGCGATGCTGAAAAAGTTCCGGGACAGCAAGTATGTCCAGAATGCGTTCTACGGCCTGCGGCCTGCCTCCACCGGACTTATCGGCGCCGCTTGTGTGTCTGTCATGTTCGAGGTACTGACCTGCGTTCGGATAGCCTCTGCGGACGGCTCCCTTCTGAACAGTTTCCAACTGATGGGCGGAAACCTGTTCAACCTGCGGGGATTGGCTTTGGCAGTGGTGCTGCTGGTGCTGACCAACTGGGTCAAGCCGGTGAAGAATTGGCATCCCATCGTGTTCATCGCCTTATCCGCGGTGGTGGGCGTGGTGTTCGGCTTCGCCGGAGTCTGAACAGCAAGGGGGCGGCGGCAGCAAAGTGTGTATTTCCCGAAAATTCAACAAGGTGGTCTTGACGGAACACGAAAAAGCCGATATTATGTAAAGTGTATATAGAAACAAACGGGAGGTCAATCATGGCTATGAAACGCTGCCCCGTCTGTGGGGAAAAATACTCCGATACATATAGAGACTGCCCCTTCTGCGAGGAGGAAGAGGCTCTGCGGGAGGGAGCAAAGCTCCGCCGCGGCCGGCGTGCCGCACCCAGGAGCCGGCAGTTCAGCCTGGTCACGCCCACTTTGATCGTGCTGATTTTCCTTATGGCGGGCCTGCTGGTCTATCTGCTGTACGGTGACCAGCTGAAGGAAAAGTTTCGCAAGGGCGGGGAGGACGTGACGCCTCCCACTGAAGATGTGACCCCGGTGAAGCCGCAGCCTACTGAGCCGGATGTCACAGAGCCCGAGCCTGACGATACGCCTGGCAGCGAACCGGGCACCATGCCGGAGACTCCCACCGATGCCACAACGACCACGGATTACGGGAAGATGATGGCCCTGCCCAGCGGATTGAAGCTGAGTACCGAGGACTTTACGCTCAGGAGCGTGGGTGAGACGGCCACGATCAAGGCCTCTGGCGGCAGCGGCAGCTATACCTGGGCCAGCGAGGACGAGGGTGTCGCCTCCGTGGACCAGAACGGTAAGGTCACCGCGATCTCCAAGGGTACGGTGAACATCGTGGTGTCTGACGGCAGCAAGAAGGGCGTGTGCATCGTCCGGTGCAACGTCAGCGGCAGCGCTGCGACCACGCCCACAACGCCCTCCACAACGCCCTCCACAACGCCCTCCGCCAGTGGCTTGAAGGCGGGTTCCGCCAAGGTGGTCAACGGCGGTAACGGCGTTCGGGTACGTTCCGGCCCCGGTACGAATTACGATATTCTGGCCACGATCCCCAACGGCGGTTCCGTGAAGATCGTGGAGGGTGCCGGAGACGGCTGGTACAAGATCACCTTCTCTGGTGTGGGGGGCGCGACGACGACCGGCTACATGAAGGGCGAGTTCCTGGCAAACAATTGATAGAAAATATCCCCGGATACTGTGGTATCCGGGGATATTTCGTTGCGTTTTTTTGAAATACATGGTATTATATTTTGCTGTAATTGACAAAATAAGGAGCATTCGCAATGACGACCAAGGAATTTCAACAGAAATCTTCGTTACAGATTTTCCTGTCTTATTTTAAACCCCATAAAAAACTGTTCATCATGGATCTTGCCTGCGCCCTGATGATCTCTGTGATCGACCTGGCGTTTCCCTACGTCTCCCGCTGGTGCATGTACGAGCTGCTGCCCAAGAGCGCCTACCAGACCTTTTTCGCGGTGATGGCGGTGGTGTTCACGGCCTTTTTGCTGCGGGCATTGCTGACCTATGTCATCTGCTACTGGGGCCATACCTTCGGCATTTTGGTGGAGGCGGACATCCGGCGGGACCTGTTTCGCCATATGCAGGAGCTTTCCTTCGACTATTTTGACCGCAACCGCACCGGCCAGCTCATGAGCCGCCTGACCGCCGACCTGTTCGACATCACGGAGCTAGCCCACCACGGCCCGGAGGATATTTTCATCTCAGGCGTCACGATCGTGGGCGCTTTGGCCATCATGTTCTCCATTCAGTGGCGGCTGGCCCTGGTCATCGCTGTCATCCTGCCGATTTTCTTCCTGGTGGTCTGGAAGTGCCGGGCTTCCATGCAGGAGGCCTCCCGCCGGGTGAAGCAGAAGACCGCCACAATCAACGCGGATATTGAGTCCGGCCTCTCCGGCATCCGCACTGCCAAGGCTTTCGCCAACGAGCAGGCGGAGCTGCGGAAGTTCGAGGACTCCAACGACAGCTTCAAGACCTCCAAGCGCCAGTTCCACAAGGCCATGGGCCGGTTCAACGCCACCATGGAGTTCTTCCTGTGCATCCTGTCCGTGGCGGTCATCGCCGCCGGCGGCGTGTTCATCATGCGGGGCGAGATGGACACTGTGGACCTCATCACCTTCAGCCTGTATATCACCACCTTTGTCAACCCCGTCCGGAAGCTCTCCACCTTCGCGGAGCTGTTCGCCAACGGCACCGCGGGCCTGGGCCGCTTTATCGAGCTGATGCGGACGGAGCCCGCCATGCAGGACGCGCCGGACGCCAGGGTGCTCCAGCGGGTGGAGGGCCGCATTGACGTGGACCACGTCAGCTTCGCCTATCAGGATGACCTGGCGGTGCTCCACGACGTGGACCTGCATATCCAACCCGGCGAGACCGTAGCGGTGGTGGGCCCCTCCGGCGGCGGAAAGTCCACCCTCTGCCAGCTCATTCCCCGGTTCTATGACGTCACGAGCGGCGCCATCCGCATCGACGGCCAGGACGTACGGCAGGTGACCCAGGAATCCCTGCGGCAGAACGTGGGCGTGGTGCAGCAGGATGTGTTCCTGTTCGCTGCCAGCATTCTGGAAAACATCCGCTACGGCCGCTCCGGGGCCACCGAGGAAGAGGTGGCCCAGGCGGCGAAGCTGGCGGAAATTTACGACGACATCATCGCCATGCCCGACGGCTTCAACACCTACGTGGGCGAGCGGGGCACCCTGCTCTCCGGCGGTCAGAAGCAGCGCATCTCCATCGCCCGCATCTTCCTGAAAAATCCCCCGGTGCTGATTTTGGACGAGGCCACCTCCGCCCTGGACAGCGTGACGGAGGCCAAGCTGCAGGAGACCTTTGAAAAGCTGTCTCAGGGCCGGACCACCATCATCATCGCCCACCGCCTGTCCACCGTCCGGGGTGCCGACCGCATCGCGGTGGTGGAGGATGGATGCATCACGGAGCTGGGCAGTCACGAGGAGCTGATGGCGAAGGATGGCGCCTACGCCGCCCTGGTGCGGACTCAGGAGCTGCGCCATGGATAAGTCGAAGTTGCTGGACCGGGTGGGCGCCGTGGGTGACGACCGCCTGCTGCTGGCGAAGGTCCTGGACCGGGCAGAGCAGGCGAATGCCCGCAACATCCCCGCCGCCACGGATTTTTTAAGCCCCCAGCAGCAGATGGTGACGCTGGACCTGCTGCGGCTGGCGGGTATCTCGGAAACCGGGTACGCGCGGCTCGGCGGCTATGAGGGCGCGGAGAGGAACCTGTTCCTGTTCCTGCCGGACTGGCTGGACCCTGATGACGCGGAGGGCCAGAGCCCCATCCGCTGCCTGCGGGCCACCTTTCGGGAGGAGGAAAAGCTGACCCACCGGGATTTTCTGGGCAGCCTCATGGGGATGGGCATTGTCCGGGAGAAGGTGGGGGACATCCTCGTCGGCCCCGGCAGCGCAGACCTGCTGGTGCTGGACACCGTGGCGGACTTCCTGCTGCAAAGCTGGGATTCCGCCGGACGGGCGAAGCTCACCGTCACGGAAATCGACCCTGCCCATATTCACATCCCACAGGTGCAGTGCCAGGAGGTGCGGGACACCGTCTCCTCCCTGCGGCTGGATGCGGTGGCCTCCACGGGCTTCCGCATGGCCCGGGGCAAGGCGGCGGACCTCATCGCCTCCGGGCGGGTGCAGGTGAACTGGCGGGAGTGTACGAAGCCGGATAAGCTGCTTGCGGCGGGGGACACCGTCTCCGCCCGCGGCTTTGGAAAATTTGAACTGACAGAGGTGGGCGGCGTCACGAAAAAGGGCCGCACCGCCATCGTGCTGAAACGATACGTCTGAGAGGAGAACGTCATGGACCAAAAAGGCATTGACCGCATCAACGAGCTGGCCCGGAAGGCCAAGACCCCGGAGGGATTGACGGAGTGGGAGAAGGAGGAGCGGGCCGTCCTGCGCCGGGCCTATATCGACTCTGTGCTGGGAAATCTTCAGAGCCAGTTGGACAACACCTATATCGTGGATGAAAAGGGCAAGAAGAAAAAACTGGAGAAAAAGGATTGAAAGAATGCGCTCTGCCGTGGGGCAGAGCGCATTCCGCCTTGCATGAGCGGCCCGCTGTGCGGTATACTCTTACCAGTACGATAAGGGAGTGACCAATATGTCCGTATTGGATAAACTGGAACCAAACAAGGTCTTCCGGTATTTTGAACAGCTCTGCGCCATCCCCCACGGCTCCCGGAACACGAAGGCCGTCAGCGACTGGTGCGTGGCCTTTGCCCGGGAACGGGGCCTGGAGCATTATCAGGATGATTTCCATAATGTCATCATCATCCAGGAGGCTACCCCCGGCTATGAGGCGGGGGAGCCCATCATCCTCCAGGGACACCTGGATATGGTGTGTGAAAAGGAACCCGGCTGCTCCAAGGATATGGAGCGGGAGGGCCTGGACCTGGCGGTGGAGGATGGCTTTGTGTTTGCCCGGGAAACCACCTTGGGCGGCGACGACGGCATTGCCGCTGCCATGGCGCTGGCCATTCTGGACGATGCGTCCATCCCACATCCCCGGTTGGAGGTGGTTCTGACCACCGAGGAGGAGATCGGAATGCTGGGCGCGGCGGCGCTGGATGTGTCTCCCCTCAGGGGCTGCCAGCTTCTCAATCTGGACTCCGAGGCGGAGGGCGTATTCACCGTGGGCTGTGCTGGTGGAAGCCTGACGAAATGCACGCTGCCTGTGCATCGGGAGCCTTTCGCGGGAGAAACGCTGCGGCTGACGGTCTCCGGCCTCACCGGAGGACACTCCGGTGCGGAGATCCATCAGGGCCGGGCCAACGCTGCACTCCTGCTGGGCCGCCTGCTGCGAGCCATAGCGGCGGTGACGGAGCTGCGGCTGGTGACCGCCTCCGGCGGTGCCAAGGACAACGCCATCCCCGTGGCGGCGGAGGCTGTGGTAACGGTAGCTGATGGGGCTGCCGCCCGGGCTGCCCTCACGGCACTGGCGGAGCAGTTGAAAAAGGAATACCGGGTCACGGACCCGGCTCTGGAAGCGGCTGTGACTGAGACAGACGCGGCGGAGCTGTCCATGGACGGCGATTCTACCCGACGGGCGCTGTGCTTCCTCACCTGCGTACCCAACGGCGTCCAGGAGATGAGCCGGGAGATTCCCGGTCTGGTGCAGACTTCTTTGAATCTGGGGATTCTGGAGACCGGGGCCGGGGAAGTGAGCGCGGCATTCTGCGTCCGCAGCTCCGTTGCCAGCCAGAAGGAAATGCTCCATGACCGCCTGCGGTGCCTGACGGAGGCTCTGGGCGGCACGGTGGACATCTCCGGCGACTATCCCGCCTGGGAGTATCGGCCTGATTCCGCCCTGCGGGAGCGGATGACGGAGGTGTTCCGGAAGCAGTACGGCCATGAGCCCAAGGTCGAGGCCATCCACGCGGGCGTGGAGTGCGGCCTGCTGTGCGGAAAGCTGCCGGACCTGGACTGTGTGTCCATCGGCCCGGACCTGGAGGAGATCCACACGCCCCGGGAGCGGATGAGCATCGCCTCCGTTCAGCGGGTCTGGGAATTTGTGCTGGAAGTGCTGAAGCAGTCAAGATAAAAAAACAGAAGCGGTTTTCACCGCTTCTGTTTTTTATTCGTCCTCTTTTACGTCCCGATATTCCACATCCACTGCGTTCTGCTCCGCATTGGAGTCCTTTTCGGCCTGGCGGAGGGCCTTGCCCACCTGCCCGGTGATCCATAGGTCACTGATGCCGTCGTACAGCAGGAAAGCACCCAGCAGACGCACCACCGTGGTAAACGCCTGGAAGGGGCAGATGACCAGGATAACGCCCAGCACCAGCGTGATAACTGCCAGCAGCAGCGCCGCCGTCCAGCGGGAGGAGCCGTTTTTCCGAAGGGTCATGGCGTCGCCGATGTCTCCGAAGCCGTGGAAGCAGATCAGCACACCCACGATGCGGGGGATGACCACCGTTACCAGGGTTGGCCGGGCCATCAGCCAGATGCCCACCGCCGCCAGGACCACGCCGGTGATGAGATGCAGGGCGGCGTACAGGCTGCCGTCCCGGCTGCGCAGGAATACGAAAATGTTGTTCAGACCGCACACCACCAGCACCAGCCCCAGCGCCAGGCACAGCAGACTGGCGGACAATGCAGGCCAGATCAGCAGCACCAGTCCCAGCAGGGCGTAGAGCGCGGCGGACAGCAGCGCGTTGGTCTTCATCCGTTTCAGCAGATTATCCATGGACGTTCCCCCCATTTCAACACATTCTGAATCTAGTATACACGATTTCCCGGATTTGTGAAGTCTTCTTTTTCGCGTCTTGCATTTTCCGAAAGAGCGTGGTATCATGGAAAACCGAAAATCATTCTCAAATTGAAGGAGCGAGACCCTGTGAAGAAAATACTGCCCCTGCTGCTCTCCCTCTGCCTGCTGCTGACTGGCTGCGGCCAGGCGGCCCCGGAGCAGGAACCGGGGCGATTGCGCATTGTGACCACCGTGTTTCCGGCCTATGATTTCGCCCGGGCCGCCGCCGGCGCTCTGGCGGACGTGGAGCTGCTGTTGCCGCCCGGCACGGAAAGTCACTCCTATGAGCCGACCCCGGCGGATATTCTGGCGGTGCAGGACTGCGATTTGTTCATCTATCTGGGCGGCGAGTCCGATGAATGGGTGGAGACCATTCTGGACGCCGTGGAGCCCCGCGGAGAGCAGCTCCGCATGATCGACTGCGTGCCGCTGCTGGAGGAAGAACTGGTAGAGGGAATGCAGGCCGAGATCGGCCACGACCACGAACACGGCCATGATGAGGAAGAACACAGCCACGGAGAGGGCGAGGTGACCGGTCTGGACGAGCACGTCTGGACGGACCCGGCTAATGCCGCAGCCATCACCCGGACGATCGGGGAGCGGTTGTCCGCTTTGGATGAGGTGCATGGAGATACCTACCGCTCCGCTGCCGAAGACTACGCGGACAAGCTGGAGGGGCTGGACCGGGAGTTTACCGAGTTTTTCGCGGAGGACCGGGGCCCCATGGTGTTTGGCGACCGTTTCCCCCTACGGTACTTCGCGGCGGCCTACGGTGTGGAGTATTACGCCGCCTTTCCCGGCTGCGGCACGCAGACGGAGCCGTCGGCGGCCACGGTGGCCTTCCTGACAGAGAAGGTCCGCCGGGAGCAGCTTCCCGTGGTGTGGTATATCGAGTTTTCCAACCATCTGGTGGCGGACAGTATCGCCGAGGCGGCGGGCGCGGAGACGGCCTTGTTCCACACCTGCCACAATGTTTCCCGTCGGGAGCTGGAGAACGGCGCCACCTATGTGTCGCTGATGGAGGGAAATCTGAAAACGCTGCAGATGCATATGGAAAATTAGACGCAAAAAAAGGACACCGACAGGTGTCCTTTTTGGCGCGGAAGGAGGGATTTGAACCCTCGCGCCGGTTTTAGCCAGCCTACTCCCTTAGCAGGGGAGCCCCTTCGGCCTCTTGGGTACTTCCGCAAATCAATATAAAGTTGGCGGAGAGAGTGGGATTCGAACCCACGAACGCTTGCGCGTTGCCGGTTTTCAAGACCGGTTCCTTCAACCGCTCGGACATCTCTCCATAAAGCGGCAGGAGTGCCCGAACCTCAAGCACTTGGACATAATACCATATGTAACGGAGGTTTGTCAACAAGATTTGCAAAAACCCTTCAGCAAAAAAACGGCAAAATTTTTAAAAAAAATGAAAAAAGGGGTTGATTTTTTTTTTAGTCCATGCTAATATATAAAAGCTGACCACGAGAGGCAGCGACAAATTAATATCCGGGTGTAGCGCAGTTGGTAGCGCACTTGACTGGGGGTCAAGGGGTCGTGAGTTCAAGTCTCGCCACTCGGACCAAAGAAAAAGCCTGTAACCGTAATGGTTGCAGGCTTTCTTTGTATGTATTCCCGGTGCGTTTTCCCTTTTGTTTTCCCTTTACAGGTCCGAAACATCCTTAATATACTTTTCCATGCGATCAGCGCTGGCCTTTTTCATCTCATCGGTCACATGTGCATAGACATCCAAAGTGAAAGCAGCAGTGGCATGGCCCAAGTTTCCTTGTACAGTCTTAATGTCATCTCCCGCTTGTATAGCCGCCACAGCATAACTATGACGAAGGTCATGAAATCTTGCGTTTGGGAGGCCAATGGATTCCACGACACGTTTATAATTATGATAAACCGTGTTGGGCGACAAGTGGTGACCCACTTCATCCGTGAAGACAAAACCGTTGTCCTCCCAAAGAGAGCCGGCCCGTAAGCGCTCCTTGTTTTGATGCGCTTTGTGGCGTTTTAGAAGAGTAGTAATTGATGCAGGTAAGGCAATGTACCTACCCTTTCCGTTTTTGGAGGAAACCAGGCGAAACTTCCCGGGCTCGCCGGGAATATTTTGGAGCTGCTTATTGACGAATATCGAGCCTTTGTCCAAATCCACGCAGTCCCATGTAAGACCGCAAACCTCCCCGCGTCTAAGCCCGGTGAACAAAGTCAGGATAAACAACGATTCAAACCGATGTCCCTCAATAGCCCTCAGAAAGGAAGTGATTGCTTCACTGTCAAGCGGCTTAATCTCTTTACGAACTACCTTGGGCAATTCACAGGCTTCCGTCGGATTGGTACGGATGTAGCCGATTTTTACTGCCTGCTGGAGAGATTTATGCAGAATTCCGTGGATGCATCGTATAGTTTTACCACTGAGCGCTTCTTTCCCTTTTTGAGGCTTGCCAAGACTGTTGTAAAAGCTCTGAATCATCGGAGCGTTCAGTACATCCAACTTAATTGCGCCGAGAGCAGGTTTGATATGGTTATGCACATGCTGGGTGTAATTCAACTCCGTCATGGGCTTAACAGAACCAAGATAGTCTCTCAGCCAAATATCCAGCCATTCACCTACCGTCATTTTAGACGGTTCTTTATAAGTACCATCATTGACGGACACAGCGGCAACCTGCATCTTTTCACGCACTTCTTTCTGTGTTTTGCCAGAGAAAGATTTCTGAATCTGTTTTCCAGTGCCGGGATCATACCCAACAGTAAGCCGAGCTTCCCAATAGGTATAGGTTTGCCCTTTGCGCGTGACAGTTTTCTTTCGAATTGTGCCAGATCCTTGTGCGGCTCTGGTTCTTTTTTTTCGTGCCATATAATCCTCCTGTGATTGATAGAGGGGAAGAGAACGGCTAGGTTCTCTTCCCCTCAGCATTTCATTATCGTTTATGTCTCGTTTCCTGCGAGAAACTGGATTACCGCCTCGCGGGGAATCCGAATCTGTTTTCCAACGCGAACGCTACGAATCTTCCCTGCACGGACAAGATCGTATGCCGTGTTGCGGCCAACATGCAGAATGGTCATAAGGCCATCCACCGTGATGACCATCGGAACCTCATTAGAGTTGTTGCACAAAGTATTCATTTCTTTACCTCCACTGCTATTCGTAATCTTTTAATTTGTGTCCGCCCTGTCCGCCAAATGTAATAGAGACACGGTAGTTGTGTTTTCAACAATGGCGGACAGAGCGGACAGCATGTGCTTAAGACTGGGGGTTCAGTTCATTCCGGCAAAAGCACACCATCCGTGTACGTTTTCCAAGTGCCGGAATAGTGGGCGTTTTCTTAAGATAAGAATGCTTTCCTTCCTCCTCGTCACGGAGAATGAGCCCCTTTGAATAAAGCTCAGGCAGAAGCTCTTTGGCACTCAAAGTACAGGCCGCGGACATTTCCGTACTTTTTTTGCGCATCTCACGGAGAAGAGCTTCCGAGCGAAGCCAAAGGCGGTCAGCGGACATAAACCCATCCATCCCGGGCTGGAAATCGTCGACAGTCGCTGCGACTCTCAGAGTTCCAGCCTCCTGGGCGGTGTTCAGCGCCTCACGGCAAAGGCTTGCCAGGTCTACTTCTTTGGCAATGCTAGAAGTGAATGATAACATGTCCAAGATAATTGCCTGCCACCCGGGTAAACACTCCGCAGAAACGTTTCTGCTAATTGCCCCGCAGGCAACACCATAATCTAACAGAATTTCGCCTGTCAACGTCAGCAACGCACCGGCATCAACGAGACGAGGCTCTGTTGTTACAGTGGAAAAGGATGTGCGAAGTTCGGGGAAATGGTGCTGGATTTTCTTTACCAAATCGGGCCACTGTTTCCCGACCCACGGCAGGAAATAGGCGTAGTTGGTAGTCCAGAGTGTAGGCGCTTCCTGATAACGGCGAAGCATACATCCATCAATGTTCCCACGTGTGATGGGGACAAGCAGGCAACGCAGAAGCGAGGAATAGGAGCCACTGATAGATTCGCCCGTGATGATGCAGGTACCGCGAGGGCGTTCTCCATGGGTTGCGGTAGCCGTACTGTTGCTGCGCATCTTCGCCACGTCATCACCGAACAGACGGATCACGTGCTCCAGAGTCTGGCACATTGCTTTGCCTTCTGCCGAAGCAAGCGGAGGGCGAAAGTCGTCAACCAGGAGAGTACGGTCACGGTGTTTGCCGATATTGACATCAATGGCTGCCTGGGAGTCTCGGAAAGAGTTATGATCACGCTTGCCATAAATCCCTGTAAAGACCTCTGCGGCTGCTGTTTTAAGGGACCCTGACAATCCATACAGGAAGGTGCAGAACCGCGGGGGATATCCTGCTTCCTGGAAAAGAGCTGCCAAGGTTCCGGCTACGCTAGTCAGAAGCAGAGGGACAGTCACCGCATGACTTCCAATGCCCAGAAGACTAATCGCAGACGAAAACGCCTCCGCCGGAGACATATCCGGGTCGATGGGAATCTCCTCACCAGTTTCGCAAGCGAAGCTGTGCATCGCACCCAGATTATCATGAGCATAGATGTGTTTACCTTCATGCTCAATCCATCCAGGCCGCTTCGCCACCGTAATCATGGGAACCTGATCCAGTTTGTCTCGAATATATTCTTCGAGGAGCGCTGCTGCATTGGGAGTGTCGGCCGAAAGATGGAACCACGGGTGCTTGGCTCCAATATAATCAGCCAAGTTCTCCAGATTCCCCTCAGGAACTGTTATCTCAATGCCTTTACGGAGGAGCCGCAGACAGACCTCAAAGGCTTCCTTGTTACCGTTCAAAACTTTTCGAAGCGCAATGACTTCCAAGCCTGAGTTACACACAGACACCGTCTGTCCCTTGCGGTTTTTCAAATGCAACGCGTACTTGGCCTCATCACGGTCAAGAAGGTCATCTGTCGCATCAGCTTTTGCCCCAAAGTGTCCCAGCACCGCCATCACATGGTTAGCAGCAGGAATAATCGCAGGAGGCAATCCCTGCTGCATCACTGCAGAGGCGAGCTGCGGCATATTGAAACGCGGATCGGTGAAAACAACATCTCCCGGAAACAGCGGAGCCACAACCCCATTCTGCATTACGCCCAGAGGCTTTGCATAAAACCCGGGCTGGTAAGTTAAACCATAGAACTGGCCGCCCGGTGCAAAATCTTCGTCGAAAATGACGGGGACCTCCTTACCGCCTTTGGGCGGCGGAAGTACAGGAAACCACAAAGGCTTCCCATCCGGCCCAGTTCCACCGGGAAAAATGATAGGGACCTTATGTCCGTTTTCATCGCGGGGCGCAAGAGTCTCTTCCAAATAGTTACAATTTTCAATTTTCAAGGTACAGTCTCCTTTGAACTGTTGGAAGTCATATGGCTCTGGCCAGGCCAAAATCCCTTCCATCAGTCTTTTGGTTTAAGGGTACCCATGTACTGGAGTATAACGTTAGTCCTTACGTTTGAGAACAACAGCTCGCGTCAAAAAACGCGAGCTGTTTGAGTCATGATTCACTGCTACCATATCCATCTGCCGGAATCATAAAGCACCGTTCTAAAGCTTCTGGGGGCTTAGCTATCGAATCAAGTATTTCCTTATGGACTCTCTGGAACAACCTTATAGGTTTAGAGCGATCACGGCAGATATTAAATTCCTTTGCATTGACATCAATCATATCAAGAATATCTTTGACGCCTGCATGTTTTATATTGCAAAATACGAAGGGGCCATATCGGGGATTTTTCAAAAACTCACTTGGATTGACAGGGTCAAGAATTGTCATCAGATTTGCCTTGAAATACTCTGATGCGTTTTCCCAGGCAAGAGCGTCCTGAGAGATATAATTACAAATTGGGGAGGGCTTGTATACGTCCCCCACGTCTGCAACAGGTTCATTAGAACCCTGCCGCGATTCAAAAGGACTACGTTCACGCAGGTTTTTATCTCGATTCAGCGTGTGGAAACTTTCTGTTTTACAAGGAATAAACAATTTGGCTGCTTCAATATCAACTTGCTTAATGGCCCTATTAATGGCTGAATCAAGTAATGGCTTATACTTTTTGCAACCGTTTATTTCTGTCCCGACTGGTAAACGCTGTTGCTTATCCCTGAATTCATTTTGAATTTCTAAGATATAGTACCGCGCAACGGCATTTCTGGAGAGTAACATTGGAGATTGAACCAGAGACTTTATATTCTCCTTAACATTATCCCAAATATATTCTGCATCAAAAATTTCCGGGGAAGCATCTGAAATCTCCATTAAGGCAGCTGTGATTTCAAGTGATAAGTTGACCCCTGTAAAATACTCATAATAAAAGTAATCCTCCAAGTCAAAATGCGCCGCATCAGCTGACTGTACAACAAAGCATTGCTTATTTTCCAAGGACTTTTCGGATATAAAATGACCGTGGAGCTGCAAAGACGACAACTGTTCCGTTGCATTAGGTCGTAAAAACAAGGTTTTGCATAAAATATCTTGTGCCGCATTCAAAGCAAACTCCGGAAGTTGATATGCTTGTAGGTCACCTGCATACCTCGGTTGAAAGCGAATGTTTAGATGCGGAGGATACTTTCTTCGTCTATCCTTAGCCTTTCTGCGCTCCTCTGTGAGATAATCATTTAATAATGTACTAATTGCCCGATATTTTCCTTTAAGCAAAAAATACCTCATAGCGCAATAAGATAGCAGATAATAATCAAAAGTGCTTTGAAATATGACAGGTGTTGCTTGAAAACGAGGCTGATCAAAATCTGTATCTGTATATCTTAGGATGTCATTCTTTTCGTAACACAAGAGGGGAAAAATCTGTGACATTACGAATGAGTTGCATTTTAAATCAAAGAAATAATCGATCAAGTCTTGATTCCGTGTTTGTTCTTGTGTTGCATAGTTAGCGGTGTCAGAATAACTGACAGGGGACATTCTCTTGACTATATTGTTGAGCGTACATTGTGCTGTACAAGAGTCCCAGTACTTCCCGCATCTAAGGGGATTTGCTTTTTCTTTGCCTTTACCTATCACCATATCTCACGCCTCACAACAATTAAAATGGGGACTTTTCTCAAATTGCCTGTTCTGTCCTCTGTGTCCGCATATATTTACGCATATGCTTTATGCTAACCCCTTTTTATTGTGCGGACACGGCGGACAAATTGGCAAAATCCTGCGTAATAATCTTTTACAACGCTCTGAACACTCAAATAAAGTTGGGAACCCGAAGGGGGAGGAGTTTTCCTTCCCTTGCGGAGAGTACCCATCAAAAAAGGAGTGTTTATCATGGCATACATCAAAGTTGTTGAAAGAACCCAATCCCACAAGTATAGAGATGAAAATACCTATGATGACTTAATTCACTACTGTAGCAATCCATTAAAAATGGTTTCCTATGGCCTCGTAAATCTAAACTCCATTGAGACGGCTCCTAGTGAAATGGAGATGATTGCTCAAGCCTTTAAAAAGACTTTTGGAAAGAGAATCAGTCATACGATTATCTCTTTTAGCAAGCAGGAAGTGTCTACTGTTTCTATTGCAGAAAATATTGCAGCGGCTTGCGCTAGGTATTATGCCAACAGATATCAAGTATTCTATTGCGTTCACATGGAACCCAACCCGCACATCCATATGATTATGAACCGGGTTTCTTTTGTAGATGGAATGAAATACCCCGATAAATATGCAGACCGCAGCAGTTTCTGGCAGCATGTCCGCTATGTTCTGAATGGATACGGCATCTTCCTCTGGAAGTAAGAGTTTACTATAATCATACCATCTTCCATGAGAAAATAAAATATAGTTGTTACCTTGTAAAAGATGAGACAATCAGCAGAGCCTCTTGACATGGAGGCTCTGCTGATGACGATGAAGCTCTGGGATGCTTTGTTCAATAATGATAGTCAATTGCTCCACCGACATAATACGGCTTTGATACGTCTGCGCTACGAATCCATATATCCAGTGGAAACAATTCCCTGATGCCGGGATCATAGACATAAGCGCCGAATTTGTTTGAATAGCTCTCTGCCATGCCTTGTAGCGCCAAGTTAAAAGCAACGGATGGTACTGCACCTGAGAACACAGAATACTCAGTTTCAGCCAGCGCAACTGCGGCTTTCTTGAAATACTCGAAAGCCCCTTTGAAGTATTCCTGCCGAACATTTGGAGAGAGCATCAGTTTCTTGCCATCCCATGTACAGGATGAACCAAGGCAGTGGGCAAGACGGTTGATTTCCTGCTCTCGGTCATCTTCAGATACTTCACAAGCCCCATCAGATACCGAATCGAAGAACCATGCAGGCAGACTTCCAACGGTCGCTCTGCTGCTTTGCGGGATAGGCTTGTCGGAGATCTCATAGATCGTGTTGTGCATTTACCGCACCCCCCTTTACGCAATACTTTTTCAAAAATTCCGGGATGGCTGCACAGGTATCTCCTTCTGCATAGACCCAATCCTCGCTGTCAAAATTCAGATACCCACTTTCCGGGATATCCATAGGTTGAGCTGTCAGAATGGTGCCGTAGAAATTGACGAGAATACCCCAGGCCAACTGGCAGGGGTCACCCCAATCGCTGTCTGCATGGCGGACTTCGTACAGAAACATGCCTGCGGGAATCGTGGCACGGTCCACCCTCCAGCCTGTAAACAGAGCCGGTGTGCCAAGTACAGCCACTTCGTCGTAGATGATATCGTTCGCGTTTCTTCTCATAGTCAGACCTCTCCTAATAAAATAGCCCCGGAAAACCGGGGCTGTAAAACTGCATAGTGTTGTTGACGTGCCGCTACTTCAATCGGAATACTGGACCACGTGGCGTAAAGGGCAAATGGTTGCCAGCAGGAATCAGAAATGCGTGGTTTCGCCCGTAAAGTGTCAGACGTTCACAGCATCCATCTGTGATAATCAAAAGAGGAGCATCTTTCGGAAAATCTTTGGCTTTATCAAGCAGGTCAATTCCTGGCTGTAGCCGGGTCCCTCCCCTGCCACGGATTCTGACAGTTTCCGCAATGTCCTCTGGGGACACAATGCCCTGGTCATAAGCGGCAGCATCACAGAAAACAACACGGATGTGGTGGACATCTCTGGATTCAGCGTAACTTGCAATCGCGCCAAGGGCGGCAGCAAGCAAGCTTCGATCCATAGAGCCGGAGGTATCCAGCAGAACGCCAAAGATACGGTGTTCGGTTTGCCCTTCCGGGAATGTCCATGCAGGGCGAGGAATATCTGGCGTAGAACTTTGGCGGCGGCTGAGACGGGCATAGGTGCGCTGTGGCTCCAACGGCAGGAACTGCTCGTCAAACCACTTAGCAAGTTCAACATCCCATCGGATAGGCGGTTGGTTGATGGCACGGACTTCTTCTATAAAATTACCGGGAAGATCGCCACGTCCTCTCTGCTGGTGGTAATCCAGCCCCCGCTGGATAGCTGACCGATAAAACGCATCGATCTCTGCCCCGCTCTGCGTTTCCCACCAATTATCTCCACCGTAGATAATATCCTTTGGATCGAGACTCTGATAATACTTCAAATTCTCGCAAAGTACATCATAAATGGATTCTGCGGACATTCCTTTGAAATGCTCGTCGTAGAGAGCTGTTTCCGGCATCTGTCCAACGTTCATTTCCAAAAGCCAGCCATTGATGACATAATCGCAGGCTACGTTCCATAATATCGGGTCCCGCTCTTCCCGACGTACATCATGCCGGAGAGCAGCGTGCAGGAACTCATGAGCCAAAACAAATTTCCACTCATGATAGTTCATGCGGCAGCGGCTATTGATATAGATTTCCTGCAAATGCGGGTCTACCGCTGCTACCGGAATGTGCATCCGATGGACGGTCTCTGCATCGTCCACCAGATGGAAACCTGATGCCACAGCTCCCAGTAGCGGATAACTGCTGACAAACCACTCTTTTGCTCGGCGGTATGCAGTATGAAAGCCGCGTCTGCTCTTTTTCATATCGAGGGAAATACCACCGGCTGTCTCGATGGATTCTTTCAAGGCATCTCTGATAGAGTCTACAAACGCCTCCTGAAAACTCTCGTACCGCCCTTGCCCCTCCCACAGCATGTCCATTCTCCCCTGAGACATCATGCTCAAGCTGCGGACAGGTCTGCTGCTGGGATCAGCCAGAAACCTTTCGTAAAGTTTTTCTTCTGAGCCCTGAAATGCCTGTACAAAGCTGGTGTCCATTGGTGGTGTTCCGATGTGACTGTCCAACAGGAATCGGGTCACGATGAGGTCACAGGCTTCCTGCCATACTGGGTCATCCTTGCGGTTTTCGGCAAAATGGCCTATTCCCAAATGCAGCAGGCAGTGCGCGATAACGAACGTCCATTCGCCTGCGGTTGCCCGCTTCCGTGGATTTAGATAAATGTATCCCAAGCTAGTTACGTATGCCCAATCATCTTTTGCCATGGGATAGCTGTTATCACAGTAGATATTCATTACGTCTGCAGCCAAGCCTCCCAGCGGGGATTGCCCAAGTATTTTATAGGCAGCGTCTAAGGGGTTGGATGCATTGGACTTCTTTTCAGCGGTTTTCTTCATAAGCTATTTCCTTTTTCCGACCAGGTTCGGAATATCCTTGGCAGCTTCCACGACAAACCAGTTCGGCAGTGCTTTATCATCCTCCGGAGTGATAGCCATTTGTGCGATCTCCAAACTGATTTCCGCCAATTCCACCAGCAGCTCTTTTGCCCGGTATGCCAGCGTTCTGGCGCTTCCGCTCAACTGATTGCGCGTGGGCGGCAGCTCCTTTACCAACTGAGAACGGAAGCTTTGGGCAAGGAAATACAGGACATCCCGCTCCTCTGCTCTGTCCGGCCAGCGCTGCTCTCCGTCAATGATTTTCTTGACAGAATACTTACACCGCACCTGACGCACATAGGCAACAAACTGCGTGGCATGGGCGGAAGTCAGACAGCCATGAGCCAGCAAAGACAGGTTTGCTTCGGAAATATTGTCTCCGTAGCTGTGAATGGCGTCACTCAGCATGTGCCAGCTTCTAGGGGTGGAGAAGGGCTCTTCCGTCTTAGACGGCTGTGCCCACAGGTGATCGGGGCGAGAGCAGATGTAATCGTAGACGTAGCGGTGGATATTGTTCTGTGCCGCCCATTCCAGCCAGATTCGGCTGCTTGCAACCATTTCCACATGGAACATCCGGTTCAGCAGAGCGGAAGACATGGGCCGGGTAATGGCATTGTCCTGCGCACGGTTGCCAGCGCCGATGACAATAGACCCCTCCGGCAGATGATACTCTCCGATGCGACGTTCCAAGATCAGCGAGTAAAACGCTTTCTGCACCTCATGGGAGCAAGCATTCAGCTCGTCCAGAAAAAGGCAGTAGGGTTCGTCACGGGCAATGCTGCGGGGTGGGCAAAATATGCTCCGCCCATCCGTGATTTGCGGAACGCCGATGATATCCTCCGGGGCTAACTGACTGCCCAGCAGGGATACACACTCCAGACCAAGGTCCTTTGCGAATTGCTCCACGATGGCGGATTTCCCGATACCGGGAGCACCCCAGATAAATACCGGGCGGACAGTGCCAACATTCAGCAGTATATCCATCAACTGCTTTTGATCGACTTGTACAGGCAGATTCAATCTTTGTCCTCCATTTCATAAAAGAGGCCCCGCCAAATGGCGAGGCCCCAGCAAACAGCGTATACTTTTATCAGATCGGCCACCACCAGGGCTCGTGCGACTGCCACCAGTCATGGATGGTATCAGCAATCTCACTGACTGCCAGACTTGCGCTGAAGCATACGGAGCCGATGATCTCGCCGACCATGTCAAAGATATTGTCCTTCACATGTCTGGTAGCCTCCTCGGAGCGGTATTCGCTGTTCACAGCCCGAAGCACAGCGATATTCTGTTCCACAGGCAATGCGAACACCATTTCATCCACCAGCTTCGCCAGATTGTACTGCTCCCCGGCGGAGACGGGAATGACCTGGTTTTCCCGCAGGCCAAACTCCTCAGCCATCAGGGCTGTCTTACGGTGGATGTTCTGGAACTGCGTCGCTCCGGGTTCGTGCTGTTCCACGTTCCACTCCCGGCAGGGCTCCATTTTATCGACTTGCGTCAATACCAGGAACACGGGCTTTTTGTCCTCCACGGCAGGGCGGACGATCCGCTCATAGAAGTCCTTATCTGCTGCTGTTGCCCTGTCATCCGCTTTTACCAACCACAGCACCATATCCAGCTTTGGCAGCAGCTCGGTATATAGTGCCTCGCACATTTCGTCTACTTCGGTACTCTCACCCACGCCGGGAACGTCGATCAGCTTGATGCCATTGCAGCCCATGTTCAGCAGCACGGATTGAGGGTCACGGGTGCAGGCGGCGACATCATCGATAGGGCAAACATCCTGCCCGAAAAGGGCGTTGCACAGGCTGGACTTTCCGGCACCAGTCTTTCCGAAAAGCCCAATGGCTGGCTGATATTCCAGCATGTCGTTGATTTTCTCGGAGATATCCTGTTTCTGCTTTTCGGTAATTCGCAGGCCGGACGCTTCCAGGGCATCAAACCATGTCTTTTCTTCGGTGACTTTCTCGGCGGCCTCCTGCATATTTTCCAAAGTCGCTTCATTGGTTTCAGTCGTATTCATGTAGCACGCATCCTTTCTGTCGTATTCTTTTGCGCTTCTGTATATTCAGCATAGCAATCATGGTGGACAGGCAGTGTCTATTTGAAAAATAATTTTGAAAAACACTATTTTTCTTCGTTTTGCATACTATGGATGGCTCTCTTTTCTTCGTCCTCGTCAAAGGAATACGCGCCATCTATGCTCAATTCCGCTGCAATGCCAGCAGCAAGCTTAAATCCGGCAGTAAAGCTTGCAAGCGTGATCCTGCTGGATAACTCGTCTGATAAGTCTCCTAATTCCAATAGTTTTCGCCTGTCCGCTCTGCCCATCTTCTGCACCAATTCATCGTGCAGGGTAGTGATCTCCTGCTCCAAATCAGGGAAACTAGGGGTATGAAAAAACTTGGCCTGTAAGCCACACATATAGTCAAGCATGGTTCCCTCCTGCTGCCGTTTCAATATCTTCAAGACTCACGGCTGACTTCTGTGACCTCGCCTGTTTCGCTGTCCACCTCGACCACCGTTCCCGGAACCATGTACATATCTTCGCTGACCTCGGTCTTGATGGTGCCGTCCTGCGCCATGCCACGGAGGAAGTCGGATTTCAGCGGGGCGTATTTCAGCACCTTTTTGAGAACGGTTTTTTTCGCCATCTCTTCAAAGTTCGTCTGCCATGGGCCGGAGGAAAAGGTTTTGCTGTACTGCTGGGCAAAGGTGCGAATGGCATCCATGCTCATCACATCGAACCCGAAGCCACCACCATCCTTGGTTCGGAACATGGCATAAACATAGGTAGGTTCTCCTCGATCGGAAGCAGCGGGGATATGCTTCAAAACAGGCTCCAGCCCGAAGGAATAGGTAAAATCATCGTGTTCATAGACCACCTGCGCCTGAATGATGCTTACCTCTCCGCTGCGATAAGCAAGGTCGATCAGTCCCTTGTAGCCAAGCTGGAATTGGCACTCGTTGCATCGGCTCTTGCTGTTGTAATAGGGAATCAGATAGGCTTGTCCAAGCGGGGTATTGGGTTCCATACCCAACTGTGCCGCCGTCATCATGGCGGCAAGGAAGGACTGGGGCGTGGTCTGCGCCAGCTTTGGGTTGGCGGAAAGGGCGGACAGGACGATACGTGTAAAACGCTCCGGCGTCATAACGGCGGGAAGTGCCTTTTTGATCTCGCCCTGCATCTGCTTGATGTAGACCTGCATGGATGTTTTAGCATCTGGGGCCTTTGCCGTAGCTTGCGTGGTGGCCTTCTGGATCATATCATTGCTCATGTTATACTGCCTCCTGTGTTCTCTCCGTCACCTTGAAGGGACGTAGATTCGTATTTTTGTAGTAGGGTGTCAAATCAATATTGGGGTGGTCTTTGGCGAACTCTTTTGCCTGAAAGGTCTGCCGGGTCTGCGATTTCCAACTGACATTGAACAGACCGCAGGAACCGCTCTCCGAGTTACCCAAATCGGCCTTGATGGTGTTCTCAATCTCGCCGATACGGAAATCCAGCGCCTTTTTATTCTCTTTCAGACGCATATATTCCTGCAGCACGGCATCCCGGCCAAACAGTGCGGTGGTGGTATTTCGACTGACTGGATAGACCTCCTGTAAGGCTGCCGTGGTGGCCTCAGAGCCATCAGCGGCAGGCGGGATATCCTGTTCCACCTGCTTCCAGAACGCTGCTTCCGCTGCCATCAAAGCGTCGATCTCCGCCTGGTTCCGCTCCAGGACAAAGGTGAAAAAGCCCCGGCCATAGGCCAGGACCGCCAGATGCCACCGCTCTGCCCCGGTCACGGCCAGATAGTGCACGCACTGTGCGTAATACTGTACTGGAAACTCCACACCGTTGAACTGCTTCAGGTCAAGGGAAAAGGTGGTCTTGCACTCTAATCCGGCATTTTCACCCATCACCATACGGTCAACATCCGCGTGAGCAAAGGGATATTGGGGATTATATAGCATAGCTGCCAGCCGATATACCCGCTTCCCCTGCTCCTCCATCCAGCGCCGCGCTACATAGTCCTCCAGGTCACGCCCCTGACGCATGGCTTCTGTGTCTGCTTTCTCCGCTACCCGTCCGGTCTTATCCGCCCAAACAGAAAAAGGGCTTGCCCATTTGGACAAGCCCACGATCCCGGCAGCATCAGACCCGCCGATGGTTTTTCTGCGCCGTTCCAGCCATTCCTCACGGCTCATTCCCTTGGTGGATATCTTTTTCAATCCTTTTACTATCATCTCTTCACCTCATGCAAAGAGCGGCCATTCTGTCCATCAGGACATGGCCGCTCATGACTTTTCCCCAGTTGTTTTCAGCGTAGTTTTTCGTGTTTCGATGAGGCATACTGTGGGTCACCAAATCGCTGATAGCGTTGATGGCGCCCCATGCCGTACCCCGAAACTTCGTGATATCCGGGGCGAAGTAGCAGACCATGAACTCGTCCTTGCATTTGGCGATGGTAGCTTTTTCCCGCTCCGTTGTCTTGTCTGTAACAGGAAACAGCTCGTTGAGGATGTCCCTGATCTCATCATCACGCAGCGTTTTATTGGCTGCCATGTCCGCGTATTCTGCCAGACTGTCCATGTAGTTTTCAGCACGGAACAGACAGTCCCGAGCCTCGTTCAACCGCTCGTGGACATTTTCGGTGTGACGCATGGACCAGGTACGCTTTGCGGTAGCAAGGGCCACATTCAGCGTGTTGTTGCATACGACCCGGATAGGCGTCATACAGACCCGGACGCCGCTGCTGCCGTCATGGGCATTGGTGAAGCAGAGGTACGGCTCTACGGCATCCCCGGCAATCTTGCGCTCCGGCATCTTTGCCAGCAGCCAGATTTGCTTTCCGTCCCGCAGAGAACCAGCGGTTTCGTAATGGACATCCCCGCCGATCAGGTCATCGGTGAACTTAAAAGCGTCAATGTTCTGGACGACCTTGTAGCGGTCACCCACCACGCCCAGAACACTGTCGTCGCTGTCCCGGACATTTGCCTTGAAGCCTTTGATGATACCGCCACGGGCATTGAAGATATTTTCCTGCCGGACGTTCCAGTCCAGCCCTGCAAAGCGCAGGGCATCTTCGCTGTTGGGCGCTTCGGACACCTCCGTGCCCAATCCGTGCCAGGGACGCTCTCTCGCATACATCATCGTTTCCACATTTGCTGCCATTTTTTACGACCTTCTTTCTTGAAAATTCACCCGAAAACGCTCTATGCTCCGCGGCCCCTATGATACGTGAGACCGCCAGAGCGTCTCTGGTGTCATAGAGATAATATGTAATTGAAATAAAAGACTTTTTCGGCAGCGCCATCATCGTCCTTTCAGGATAGCAAACGCAAAAAATAAGAGACCCCGAGCGCCGTGCTCTGGGGTCTCATGTGGATAATGTTCAATTTGAACTGTTATTTTTTACAAAATGTGAGATTTTTCGAAAAGAGACAATGAGTGTCTACATAACTTGCTATACTGAAATCACCCTCCGATAGAATCTCCGGTATCCATGCCTACGCGCCTTTGCGCGGGGAATGCTGCTAGGTATCATTCTCCACCTATGCGGCTCCCGAAAAGGAGATTGTGGACTCTGTATCTTCGCATGGGTGCCGGAGCGGAGGACACTTAGTCGTTTTCGAAGATCAGGAATTTGTAAGCGGGGACATCCAGCACGGCAGCAATGTCAAATAGCGTGTCAAGGGAGATTGCCTTTTGGATATTGGGTGCTTCTACATGGCCGATAAAGGCCGGAGTTCGGTCAATTTTTTCGGCAAGTTCTTCCTGTGTCAGTCCTCGGAGTTTCCTGTAATACGCGATTTTTAGCCCAAGCTGCAAATACTCGGATTCATAGATCGATTTCATGCTGTCACCTCATTGAGTATATCCTACCCAACGAAGAAAGAGATTGACATGATTTACAAGAGATAATATCATATTTAATAGATATGAAAAACTGTTCTAAAGAACTAAAAGGAGGCGAAACCGGATGGAGCAGGCATCAGAAGCGAAGTCCGCTCGATTGCTGGATATTTACGCAAGGCTGATGGCAGGACAGGTTCTGAACAAAACTGCCCTGGCAGAAGAGTATGGCGTTACGTTGCGCAGTATCCAACGGGATATGGAATCCCTGCGCTTTTTTCTGATGGAAAAGGGACTGCCACAGGAGGTCATCTATGACCGCTCTATGAAGGGCTATCGAATGGTGAACAGTGTTCCGTCTGGCCTGTCCAACAGTGAGATTTTAGCTGTGTGTAAGATCCTTCTGGAGAGCCGCTCCATGCGCAGGGATGAAATGCTTCCGATACTGGACAAGCTGGTGGAATGTGCTGTGCCGCAGGAGCAGCGGAGGGCAGTCAAGGAATTGATTGCCAATGAGAAGATTCATTATATAGAACCCCACCACG
Organism: uncultured Clostridia bacterium; assembly: GCA_945876285.1. Classification (GTDB taxonomy): domain Bacteria; phylum Bacillota; class Clostridia; order Oscillospirales; family Oscillospiraceae; genus Oscillibacter. Next base: position 8,747 of record CAMCNO010000002.1, on the reverse strand, counting down.
GCAAAAACATTCTGAACGGTTTGTGGGATATTGGACAGGCCGTGAAGGAACATCGGGTCATGGAAATCGAATATGAGCGGATGAAGGAGCCGAAGCTGGTAAAACGCCGTGTCCAACCCGTTGGCATCATGTTTTCGGAATATTATTTCTATCTGACTGCGTTTTTGGAGAATAAGGAGTCCTTCGAGAATCCCGATGACCTGTTTCCCACGATTTATAGAATCGACCGCATCCAAAGATTCAAGGTACTGGACGAGCATTTCCATGTGCCATACTCGGAACGGTTTGAGGAAGGTGAGTTCCGCAAACGGGTACAGTTTATGTATGGTGGTAAGCTACAGCGCATCAAGTTCCACTATACTGGGCCATCCCTGGAGGCTGTGTTGGATCGTCTACCTACGGCTAAGGTCATCAGCACGGATAGCGAAGGTTGGACTGTGGAAGCTGAGGTGTTCGGCAAGGGAATCGATATGTGGCTGCGGAGTCAGGGAACAAATGTCCAATCTTTGGGCGATTTAATATGAGTATGCCATTCGAAAACTACCGGGTTATTCGAAAGAGATTTGAAATTAATATACTGGAGGCTTTCGATGAGTGATATAGATATTGGTGTGATTCGTAATGACCGGAATTTGAAACCTGTATTTTACAACGACAAGTGTGATAAGTATGATTATTTAATTGCTGTTGGTTGCGGAGCTATTGCTGGCATGGTAGATATTTTTCTGGTTGGCTCCCCTGCTGATAGCAAATTGCAAGGGTGGACAGATGCTCAAGTAGATAAAACAGTTATGGCTTTTGCCAAAACTTGTGGCTGGTCGCCAAGAGCGGGAAAAGAGAATAGCGTTACCAGTGCGATTGGCTTTTTGGAAAAGAAATTTCCAGTTAATTATGACCAGCGCCATTCTGGAGATGTAGGTGGGTTGTTTGATATGTCTGCAAAGAACCACCACATGAAATCATTGGCTCATTCGCCGGACATAATTGGATTGTTCTTCTCTATTTTGAATCAGTTTACCTCTACTTCGTCCTTTTTACATAACGGACAGTTGATTACAATTCAAACAGAAACCTATGAATTGCAAGGGCATGATTTTGTTTCCAAACTTTTTTGTGGAGTTGCAAACTGGTTTGGTCATATCATGTCTGATGTTGCTGGTAGTTCTGGTGCATCTGGCAGAGGAAGTGGCGTTGTTATTCCGTTCTATGAGTTATTTCAGTTATGTGATTTCGGAAATTTTCAAGTGGGTCAAGATCGAAACACATTGGCAACAGTAGCTACCAAAGTATTCCAGGAAGGATACGATGCAAGATTTGGCCTTACAATGGCCATTCCCGTTGTCCTTTGTGATTTGTCGATAAAACTCATTTGGGCAATTAAACACTATTTCTATCATAAGAGGCCTTTGAGTGAATGTATCCCAAGCAAAAGGCATGATGATCTCAGAATCATGCTTATTATCGGAGACGGTACATTGTGTTTGATGGATGGCGCGGATGCAGCAATTCGTTCTGGCGGAAACTGGGTAAACTTCTTCCTAAGATTAAATATTGTTGCATGGTATCGTTTGGTTTTTTTGGTGTTTAGAGAAGTTTGTATTCGTTTGGGTATTAGCTTCCCATTGCAAAAACAGTTGGACGCTTATATCAGAATAAACGAGGCCCTGGCATTGTATCTGGCGCAGCTTGAAAAAATTGATTATGAGCTTTTCAAGAAAGAAACAGAACAGTACAATCAGATGCTTGCAATGATGGAAGCAACAAATAGCGAAGATGAATTGAATGTTCTGCTGAAAAACGAGTATAAGGCACTTGGCTTTGAATTACCGTACAGAGGAAAAATTGATGACTTTATGAATGATACTTCGTCTGTATTGGAGTTTAAGTAATGTTTATTTGTGATAAATGTGGTCAGTGTTGCAGGAACCTACATAAGTCTCCAATCTATGATGAGTTACATAATGGAGATGGAATTTGTAAATTCTTGAAAGAAAACGAATGCTCCATTTATGAGACGAGACCTCTGGTATGTAGAATAGATGAGAGCTATGAAGCGTTTTTCAAGGACAAACTGAGTTATGAAGAATATATACAGCTCAACTATGAATGCTGTAAATTATTAAAAGAGAAATAGGAGGAATCGTTATGCCATTGCCAATTTGGTTAATTCCGGTAGCATTAAAGGGTGCGGCTGCAGTTGCAGGTGCAGCCGGAGTAGGTGCAGCAGCACATGGTGTAAAGAAAATGAAAGATGCGAACGACACTATGGAAGCTGCAAAAAGCCGCCATGAAAGAAATATGGCGAAATTTGAAAAAGAGAATAAAGCAACGACAAAGGACATGGATAATCTTGGAAAGTTGGAGCTTGAAATTCTGCATAGCTTCAGCGAGTTCTCAGATGTATTTGAGCAGATCAAAAACAGACCAACATTCGAAAAATACTCAAAGAACGGTGTTACGCTTCCAAAGTATGATGGAGAGAAAATCAAGGAAGTTTCTGTTGGTGCAGGCGTCCTCCTTGGCGGACTCGGTGGTGCAGGATTAGGTGCAGCGGGTGGCTTTGCTGCTGCAGGTGCAACTACGGCAGCTGTTATGGCTTTGGGTACTGCATCTACCGGAACGGCTATTGCATCGTTGAGCGGTGCTGCTGCAACTAATGCTACGCTCGCTTTATTGGGCGGTGGTACAGTTGCAATGGGAGGCGGCGGAATGCTGGCTGGCACCGCAGCTTTGGGCGCCGCAACATTGGGCGTTGGCTTGTTGGTTGGCGGAATTATTTTCAACTTCACAGGCGGGAAGCTATCTGATAAAGCAGATGAAGCATGGGCACAAATGAAGAAGGCAGAAGAAAAAATCAACACTATCTGCAATTATCTGGTTGATTTGCGTTCGACTTCTAATAAATATTATGAAACACTTTCTAAGGTAAATGGTATCTACCAGCGACACCTTGACGGCTTAAAGAACATGGTTACTGTGCTCGGACATATCGATTGGAATACCTTCACTCTAGAGGAAAAGAAACTTACAGAAAATACAGTACTTCTTGTCGGATTGCTTTACAATATGTGTAAAGTTGAACTCGTTCTCAAGAGCGAAAATGAAAACGATATTAATACTATTAACAAGTCTGAAGTAGAAAAATCTATCAACAATGCAAATGCTGTGTTGGAAGATAAGTTCTAAAGCAAATTCAATATCCTTAAACCAAAGGCAATCAATCGTAAAAGATTAACTAACATCAAGGTAAATCAATCTTGATAAGGAGTGATATACCTTGATAACTAACCAGGAATACTTAGAAACTGTAAAAAGTATGCGCAAGCGCACAACACGTTTGGAGCGTGAGGGGGATTTTTGGACGCAAGAGGAACGTGAAAAGTTAACTCGATTGTTTGACAGTGGAGCGGGACTTACTGATATTGCTATCCAGCTTCAGCGGACAGAACCTGCTGTCTTCCAGCAAATCGAAAAGCTTGATCTATATCAACGAAAAGAAAATCCTTCTCGTCGCCGCAACGATCCCCCAACTTCTTCCTGCTTATGTGATCGCTGTCGGCTTGATGTTACCTCCTGCCCTCGTCGTATGGATTGTGTAAAAGAACAGGAGGCCATCTGATGTTTGAAGAATATGCAGATGTTCTGACGGCAGACGAGGCCTGCGAAGCTCTCAGAATTGGCTACAACGCTTTGTACGAGTTGCTAAACAGCGGTAAGCTCAAAGGCTTTCGGAATGGCCGTGTCTGGCGGATTCCCAAGCAGGCAATCCAAGAATATATTCTGACAAGCATTGGGGCAAAAAGTAAATAATCAGATCCTAAAGCGTTGAGGTCGACTAGATTTCTAGTCGACCTCAAAATTTATATCAACAGAGTTGACCTCTAAGGGAATATTGCTTTACGTCTTTCAGGAGAAAGAGAATCGAAAGCTCGCAGACCACATAGCCTGTTGCGATAACCGGCATGTGGCTCACCATCTGTTGCCGTTTTTGTCCGCAACTGATGAACTTCGAATTGATTGCTACGCAGGTCGCAGAGTACTTTGCTGAAGTTTGAAACCCACTTCTATTTACGATATGATTGACTATTATCTCCGCAAGTGTGCCAAGCTAGAGGTAAAATGTGTAAGTGTAAAAACTGCGGGAGATATTTTTCAAGGACTTCCGATAGATTTCTGTTTATCAGTATACCGTAGCGATTTCTTTACTTCGTTCTCCAAACGGAACGCCCGTTGGACTGTGTTGCTTGTACAGGTAAATTCGTGATAAAATTATTACAACGCAGATATGCTATTGCCATAAAAAGACCTACGCAGTTTTTGCCGGAGGGGGATAAACTAATGCGAAAAATTGACGATGTGCTGAATATTCCTTGTAGGCTTTCTTGCAAGGAAGCGGATACAGATATTATCTTTGACGGCGTACTAACATCGAAAGACAACTGTATAGTTTTCATTGGTCGAACCGAAGTAAATACCCGCAATCTAAGCTGGAACGTAAAGTACACTTTGTGTGGTGAAATCGAATCTACACCTATAACACTCTTAAACGCCTCTATAATATGTATGTCGGGCGCAGGATTCGGAGATGTGTATCATTTTGTGCAGTTCTCGCCTTCAGAAATAATAGTGGGCCGAAGCTATGCATGTAAAGAAGAGGAAATTAAAATCAAAAAAATCTCAGCAAACATCCAAGCGCTGAACAGCATGTTTTCGTCTAGCCCGGTGGAGATTATTCACCATTTTTCAAAAGAAAATCCTGCACTTGTTAATTACACATACCCTACATCAATTAATGCAACAGATGATGAAGGCTCGTTGTCGATTTATCAGACCATTGGCCTCGGTTGGTCAAAAAACAGTGTGGAGCTTCCAATCATTCCCTGCATTGATTATACCTTTAGTTCCACCGCATCGATTCGGGATGGCATTAGAAAAATAGCTTCAGTTCGAAATTTGTTCTCCTTCTTTTCAAACGACTACATTCCACTTGAAAACATCACTTTTTCAGATGAGCAGTCCAATGACACGCAGCTCTGCTATAATTTACTATATCTAAATTTTACAGATGAAATCAAAATATCGGATCGTCCTTTTTTAATAACTACTGAGAATTTCTCAGCAGATTTTAGCCAGATATGGTTGAAGTGGTGTGAGTTTTATTCAAAGAAATATATTCCCACATTATTTTACGAGGTCATTTGTAATAGGTCATCTCGCATAAACAGATTCCTGAATTTTTCTCAGGCAATAGAAGTCTTTTCGGTCCATTACCGAAATAAAGAAGCAGAAAAAATAGCTGCTAGTGAGGGTTGGAAAGGAAAACAAGTTCCACTTAAATACAGGTTTAAAGATATTATTATTTTCCTTAACGATTTCCTGGAATTAAGCCCTACCGAAATTAGCAACTTAGCACAGGCACTAAGCGATGAAAGAAATTTCTTCACGCACTACAATGAAAAATATGATATTCCTGCGGCGCAAGAGTTATTTTCCGCAGGTAGAGTTGTGCATTTTATGCTTTTGGCACTTGTTTATAGGATAGTCTCATTGAATGACTCAGCCATCAAAGAGGCTGCAAGATTTTTCTCCTGTGGCAGTCTTTCAAATGATATCAAGATTGTTCTTAAACAGATAGAATGTACACAGTATGATAATATGTTCGACTAAGCTCTCTACAATAATGCTTTTTTCTCAGGAGGCATACAATGGAAAAACCTATTGAAGAATTGATAGAAAAGGAACGCCAAAGTAAACATCCCGTGCCCAAAAGTGTTAAATTAATTTTTGATTTTCTCGCGTGTACTCCGCTTCCTTTTGGAGGGGCTCCTTCAATAGTAACCCAGAACATACAAGAGATGTTGAACACTAGCTTTCAAAGCAAGTTGTCTGTTGTGCAAGCAGAAATCCTCTCTGGCGAAAGACTTATAACAACCACACAGTTGGAACAGGTAGAAATTATAGAAAGATTTCATCGTATGCTCCAAACAGTATCTAGAACCAATGTAAATGAAAAAATACGGCTTGCAGCCAGATTATTTGTTCGAGGAATCTCTTTTGAGCAAGAACTTTCTACGGACAAATATGAAGAATTTTTACGAACGCTAGAAGAAATCTCGGAAAGAGAAATCGCTATTCTTGCAATACTTCATACAATAGAGTCGAACCCCGATCCTTATGTAGACTCATCAATGAGCAAAAAAGAATATCTCCCACATCGATATTGGCGTGCCTTCAAAGAAAAAGCTTCTCAAGAATTAGATATTCCTCAAGAGCAGATCTACCCGATAATGAAACGCATAGAACGGACAGGCCTCTTTGCTATGTTTAATGGCTTTTCATTTGGCCGAGTTGAAGAAGGCGAAACCACCGCATATTTCAACGATTTTTTTGCATATATTGCTAGCTTTGGCCCAGGCATGGAGAACGACATCTTTAGAGAATAACGTAACGCATTACTTTCGAAGAATTTGCAGAAAAGAAGTTTTCCCTTATTTTTTCCCTTTACACGCAGTCATTCAGTACGCTAAGCGGGAACATGGTAACATGTGGATACGGATGGCCTCCCTCAAATAAGCACGGAAGGCACTGGATAATCTCATGCAAATTTTCCCTTGTTGAGTTCAAGTCTCGCCACTCGGACCAGTAAAAGTCCTGAAATCGCAATGGTTTCAGGACTTTCTGTTTTTGCGTGAAAGCCGAAGATGCCCCGACGTTCGGAATCTGTTCGGAATCAGGGTAACCAATCATTAATCCTCCGTCTTGGATAAAAAGATTGAACCAGGGATAATACTGCCAATGTCCGATAACTCACTTTATGGTACCCCAACATTTCATAGATGCAATTGTAAACCTACCCGTAAAACTAAATATTAGTCCTGCCATGCTTCGGAAAGACTTGAATATTGCGCAAGTTCCATGACGAAAATGCACCATAATCAAGAAGGGGCGCTTTCTGTGATGTTGCGGATTTGTGGGCATTTGGACTGAATATTGGTAATATTTGTGATGCTGTGCGAACGGACTTGGAATAAGCCGGAGCTTTCGTGCGGCGTTATTTCTGAGAAGGAGATTCAGATTATGAGGCCCTATAAAAAATTAACTTTAGTATGCGGAATTATATCGTTGATTTCGCTGGGTATTTGCTTATGTTTGCATTATTGCTTCAATTGTGATGAGGCTAACTTCTGGGTGAATGTATGTCTTGCTGTCTTTGGCAGTGCACTGCTGACATCACTCACCTCCCTCGTAACTTATTTCCATGAAAGAAGAACGACACTCGAAAATTTTATGTACCATTGCCAGCAACTCCTCCATTCCTTAAACAAGTATCAGGATAGCATGTCGTTGGAAGAGAAAATGAAATTCTTTTTGGATTATCATGACATTGATAAGTCTGCCTGGGATTCAGATTACGGGAATATGGACTTCTTCCTTGATAGGTTCACGGGAGCCCGAAATTACATTTACAAAAAAATCTACCTTCCCATTCTCCAATTCAACCAAGCCGTAAATAAGCATGCCTGGCATTTCCGCTGGTATTTTGACGGAAGCGGGAAGAATGTCCCCGCAATGGAAATATTCGTTGCGCAATTAGAACGCTATCTGTTGTACCGTGACGAGCATAGCGTTCCTACAGAGTATGATGATGCTGGAAATCCGATTTCTTTCTGTGAAGTAACCAGTTTGGAGTCGAAGCTGGTTCGTGAGATTGCGCAGGAACTGAATGGGAAGTATTTCGACATTATGTATGGGAAAAAGGGGACTCAGGAGCAGGAACACTAAAAAGCCCCAGAGCAGAAATCATTTCTCAGCACGGACAGCAGTTGCTATTTCCTTAATCTCTGTTCCAATTGGTAATATCCTATGGCCTCACCTACGCATAAGGCGTTTTGGGGGCCAGTACCCAAATTTTCGGTTTACTCAATGTTCTCGGCCTGATTCTGGCAGTTGTGCTCACCGCCTTGTTTGGCAGCTATGCCGCAAAACCGGAAAGTATAAAGGCATGGTCATGATTTGGTCCATCGGCACCCTAATTGGCAGTATTATCTGGGCTTTGCTGAGTACTGCCAGTACTGCAACCATGGGTCTGGTTCTGCTCTTCGCTGGTGCTTTCCCCATTGCATCGGTCAACAGTGTCAACCAGATTACTCCCTACACTTACCCCATGACCATTCTGGAACTCCAAGATCTTGCCACTGGGCTGACGTTTATAGATTGGCTGGAGCCTTAGGTTCTACCATTGCTGGGAATCTCTGCGCAGCCCTGATGAATAGCGCCGGCGGCCTGTTGCTGGTCTTCAAGCTCCCGGTGGTTTGCGTAGTATTCATGCTCATCTGCGCAGTCCTCTTCAAGGATTGGAATCAAGCATAAGGACAACAGGAAAATGCATGCTTAGTGATCAATATCATCCAGATGTGTCTGGACTCAAACCTCTCTATCCGGCATATCTACCCCGCTTTTTGTAGGTTGGAGCAACTGTGTCGGTCACTGTGTCCAGCCACTGATTATCAAATATTGGCCAACGTATTGGACTAAGGGCCGTCTCCGCTGAATCAGGCGGAGACGGCCCTTAGTCTCAGGCAGAAACCTTATTGCCGTGATATTAATCTATCAATACTTATCTCAGACAAACCGAAATATATCGGTACGATTATTATCATAATTGTACTGATATATTGTACCTTTGTAGCCGGTGTTAGCGCCGGGCGGAATTAGCCATTCCGGGCCGGGCGGAAATCGCCAATTAT
>CAMCNO010000001.1 GCA_945876285.1 uncultured Clostridia bacterium | reverse complement strand
GAACGACTGCTCAATTTCGCCGGTCGAGGTGATCTCAGCAAGCGGTGTACACAGCCGTTCCGATGAAATCATCATAGACGCTGGGTTGCAGGGTCTGGATATACTCATCCAAAGCAGTATCGCTTTCCCAGGCATCCTGTCCGGCAAAGTTGAACAGGGAATTGCCGTGATCGAACAGGGGAGCAGGGGAGACGATCTGATTCGTCCTGTTATCAATCAAGAATCCAAAGTTGCCGAAGTGGCGGTCAACATTGCAGATCAGCGCATCCAGGATCACCATATCGCCAAGAGCCGCCAAATACGTGGGGCCGAGCTGCTGATAATACTCCGTTACGGCTTTAAAGCCACCGCGGGTAACCAACCGGCCGACCGGCAGAAAAGCATAGTCTTTACTTGTGAACAGCTCACAAGTAGAGCAGAGCGTGCCCTTCCATTTGGACAGGCCATAGGGGATTGCGTTGATGCCCATTGCCTGAGCTACCTGAGCAGCATAGAACTCAGAATAAGGCTCAAAACCAGTGTTGGAAGCACCCTCTGTACCGCCCTTGTAGAGATAGATCTTACCGCTGATCCGGCGCCAGCACTTTCGCAGCATACCGTTGGTGGTGAATTCCGGGCTGGAGGTCAGGGAAGAACGGATGCTGCTACCATAGCCGGTAAACGCAAGAGCGGCCAGAACATTGCTGAACGGGTTATCGTAGAGGTTGATTTTTGCAAAAGTGCTGGTATCCCCATCCTCTGCAACCCAGTAACAATCGTTAAGGGAAAGCGCCTTACACACGCTGATAATAGTCATGGGACGGTTCAGATTAAGGCCACACTTTGCCAAAAGGGAATGGACATATGCGCGATTTTTCGGGATCGTCCGATGGCGCAGCCATTTGGATAAGCTCTCCGGTGTCAGCTCCAAATCCAACGGCAGTTTACCGACCCGGTCGGCATCATACCAAAGAATTTCAATTTCCGGTTCGGCGGTGTCCGTCGTGGCAGAAAAGCGCAGCAGAGGTATATCAAATTGTTTCAAAATATAATCCATGATTTACCTCCCGTTGCATAATTGTATTTTCATTTTATCATGCCGCCTAAGAATCGGCAAGGTTATAGTTTTTCTGTTTTTCGCCGTCGATTGACATGATCTCAAGCCATTGCTGATCTTCCGCCATGCGGCCTTTCGTTTTTTGGACAATCTGAAGGGGGTCGTACTCATCTATGCCGAGAACATCAAGATATTCTCTAAGTCCACCGCGCTGACGCGGGATGCAGCGTTCCTCAAGGAAATCCAGGAAATCATCCCAAGTTGGTTTTAATTTTACGCCAAACGCAGTTTTTATGATATTGTCTGTGAGATTTTCGGCAGTAATTGTCTGCAAAGTAAAGTCAGCATAGATTCGAGTGCATGGTTTGTCTTTATCATAGAAGATGATTTGTTTTACATCATGTTTCATTAGCGGTTACCTGACCTTTTCTTTCCGGAAGAGCTAATATCACATCCAACTGTTCGTAGGAGAGCTTGCCTGCCGTATATGCCTCCAATGCATCAGACGCCTTGCTTTTCCAAATCAGATAATCTGGTTTCTTATAAACTGCAGGTGACCGGGCCACACGCATGGAATATGTTTTTGTGCGCCGCTGATAGAGGGTACGACCTTCGTCAGCGGCGATTTTTTCTTCATATTTGATTTTTGCCGCCTGCTCTTTGCAGGTTTTTCCGGTTTCCGGATTCTTTCGGTCACAGTAGACTGTACGCACGGAGAAGGGATGAAAATACTTGCCGCAGAACTCGCACCTGCGCAGTTCGATGTTTCTTTCTGCAAGACGCTGGATCATCAGAAAGAGAACCGCCTCCATGTCATCGGTTCCAAGCATGAGGTAACTTTTGATTTGATCCATGTTCTCGTATTTTTCCCAAGCGTAAAGTTGGGGAATAAACTCATTTCTGCCGATATAATAGAGCGTTTCAGCTTTGATCTGATCGGCCACTTTTGAATATTTTGCGGCGATCAGTTTGTTTTTGGCCAAATAGCGGCAAAAACGCTGCAAGATGGTTGAAGTTTTCTCACAAGACAGGAAGACATCACCAACCATGTGATCCAGTTCTTTCTGGATGCGTTCCATGCGTTCAGTCCACTGAATCAACCAGCGCCGGTGATTTTCTTCAAAAGCAAGTGGGAGGACTGAGAACTCGAAAAAGGGATGAATGTTTTTAATGTCCTCCTGGATTTGCAGATCAGGAATCTTGTTATCATGCAATTTGGACGCAATAGCGGAAAAATCTGTGGATAGAAACAGGATAGGGAAGTCCCAAAGATGCTCCTCCACAAGTCCAGTACCACAGTCAAGGATGACCATATTGTTGGATAAATCATCAAAACTCATCTTATAAAAGGCTTTCATAGGCACTCCTTGTGAAAAAGTCAGCTTTCAAAATCGTGGAATATTATCATCCACACAAATACTCTACCACGCATTGATTTCCGCGTCAAGGATTGCTATGCTTTTTGTGTCGGATGAATTTAATAAGATATCATCCACCACAAATGAATGACCGTGCAGGTGGGATATCGTTCCGGGGAAATACGCCGAGACCGGCTTGGAGCCATAGCGTATCAAGGAGCAGAAAACGATGCTGGAGCAGACAGGGTCAGGAACGGCACCTGAGATACACGGCAAGATTAGCAAGAAACTAAAACAATGCACATAGCTTTAGAGAAAGGAGGGCTGGCGGTATGGATGAGGTCACCCTGAAAGCAATTGAGAACGACCATAGTATCACACGCAAAACCGATCCTGAGTTCCTGTATGAATTCCAGAAAGCTGTGCTGCTGGCTCTTCTGGAGGACGGAACGCTCACGGAAATGCAGTACCGCTATGCAGAGGAGAAACTGCGGCGGCAAAACTTTTGAGTTTCACAGTTGTCAAAGCCGTTGCCGGTGCGCCAGGAGCGGCTTTTCCTTGATGAAATCGTGACAATATGATACATTATTGGCAGAATGGAAGAAAAAATGGGGGAGGATCGGTTCCATGAACGCAGAGGCTCTGTTCTTTTTCAGCGGCCACGAAGCGGCAATCCCTATCTACGAGAAGTTGGAAGATCGCATTCTTGCCGCAATCCCCGATGTGAAGGTGAAAGTCAGCAAAACCCAGATCAGCTTCTCTCACAAACGAGGCTTTGCGTTTGTTTCCTTTAATCCCTGCCGCAGGGCGAAGGAGCGTCCCGAGGTCTGGATGACCGTCAGCTTCGGTCTGGGGTATCAAAAGCAATCTCCCCGGATTGATGCGGCGACGGAACCATACCCCAACCGCTGGACACACCACGTTATGGTGGGAAGCGTGGATGAAATTGATGACGAGTTGATGGCGTGGCTGATAGAAGCTGCTGCATTTTCGGCCAGTAAGAAATAAAGTGATGCCAGCATACAGATGATGGAGGAAATCATTCATGTTTCAGGATAAAGTTGTGGTCATTACCGGTGGTGCCGGCGGTATCGGCAAGTGCATTCGGGAAGAATTTGAAAAGACCGGGGCCAAGGTCTGTGTGATCGACATTGCGGACAACCCCTACTTTGTGGGAGACATTGGCGATGAGACAACGCTGCGCCGGTTTGCGGAGAAGGTCATCGGGGAGCATGGCAGGGTAGACTGCCTGATCAACAACGCACCGCCGCTCTTCAAGGGCATCAGCGAATGTACCTATGAGGAGTTTAATTACGCCCTGCGTGTGGGAGTCTCTGCTGCATTTCTGCTGACACAGCTGTTCCTGCCGTATTTCGCCCCGGGAGCCAGCATCATCAATATTTCGTCCTCCCGTGACCGCATGAGCCAGCCTCAGAGCGAAAGCTATTCTGCCGCAAAGGGTGGCATCTCGGCTCTGACCCATGCGCTGGCGGTGAGCCTTGGCGGCAAGGTGCGGGCAAATTCCATCTCTCCCGGCTGGATCGATACCAATTACACGGTCTATGAAGGCCCGGATGCCGCTCAGCAGCCTGCAGGACGGGTTGGTAATCCTCTGGATATTGCCAATATGGTGCTGTTCCTGTGTTCTGACAAGGCTGGTTTCATCACCGGTGAGAACATCTGTATTGACGGCGGTCAGACCAAGCTGATGATCTACCACAACGACTTTGGCTGGACGTACAACCCCTGAATGGAAGGTGAGAGCGGATGAAAATTCTCTGCTTTAGTGATTCCAATACCTACGGCTATGATCCTCGTTCTTTCTTTGGAAGCCAGTACCCGGCGCAGCACCGCTGGGTGGACCTTCTTGCCGGGCAACTGGGCTGGAAAGCGGTCAACGCCGGAGAGAATGGGCGGGAGGTCCCAACACGGGAAGGGGATCTGCTCCGGTTTGACCTGATGATGACCAATCAGCAACCGGTGGATTTGCTTCTCATTATGCTGGGCAGCAACGATTTGCTTCAGGACAATGGCGTGGCTGATGTGGTCAAGCGGATGGAATCCTTTTTACAGCGCATAGAATTGGACAAGTCGAAGATCGTGCTCATCGGCCCGCCGCCCATGCAGCTGGGAGAATGGGTTCCCAATCAGAGCCTGATTGACGCATCCAAAGAGCTGAATCATGGATACAAATCCCTTGCGGAGCGCCTTGGCATCCCGTTTGCCGATGCAGGAGCGTGGGATATCCCCATGACCTTTGATGGCGTACACTTCACGGAGGATGGCCATAAAGCTTTCGCAGAAAGACTTTACGACTACCTGAACAAAGGAGAATGACTTATGCTGGAAGTTGGTATGAAAGCACCGGAATTTACCCTGAGCGACGTGGCGCGTTCTTCTTTCACCATTGACGCACAGGGCAAGATCGAGAAAGTCATGCACAAGGCAAAGCCTGACACCAACGCCGCTGAGATATTGCAGTATCTCGCAGGAGATGCGTAATGGCGATGTGGAATCCGTGGCGTGGATGCCACCGATACAGCGAGGGCTGCCGCTTCTGCTACATCCACAAGGGCGACGCCAAGCGAGGCGTAGACACCGGCCAGATTGTCCGCACCGAGAATTTTGAAGCGCCGGTAGCCCGCAAGAAAAACGGAGAGTACCGGATGAAATCAGGACAGCTTGTTTACCTGTGCTTTTCCACCGATTTTCTGCTGGAAGATGCGGACGAATGGCGTGAACGCTGTTGGGAGATCATCAAAGAGCGTTCTGACCTGAATTTTCTGTTCCTGACCAAGCGCATTGAGCGGTTTCTGGATTGCATCCCAGCGGATTGGGGAGAGGGCTACGACAATGTGATCGTTGGCTGCACCGTGGAAAACCAACGCACAGCGGATATTCGATTACCCATTTTTTCTAAACTGCCCATCAAGCATAGAAACATCATCTGTCAGCCCATGATTTCGGAAATAGATATCGAACCGTATCTGGACGGTGTGGAACTGGTAGTAGTGGGCGGAGAGTCCGACCGTTACGCACGGCCGCTATGCTATGATTGGGTACTGAAGGTGCGAGAAAGCTGTATCCGAAAACGTGTAGCCTTTGAATTCCGGCAGCTGGGTACACACTTTGTCAAGGATGGGAAGGAATACACCATTCAAAGAAAAGATTTGTGTGCACAAGCACGCAAGGCCGACATCAATTATCACCCGTAAGGAAAAAGCATATGAGAATCATCATAGAGATCACCGCCTGGATGGTGGATTGGGATACAGCCAAATATTGATAAACAGAACCTTGCGTATTCGATGCAGAGTACGCAAGGTTTTTTGCATTTACACACAGGGCCTCGCTTATAATCATACGGTAGTATTCCGCACATTCGTCAAACCACCATCTTTATGCGATGATACCCACAGGAGGTGAAAGATCAATGATTCCAGTAGCAAGCTATTGCCGCGTCTCCACAGACAAGGACGACCAGGCAAATTCCTTTGAAGCGCAGCAGAGGTATTTCAAAGAGTACATAGACCGACAGCCGGATTGGGAACTCTATAAGGTCTACGCCGATGAAGGTATTTCCGGCACATCCACCGAGAAGCGCCAAGAATTCAATCGCATGATCCACGATGCCCACATGGGGAAGTTTAAACTCATTATCACCAAGGAGGTAAGCCGTTTTTCCAGAAATATTCTGGATACGATTTCCTTTACCCGTGAACTGAGATCTCTGGGTGTAGGCGTAGTATTCATGAATAATGGCATCAATACGCTGAAATCGGATGGAGAAGTGTACCTGTCAATGATGGCGATTTTTGCGCAAGAGGAAAGCCGAGCGACTTCCAACCGTGTTAAATGGGGTCAGGCTAGGCAAATGGAGAGGGGCGTGGTCTTCGGTCGGTCCATGTTGGGCTACGATGTGAAGGACGGCAAAATGAGCATCAACCCGGAGGGAGCCGAAATCGCGCGCCTGATCTTCCATAAATACGCCGTGGAGAAGAAGGGAACCACCGTGATTGCCCGAGAACTGCGGGAAGCGGGCTATCAAACCTATCACGGAAGCACGAACTGGTCCAACAGCCACATCGTCAAAATACTCAAGAACGAAAAGTATGTGGGCGATCTGACACAGAAAAAGACCTTTACGCCGGACTATTTGACCCATGCCAAGAAGTACAACCACGGCGAAGAAGAAATGATCACCATCACCAATCACCATGAACCGATCATCAGCCGGGAGATTTGGAATATGACTCAGGCAGAGCTTCAAAAGCGGAACCGCCACGGAGAGCTGGGTGCCGGTCATTCCAACCGGTATGTTTTTTCCGGGAAAATCAAATGCGGGGAATGCGGGTATAGCTTTGTATCGCGCTACAAAAAGCGCAAGGATGGCACCAAATACCGCAAATGGGGCTGTCTGGCCGCTACGGACCATAACACGGGGCGTATTGACGCGGAAGGAAATCCGGTGGGCTGCAACATCGGCAGGATGCTCCGGGACGAGGTAGCCATGGATATTCTGCGGCAGGGGATACAGTCCTTGCAGATGGATACGGACTGGATCATCCGCAATGTGTCGGCGCTGGCGCTGGAAGCCATCCGGGAAGGGGAGACAGAAAGCGCAGACTCCGAGGAGCATCTGCAATATCAGATCGACCAGCTCACCAAGAAGAAAGAAGCCGTCCTGGACGCTTTCTTCTCCCAAACAGTTACCAAGGAGGAAATGCGGCTCATGAACGAACGCTATGACCAGGAGCTTGCTGCGTTGGATCAACGAATGCAGGCCGTCAGGGAAAAGCAGAAGCTCTGCTACGATTCCGACAGCCTTGCGGACGATGTCCGGCAAAAGGTGAAAGCGATCGTATGCAGCGAAACCGACAGCGAGGTGTTCTACAAAAACATCCTCGATCACATGACGGTCTATCGCGGCGGCCGGGTGGAATTACATCTCAATCTGCTGCCGCAAAAATGGGTATTCGTTCTTGACCGACTTCACGATTTCCGGCAAAAAACAGGGGTGCCCCAGTTTGACGCCGATGTATCACCGGAAAACGCCCTTGAAAAAAGTGAGGAAAATCAAGGGTTTCCGGTCTCGGTGTCACTTTGTGAATCCGCTGTACCAATATCCGTCAGCAAGCCCTTCAGCTCCGGGTAAGGCATCGTGTACCGCTGGCTCAGGTAGCGCAGGGAAGCGCCCAGCTCGCCGTCAGGGCCGCCGTATTGGCTGATGATGATTGCCGCCAACTTAGGGTTGGTGTTCTTGATCTTGACCGGATATTGCAGCTTCTTCTCATAGACGAACATCAGTCGTTCCCTCCTTCATCCCAGGGCCAGGGGTCATTCAGCCAGGCGTAGCCATCTTCCGGGGTCAGGTCGGTTTGCAGCAGGGGACCGTACAGCTTTTGGTACTTTTCCCGTCCCTCCTGGGCCAGCTTAATATAGGACCAGTACAGCTGCAGAACCTCCTGGTCCTGGGCGTGAGTCACCAGATACAACCCCAGCTCGTCTATAGCAAAGTCCAGGGCCATCAGCTCAACCAAAGCGGTGTTGGCCATCTTGGTTTTGGCCTGGATAGCTGCCTTGAACGGCAGGTCCAGGCCGGGGAAGAGGGTACCGGTCTGCAGGCCCTCCATCCGGCTGAAACGGACAGGATTTTTCTCCTGCATGGGGATATAGGGAAACGCCAGAGACGCGCAGCAGCCGCCGGGCAGAGAGCCCTTATCGGTGCCGCATGACGTGGCGGGCGGTTTTACTTCGGGCTTCATTTCGGGTTTGATATCAGGTTTTTCCATTGAAGTCAGATACCTCCTTTGGGAAGGATGGCGCACGGAAGCACCATGCGCTCACGCCATCCTATGCGGAGAACGGCGGAGAGGAGCCTGCCCTTGATTTTGAAGCCTGAAACCGCTATAATCAGGTATATAGGATAAGCAGGCAGCCATACCCTGTCTGGGGGGTGTTGTCTGTGATTCTTTGGATACGAAAAGCTAAGCTGCGAAAAGCGCTGCTTTGCTGCGGAGGATTTCTCTGTGCCGCCTTTGTTTTCCACGCTTTGACGACGGGGCTGCCTGTCATCCCGGCGTTTTCCGCCGCTGAGAAATCGCCTGTGACAGTGGTCATCGACCCCGGCCATGGCGGAGAGGACGGGGGCGCTGTGTCTCCGGAGGGAGTGCAGGAGAGCCACATCAACCTGGCGGTTTCCAAGCAGCTCCGGGATTTTCTGTGCTTCGCGGGCGTACCGACCGTGATGACACGGGAGGAGGACGTGACCATCTGTGATGAGGGCCTGGGAACCATCCGGGCACGGAAGGCCTCCGATATCCGCAACCGGGTCGCAATTGTGAATGGTACCGAGAACGCTGTCCTTTTGAGCATCCACCAGAACAGCCTGCCGTCATCCACCGTGACTCACGGCGCCCAGGTGTTCTGGAACCAGCAGGAGGGGGCGGAGGAACTGGCGGAGGCCATCCAGACGTCTTTGAACGGCTCCATCAACGCGGGGAACGAGAAGCACACCAAGCAGATTCCGCCCACGGTCTATCTGATGAAGCACGTGACCGCTCCGGCGGTGCTGGTGGAGTGCGGTTTCCTGACCAATCAGGAGGAGACCAAACGGTTACAGGACGAAACATATCAGCGCGCTCTGGCGGTATCCATTGCTGCCGGGTATCTGCGCGGCACATCCGAAGGGGAACTGTCATGAAACAAAAGACCTTGTTTTACTGCACGGAATGCGGCAACGAAACGGCGAAATGGGCGGGGAAGTGCCCCGCCTGCGGCGCCTGGAATACCATTATGGAGCAGCCGGAACCGACAAAGACTGCCCGGAGCGGCAAATCTGCCCGGGTAGGCAGCGTCCGCCGGGCCTGCCCGGTGACGGAGCTGAAGACCGACGAGGAAATTCGTTTTCCCACGGGAATGGGGGAGTTGGACCGGGTACTGGGCGGCGGTGCCGTCAAAGGCTCCCTGGTGCTGGTGGGCGGCGCTCCCGGTATCGGAAAATCCACGCTGATGCTGCAGATTTGCAGTAAATTATGCGAATTTTCCAAGGTTTTGTATGTATCGGGTGAGGAATCTGAGCACCAGCTAAAACTGCGCGCGAAACGTTTACGCGTGGAAAGCAGCAGTCTGTACGTCATCTCTGAGACTTGCCTTGGAGATTTGCTGGAATCCGTAGCGGAGGAGAAGCCGGACATTTTGATCGTGGATTCCATCCAGACGCTTTACAATGACGCTCTGGATTCTCCGGCGGGCAGTGTCAGCCAGGTGAAGGACTGCACCATGGCGCTGATGCAGCTTGCCAAAGGCCAGGGCATCACGGTGTTTGTCATCGGCCACGTTAACAAGGAGGGTTCCATCGCTGGCCCCAAGGTACTGGAGCATATGGTGGACTGTGTGCTGTACTTCGAGGGCGACCAGCACACGTCCTACCGCATCCTGCGGGCAGCGAAAAACCGCTTCGGCGCCACCAACGAGATCGGCGTATTCGAGATGCGCAGCGAGGGCCTGGTGGAAGTGGAAAATCCCTCGGAAATGCTGCTTTCCGGCCGTCCGGATGACGCGCCCGGCACCTGCGTGGCCTGCGTCATGGAGGGGATGCGCCCGATCCTTGCTGAGGTCCAGGCGTTGGTGGTGACTTCTCCGGCGGGCAATCCCCGCAGAACCAGCAACGGTTTCGACTACAACCGGGCCGCCATGCTGCTGGCCGTTCTGGAAAAACGGGGCGGATTAAAAGTGTCCGCCTGTGACGCATATTTGAACATTATTGGCGGGTTATATCTGGACGAGCCTGCCGCTGATCTGGCGGCTATCGTGGCGCTGGCGTCCAGCTATCTGGACAGGCCTGTTCCGAGCGACCTGGTGGCCATCGGGGAGGTAGGACTGACAGGGGAGCTGCGCACGGTGAACCAGCTGGAACAGCGCATCAGCGAAGTCCAGCGGCTGGGGTTCCGAAAGTGCGTTATTCCGGCGCACCGTGTGGGGGATTTGCGGCGGTATCCCGACCTGCAGTTGATCCCGGCTCGAAATATCGGTGAGGCGATCCGAGCCGCTTTACGTCCGTCGGAATAAAATGGATACAGGCGCCGCCCAGAGACGGCTGTCCGGCAGCTGCGGCGCTGTCCAGTGTACAGATTCCATCGGATTGATACACACACTGACTGGTACAGGGGATCAGGCTCATTGAAAATCCTCCGTTCCGATTTGATTTATACCTATTTTGCGTCGAATCTCTGTTTTTATGTCCGGCGCAGGCAGATACGCTGAGAGAGGAGGTTTTGGAACCATAGACTTAATTGAACAAAATGATAATTTTGTTCAATCTGGAGGAGAGGAAACAGCCCCAAACAGCGAAAACGCGCCAGAAGCTGCTTTTGCTGTGTTTGGCAGCGATTTTGGCAGAGCTGTATGAACTATCGCTTATCTCCAATGGTTTCTATCTGTTATGACTGATTACCGCACCGAAGCGCCGCAGATTTTGCGGGATTTCTTATCTTACCATGAGACGATCAAAGCCCATTCCAGACGCACCGTCGATGAATACTTCCTGGACCTGCGGAATTTCTTCCGTTACATGAAGCAAATTCGTGATCCGGCTCTTTCCGATAAATCGCTGGATGAAATTGATATCATGGACGTTGATTTGGACTTTGTGGCGTCTGTGACCCTGACGGATATCTATGGCTATATGACTTACCTGAGCCGCGACCGTGTTCGCCATCAGAACAGCCAGAATTCCGATTACGGCCTGAATGCCGCTTCCCGGGCCCGGAAAATCGCCACGATCCGCTCGTTCTACAACTATCTGACGAACAAGACTCATCAACTTCGTGAAAATCCTGTCAAAGATATCGATTCTCCGAAATTAAAGAAAACCCTGCCGAAATACCTGACTTTAGATGAAAGTTTACAGCTATTGGAATCGGTAGATGGCAAAAATCAGGAACGTGACTACTGCATCCTGACGCTGTTTCTCAACTGCGGTCTGCGAATCTCAGAACTGGTGGGCCTGAACCTAAGTGATATTCAGGACGATGCTATGCGGGTGCTGGGCAAAGGCAATAAAGTGCGCATCATTTATCTGAATGACGCCTGTCAGGACGCGCTGAAACGCTGGTTGGCTGTCCGGCGGCCCATCACAGGCCGGGATTCCAACGCACTGTTTTTGTCGGCACAGAACGAACGCATCAGCCGTTCCACGGTTCACGCCATGGTGAAAAAGCGCCTGGGCGAAGCTGGAATCGACAGCACCCAGTATTCGTCCCACAAGCTGCGCCACACCGCCGCCACGCTGATGCTGCAAAACGGTGTGGATGTCCGGGCAGTTCAGGAAGTCCTGGGGCACGACCATCTGAATACCACGGAGATTTATACCCATATTGACAATGAGTCTCTCCGTGTAGCTGCAAAGGCAAACCCCTTGTCAAAGGTTAAAAATAAAGGAAAATGAAAAGACCGCTCCAACTGGAGCGGTCTTTTTTCTGTCCCTTCCCTGCCCGCTGGCTGCTATGGCCGAACTGTTCCAAGGATATGCAGAAAACGAATGTCACGGAACTCATACGTAGACAGCGGGCGGTTGTCGGCGTCATAGCTGTGGGCTGCCACCAGTGTATTTTCCAGGGTGGGCACCGCGCCCACGGATACCACCACAGGCGAGTGTTGGAAATCCTCACCCTTGAAGGAGAGCTGTACGATGTCGCCGGGACGCAGGTCTTCCAACTGGCAGGGCTCGCCCACCGGCCCGACGGAAATACCTTTCCGCGTCAGGAAATTCCAAAGGTACATGACCCCAGTCCAGGCGGGGGCTTTCTGGTTGGCGTCGATGTAGTACCAACCGAAGGTTGGTGTAAAGTTCATCACACCGCTGCCGGCAAAGATACACTGAGATGCGAAGTTGGTGCAGTCTCCGCCCAGCTTTTCGTAGTCATAATAGGCCGGGTTCCGGCCATAAGCCCAGCGGTGTGCGTACATGACTGCCGCTTTGCGGTCATAGTCCTGCAAAAAACGCATAGCTCCCCCTCCCTTTCTTCCTTATTCTATGCGGGAAAGGCGGGAAGCGTGCAAAAACCGGGAGGCGCTGACGCGCCCCCCGGTGCAGGAATGCGGGATAAAGGAAATCAAGCCTTGTGGTCGCAGCCCAGCACGTCCACGATCTTGTGGGCCACCATTTCCTTGATGGCAGCGCGGGCGGGCTTCAGGTACTGGCGAGGATCGAAGTGATCGGGATGCTCGGCCATGTACTCACGGATGCTGGCGGTCATAGCCAGACGCAGGTCGGAGTCGATGTTGATCTTGCAGACAGACATGGAAGCGGCCTTACGCAGCTGCTCCTCGGGGATGCCGACGGCGTCGGGCATCTTGCCGCCGAACTTGTTGATCTTGGCGACGAAATCCTGGGGCACGGAGGAAGAGCCGTGCAGGACGATGGGGAAGCCGGGCAGGCGCTTGGAGACCTCCTCCAGCACGTCGAAGCGCAGCGGAGGGGGAACCAGGATGCCCTTCTCGTTGCGGGTGCACTGGTCGGGAGTGAACTTGTAGGCGCCGTGGCTGGTGCCGATAGCGATGGCCAGGGAGTCGCAGCCGGTCTTGGAGACGAACTCCTCAACCTCTTCGGGACGAGTGTAGGAAGAATCCTCGGCGGAGACGTTCACTTCGTCCTCCACGCCGGCCAGGGTGCCCAGCTCGGCCTCGACCACAACACCGCGGTCATGGGCGTACTCGACGACCTTCTTGGTGATCTCAATGTTCTCGGCGAAGGGCTTGCTGGAGGCGTCGATCATGACGGAGGTGAAGCCGCCGTCGATGCAGCTCTTGCAGGTCTCGAAGCTGTCGCCGTGGTCCAGATGCAGGCAGATGGGCAGGCCGGTCTCGATAACGGCAGCCTCTACCAGCTTCATCAGATAGGTGTGGTTGGCGTAGGCGCGGGCGCCCTTGGAAACCTGGAGGATCAGGGGAGCATTCAGATCCTTGGCAGCCTCAGTGATGCCCTGGACGATCTCCATGTTGTTGACGTTGAAAGCGCCGATGGCGTAGCCGCCGTCGTAGGCCTTCTTGAACATTTCGGTAGTGGTAACCAGTGCCATAATGTTTCACTCCTGTTCTTTATTTGTTCCGCCTGTTTGAATGTCCCGCGGAAACCTTTGCGCGGGTTTGTTAACAAATTGGCAAATCCGTTCATTCAAATAGACGAAAACGATTTTCTTCTTAGATAATATCATAAAAAAATTAAATTGCAAGTATTTACAATTCTTTTTTTCAATGATATGATAGGTACGCTGATTTTTCCCATGAAGACAACACATTTTTTGAGGAGGCTTTTTCTCATGAGCGAACTGAAAGGCGCATGCATCGTCGGCCAGTCCGGCGGTCCTACTTCCGTGATCAATGCCAGTGTCTACGGCGTTATTGACACTGCCCTGAAGAACCCCAACATCACCCGCGTTCTGGGTGCCGAGCACGGCATCAAGGGCGTTCTGAATGACCGTCTGTTCGACATGGCTCAGGAAGACCCCGCCGAGCTGGAGCTGCTGAAGTACACTCCTTCCTCCGCTCTGGGTTCCTGCCGCTATAAGATGGCTGATCCCGATGTGGATGATACCGATTACAAGCGTATCCTGGAGATCTTCAAGAAGTACGATGTCCGCTACTTCTTCTACAACGGCGGCAACGACTCCATGGACACCTGCAACAAGATCTCCAAGTATATGCAGAAGGTCGGCTATGAGTGCCGCGTGATGGGCGTGCCCAAGACCATCGACAACGACCTGTTCGGCACCGACCACTGCCCGGGCTTCGCCTCTGCCGCCAAGTACATCGCGACTTCCTGCATGGAGATCTATCAGGACGCCCGCGTGTATGACACCGGCATGGTCTGCATCATCGAGATCATGGGCCGTCACGCCGGCTGGCTGGCTGGCGCTGCCGCGCTGGCTACCGCTTACGGTGCCGGTCCTGACCTGGTGTACCTGCCCGAGGTGGACTTTGACATGGACGCCTTCCTGGCTGACGTGGAGCGTATTTATAAGGAGAAGGGCAACTGCATGGTGGCCGTATCCGAGGGCATCCACTACGCCGATGGCTCTTTCGTTTCTGAGGCCAAGACCTCTGCTACCGACGGTTTCGGTCATGCCCAGCTGGGCGGTCTGGCTGCTATGCTGGCCAACATTGTCAAGGAGAAGACCGGTGCCAAGGTCCGCGGCATCGAGCTGAGCCTGCTGCAGCGCTGCGGCGCTCACCTGGCCTCCGAGACCGATATCGAGGAGTCCTATATGTCCGGTAAGGCCGCCGTGGAGAACGCTGCCAATGGTATCACTGATAAGATGGTCGGCTTCGAGCGCACCTATGAGGACGGCAAGTATGTCTGCAAGACCAAGCTGCTGGGCCTGACCGACGTTGCTAATACCGAGAAGAAGGTCCCCCTGGAGTGGATCAACGCCGCTCACAACGGCGTGGAGAAGCCCTTCATTGACTACGTGCTGCCTCTGATCCAGGGCGAGCCCAAGCTGCCCAAGCAGGATTCCCTGCCCCGTTTCGCCAAGCTGAAGAAGGTCCTGGCGAAGTAAGATTTCTTGATAAAAACAGCGTGTACCGGTTATGGTACACGCTGTTTTTATTCAGGAGTTCTTCACGTTTCTTTCGATAGCAGATGTGATAAATGCAGCCGCCACCGCGATGGCACAGATCACGCCAAAAGAGCTATTGCCGGAATAATTGTCAAAGACAACACCTATCAGTCCGGCGACCACTGTCCAGAAAATAACTGCAAAAGCTGTCCACATAGCTTTGTGTACCTCCTCATTTATTCTTCTGGTAGATGGTCCAAAGGCCCTCCATCAGCAGGTATTTGTCGTAGATGATCGGATTGCGGCAGTAGCGGACAATAACAGGCGCGTTGCCTCCGGTAGCCACCACCGTGACCTCCTGGCCGGGGAACGTCTCCCGGATGCGGTCGATCACGCCGTCCAGCATACCGGCGGAGCCGTATACGATGCCGGAGCGCATACAGTCCTCCGTGTTTTTGCCGATGAGGCTCTTGGGATGCTGCAGGGAGATGGCCGGAAGCTGGGCTGCCCGGCGGCTCAGGGCCTCCAGGGACACATTGACGCCCGGCAGGAGCAGGCCGCCTTCGTAGGTTCGGCCTTCGGAAATGACGCCGATGGTGGTAGCGGTGCCCATGTCAATGGTGATGATAGGCGGCTGGAATTTCTCCAGCGCCGCCACCGCGTCCGCCACGATGTCCGCACCCACCTGGGTCTGGTTCGTCAGGCGGATATTCAGTCCCGTTCGGACGCCGGGGCCTACTACCATGGGGGGCTTGCCCAGCAGTCGGGTCAGGGCCTTTTCCATCATAAAGTTCAGCGGCGGCACCACACTGCACAAAATCGCTCCGGTCACGTCCGTATAGGAATAATGGTACAAGGTAAACAGGTTCATCAGGTCAATGCTGATCTGATCGGCAGTTTTGCGGCTGTCTGTGTCCAGCGAAGCCAGAAAGCGCAGGTTCTTTTCCTTGTCAAACAGGCCAACTGAAGTGTTGGAGTTGCCCACATCGATTGCCAGCAGCATCCGAATATCCCCTCTCTTTTGTAAATCGTTTTATTATCTATATGGTATCACGTCTTTCCGCCGCTTGCAAGTGTTCGCGCGGACTGCTATACTGAGACAGAAAGGCGGTGTGGGTATGTATGTGACAAAAATTTCCTCGCCGGTGGGGCCGCTGCTCCTGGCTTCTGATGGCCAGGCGCTTACCGGGCTGTGGCTGGAGGGCCAAAAATATTTTGCCGCCACATTGGATGACGATACCACAGAGCGTTCGGAGCTTCCCGTCTTTCGACAGACGGCGCAATGGCTGGATGCCTATTTTAAAAAGGCCCCCCTCCCTGCCCTGCCGCCTCTGGCTCCCAGGGGCAGCGCATTTCGCCAGGCGGTATGGAAGCTGCTTTTGGAGATCCCCTATGGACAGACCACCACTTATGGAGAGCTTGCCCGCAATCTTCGGGAGAACGGCGTTTCCGCCGCGCCTCAGGCGGTAGGCGGCGCCGTTGGGCATAATCCCATCTCCATTATTATCCCCTGCCACCGTGTTTTAGGCGCCGACGGCAGCCTGACGGGCTACGCCGGAGGCGTGGAGACAAAGCGGTTTCTGCTGGAATTGGAAAATGCGGCTATGACCAAATAAACAGGAAGCACCGGTCTCCCGGTACTTCCTCTTTTTATAAGTTATAGGATGATGCAGATGAGCCCGCCGCTGCCCTCGTTGATGATGCGGGTCAAAGTTTCCTGCAGCTTCTTCCGGGCGTCCTCCGGCATCCGCTTCAGTTTGGTCTGCAGGTCATCGCTGACCAGCTCGTGGAAGCTGCGGCCAAAGATGTTGGACTGCCAGATTTTGCTGGTGTCTCCCTCAAATTCCTGGAGCAGGTAGTTTACCATGTCCTCAGACTGCTTCTCATTGCCTACGATGGGCGATACCGCGGTCTCGATGTCCGCCCGGATCATGTGGATGCTGGGGGCGCTGGCTTTCAGGCGGACGCCGTACCGGCCGCCCTGCTTCATGATTTCCGGTTCCTCCAGCTTCAGCTCGTCGATGCCGGGGACCACGATGCCGTAGCCCGTCTCCCGAACATCCTTCAAGGCCCCGGATACCTTGTCGTATTCTTTTTTGACGCCTGCCAGACGGGTCAGCAGGCTCATCAGGTCGCCGTCATCCGCCACCTCGAAGCCGGACTGCTCCGACAGGGTGTGGTAGAACAGCTCTCTGGGCAGCCGAAGCTCCGCCGCGGCGATACCGGTGCCCAGGTCAATGGTGGTAATTTTTGCTTCACTGATGTTTTCGCAGTTTCCCAGTGCGGCGATGACACCGTCGATCTCCCGGATATGGTGCAGCTCCGAAGTGCCCTGGCGGATGGCGTCGTACAGTCCGGCTTTCAGCGGATGCTGGGCCGGCAGGGCGTCCACCCAGGGCGGCAGGAACAAATCCAGCTCCTGCATGGGGAATTCATAGAGGACCGCCTTCATAATGTTCGATACGGCGGTCTCGTCCAGTTCCAGACAGTTGACCGGAACGCAGTTCACCTCATACCGGGAGGCAATGTCTTTGACGATGGCCTGCGCCCTGTCCCCGCCGGGATCCACGGAGTTCAGCAGCACGATGAAAGGCTTTCCCAGCTCCTGCAGCTCTCGGATGACCCGCTCCTCCGCCTCCAGATAGTCCTCCCGGGGGATGTCGGCCACGGTGCCGTCGGTGGTGATGACGATACCGATGGTGGAGTGCTCCGTGATGACCTTCCGGGTGCCGATCTCCGCCGCCTCGGTCATGGGGATCTCATGGTCGTACCAGGGGGTCGTGACCATGCGGGGTGCGTCATCCTCGTATTGGCCGATGGCGCCCTTCACCATATATCCCACGCAGTCGATGAGCCGCACGGAGAACGCTGCGCCGCCCTCTAGCTGGACCTGAGCCGCCTCCTCCGGGACGAACTTCGGTTCCGCCGTCATGATGGTCCGGCCGGAGCCGCTCTGGGGCAGTTCATCCCTGGCCCGTTCCCGGCGGTAGACATTCTCGATATTCGGAATGACCTGCGTCTCCATGAACCGCTTGATGAAGGTGGATTTGCCGGTCCGCACCGGCCCCACGACACCGATGTAGATATCCCCCGCCGTGCGGGTGGCAATGTTCTGATAGATACTGGTATTCATAGCAACCTCCATGCACCTGACGGCGCCTGTTCAGATTTGGCGGCCCCGCGCATGGGGGCTGCCTTTTCCGGCCATCGTCTTGATTTACTCTATGTCCCAAGATGGCAAAGTATGACGGCCCGTCTTTCTTTGTCAAACTGCACAAAAGGAAACGGTTTCTTTCTCCGGAATTCGTTCCTTTTCCGTCTTTACATTGATAATTTAGCATGGTAAACTACTAATGCATTAAACGAGCGGGAAGACCGCTTATTTTGGAGGATGAAACGATGAAAAACATGAAGAAGATTTGGGCCATGCTGCTGGCCCTGACCATGATCCTGTCTCTGGCTGCCTGCGGCAGCAAGAAGGAGACCCCTGCCGCTGAGGAAAAGCCCGCTGCAGAACAGCCTGCTGAGACTCCCGCCGAGGAACCCGCTGCTGACAGCGAGGTGGCTGCGATCCAGAGCAAGGGCACTCTGGTGGTCGGTATCACTGACTTTGCTCCCATGGACTACAAGGATGCCGACGGCAACTGGATCGGCTTTGACGCCGACATGGCTAAGGCCTTTGCTGAGAGCCTGGGCGTGGCTGTGGAGTTCGTGGAGATCGACTGGGACAACAAGGTTCTGGAGCTGAACAGCCAGGCCATTGACTGCGTCTGGAACGGCATGACCCTGACCGATGAGGTCACCAGCGCCATGGAGTGCTCCAACGCCTACTGCAACAATGCTCAGGTGGTCATCGTTCCCGCTGACAAGGCTGACCAGTACCAGACCGTGGAGGCTTGTGCCGATTTGGCTTTCGCCGTGGAGGCCGGCAGCGCCGGTGAGGCGGAAGTTGATGCGCTTGGCTATAACTTCACTCCCGTCAAGGCCCAGTCTGACGCTCTGATGGAGGTTGCCGCCGGAACCTCTGACGCCGCTGTCATCGACTCCCTGATGGCTGCCGCCATGGTTGGCGAAGGCACCGGTTATGCCGATCTGACCTATACTGTTGGCCTGAACAGCGAAGAATACGGCGTTGGCTTCCGTAAGGGCTCCGACCTGGCTGCCGCGCTGAACGATTTCTTTGCCGCCGCCTATGCTGACGGCTCCATGATCGAGTGCGCTGAGGCCTATGGCGTTCAGGCTGCTCTGATTGCGCAGTAAGACCCTTCCCTTTCCCGCGTACCAAACAGAGAGCGGATGATCCCGCTCTCTGTTTTTGGCGGTTTACCACACCCTACCAAATAGAGAAAGCAGGGCGATTCTATGGAATTGATACTTGAACAGATGCCGGTGGTCATTCACTCCCTGAACATCGGCTTTTTGCAGACGCTGAAGCTGTTTTTTGTGACGCTGATTGGCGCCATCCCCCTGGGTCTCATCATCTCTTTCGGCTCCATGAGCCGCTTTTCCCCGCTGCGCTGGCTGACGCGGTTGGTGGTCTGGGTCGTTCGGGGTACTCCACTGATGATCCAACTGCTGATCATCTACTACTTCCCCGGCCTGGTGCTGAAGAACAACTGGTGGGGCAGCGGAGAGACTGGCCGCTTCATCGCTTCGTCAGTCGCCTTTATCTTCAACTACGCATGCTACTTCTCCGAGATCTACCGGGGCGGCATTCAGGGGGTGCCTAAGGGTCAGCAGGAGGCCGGCATGGTGTTGGGCATGACAAAGAGTCAGATTTTCTTCAAGGTCACTCTGCTCCAGATGATCAAGCGCATCGTGCCGCCCATGTCCAACGAGATCATCACGCTGGTGAAGGATACCTCTCTGGCCCGCATCATCGCACTGCAGGAGATCATTTGGGCCGGTCAGGCATTCCTGAAAGGTTCCCAGGGCATCTCTGGCGCCATCTGGCCGCTGTTTTTCACCGCAGTCTACTATCTCATCTTCAACGGCATCCTGACGGTCCTGCTGGGACGGCTGGAGCAGAAGCTGGATTATTTCAAGTAAGGAGGGCGCGGATATGTCTATTCTGGAAGTCAATCACATCGAAAAGCATTTCGGCGCCACGCAGGTGCTCAATGACATCAGCTTTTCCCTGGAAAAGGGACAGGCCCTCTCCATCATCGGTTCCTCCGGCAGCGGAAAGACCACGTTGCTGCGGTGCCTGAATTTTCTGGAAAAACCCAACGGCGGCACCATTGCCGTAAATGGGAACATCATCTTCGACGCCGCTGATCCCGCTACCCAGCAGGAAAAAGAAATCCGCGCAAAGCGGCTTCACTTTGGCTTGGTATTTCAGAATTTCAACCTGTTTCCCCAGTATACTGCCCTCCAAAACGTCACGCTGGCCCGGGAGCTGCTGGCAAAGGAGCGGGGCGGAGAGAGCAAAAAGGAGATCGAGGAGGAGGGCAAGATGCTGCTGGCCCAGATGGGTTTGTCTGACCGGGCGACCCACTATCCCCACCAGCTCTCCGGCGGTCAGCAGCAGCGGGTGGCCATCGCCCGGGCTTTGGCAATGCATCCCGATATCCTCTGCTTTGACGAGCCTACCTCCGCCCTGGACCCGGAGCTGACCGGCGAGGTCCTGCGGGTCATTCGGAAGCTTGCGGAGCAAAAGACCACCATGATCATCGTCACCCACGAGATGGCCTTTGCCCGGGACGTGGCAGATCAGATCATCTTTATGGACGGCGGCGTGATCGTGGAGCAGGGCGATCCCCACCAGGTCATCGAGCATCCACGGGAGGAGCGGACCCGTCAGTTCCTGGCCCGGTATTCGGAAAACTGATTCATCCTTTCAGAAATGTGCAAAAGCTGTTGCAGAGCCATACGCCTGCAACAGCTTTTTTTTGGATAAAGCGCAGAATTTCAGTATGTTTTCCTAAGCCCGTTTCCGGGGAATGAGCAGCAGCTTTTCACGTGGGATCTCCCCGTCTTCCAGTTGATTTGCTGCCAGGATCATGGCAATTGTCGTATTATACTTCTTCGCCAGGTCCCAAGCGCTCTCCTGCTTGCCCAGGCACCGGAGAACCAGAGACGGCGTTCCTGCGGTTTCTTTCGTGGACTCCGTGTCCAGCTTTGCGCTGTTGATGCAGACTCTTTTCAGCCGGGATACCGCTTCCGCACGGAAATCCACCGGGAAGCGCACCTCGATGCCCCGGTCTCCCAGACTGCCCTGAATCTCCTCGGAACAGACAGCGCTGGCAGTGACCTTGCAGTCCTCCGGCAGCTCAAGCTGGTTGGTAATATCAAAACTGCGCTCTGCAACCAGGGGTACGCCGCCTTCATCCAAATACAGTGCCCGAACATTGGCCTCTGTCCGCAGGACAGTGGTCTCCCCTTCCCGACTGACGGACACAGCACCGCAGCAGGCGGAGAGAGACAGAATGGAATCCGCTACCACGCCGATCTCCAGGACCTCCCGGACGGTATGCCGGCGGGTGAAGGTCTCATAAAATCCGGTGATGCTCAGCGGTGCGGCTTCGTAAGTGGTCTCATAGGATGTGGAGTACAGGTCATTGAGCAGTGTGATCTCCTGCTCCTCCCGCAGCAGTGCGATGGCGTGTAAATAGAGCGTCACCGCGATTTGACGGCCCTCCGCATCGTCACCGTCTATCTGGAGGTCGGTCCCGGTCATCTGCAGCCGCAGAGAGGGAATGCAGCCCTCCGCAGCGCCTTCCACCTCCATGATTTGAGAGAACGGCAGTTCGCTGGCGGTGGTATAATATTTACCGTCCACACTCCGATAAAGCAGGCTAACGGAAAATACACCTTTGAAGATCAGCTTGCTGCCGACGATCTTACTCTCCGTCACGGAGCTGGAAACCTGGCTGTTCAGAAGCTCGGCAGCTCCCTCCCGGCCGGGAGAAAGATTCATCTCCTCTGTAAATGTAAAATCCTTTTCAGCGATATGTGTTAAAAGGGTCACGCGCTGCTGCTCCTGGCGTTTCTCCACGCAGAGGCGGTCCTCTGCCTCCAGATCCGTGCAGAAGCACAGAGGTGCTTTCTGATAGCCCGTCAGGCGGGTCACCAGCTTGCAGTGGGTAAATACCTTCCGCGGATTCAGCATCCGGGACTCCAGAAATTCCGTGTGGGTGTCTGCATCAAGAAACACGCAGTCCGCCAGCGCACGGTTGTCGCTTTCGGCATTGAAGGGCATGGCAAATTCCAAGGTACGAATGCCGCCCTCCCCATCCGGGGTATACAGTACCGTGACCCGCACGGTTCCGGCGACAGCGGCTTTACCGTCCCGCAGCTCCCGGCTGTGAATGTAGACCTTACCATCAGCAGCAATGATGCGTGCAATATCCGGACAATAGTCCGGCACGATGACTTCTGTGGTCTCCTCCTGGGTCAGCGTTACCTCTCCGCTGCTCTCATAATTGTCCAGGGTCGTTTTTTTCAGTTCCAGTTCCATGAGAACCCCTTCCTTTCCCGGCAGTTCATGTCCTACCCTATGAACCGCCGGGAAAGATTATGCCTTGATCCTGAATAATTTTTGTAAGATCCCGCGCAATGCTTTCGGAGATTTCCAAACCACAATGTTCATATAATGCTCCTTTCTAACGCCTGCAGCAGGCGCAGCCGCACGCGATCAGCAGGAATGCTACCAAAAACAGCAGCGCTCCTACGGGAAAGATGGCGGCAATCAGAATGCCGGCACCAAGCGCCACCGCACAGATCCCCAGTATTTTACAGCCACCGTCTCCTCCACGAAACATACGCCACGCCTCCTCTCTGCTTTCAGTATATCCTCGTGTCTTGTCCATGGTTCAAAAAATCGCCGGACGCAAATGCGTCCGGCGATTGAATCATTTCTTGTGCTCCTGCCAGTCTTTCAAAGGCTTCAATTCCTCATACAGCCGCAGATAGCTGGTATGGCGGCTCTTCTGTATCTCGCCACGTCGGACAGCCTCCAACACGGCACAGCCTTTTTCCTTGGTGTGGCTGCATCCGACAAAGCGGCAGTGCTCCAGATACGGCTGAAATTCCCGGAAGGTCTCCGGCAGGCGGTGCTTCAGCTCCAGATTCAGTTCGTCTGTCTCAAAGGAGGAAAAGCCAGGAGAATCTACGACCTCCGCACCGCAGGACAGACGAAACAGCTCCACATGACGGGTCGTGTGGCGGCCGCGGCCCAGTGCGTCGCTGACCTCCCCCACCTGAAGATGAAAGTCTGGGTCTAATGCATTGAGAATGCTGGATTTTCCAACGCCTGAATTGCCTGTAAAGGCAGATAGCTTACCGGAAATCAGAGGAATCAATTCCTCCAGCCCCTCCCCTGTCTGCGCGCTGACACGGAGCGTTTGGAATCCAGCGGCACGGTAAATCTGGTGCAGGCTGTCGGCGCTGTCCAGGTCGCACTTGTTCAGCAGAATAATGACCTCACAGCCCTTCAGCGCCGCGATGGCCGCGACACGGTCAATAAGAAATGGGTCTGTTTTTGGAATGGCACCAGAAGCTATGACCACCAACTGGTCAATATTAGCTACGGCAGGCCGGGTAAATGCGTTCTTCCGGGGAAGGATGGCTTCCACGAAGCCCTCTCCATTCCCCAGTTCGCGCACTTCCACACTGTCACCCACCAGAGGAGAGACGCCGTCTTTGCGGAATTTTCCGCGGGCACGGCAGGTCAGAACCTCCGTGCCGGTATCCACATAATAGAAGCCGCTGAGGGCTTTTTGAATACGTCCTTCACTCATATCAACCAAAGGTCTGATTGTGGGTAAGGTCCTGAGCAAGGGTGCCGTCAAAATAGACCCGTATCTTTTGGGTACCGGAGCCGCTCAGCGAGACTCTTGCATATCCATCCGAACAGTTGAGCGTCTCCTTGTACTGGGGCTTTTCCTCGTCGCCGACAAAAACTTCCATTAGTACCTTTTCACGTCCATCCTGAGGCAGCGGAATATCCTCGGTAATGGTTACGGCCGCCAGACCTGAGCTGACCTGGAACTGGATGGTATCCCACTCCTTAGCGGTGTCGCCGGGTGCCAGGCTCTGCCAGACGATCTCTCCGCCGGGACGGTCGCTGTTGACAAGCTCCACATCGGCGTCCGTACAGGTCAGCTTGGATTTTTGCAGCAGTTCGAGCATCTTGGAATCTCCGTAGGTCATACCCACAAAGTTGGACACCACCACATCTTTCAGCTCAGGTCCCTTGCTGACCACCAGTTTCACGGTCTGTCCCTTCCGCAGCGGCTCGCCAAAAGCCGGGTCGCTGGAGATGATATACCGGTCCGTCACGTCTTCGCTGAACTGTTCCTCGGAGTCGTCAATGACCAGGTTATATTTGTCGATCAAACTCTTCATATCCGCCTTGGCTTCCTGCACCGTTTTATTCAGCACATAGGGCATCTCGCCGGTCTCCTCACCGGCGCTGACCCAGACGGTGATAACACGGTTATCCCCTTTGCGGTGTTCACCCTGGGCGGGATCCTGCCGGGCGATGGTACCCACGGGATAATCGCTGTAGAAGGGCTCTTCCTTGACAGAGATGTCAAAAATGTCTTTTACATTGTCCAGATTGCTGGCTTCCTCCACTGTGTAGCCTACCACGTTCGGCACCACATACGTCTCAGCCACAGGAGGTTCGAAAGAATTCAGAATAGAACGGAATAGCACGGCTGCCAGGGCGATTGCAAGGATGCCAACGATGACCAGCAGGACCGTCGTATGCTTTTTCCCGCGGCCAGGATCTTCGTCCTCATAGTCCCGGCGGCGCTCATGCTCATGGACGGGAGGCACTTTGTACTGCTGCTGTACAGCGGAGGCAGCCCCGTGGGACGGAGCGACCCGCAGCGGACGGGTAGGCTCATCTATCTCCTCGGGATGCAGGTCTTCCAGCTCGAAGTCCAGGCTGACGCCGGGGTTCTTGCGGAAGGCTTCCAGATCTGCGGTCATATCGTCAGCAGAGTTATACCGCCGGTCAATATCCGAAGCCATGGCCTTCATACAAATCAGTTCCATCTGCTCGGGAATATCGGGATTGATCTCCCGGGGCGCCAGAGGAATGGAGCTCAGGTGCTGAATGGCTACGGAAACGGCGGAATCCCCCTCAAAGGGCAGGCGGCCGGTCAGCATCTCATAGAGTACCACACCAGCGGAATAGATGTCGCTGCGGGCATCGGTACGGTCGCCCCGTGCCTGTTCGGGAGAGATATAGTGGACGGAACCCAGAGCCTCCTGAGTCAGCGTCTGGGCGGAGTTTTCCAGGCAGGCGATGCCAAAGTCGGCCACTTTCACGCTGCCGTCCCGCAGGACCATAATGTTCTGCGGCTTGATGTCCCGGTGGACGATGCCCCGGCTGTGGGCGTGGCTCAAACCCCGCATGATCTGGGTGATAAAGTGCAGAGATTCCCGCCAGTTCAATTGGCCCCGCTTTTCCATGTACTGCTTGAGGGTAATACCGTCGATGAGTTCCATGACGATATACTCGGTATCGCCGCCGCGGGACACATCGTAAACGGATACGATGTTGGGATGGGACAGCTGGGCGACAGCCTGGGACTCCGCGTTGAAGCGGCGACGGAAATCCTCGTCCTGGGCCAGGTCAGATTTCAGGATTTTCACGGCTACCAGGCGGTTAAGACGGTGGCATTTTGCTTTGTAGACCACCGCCATGCCGCCTGTGCCGATGCGCTCCAGGATCTCATAGCGGTTATCCAGCATTTTTCCAATATACTGATCCATACGTCTCCCCCCTTTCTTACAGTTTCCGCATCAGGACTGCCGTCACGTTGTCAGGGGCGCCCTGCGATTTGGCGATTTCCAGCAAATGAACAAGGCACTCCTCCGGCGACGCACGGTGCAGAACTTCGTGCAGCATTTCCTGATCTGTGACTGTGTTGACCAGACCGTCAGTGCAGAGCAGCAGATGCTCCCCTGCCTCCATAGGACAGATGTAGCCGTCACACTGGGCGTCCGCGTCGGGGCCCAAAGCGCGGGTGATGAGATTGCGGTTGGGATGCCGCCGGGCCTCCTCGGCGGTAATATCTCCCCGGTCCACCATCCGCTCTACCAGGGAATGGTCCTTGGTGATGCGGACGATGCTGTCTTTTGTAATGTGGTAAGCCCGGCTGTCCCCCACATTGGTAATAACGACACCACCGGCATAAGATACGGCGGACACCAGCGTAGTGCCCATATTCTGATATTGCTCGGATTTTCTTGCCGCCTCCCGGATAGCCGCATTGGCCTGGGAAACTGCGTAGGAGGAGGCCTCCCGCAGCTGCTCCGGCATCATGCCGGGAGTCAGAAGATGCTCCAGTTCGGCGGTAAAAGTTTCCACCGCGATCTGGCTGGCCAGCCGGCCGCCGGCGGGACCGCCCATACCGTCGCAGACGACACAGATGGTATAACCGGAAGGCGTTGCCTCCCGAATCAAATAGGCATCCTGATTTTCTTTACGGACAAGGCCGATGTCCGTGACTCCCCATGCTTTCATCGCTTCTCTCCTTTCTCCGCTTCCTCCATGGCTTTGCGGCGGAGCTGGCCGCAGGAGGCATCGATATCACCGCCCAGGCTTCGCCGCACCGTGGCAGTGATGCCGTGGGACTCCAGCCGCTTCTGGAACGCCGCGATGCGCTTGGAGGGCTTGAAGGGGCTCTCCACCACATCGTTCAGCGGGATCAGATTCACATGACCGGGCATTCCTTTCAGCTTGGTGGCGATGAGGTCAGCCTGCCAATCCTGATCGTTGACGCCGTCGATCATGGCGTATTCAAAAGAAATACGGCGTCCGGTCTTTTTGAAGTAATCGTGGCAGGCGTCAAACAGCTTCTCCACATCATAGGCCCGGTTCACCGGCATGATCTTCGACCGGGTCTCGCTGTCTGGCGCATGGAGGGACACAGACAATGTGAGCTGTAAGCCCAGATCCGCCAGGCGGCGGATACCGGGTATCACGCCGCAGGTGGACAGAGAGATGTGCCGCATCCCGATGTTCATGCCGTCTGGATGGTTCACCAGCTCCAGAAAGCGCAGAACCGTATCCAGGTTGTCCATGGGCTCGCCAATGCCCATCAGCACGATATTGCTGATCTCCAGGCCGGAATCCAACTGGGTAAAGAGCACTTGGTCCAGCATTTCCGCAGGCGTCAGATCCCGCACCTTGCCCGCCACTGTGGACGCGCAAAAGGCGCAGCCCATCCGGCAGCCTACCTGGGAGGAAATGCACACCGTGTTCCCGTGGTGGTAGCGCATCAGAACAGATTCGATGCAGTTGCCGTCCGACAGCTCCCATAAGTATTTGATGGTGCCGTCCTGTTTGGACATCTGCTTCCGCGCAACCTTCGGCACCGTCAACGTAAATACACTTTTCAGCTTGTCCCGCAGATCCTTGGGCAGGTTCGTCATCTCGTCGAAGGAGGTGACGCCCTTATGGAGCCATGTAAAGACCTGCTTGCCTCGGAAAGACGGCTGTCCCATGGCTTTCAGGGCTGCCGTCATTTCCTCCAGGGTCATGGATTTCAAATCTTGCATAGATATCCTCGTGTCAGCTCCGCGTCATGCGGCAAATATAAAAGCCGTCCGTGTCGTGGCGCTGGGGCCACAGGGACAGAGAGCCGTCCGTTTTCCCAACAGGCTGGGGCAGTTCAAAGGGGTTCATCGTAAAGTCCGGATGCTCTGCCAAAAAAGCCTGCGTCACCTGTTCATTTTCTTCGGGCAGAATCGTGCAGGTAGAGTAGACCAGCGTGCCGCCGGGACGGACGTACCGGGCGGCATTATCCAGGATGGCAGACTGAATGACAGGAAGTGAAAACAAATCGTCCGCCTTTTTATACCGGGTGTCCGGCTTCTTGCGGATGATCCCCAGGCCGGAGCAGGGGGCGTCCACCAGAACTACATCGAAAGCGGCCTCCCATTCCGGCTGGAACACGCGGCCATCCGCCGCCTGAGTGGTGATAATGTCCACGCCAAGGCGGTCAGCACTCTCCTGAATACGCTTGAGCTTATTGTCGTGGAGGTCACAGGCCACAATGGAGCCTTGTCCAGCCATGGTAAAGGCGGCGCTGAGGGACTTGCCGCCGGGAGCGGCGCATACATCCAGCACCTTCAGGCCGGGCCGGATGCCCGCAATGAGCGATACCAGCCGGGCGGCGGGGTCCTGAACCAGGAACTTCCCCTCCCGGAAGGCAGGCAGAGCCGTCAGGTCGCCGGTGCCGGAAAGCTCCAGACAGTCCGGCACCCAGGCGTGAGGACGAACCTCAATGTCGGCTTGACGAAGTTCTTCCACCAGGCTTTCCATGGCCGTTTTCAGCGGATTGACCTGGATGGTCAACGGCGCGATCTGGTTGTTGGAGGCCAGAAACCGCTCCGCCTCCTCCCTGCCCAGCAGGTTTACCATGCGTTTCGTGAGCCACTTGGGATGGCTGTACTGAATGGACAGATGCTGAACCTCATCCCGGTCCGGGATGGGCGGCAGAGATTCCTTGTTCTGGGAAATCTTACGGAGAACAGCGTTGACAAGGCCGGACGCCTGTCCCCTCTTTGACAGCTTTGCCAGCTCCACAGAGGTATTGACGGCGGCGCTGTCAGGAATTTTGTCAAGGAAAAGTATCTGATACGCGCCGATGCGCAAAATCTCCAGAAGCGGCGGTTGCAGGTGGTCCGGCTTCTGAGAGCAGTATGCGCCGATATAGAAGTCCAGCAGCATTTGGTGCTGCATGACGCCGTAGACAATACGGCTGCAAAGTGCCGCGTCCGGGCCGGACAAGCCGTCCCGGCTGATCTGGGCTTTCAGAGCGGCGTCCGCCCAGGCACCGTTGCTGCGGCAGCTCACCAATACCCGCAGGGCGGTGATTCGGGCAGATGGCTTCATTCCCGGCCTCCCCTGCGGTTATTCCGCGACAGGAAGATCAGCACATAGCGCAAAAGCTGTAAAACGGACATCAGCAGCGCGGCCACATACGTCAGTGCCGCGGCTTGCAGGACTTTCTTTGCTCCGCCGATCTCCTCCTCGTCCAGCAGCATCTGGCCTTCCAGCGTCTCAATGGCCCGGTGAGAGGCGTTGAACTCCACAGGAAGCGTCACAAGCTGGAAAAAGGTCGTCAGGGAAAACAGCAGGATGCCGATGAGAAAGAGCTTCTGGCTGTAAAACAGCATTCCAAGAAGCAGCAGGATAAAGGAAAATTTGGAGCCAAACTGGGTGACGGGAACGATGGCGCTCCGCAGGCGGATTGGACCGTAGCCCACGGCGTACTGCACCGCATGGCCTGCCTCATGGGCCGCCACGCCTACCGCCGCGATGGTGGGGGCGTTGTATACGTCCTCAGACAGATAGATGGTGTTATCCCGTGGGTCGTAGTGGTCCGTCAGGCTGCCGCGGCAGGTACGGATACCCACGTCATAAACGCCGTGGGCCCGCAGCACCGCCTCTGCCGCCTGAGCGCCAGTGAGGCGTCTGCGGTTTTGGACGGCGCTGTACCGCCGAAAGTTCCCGCTGACCTGGATCTGGGCCCAGAGAGACAGCAGGAACACCGGAATCAGCAGGATGCAGTAAATGTTATTAGCCAGAAAGGTACCGTATCCGCCCGCGTAGATATAGGAATCAACAGGCATAATATCCCTCTTTTAGATTTGAATTGGATGCCCCAGAAGATAAGCAGCCGCAGCCATGCGCTTGCCGCCTTCTGCCTGGAGTTCTGTGATACAAAGGCTTTTTCCGTCGCCGCAGGCGACTTCAATGCCCATTTTCCCGGCGGCCAGGATGGTGCCGGGAGCCTTGTCCGTCTTTCCTCCGGGCGCGGTGCGGTAGACCTTGAACCGCTGGCCCGCCAGCTCCGTAGATGCGCAGGGCCAGGGGATCAGGCCCCGCACCTGACAGTCGATGGCGCGGGCGGGGCGGCTCCAGTCGATGGGAGACATCTCCTTGGAGAGCATAGCGGCATAGGTCTGCTTGCTGCCGTCCTGGGGTGTGCGGTTGGCCGTTCCATTTTTCAAGGCCTCCACAGCCTCAGCCAGGGCCTCCGCACCCAGCTCCGCCAATCGGGCGGTCAGGGTCAGAGCGTCCTCGTCCTCACCGATGGCGGTTGCCTTTTGCAGGATCACATCACCGGCATCCAGCTCCTTCGCCATATACATGATAGACACGCCGGTCTCCGCATCGCCGTCCAGAATGGCCCAGTTGATGGGCGCCGCACCACGGTACTTTGGCAGCAGGGACGAATGAACATTGATAGAGCCGTACTTCGGGTAGTTCAAAATGTTTTCCGGGAGAATCTTTCCATAGGCTGCCACCACGATCAGCTCAGGAGCCAGCTCCTCCACAATGGACATTGCCTCCCCATCCCGCATCTTGAGCGGCTGGTATACGGCCAGATTCTGTGACAAAGCATATTCCTTTACAGGAGAGAAGGCAAGCTTGTGCCCACGGTTTTTGGGCTTGTCCGGCTGGGTGAATACGCCGCAGATGTCGTGGCCGTCCTCCACAAGCCGAATCAGGGACGCCACAGCGAAATCCGGCGTCCCCATGAACAGGATGCGCATGGACTTACTCCCCTTCCTCTTCCGCTTCCAGATATGCCCGCAGTTCCTCGTCGGACAGGAAGTGGTCGATGTGCTCGGTGTACAGATGACCGTCCAGATGCTCCAGCTCATGGCAGAAGCAGCGGGCGTTCAAACCCTCGCCTTCGGCTTCGAACCAATCGCCGTAGCGGTCCTGGGCGCGGACCCGGACCTTCGCCGGTCGGGTGACGATGCCCCACTTGCCGGGAACGCTGAGACATCCCTCCAGTCCGGTCTGTTCACCGCTCTGGGCCACGATCTCAGGATTGATCAGCTCCAGATACTCTCCGGACTCTTCGTCCATCACGATGCAAAGGCGGCGGAGTACGCCAACCTGGGGGGCGGCCAGACCGGCGCCGTTGGCGTCGGACAAGGTCTCTGTCATGTCGTCCAGCAGCTCATGGAGCCGCTTGTTGAATACGGTCACGGGGCGGCAGACCTTCGTCAGGCACTCGTCGCCCTGCTCTACGATTTTGCGCAATGCCATTGTTTTTATCCTCCTCGCTCATTCCAGCGTGTTGCAGTCTGTAAAGATATTCAGTCCGCGATTGGCGCGGTCATTTGCAAAGTCCTTTAAAAGCCAGCTTATCTTTTCCCGTGTAGCCTTGTCGTTCTTCCCCACCAGTACGCAGCGGTAACGGAAGCGGTTGTTCAGCTTCACCACCGGCGCAGGCGCGGGGCCCAGGATCTCCACGGAATCGTCTTGTGCGAACAGCTCCCGCAGCCGTCCCCGGACTCCGGCGGAAGCCCGCAGTACGGCGCCTTCCTCCGTTCCGGATACGGTGATGGTAAACAGGTCCGCAAAGGGCGGATAGCGCCGCAGGCGGCGCATCCTGATCTCGCTTTCGTAGAAGCTGTCGTAGTCTTGACGGGCTGCGCTCTGGATGACATCATTGCCTGGCGTGTAGGTCTGAATAACAGCCCGGCCCAGCTTCCTGCCACGCCCGGCCCGGCCTACCACCTGGGTCAGCAGATTGAAGGTCCGCTCCGCTGCCCGGTAATTGTCCACATACAGGGAAATATCGGCGGACAATACGCCTACCAGCGTTACATTATCAAAATCCAATCCCTTGGCAACCATTTGGGTGCCCAATAGGATGGGGATACGCTCTTTTTCAAAACGGTTC
Source organism: uncultured Clostridia bacterium (assembly GCA_945876285.1). GTDB lineage: Bacteria > Bacillota > Clostridia > Oscillospirales > Oscillospiraceae > Oscillibacter. The sequence goes on along the minus strand of CAMCNO010000001.1, from coordinate 115,322 downwards.
AGGAGCTTTTCGTGACCGCCGCCGACCGTATCCGCGTCCATCCGCAGGATGCCGGTCTCCGGAAACAGCTCCCGCAGCTCCTCCTCTACCTTTTGCGTGCCCGTTCCAATGTGCTTCATCATACCGCCGCATTCCGGACAGACGTCGGTGGCCCGCTGGGAATGACCGCAGTAATGGCACATCAGCCGACCGTTGGCGGAGTGATAGGTCATGGGCACGCTGCACCGGGGACACTCCGGCACATAGCCGCATTCGCCGCACAGCACATAGCGGCTGCTGCCCCGGCGGTTCAGAAACAGGATGCTCTGCTCACCGCTGGCAAGATTCTTTTCAATTTCCTCCCGGAGCACCTGCCCAATCAGGCCGGGATTTCCATCTCGGATCTCTTCCCGGAGATCGGCCACCATGACCTGGGGCAAAGCGCTCTCATTATACCGCCGTCGTAGCAGCAGCTTATGATAGACGCCCTGTTCCGCCGCCCATGCGGTCTCTACCGTCGGTGTGGCGGAGCCCAGCAGCAGCGTGGCGCCATGCTTGGCACAGAGGTATTTCGCCACATCCCGGGTGTGATACCGGGGTGGGTTCTCCGACTGATAGCTTCCCTCCTGCTCCTCATCCATGATGATAAGGCCCAGGTTTTTCAGAGGCGCAAAAATCGCTGAGCGGGTGCCCAGCACTACCCGGACCTCCCCACGGCGGATGCGCTTCCACTGGTCGTAGCGCTCTGTCATGCGGAGAGAACTGTGGAGCATCGCCACATCATTGCCAAAATAAGAGGAAAATTTTCGCATCATCTGCGGCGTCAGGACAATTTCCGGCACCAGAACGATAGCGGTCTTGCCCTGATCCAGCACCTCCTGCACCAGCCGCAGGTAGACCTGGGTCTTTCCGCTGCCCGTGACACCGTGCAGCAGAGCCACCTCACCGTTGGGATGGGCCGCAAGCTCCATGATCCCATCAAAAGCCGCCTGCTGTTCCTCATTGAGAACGATAGGCGGGCCGGGTTCAAGTTGTGTTACTTCCGGGACACGCAGTTCCTCTTCATCTGAAAAAGCCAGAATACCGGCCTTCTCCAGGCCTCGCAGGGTCTGCATGGAGGCACCGGTGAAATAGCAGATATCAGCGGCGGAAGCCCGGCCTGTGGCAGCCAGGAACCGGATCGCCTCATAGCGCATGGGCGCAGAATGTCTTCTGGGTTCTGTCAATGCCAGGGCATCCTCAGCGCTGACGGCCAATTCGGCCATCCGGCGGGTCTTGTCGCTGATCTTGCGTTTGGCAGTGTTCTCACACCAGACAAGATCCTTTTTTTGGAGGGCTTTCAGCATAGAGGGAACCTGCTCGCCGCAAAGATCCCGCAGCGTTTCTAAATCGCACTGTCCGCCGTTGGCTTCCAGTGCTTTCAGAACGATGTTTTCCCCGGTCTCAACGCTCCCCGCTTCGCCCTTCAGATGCCAGACTTCCCGGAACCGATACCACAGTCCGGCTGGCAGGATGGTTTTAACGGCCTCAAACATGGTGCAGAAATATCGCTGCCGCATCCACAGCGCCAGCGAAATGCCGTCCTGGTCCAGAACCGGCTCCTGGTCCAGCAGAGCTTTCAGAGCTTTCAGCCCCGGTGTTTTTTCTCCGGTCTCCCGGGCCAGAATGATCCCCTCGGACTCCCGGTTACCCTTTCCGAAAGGCACTGTGACCCGGACCCCAGGCACTGCTGCCTCCAGCAGCTCCGCAGGCACCAGATAGTCATAGGGCTTATCAATGGAATAGGGCGCGGCGCTGACCGCAACTTTTACAATGACAGCGGTCTCCATGCCTCGCCCCTCCTTTTGTGTTTACGCGTTTTCTTCCTCGATGGTCAGATCCATCTGGGTAGCATCCAGCTTGCCTTCAGCCACTTCGTTGATAGCCAGAGTCACAGGCTTTTCAGTCAAGCGCTCGCCTGTCTCTTCAGCGGTCTCTGCGATCTGGCGGGCCCGGCGGGCCACCACATTTACCAGCATATAGCGGTTGGGGACATAGCTTGTCAGCTTGTTCATTGCGGGATACAGCATCATATTGATCGACTTCCATTCTGCCGTTCGGCTAAATTTTTTATATTATAAACTCTAAGGGACTTATCTGCCGTTGATGATCTCCATGCGTTCCTTGGGCTTGCAGTGCTCTGCCGTCATAATGGCGTCCAGTTCCTTGACTGCGTTTTCAACGGTATCGTTGATGACAAAATAATCATAGGTGTGTGCCGTCTGGAACTCCACCTTGGCCCGCAGGAGCCGCTTCTGGATTTTGTCCTTGCTGTCGGTGCCGCGTTCCGTAAGGCGGCGCTCCAACTCCGACCAACTGGGAGGAGCGATAAAGATGCGTACCGTGTCCGGCCGCTTGCTGGTCACCTGGATGGCACCCTGAACCTCGATGTCCAGAATGACGTCCTTTCCCTGCTCCATGGCTTCGTCCACGAACCGCTTGGGCGTTCCGTAGAAATTTCCCACGTATTCCGCATACTCCAGGAACTGATCCATGGCGATCCACTTTCGGAAGGAATCCACATCCATGAAATGATAGTGGATGCCGTCCAGCTCACCCGGACGGGGGTCACGGGTGGTTGCGGAAACGGAAAAGTACACATTGGGCCGCTTTTCCAGCAGCGCGCTTAAAACCGTGCTCTTTCCCACACCGGAAGGGCCGGAAATAATAAAAGTCTTTCCCTTTTTCATATCGTTCATCTCTCTTCCACGTTTGCCCCGCTGATGCCGAATTTCTCCGGCGGCAGAGCCGACAGTATCACATGGTCGCTGTCCATGATAAAGATGGACGCGGTTTTGCGGCCGTATGTGGCGTCAATGAGCATTCCGCGCTCCCTGGTCTCCTGGACCATACGTTTGATAGGCGCGGAATCCGGGCTGACGATCGCTACCAGCCGCTCCTCGCTGACCAGATTGCCAAATCCGATATTGATGAGCTTCATATTTTCACTCCACGTTCTGGACCTGCTCGCGCATCTTCTCCACTTCCGCCTTCAGGCCAACGACCACCTGGGCAATGGCTACGTCATTGCACTTGGAGCCGATGGTGTTGGATTCCCGGTTGACCTCCTGAATCAGGAAGTCCATCTTCCGGCCCATAGGCTCGTCGGAGGTGAGCATGGTCCGCAGCTGGGCCACATGGCTCCGCAGGCGGACGGTCTCCTCGTCCACAGCCACCTTGTCGGCGTAGATGGCGGCCTCGGTCAGGATGCGCTGCTGGTCGATGGTGGTGCTCTGAAGCACCTCCTGCATCCGGGCAGTCAGCTTGGCCCGGTACTCCGCCACGGTCTGGGGAGAACGCTCTTCCACCTGGCTGGTATAATTTTCAATAAAGACGAGACGGTTTCCGATGTCTTCCGCCAGCTTGGCGCCTTCCACAGCCCGCATCTCATTATACGCCGCCAGAGCCTTGTCCAAAACCGTGCAAAGGTCGGCGCTGACGGTTTCCAGGTCCTCGTCGGCCTTGGTGACGGTCAGCACATCCGGGAACCGGGACAGCTGCTCCGGTGTCACATGGGACTCGGTACCGCAGACTCCAGACAGTTCCTGCAGGGCAGCGGCGTACTGTGCCGCCAGCTCCCGGTTGACGGTGACCTTCGCCACATCGGCGGCGGAGGCGTCCACGGTGATGAACACATCCACCTTTCCCCGGGAAATGGCCTTCTGCACGTGCTGCTTGACCGCATCCTCCGCAAAAGCGTACATCCTTGGCATCTTGACGGTGCAGTCCAGATAGCGGTTATTGACGGAGCGCACCTCCACGGTGATATCCCGCTTATTCAGCACTTCCCTTGCCCGGCCGTAGCCGGTCATACTCTTGATCACGTTTGCTTCCTCCTATTTCTCAGCAGAAGAAACAGTACCCGCCGCCGTTGCAAAGCGTCCACAGACAGCACAGGGGCAGGCAGAGGTTTCCGCCGCATACTTCCGTTCCAAAGGGCTGGCCGCCCGGGCGGTAGGCCGATTCCGTACCGCGTTCCATAAACTCCAGCGCCTGACGGTACTCGGCATTTCCGGGGTCCATTTGGCAGGCGGTCTGGTAATACCGCTTGGCCTCATCCATCCAGCCACGGCGGTAACATACAGCGCCCCGCAGGAAGTTCCACTCGGCATTATGGTCGCTGTAATTGGCAAGCAGTGCCTCGGCCCGGCTGATATTGCCTGTATTGATGGCAATGCGTACCTGCTGCAGAACAGAGCTGCCTGACGAGGACTGGCTGCTGTACTGCTGCTGATAGCCGCCGTAACCGCCGTAAGAGCCGGAGCTTCCGGCGGAAGAATACCCGCCGCTTTTCGCGCCGCTGCGCATTTTGGTGATCTGCTCGTAAGCGGCGTTGATATCTTTCATTTTCTCCTGTGCCAGATCGGCCAGGGGATTGTCGTGGTAGTTGTCAGGATGGTACTTCCGTGCCAGCTCCCGGTAGGCCCGTTTGACTTCTTCGTCAGAGGCGGTCTCCGGTACGCCAAGAATTTGATAGGGATCGTTCATGTGCTTTCCTCGACCTTCTTGCGTTTCTTTCTCTCATCGTTGCGGTAGGTTGTCCGGAACGTGCCGTCCAGAACAGATTTTCCAACTTGGAAAAGTCCCTGATAGATCGTCGCTTCCAGGATGGGCGTCCAGGCGCCAAAATCCCAGAGTTCAAAGGCGGTCGCCATCATGCGGATGGAATGGTCCAGAGAGAGGGCGAATTCCCAGCGTGCGTCCGCCGTCCAGCTTCCGGTAGTCAGACCGAACCGCAGAGCCACGGGGTTATAATTTCCGCTGGCAGCATCTTTTTTCAAATCGTCCGCCGCATCCACCAGATAGACCCAGCGGCCCAGATGGTACAGAAGCTGCTCCAACACCCGGCGCCGAACCGGATCGGATACTTCCTGGGCGGCGCTGCCCAGCAGCGCCGCGAAAGCGTCCGCTGCCATGTCCATGGAGGAGCAGCTTTCCTTTTCCAAATCTGAAAGACGGCTGAGCTGTGTCCGTACCGCCGTGTCAAAGCCGGGCCTGTAAGCCGCCGCTTTCCGATAAGCGCTCTCAAGAGCAGCGGAAGCCGTGCGGTATTTCAGCCCGTGGAACCAGTCGTGGTCAGAGACACCGTCCCGCAGCTGCCAATAGGCCAAAATCACGCTCTCATCCGCCGCCAATTCCATAGCCGCACTGGATTCCAGGTAAGCCCGCTGCCGCAGAGGGCTCACATAGCAGCGGGCACCGGAGACATTTCCCTCCTCCGGGTCGGAAAGGAGAATCGCCAGATAGGTGAAATCATAATTCAGGATAAAGCGAGCTGCCTGACCGTACCGCCGTCCAAGGATATGACACAGTCCGCAGTACATTCGCCGGAACCGCTCCACTTCCTCCTCGCTCAGCGCCTGGAGAGGGGGCCTCACATAACCGAACACGCCTCAGAACAGACGGACGATCGTGAACGAAAGTCCTCCCCTGTCCCGCAGATGCCGGTCATACAGGATGGCAAAGCCAATGCCCATCAGAAAGGCTGCCACAGCCACCGTGTACTGGACAGCCACGCTGGCAGTCAGGAAAGCTGCCAGCAGGTAGCCTGCCAAAAACAGTACAACGGGGATCAGATAGACAAGGACCACGATGCCCAGCATTTTCTGGGTGCTGCTCTGTACGACCACCTTCTGTCCGGGACGGGCGCCGATTGGGTTGACAGCCTTTGCGTGGACAGCCGCCCCGGTGACGCCGCAGCCGGCGCACTCCTCACAGTCGTGCCCGCAGGCGGATTTTCTGGGGACGGAGATCTCCGCGTGGTCTGCGTCGATGATACGTTCAACAGTTGCGATTTGGGTCATGTTTTTTCTCCTGTATTATTCTTCCGCGGGAGGTTCTTCTTCCGGCGGCGCGGACTCCCGGATAGTCACCTGCACCTGGTACTTGCCCAGGATACCGATGTCTCCGGTGCCCTTCACCGACACGGTAGCGGGGACGGTATAGGTGCCGGAAGCGGCTGCATAGTCCGTCAGATCAGCGGTGACGATCAGATTTTCGGTGGTGATGGCGGCGACTTCCTCTGCCGTGCCGAATATGCTCACCGTCAATTCCTCCGTCAGTACCTCTGCCTCTTTACCCTCAGGCAGCGCTGCGTATTCCATCTGGGTCGCCACGACCTCGGCACCGGCCATGTCCTTGAAGTTGATCTGCATGGTGGCCCGGGTGACACCGCTGAGATTCTGGCAGCCGTCGGGGATAATGATGGGATAGGTGTTGGTGGAAGCGCCTTCCTCCAGCAGCTTCAAAAGATCGAACTCGCCCAGCACGATCGTGTTCACATTTTTCAGCTTTCCGGCGTCTCCGGAGACGGTGATGGTGGACGGGCTGATAGTATAGTCCAGATTGCTGACACGGGCGCCGGGCGCCTCCAGGAAGTCTATGACCAGCTTCAGTTCCTTGGTCACATAGACCGGCAGCGTAGCCTGGACGCTGTCTGCCAGGGGATAAATGTCATCGTTTTCGATCAGGCGGTCGTAGCGGTCATAGAACTGGATAGACAGGTCCTTTGTTACAGTTTCCATTGTATTTTTACCGATATCCAGCGTGACCTTGGCATAGCTGACGGGATTGATGTCCTTGGCAAGACCCCGAATCTCCAGCGTGTTTTGGGACAACCGGACTTCGCCGGCGGAATAACCCTCCGCCACATTGCCGGTCACTTCACAGCGTATCTCCACGGTACGGCTGTTCAGCTCGCTGATGTTCACGGTAGCATTGTAAAAACTGCGGTCTGTGATGGTCACATTGTTGTTCAGTGAAAATTTCCGGTCTGTAATGGAGACTGACGTACCAATACCCTGGACACCGGGTCTGGATACGCCGGACAGGTCCACGGTCACCCGTACCTTGCTGCGGTCAAGCCGCGTAACGATGCGCCGGGAACCGCGGAAAGTCAGGTCGATGCTCTGGCTGGTGCCATCCTTCAGCAGCATCAATCCCCGGTCGGTGAGCGTATCCTCTGAGATATACTCGATGGGAATGTCCGTGACCTTCTGCTCTACCAGGAAAGGTCCGCCGTTGTTTCCGAATTCGTCCACAAAGGCCCAGACAGCGGCGGCGATCAGAACGGACAGCAGGATATACAGGATTTTCCGATGGTTCATCTTTTCATTCTGCATCATCCGCACCTCCATCCTTTTTGGGGCGCAGCAGATTCAACAAACTGAACTTCTGCTTGTCCGATTCCTCTGCATCCTGCGGAAGCAGCTCGTTCCGCAGGAGGTTTTCCAGAGTTTCCGGCTTCAGGTGACGCTTGAGCATACCGCCGATGGCCACAGAGATGGAACCGGTCTCTTCCGAGACGATGACCACTACCGCGTCGGAGTTTTCGCTCATGCCGATACCGGCACGGTGGCGCATTCCCAAATCTCTGGAGAGATTGACATTTTTGCTCAGCGGCAGCATACAGCCGGCGCCCAGTACCCGCCCGTGGCGGACAATGACGGCGCCGTCGTGCATGGGGGCTTTCACGAAGAAGATATTTTTCAAAAGCTCGCTGGAAACGGCGGCGTCCAGTACTGTACCGCTGCGCACCATGTCATCCAGCAACATCTCACGCTCGAATACGATGAGTGCGCCGGTGCGGGACTGGGACATCTCGGTACAGGCCAGAACGGTCTGGCTGATCATCTGGTCCATCACATTGCCGGCTTCCGTGTGGGTAAAGAAGGCAATGAAACGGCGGCTGCCCATCTGCTCCAGCAGACGGCGGATCTCCGGCTGGAACAGGACAATGAGGGCCAGCACACCCAAATCCACCATGCGGCTGAGCAGATAGTTGATGCCGTGGAGCTTGAACACAGAGGACAGCATCAGCGCTGCCAGAAATACGAACAGGCCCTTGAGGAGGCTGGCCGCCTTGGTGCTCTGCACCCAGGTCAGAATTTTATAAAGCACCAGCGCCATAATGGCGATGTCCAGATAATCTGTGACCTGAATCGACAGCAAATACCGGCCGACATCAGCAAGCAGCACGGTGAAATTCACATCCATTTTACGTCATCATCCCTTTCAGGCCATGAATATCTTGATTATATAAAAAATGCCAGTAGATTGCAAGGCGAATCCAGGGAAAATTCACGGACTGTTCAGAAAAATCAATGAAGAAGGTCATGGAGGACAGCTAAGAGCCGGTAGACTTCCGACCGTGTATTCAAATCAGAAAAGCTCACTCGTATAGTGCCTGTGTCCAGCGTTCCGGCGCTTTTGTGGGCAACAGGTGCGCAGTGGAGGCCCGTTCGGACAGCGATTCCCTGTTCCGCCAATCTGTTGCCGACCTCCTCCACATCCTTTTTCAGCGGGACGAAGGACAGTACCCCGGCCTGTTCCCGCAGTCCCGGCATGGCAAAGACCTTTGCACCGGAGAATGTCCGTAATCCCTCTGCCGCCAGCAGAGTCAGACGGCGTTCATGGTTGAGAATGTTGGCCATCTCTCTTTGCTTGACAAACCGGACGCCTGCCAGCAGCCCTGCGATGCCGGGCATATTATGAGTGCCGGCCTCCAGGCGATCCGGCAGAAAATCCGGCATCTCCTGCTGCATGGATAAGCTGCCTGTTCCGCCTTCCAGCAAGGTCCTGACAGGCACATTTTCCCCGCACAGCAGGACCCCTGTCCCCTGGGGGCCGTATAATCCCTTGTGGCCGGGCATGGCAATGAACGCTGCTCCCAGCCGGTCCAGGTTGAGAGGAAGCACTCCGGCGGACTGGGAGGCGTCGATGATGAAGGGCACGCCGCGCTCACGGCACATCGCCGCGATCGCCTCCACGGGTTGAATAAAGCCGAATACGTTGGAAATGTGGTTGCAGATCACGGCGTCAGTGCCGGGAACGACCAGTCGGTCAAAAGCAGCGGCCACCTCAGACTGCCGGAACAACGGCGCTTCTGCCACAGAGACCTCTGCGCCCAGCGCCGTCAGCGGCCGTGTCACAGCGTTGTGCTCATACCCGGAGACGACTGCTTTCCCGCCCGGCGGCACCAGACTTTTGATGGCGATATTTAATCCATGCGTGGCATTGGAGGTAAAAATGACCCGCTCCGGGTTTCCGACGCCGAACAGCTCTGCCAGCTCACTCCGGCACTGAAAAGCTGTCTCCGCCGCTTTCATGGCGGCAGGATAGCCTCCCCGCCCTGGAGAGCTCATTGTCAGCAGGGCGTCCTGCATGGCGGCGGCTACAGAAGGCGGCTTTTGGAAGGTGGTAGCCGCACTGTCAAGATAAATCATGGCCGACCTCCCGAAAAACGCCTCGTTGGTTGAGAAATATTTGAACAGGGTCCAGAGATTCCCTGTGAAGAACCGTCAATGCATCGGCGAGGTCCGCCGCTGCCAGCCGCACGGCGTAGGCGCAGCCCAGGTCGGTCAGTTCCCTGGGGGCCCGGAATATCTGGCAGCGGAGACCTGCCCGCTCAAGCGCGAACTGCATCCGCTGGGCATAGGTTACGGAGCGGGCCAGAATCAAGTAGTAGTCCATAGGCACTCCTCCTTTCTATCCAGTTTACGGAAAGAAGGAGAAATGGTGAGAAAAGAGACGTGCCGCAGGCACGTCCCTTAACGTTCTCTATCTAAGAATTTCCAGCAATACCACAGCGTGAGCCGCCATGCCGGAGCCGTCTCCGGTGAAGCCCAGCCCCTCTTCCGTGGTGGCCTTTACATTGACCTGCTCAGGGCCGATGCCCAGGGCAGCGGCCATATTTTCCGCCATCGTCTGTTTGTACGGCCCTACCTTGGGCGCCTGGGCCAGCAGCGTGGCGTCGATATTCACCACGGCAAAGCCCTTCTCCCCCAGCAGCCGCCCGACCTCCGACAGCAGCTTCAGGCTGGAGATACCGGCATAAGCCGGGTCGGTGTCGGGAAACAGCTTCCCGATATCCCCCAGCCGGGCCGCGCCGGTCAGCGCGTCCATGACAGCATGAACCAGCACATCCGCGTCCGAGTGCCCCAGCAGGCCCTTTTCCCAGGGGATATCCACGCCGCCCAGAATCAGCTTCCGCCCTTCCACCAGACGGTGAACATCATAGCCGTGCCCAATACGCAGATTCGTCATGCCTGATTCTCCCTTGCCTGTAAGATGGCCTCCGCCAGTGTGAGGTCGATGGGCGTCGTGATCTTGATGTTGGCCTCATCGCCGTCCACCAGAAAAACCACTTTGCCCAATGCCTCCACCGCGCCGCAGTCATCCGTCACGGCGCTGCCGCTGTCCACGGCAGCCTGAAGGGCGGCTTTCAGCAAATCAGCCTCAAATACCTGGGGCGTCTGAACGGCCCGCAGGCTGTCCCGATCCAGCGTCCGCTCCACGGCCCCACCGTCCCGCACCACCTTTACGGTATCCTTTACCGGAACAGCCGGCGCCGCGGCGCCGCAGCGGCTTGCCGCGGAAATGACCCGGTCAATGAGCTCCGGTGTTGCCAGAGGACGCGCTCCGTCCTGCACCGCCAGGAGCGTTGCTTCCGGGGATGCTTCCAGCGCGGCCAGCAGCACGGAGTGGACGCGGCTTTCGCCGCCCCGGATGACCTTTGTGCATTTACTGATGCCATATGTACGGCAGAGCTGGGAGATCTCCACCAGGTCTTCCTCCCGGGTCGCCACCACGATCTCATCCACCCGCTGGGACGATTGCAGTGCCGTCAGTGTACGCACCAGAACCGGGATGCCATCCAACGGTTCCAGCAGCTTATTGAGGCCGCCCATCCGGCTGGAGCTTCCGGCGGCGGCCACCAGGGCAGAGCAGAAAGGCCGTCTGCTCTCCCGCATCTTCTTCAAAAAAGGAAACATCTTTCATTCCTCTCAGAGCTTCATCAATTTGGGGCTTTCTGTGACATGACACGGTCCAGCTGCCCTTCCACGGACTTATAATCGGAATCCAATACCAAAACCAGTTCAGATATCATGATCTGCTTTGCGCTGTGCAGCATTTTCCGCTCCCCGGTAGACAGCCCGCGGAGCGTATCCCGGCGCATCAGGCCCTTGATGACCTGCGCAACCTCCCGGAGGTCACCGCTTTTCAGGCGCAGTAAATTCTCCTGGTAACGTTTGTTCCAGTTTGCATTGTGTTCCACTGCAATGGACGGGATCGCCTCCAGGAGTTCATCTGCCTCCGCTTTGGAGATCACCTTGCGGATGCCGATCGTCTGGCTGTTCTCTGTCGGGATCTTCAGGATCAGCCCGCCCATGGGCATCTTGAACACATAATATTCCTTTGTTGTACCCGCTACCCGCTCCCGGACAATGTCATCGATCACGCCGGCGCCGTGCATGGGATGCACGACCAGATCCCCAATGCTGAACATGGCAAGTCCCTAATCCTTTCTCTGTACTTCCTCGTTCGCCTGCGCTTGGTATCCGTCTGGGTCATTTTTCTGCAAATTGTAGTCCGTTTGAAATATATTATACCGATATTTTTAGTGATTTACAAGCATTTTTATAAAAAATGAAACGATTTCTGCAAAAATCGGCGGGTATTCCACCGAATACCCGCCGACTATCATATACAACAGATGTTTACTTCTTGTTGGAGCGGCGCCAGATGTGCATTTTCTCCGCTTCCGCGATCAGCTCCTCCCGGAACTGGGGATGGGCGATGTTGATGAGGCCCTCGGCACGCTCCCAGGTGGACTTGCCCTTGGCGTTGAACTTGCCGTACTCCGTCACCAGCCAGTGGAGGTTGGTGCGGGTGCAGGTGGCAATGGAGCCCTGCAGCAGCGTGGGGCGGATACGGGACTGGAGCTTGCCGGTCTTCTTGTCCATCACCGTGGAGGAGCAGCAGATGAAGCTCTTGCCGCCCTTGGCGAGGTACGCGCCCATGACGAAGTCCTGCTGGCCGCCGGCACCGGAGATGTGGTTGATGCCGGAGGACTCAGAGGACACCTGGCCGAACAGGTCGATGTCCACCGCACCGTTGATAGAGATGAAGTTATCGATCTGGGACACCCGGGCGATGTCGTTGACATAGCTGACGGGAGCCGCCATACATGCGGGGTTGTTGTTGATATAGTCGTACAGCTTCTGAGAACCTGCGGCGAATGCGTAGACCTGACGGCCACGGTCAAAGGGCTTGCGCAGGCCGGTCAGCTTGCCGGCCTCGGCCATATCCACGAAAGCGTCCACATACATCTCAGTATGCACGCCCAGATCCTTCAGGTCGGACTTTGCGATCATCTTGCCGATGGTGTTGGGCACGGAGCCGATGCCCAGCTGCAGGCAGGCGCCATCGGGGACTTCAGGCACCACCAGATTGGCGATGGCCAGATCCACATCGGAGGGTTCTCCGGAGCCGCCCAGCGTCTCCATGGGAGGATTCTCGCCCTCAACGATCATACCCACGTCGCTGATGTGGACGCAGTTATCAAAACCGCCCAGGCAGATGGGCATATTCTTATTGACCTCCACGATGACGGTCTTAGCGCACTCGCAGACGGCCTTCAGGTGAGAGCCGCCGGGGCCGAAGTTGAAATAGCCGTGCTCGTCCATGGGTGCCACCTGGAACATAGCCACGTCCAGGGACTTGATGCAGTTGCGGTAGTAGCCGGGCAGCTCGGAATAGCGCAGGGGGATATAGAAAGAGAAGCCCTCCTTGACGGCCTTGCGCTCAATGCCGGACATATGCCAGGAGTTCCAGGTGAAGTGGTCGGCGGCATTGGGAACATCAAAAATAGCGGGACGGCGGGTCAGGATGCCGCCGCGGATATTGACGTCCGTCAAGCTCTCCATGCGCTTTGCCAGTGCTTTATCCAATGCATTTGCAGTACAGATGCTCCATCCGTAATCCAGCCAATCGCCGGACTTGATCACCTGTACCGCTTCATCCGCGGTCTTTAACTTCTGCTTGTATTCGTCCTGATAGCTCATATTTCTTCCTCCCTATCTGAATTGTTGTATGATGAGGTCACATATAGTCATACATCGCATTGTCAAGATTATAACAGATTGAAATGCACAATGCAACGAAAACGTGAAAAAAATCACAAGTTTTTCAAAAAAAGAGGCAGGCCTATTCAGCCTGCCTCTTTGCAGATGAAATTACTCCTCGACGGGAGCCTCCTCGGCAGCTTCCTCCACAACAGGAGCCAGCAGAGCGCGGATGGACAGGGAGATCTTCTTCTTCTCTTCGTCCACAGCGGTGATCTTGGCATCCACGATCTGGCCCTCAGACAGGACATCCTCGGGCTTCTCGATGCGGCGGTCAGCGATCTGGGAAATGTGGATCAGGCCATCCACGCCGGGCACGACCTCGGCAAAGGCGCCGAAGGTCATCAGCTTGACGATACGGACAGAGGCCACATCGCCCACGCTGTACTTGTTCATGAACACGGTCCAGGGATCGACGCTGTGATCCTTGACGCCCAGAGAGATCTTATGCTTCTCAGCGTCAAAGGAAATGACGTACACATCCATGGTGTCGCCCACCTTGCAGACCTCAGAGGGGGTCTTGATGCGGCTCCAGGACAGCTCAGAGATATGTACCATGCCGTCCACACCGCCGATATCCACGAACACGCCGTAGCTGGTCATGGACTTCACGGTGCCGGTGTAGTGCTTGCCAACCTCGATGGAGCCCCAAACAGCCTCCTGAGCGGCCTTACGGGCCTCGTCAGAAACGCTGCGAATGGAACCCACCACACGGCGGCGGGCACGGTTGACCTCAGTGATGCGCAGCTGAACCTTCTGACCCTTCATCTCGGACAGGTCAGCGCCGCGGGGCTGGCCGCTCTGGGAAGCGGGGACGAACACGCGGACGCCCTTGACGGACACCACGATACCGCCCTTGTTCTCCTCGGTGACGGTGCCTTCCATGACAGCCTTCTCTTCCACGGCGGTCTCGATGTTCTCCCAGACCTTGACGGCGTCCAGACGCTTCTTGGACAGCTCGGCATAGCCTTCCACGTCGTTGACGCGGACAATGTAGGTCTCGATCTCATCGCCGATCTTGACGATGTCCTCGGGCTTTGCACTGGGGTCGTCGCTCAGCTCGCTCAGCTTGATGTAAGCGGCCTGCTTGGCCCCCACGTCCACCTGCACCTCAGTCGGGGTGATGGCCGTGACGATACCGGTTACCTTCTCTCCTGTATTTAAAGTTTTGAAAGACTGATTCAGTAATTCCTCGAAGGACTCCTCTTTGCCCTCGGCCGCTTTGATTTCTTCGCTCATCGTTGCATATACCTCCTTAATAATGCCCGCAGGTGTGGAGGCGCCGGCAGTCAGTCCCGCCGCAGAGCATCCGGCAAAAATCCCATGGGGCAGCTCGTCCGCGCTCTCTACCTGGAGCACGCGGGGGCATTCCTTCATGCAGATCTCTGTCAGGTGCTTTGTGTTGGCACTCTTCCGGTCTCCTACCACGACCATCACGTCCACTTGGCCGGCGATGAACGCCGCTTCCGTTTGCCGCTTATGCGTAGCATTGCATATTGTATCAAAAATTTTTACGTTTGTACACTCTTTTTTTAGGATTTTCCAAGAAGTTTCAAAAAGTTCACGAATGCAGGTGGTCTGAGCCACTACTGTCAGAGGGGTTTCGCGGCTTTCCGGGTTTTTCGACAACCACATTTTAATGGAGTCGGGCCCGTTAAAAACCAGCGGATGGGCACACCAGCTGGCTACACCCATCACCTCCGGGTGGTGCGGCTCGCCAATGATGACCGCCTGGCGTCCCTCCTGCTCCGCCTGGGCTACCAGCCGCTGGATGCGGACCACGTTGGGACAGGTGGCGTTGACACATCGGACGCCACGCTGATCCAATCCGTCCAGAACGCTTTTCAGCTCTCCGTGAGAACGGATGATGACGGTATCTCCCATGCCCAGGGAATCGGTATCCGATGTTTTGCGGATGCCCCTGGCCGCCAGGTCCTCCACCACATGGGTATTGTGGATGAGGTCTCCCAGCATCCAGCAGCTTCCCTGTTCATCAGCTGTTTTTTCGGCCAGATCCACCGCCCGCTGGACTCCGTAGCAAAAGCCGGCGCTTTCCGCCAGCATGATCTTTCCTCTCATAGCGGCGCACCTCCAACAGCCTGGCCGCCCAGAGCATAGGCTGCCGCCAGGATGTCATCCGCGATCTTCTGCATTTCCTCAGATGTACCATGGCGGCCGGTATAGACCGGCTCATAGGGGTCGCCGAAGATGATGCGGGTCCGATGGAACAGTTTTTTCTCTCCGTCCATGAATACCGGGATCAGCTTCGCCCCGGTTCGGACGCCGATCATGGCTACGCCGCTCTTGGCATGGGCAGGCAGGCCGTCCACATACCCAACACCGTTTCGGACCACCGTTCCCTCCGGGAAGATCAGCAGGTTATCCCCTGCCTTCAGGACCTGAATGGCGGTCTTGACGGCCTGGATATCGTTGTTGCCCCGGCTGACGGGAAACCCACCCAGCTTACGGATGATCCAGCCCAGGATTGGATTTTTGAACAGTTCCTCCTTTGCCATGGCGTGGAGCCGGTAATTCACCGGCAGTCTGAGGCCGAGCAGAACGGGATCCCAGTTGCTGGAGTGGTTGGGGCACAATAAAGCACCGCTTTTCGGCAGCTTCTCCAGCCCCTCCACCGTGGTGGGATGGATGATCCGCATGATAAATCCAAGCACATAATATACAAAAACAAAAAAACGATTTATGGGCTTCATGCTCCAGTCCTCTCCCGGATGATATCCAGCAGGGCGGCTTCGCTCTCCTGGAAGGTAAGCTCCGTGGTATCGAGCAAAACGGCGTCTTCCGCCTGACGCAGGGGTGCTGCGGCCCGGTGGGAATCGTTCCAGTCCCGCTCCTGGATGTCTTTTAAAATCTGTTCAAAGGGCTGAGGTGTGCCCCGCTGCTCCAGTTCCAGCATCCGCCGATGGGCGCGGGCCTCGGGAGAGGCCGTCAGGAACACCTTGACCTGGGCGTCCGGCAGGACCACGGTTCCGATATCCCGGCCGTCCATGATGACGTTGTGGGTACGAGCCAGCTCCCGCTGCATCTCCAGCAGGTATGCCCGCACCGTGGGATGGGCGGACACGGCGGAGGCGTACATGGATACCTCCGGCAGACGAATTTCCTTCGTCACATCCTGACCGTTGAGGAACATATGCTGCAGGCCATCCTCCCCATAGGCCAGCTCTACCAGAAGCTCCGGCAGAGCAGTAGATACCGCCGCTTCATCCTTGGGGTCAATTCCGGTGGAAAAAGCGTGATAACCGATGGTGCGGTAGATAGCGCCGGTATCCACATATAAATAACCCAGCTTCGCGGCAATACTGCGGGCCAGGGTGCTTTTCCCCGCACCGGAGGGGCCGTCGATGGCAACGCTGATGGTGTGCATGGTCGTCTCTCCTGTCATGTTTCGTTCTCTGCCGCCGCAAATCCGGCGGCACGGCCTGTGGCCCAGGCGATCTGAAGATTGAAGCCGCCGGTGTAGGCGTCCACATCGATCAGCTCACCTGCAAAGTAAAGTCCCTTTACAATCTTTGATTCCATTGTCTTTGGATCGATTTCCCCTACCTTGACGCCGCCGGAAGTCACAATGGCGTCCGTCACCGGGCATGGCCCGGCAATTACTACCGGGAAGTGCTTTAACAACTGGAGTAGCCCCCGCCGCTGCTCCTTTGTCAGGTCGTGGACCTTCTGGTGAGGCGGGATGTCCGCCCTCTCCACGATTATCGGAATCAGTTTCTGGGGCAAAAGGTCGTTCAGGGCGTTGCAGAAATCACTGTTGGCGTATTTCGCAAAATCGGACAGCAGTCGCTTGTCAAGCTGCTGCTCGTCCAAGGCGGGCTTTAAGTCGATCTCGATGCGGTACGCCTTTTTCTCAAAACGCCGCATATGGGCGGAAGCGGACAAAATCAGCGGTCCGCTGAGGCCGAAGTGGGTAAACAGCAGCTCACCGAAGTCCGTATAGATTTTTTTGTCGTTCTCAAATACCGTCAGGCCCACGTTCCGCAGGCTCAGGCCCTGCATCCGGGCGCAGTCATGTCCCTGCTCCCGCAGCGGCACCAGGGAACCCTGCAGCGGTGTTACCGTATGTCCCGCCTCCGCTGCCATCCGGTGGCCTTCCCCGGTGGAACCGGTAGCTGGATAGCTGACGCCTCCGGTGGCCAGGATGACAGCCTCCGCGGGATAAACGCCCGTATCGCCGCTGACGCTGTGGACCATACCGTCCCGGATGTCCAGGGATACCGCCCGGTCACGGCGCAGAACGACCTTCAAAGCCTTCAGCCGCCGCTCCAAAGCGCCGCTGATGTCGAAGGCGCGGTCAGATACCGGGAACACACGGTTGCCCCGCTCCGTTTTCAGTGGAACGCCCAGGCTTTCAAAAAACGCTTTGGCGTCCCGGCCATCAAAACGGGAAAAGGCGCTGTACAGGAACTTACCGTTTTTCGGCGTGTTCGCCAACAGCTCCTCCAGCCCCGCGTCGTTGGTGACGTTGCACCGGCCTTTGCCGGTGATATTCAGCTTTTTTCCCAGGCGCTCGTTAGGCTCCAGCAGAGTCACGCGGGCGCCCTTCTCCGCTGCGGAGATGGCGGCCATCATGCCTGCGGCGCCGCCGCCCACCACTACGATCTCTTTACTCATCATCCATCTTTCCAAATACACCGTATTCGTTCCAAATGTCCTCCAGCTCCGCGAAGGTGGTAGACACGTCCGTTCCCATGCGGTGGGCCAGCGCCACCAGCAGAGCGTTGATGAGGGACAGGGGCGCCACCATGGAGTCCACGAAGGAGATCATCTCACAGGGCGCCAGCAGCGCCGCATCGGACATCTGGTAGACCGGAGAAAGCTCGTTGTCTGTGATGGCAATGATGCTGGCTCCCCGGTCCTGGGCAAATTTAACCGTGTTCATCGTTACCTTGGAGTACCGGGGGAAGCTGATAGCGATCATCACATCCTCCGGCCCGATGCGGAAGAGCTGCTCAAAAATCTCACCCGCCGCGTTGGACTGCACCAGCGTCACATTCTCACACAGCAGATGCATGTAAAAATTCAAATACCCCGCTACAAACGAAGAAGACCGGACACCTAAAATATAGATATGGCGAGCCTGCATGATGCGCTCCACAACGTTGTCGAATTCCCTCCGGTCGGCTTCGCCCACGATCTCCCGCAGCTTGTCAATATCAGACTGCAGAACAGCCCCCAGCAGATCCTGGCGGTCAAGCAAGTCCCCCGCCGCCTGGATACGCTGCGTGGAGGTCAGGCGGCTGCGGATCATTTCCTGCAGGGCCCGCTGCATACTGGGATACCCGTCGTAGCCCAGCTCAGACGCGAACCGCACCACAGTGGATTCACTGACGCCCACCAGCTTTCCAAGCTTGCTGGCAGTCATAAAAGCCGCCTTGTCGTAGTTTTCCAGGATATAACCGGCGATCCGCTTCTGTCCCTTGGAAAAACTGCTCATATTGTTCTCTATCGTATGTAAAATACTCTTTGCCACGGTCAATCCCTCCGTGCCCGTCAGGTATTGGTTTTTCCTGCGGTATTGTACCACAACTGTCGGGAAAAGAAAACGGTTTTTGCAGGATTTTTTTCGTGACTTGCAAGAAAATGAAGGATAAACAGCCGTTCACTGGGGCTGCTTATCCTTCCTGCAAGGCTTTTAGTTCCTCCTGCGTCAAATAGCGCCATTTCCCTGTAGGCAAATCGCCCAGCTCCAACGTGTGCTCCCGCACCCGCCGCAGGCGTTTCACCGTCAGGCCGCAGGCGGCGCACATCCGCCGTATCTGCCGGTTTTTCCCCTCGTGGATGGTGACGGACAATTCCGCTGTCTGTTCTGTCTGCCGCAGGACCTCCACCCGGGCCGGGCGGATAGGCTCTCCCTCCAGGTCCGTCAGCGACGCCAAATGGGCCGCACAGCCCCGCACAGGACCATAGACGGAGACCTGGTACACTTTATCAATTTCGCCGCTGGGATGGATGAGGTGCTGCATCAGAGCTCCATCGTTGGTCATCAGCAGCAGGCCCTCGGAGTCCAAATCCAGGCGGCCTACGGGATATACCCGGACACCGCAGTCCCGCACCAACTCCGCCACCGTTTTCCGGCCTTGCTCGTCAGAGAGGGTCGTCACATATCCCCGGGGCTTGTTCAGCAGCAGATAGACCGGCTTTTCCGGACCGGAGATAGGCTTGCCGTCCAGCCGGATGTCATCCTTTCCCGGGTCGGCCCGCTGGCCCAGCTCCGCCGGGATGCCGTTCACTGTTACCCGGCCCTCCGTGATGTATCCCTCCGCCGCCCGGCGGGAGCATACCCCGGCGGCGGAAAGCAACTTTTGCAGTCGTTCTTCCATATGTCAATCCTCATTGGAAAACAATCGTCCGCGTTTCAATACCGCCATGGCGGAATCCAGCTTCGGCGGAACAGCTTCGCCGCACAGCAATCCGATACGGCCCACTTCCCTGCCGTTCAGGGAAAAAACAGCTTCCCCCGCTCTGCGGCCCGCCGAAACGGGCGCCGTCAGAGGCGTGTCCAGTTCCACGGTCATATCGAGGGTTTCTCCCTCAGCCAGCGGCCAGGAAAAGCTCTCTGCCGCCACCAGAGGTATGGACGCACGCAGCCCATTCTTCACAGGAGCCTGACAGAGCACTTTCCCAAGGACCGCCGCCCGGTGGGCGGGATAGGTGGAAAAGCCGTAGTCATACAGCGCCTCGTGGTCCGCCCAGTCGTTGCCGTCCTGAAGTGTTACCGCCACCAGCCGCTGGCCTCTGCGCTCCGCGCAGCTCACTAAGGTCCGTCCGGCGGCACGGGTATAGCCGGTTTTGAGCCCCAGACAGCCGTCCACATACCGCAGCAGCTTGTTGTGGTTCGTCATGGTACGCCCGCCGATGGTGACGCTCTGGGTGGAGGCAATGCGGAGCAGCGTCTCGTTCCGCACGGCGGCACAGGCCAGCTTCGCCATGTCCCGGGCGGTGGAATAGTGGTCCTCCGCATCCAGGCCGTTGGGGTTGGCAAAAGAAGTCGCTTCCAAGCCAAGCTCCCTGGCCGTCTCGTTCATCAGCTTCACAAAGCCCTTCTGACTTCCGCCCACATGGTCCGCGATGGCCACGGCGGCATCGTTTCCGGAGCAGAGCATCAATCCATAGAGCAGCGTCTCCAGGGTGAGCTGTTCCCCCTCCTTCAGATACATGGAGGAGCCCTCTGTCAGCGTGGCTTCCCGTTTGACCGTGACCACGTCGGACAAATTACCTTCCCGGATGGCCACCAGCGCCGTCATGATCTTGGTGGTGCTGGCAATCAGCATCCGTGCATCCGCGTTCTGGTCATACAGCACCCGGCCGCTGTCCGCATCTACCAGGATCGCGGCGGCGGCAGAAGTCCCCACCGCCTTTGCCTGACAAGGATTTATACTGAACAGCAGCAAGATTGCAAGGAAAAATGTCAAAATCCGTCTGCGCATACCACCATCACCTCATTTGTTCACAGTGATGGTAGTATACCCCCCTCAGAGGGTTTCTTTAGCTTCCTTCTTGTCGAAAAATTTTTCCACTTTATCCATCACATCCGGCACCATGTCCACGATACGGTCCACGGTGGAGGCGGGCGGTACCGCCACCGGCAGCACTCGGGTGGTGCCGTCCTTGATGACCAGGAACGCCACAGGGTCGATCTTCACAGCGCCGCCAGCACCGCCGCCGAAATTCTCCTTAGGTGCCTTGCCGTAGTCTCCGCCGCCGCTGCCGAAGCCAAAGCTGACCTTGGAAATGGGGATTAGCGTCACGCCGTCGGGCGTGGTGATGGGCTGTCCAACGATGGTGTTGGTATCCACCATTTCCCGCACCTTTTCCATCGCATTGCGCATCATGTCATTCAGCGGACTTTTGTTTTCCATCTTGTTTTCCATCATGCTCATCCTTTCTCAGGCTGCGGCCGGTTCCGACTTTGGCTCCGGCGGCTGTTTTTCTTTCTTCTTGTACTGAAGGAACCATTTCAGCGCCGGGAAGCCGATGGTGGCACCCACGGACAGCAGCGTACCGATTCTGGCGGTGACGCCCACCTCACCCTCCAGCTTTGTCTTGGTTTCCATGAAGTCGATACCGATATGGATATGGGGTGAAGGGATGACCAGCAGCCGCTCCAGAACGGGCATGCCTGACCAGACAGCAGCGTTCAGTTCCCCATAAAGCTGGGCGGCGGACGCAGGATCCTCCGAGCCTCCCAGAGTCACACTAAGGTCCAGAGGATCGATGCGCAGTCCCCGCCGGGTGTGGTCCAGCGCCCGTTTCAGCGGCGGCAAGAGCACAGATACCGCATCCCGGATATCCGTGAAAGAAGGTTTTGGAAACGGCGGCTTTTTTGCCGCTTTTTCTGTCGTTTCCTCTGTATCCTCTTCCTTTTTTCCCCGCTCTTTCTTCTTTTTATTCGCTTCCTTTGCGGGCAGGATATGGATGCGGAACCATCCGATTTTCGCATCCAGCAGAAGCCTTTCGCCAAATACCGCGTGGACACCGACCCGGGTCACACACAGCAGCACGATCAGCGCCAGCAAAACGCCCAGTATCCAAAGTATGACTGCCAACGCTTCTCACCTCCTGCCAGGATTATAGGTTATTCTTCCGAGGCCTCGGTGCCGGATTCCGGGAAAGATGCTTCCTCCGGTGTGTCCGCGCCGGTGATCTCGGCCACCTCGGTGGGGTCCACAATCTGACCGTCTTCGGTCAGACGCATCTGCCCTTCCCCGCCCAAGTCCGGAACTTCCGGCAGGTCGTCTAAACTGGTCAAGTGGAACGCCCGCAGGAATTGCTTGGTGGTTCGATACAGCCGGGGCCGACCAGGTACCTGAAGCCGTCCGCACTCCTCGATCAGCTTTCGCTCCTGAAGCAGGCCCATGGTATAGGAGCTGTCCACGCCACGGATCTGGTCCACATAAGCCCGGGTCGTGGGCTGATAATACGCGATGATGGTCAGGACCTCCAATGCCGGCTGGCTCAGCTTGGCGGGCTTGCGAATTTCAAAGGCTTTGCGGATGACATCCGCGTAATCCGGTGCGGAGCAAAGCTGCCAGCTGTCCTCGATACGCAGCAGCCGGATACCCCGGCGCTCATAGGCGTAGTAATCCGTCAGCTTTTGAAGCACCTGCTCCACTGTGGGGCGGTCTATTTCCAGAGCCACACAGATGCGGTCCACAGGAAGCGGCTCCCCGGACGCAAACAAAATGCCTTCAATGGCGGATTCTATTTCTTTCATCTCCATGTTTTCCATGGCAGTCTCCTTATACGAATTACAACGTCAGATTTTCCGGCAGCTCGCCCTCCTGGCGGACGGTGCAGTCCGTTTCAGAACCGGCCAGCCGCAGCACGCGGGCACGGCAAAGCTCCAACACCGCAAGAAAGGTCGCCACGACCTCGCTTCGACTGCGGCTGCCCCGAAACAGCAGCAAAAAGCGGGTAATACCGTGTTGCTTTAGATGCCGGATAATATCCCGGGCCTTGCTTTCCACCGGATAGGGCTCGTGCTGGACAATGTCCTGGAAAGCGGCCTTGGGCGGCGGCAGGGCGCGTTCCGCCCGGTTCTGGATCTCCGCCATGGCAAGCACCAGATCCGCCCGCTCCTGGTCGTATTCGTATATCTTGCCCCGTTTCACCGGCTCCGGGTTCCGGGTAATGATATTGCGGCCAAATTCTCCCATGGGACCCAGCTTGGCGGCCAGGGTTTTGACGCGGACATAATTCTCGTTCCGCCGCCGTTCCTCCAGAGACTGGATCAGGGCATCCATTTCACTCTGGGCTTCCTCATCCTCAATCGACAGCAGCATTCGGGTCTTGATATAGACCAGGTGAGAAGCCATGGTAACAAACTCGCTGGCTACTTCCAGGTCCATCTTCTGCCGCTGCTCCAGCCAGTTCAGATACTGGTCGCAGATCAGGGAGATGGAAATGTCCTGGATCTCCATTTTGTTCTTGCCCAGAAGAAACAGGATCAGGTCCAGAGGCCCTTCAAAGTCCTGCATCTCCTCTGACCTAGAACGGACGACTTTTTCAAGTTTGAATACGGGGTTTTCCAAATCAGAACACCTCAATAGATCAAGTTGAACATGGCCTCATACACCCGGCCAATTACGCCGCTGATAAAACCGCCCGACACGCCGAGAAGAGACAGCGCAAGAAGCAGCAGCATCCCATACCGTTCATACCGCATCAATGTCCCATAAGCCCGGTCCGGCAGCAGTACTGCCACGACCTTGGAACCGTCCAGCGGCGGGATGGGGATGAGGTTGAACAGCCCCAGGCCGATGGACAAGGGCGCCGCCGTGTAAAGGCAAAAGGTAAAAACCGTGTCCATGACCACAGTATAAGGGGCGTAAAGGTAAATCAGTTTACTGATAAATATCAGCAAAAGCGCAAGCAGAAAGTTGGATACCGGCCCTGCCAGCGCCGTCAGGGCCATGCCCTCCTTCGGCTTTTTGAAATACCGGGGGTCAACCGGTACCGGCTTTGCCCAGCCAAATCCCGCGGCAAGCATCATGAACAAGCCGAACCAGTCGATGTGGTGCAGAGGATTCAGAGACAGCCGGTGCATGGATTTGGCGGTGGGATCGCCCAGCGCATAGGCCGTTAGGCCGTGGCAAGTCTCATGGACGGTCAGACACAGCAAAACAGCCGCCACGCGGAGAACGGCATCCAGCAGAGAAACGACGTCAAGCGCTTGAAACAGTTCCTGAAGATAATGCAGCATAGTGTGCTCCAAGTCATAATAGCCCAAAATATAGGAGTATTATACCAGTTCACAACACTAAATACAAGGACAATCCGTATTTTACCTCAAAAAGCAGAAAGAAAAAGGCAGACGCATTTGCGTCTGCCTTTTGGAAAGTTTGGCAATCAGCCCTTCACCATGGAGGCGATCTCAGCAGCGAAGTTCTCCTGCTTCTTCTCGATGCCCTCGCCCTTCTCGAAGCGGACAGCATCCTTGAAGGTGACGGTACCGCCCAGCGCCTTGGCGGCAGAGGCGATATACTTCTCGACAGTAAGGGTATTGTCCTTGACAAACTCCTGCTGCAGCAGGCAGTTCTCAGAGTAGAACTTGTTCAGCTTGCCCATGACGATCTTCTCACGAACAGCCTCAGGCTTGGAAGCCATCTTGGGGTCATTCTCCATCTGGACCATCATGATCTTCTTCTCCTCGTCCAGAACGTCCTGAGTGACCTGAGACTTATCCCAGAAACGGGGATTCAGAGCGGCGATCTGCATGGAGACATCCTTGCCGATCTCGGTGGCGTCAACGCCGCCCTCGACAGCCAGGTTCACCAGCACGCCGATCTTGCCGCCGGCATGGATATAGGGAACGGAAACACCCTCGGTGAAGAAAGCGAACCGACGGACCTTGATGTTCTCGCCAATGACCAGGACCATCTCCTGCTGCTGCTCGGTAACGGTGTTCTCGGTGCCGTTGTACTTGCAGGCCATCAGGGCATCCAGATCAGCGGGCTTGTTGGCGACCACGGTAGCGGCAACGCCCTTGACAAAGTCCACAAACTTCTCGTTCTTGCCCACGAAGTCGGTCTCGGCGTTGACCTCGACCACCACGCCCATGCCATCGATGACGGCAGCGTAAGCCATACCCTCGGCAGCAATACGGCCGGCCTTCTTGGCGGAAGCGGCCAGGCCCTTTTCACGCAGGAACTCAATGGCCTTGTCGATGTCGCCATCGGAAGCGGCCAGAGCCTTCTTGCAATCCATCATGCCCACGCCGGTCATTTCGCGCAGGTTCTTCACATCAGCTGCGGTAAAAGCCATTTTAATTTCCTCCAATATCTTGATACAAGCGCATTGCGCTCGAAACGTCCTGAATTACTCAGCGTCCTCGGCAGCCTTCTCCTCGGCGGCCTCAGCGGTCTGCTCACCCTGCTTGCCCTCCAGCACGGCGTTGGCCATGATGGAAGAGATCAGCTTGATGGCGCGGATGGCGTCATCGTTGCCGGGGATGACATAATCGATCTCATCGGGATCGCAGTTGGTATCGGCAATAGCGACCACGGGGATGCCCAGCTTGTGGGCCTCGGCGATGGCGTTGCGCTCCTTACGGGTATCCACGATGAACAGGGCGCCGGGCAGCTTCTTCATGTTCTTCACGCCGCCCAGGTACTTCTCCAGCTTCTCGATCTCGCCCAGGTGCTTCATGACTTCCTTCTTGGGCAGCATATCGAAGGTGCCGTCAGCCTGCATGGTCTTCAGCTGGTTCAGACGGTCCACGCGGGTGCGCATGGTCTTGAAGTTGGTCATCATGCCGCCCAGCCAACGGGCGTTGACATAGTACTGGCCGCAGCGGGTAGCCTCCTCGCGGATGGCCTCCTGAGCCTGCTTCTTGGTGCCGACGAACAGCAGGGACTGACCGCTCTCGCTCAGCTGACGGACGAAGTTATAGGCCTCCTCCAGCTTGCGAACGGTCTTCTGCAGGTCAACGATATAAATGCCGTTGCGCTCAGTGTAGATATAGGGAGCCATCTTGGGGTTCCAGCGGCGGGTCTGGTGACCGAAGTGGACGCCTGCCTCCAGCAGGGCTTTCATGGATACGACGTTAGAATTTGCCATGTTTGTTTGTTCCTCCAAATCAATTTCGTTTTTACCTCCGGCGGCTTCATCCCCCCTGCTGACCCGAGTCTTTGACTCTGGGCACGAACAGGAAGTCGACGCACCGTGCGGAATGCTGAAATATAATACCACAAGCGTATGGTCAATGCAAGTATTTTTTCCAAGAAATATTGGAAAATTCGTGATTATTTCCCTGGTTTTCACCGCTCAGAATTTACGGCGGCGCTTCCGTTCCAGATTCGGGTCCCGCCTCTGGAAGGGTTTGTCGATGAGAATAATATCATCCCCGATGCGCTGGATGCAGTCCCAGGGGATGTAGAACTCCTCCCCCCTGCCGAACAGGCCGAAAAAACGGCAGGGTCCAAAAACTACGATGGCCACCACCTGTCCCTCCGGCACCTTCACATCCACATCCCCTACAAAACCCAGCCGGCAGCCGTCGCAGATGTTGATGACCTCCTTACACCGTAAATCCCGTATCCTGCACTGCATCGCATATCCCTCCTTACAGATGACCCTATGCGCGGAGGCGTCTGTCCTATGCCCCCAGAATGTGACAAAAGCTCCCAGTATAGGAAAAATCGCCTCCGGCAATACTGCTCACAGAAGTTTACAAGAGGCAGGGGGCGGTTTTCGATGCAGGGAAAGGTCGAGATCGCAGGTGTTAACACGGCGAAGCTAAAGGTCCTGAAAAATGATGAAACTATGGAGCTGCTGCGTCGAACAAAGGAGGGTGACCAGGAGGCACGCCGCCAGCTCATCGAGGGAAACCTGCGGCTGGTGCTGTCCGTCATCCAGCGGTTCGCCGGGCGGGGCGAAAACGCGGACGACCTGTTCCAGGTGGGCTGCGTTGGACTTATCAAGGCCATTGATAATTTTGACATCACCCAGCCGGTAAAATTCTCCACCTACGGCGTACCCATGATCATTGGGGAAATTCGGCGTTACCTGCGGGACAACAGCTCCATTCGGGTGTCCCGCAGTATGCGGGATACGGCCTACCGGGTGCTCCAGGCCCGGGATCGTCTCATTGCGGTAAGCCAGCGGGAGCCCACGGTGGAGCAGATCGCCAAAGAGCTGGATATTCCCCGGGAGGAAGTGGTGTTTGCCATGGACGCTATCGTGGACCCGGTCTCGCTGTATGAGCCTGTCTATTCCGACAGCGGTGACGCCATCTGCGTCATGGATCAGGTCAGCGACACCCGGAACACCGACGAGCTGTGGACGGACCGCATTGCCCTGAAAGACGCCCTGGCCCGGCTGGACGAGCGGGAACGGCGCATCCTGTCTCTGCGGTTTTACGAGGGCAAGACCCAAATGGAGGTCTCCGCCGAGGTGGGCATCTCCCAGGCGCAGGTCTCCAGATTGGAAAAGGGCGCCATCAATACCATCAAAAAAAACATTTAACGCGAAAAGAGGCCCTTTCGGGCCTCCTTTCTGCATTATTCCGCCGGAGCGATGCTGCCGAAGCTGCCGCCTTCTGCAGTCAGTACGAAGTCTGTGCTGACCTCTGCCGCCTCCATATTCTCCGGTTTCCTGCCAAAGCCCTCGGAAGGCTCCGGCCGCTTCCTGTCTGCCGGGTCGATGGCTGTACCGTCAGGCAGGGTGATGGTGCCGTCCTCGTTAGGCTGTGGATGCTCCTTTTCAGGACGCTGACCTGGTTCGCCCTCGGGCGGCTCCATGCCCTCCAGCTTCTCAAAGCCTTCGGGAGGCTCTGCCCCATCAGGCCGGAAACCGCCCATGCCGCCTTTCCCTCCGGTCATCCCAGCGGCGCCAGCTAGCTGGGTATTCCCACTCCAGAGGGTATAGGTCCCCTCTGTCAGTTCCGGGCCGGAGACCACCAGGTAGGTGAAGTCATTGGCAGGCGTCCACTCCCCTGCCGCAGCACCATCTTCCGCTTTCAGGGTGACGGTGGTGCCGCCTTGCTGGCGCTGGCGGAAGCCAAACACAACGTAGGGTTGCTCCCCACCATCGATACGGTCCAGCATATTCCCGGAGGCCGCCACCGTACCGCCGTTGATATAGATGCCGTTGTCAGAGTCGATACCGGCGTCCTGGCTGTCGCCGCATGCGGCAGCGATAACAGTGCCGCCGTTGATCACTAACCAGCCGTTGGAGTCGATACCGTCTCCCTCGCCGGTGGCGCCGTCCACATCAATAGTAAGCGTACCGCCGTTGATAGTGGTAACAGACACGCCGTCCTCGTTGGTGTTGATGCCGTCATTGCCGGAGGTAATGTTGATGTTGCCGCCGCTAATCGTCAGATGCAGCTCGGAATCCAGGCCTTCGTTTTCGGCGTCAATGTTCAGCACACCGGTTCCCTGGTCTCCGCCGTCCACGTTCATACTCATCTTGGAATAGAAAGCACCGTCATACTTATGGAGCTTCTTGCTGTCCACCACCTCGGTGCCGTCCTCACTGAGCTCCACGCTGCCCGGCTTGTAAATGCGGGCTACATAGGAGCCAGAGACGTTGTTGACAGTTCCGTCCGCGATGATGACATTCGCACCGGCGGCGGAGGTGTCCACGTCCTTTGTGGCGGTCTCCGTGTCCGCAGGGCCGCATTCATAGACGTTGTAGAAAATGACAGCCGGCGCCACGGTGCAGGTGATGTCCACACCGTTCAAGACCGGCGTCACGACGGAGCCGGGGTCCTCCTCCGCGTCCTCTCCCAGGTCCACGGCTATCTGCCCGGCGGACAATGCACCACTGAGAACGTAGGTGCCCGGCTGGGTGATATGGACAACGGTATGGGCATCGGCTTCCGCCTTGCTGTGGCCGTCGGCCTCAGTCCCCTCACCGTAGGTAAAATCCTGACCCTCCAGGTAGAATACAATGTCGTTTGCGGTGTAGACCGCCGCCGTCTTATCTGTGGAGGCGGGCGCACCGTCCACAGTGATACCATCGTCCGCTAAAAGAATGGCGGTGGCACCATCATACGTTGTTGCGCTTTCCTCCTGTGTCTCTGCCTTTGTTCCGCAGGCAGTTAAAGATATTGCCAGCGCCAACGCAAGTACCAGCGCGGTCATTCGTCTCATATCCTCACGTCCTTTCAGTTGATGGAAAAAGAATAGCAATGGAGTCTGAAATGATTCTGAAATGGTTCCCGGAAATTAGAAGAACAGCAGCGGATCAAATTGACGGCTTCGGCAAAAAAGCGTATGATAGTCTCATTAGAACGCAGAAAAGAGGGCTTCCATGAACTATCAGAAGATGGCGGACTTCCGCAACAGCCACAACCCGTATGTCCAGCGGCAGGGCGTTTTCGTAGAGGAGATCGGCCCCGGTTACGCACGGGTCACCAAAACGGTCGTCCCGGAGGACGCCAACCCCCTGGGGGTGCCCCATGGCGGAGTCTATTTTACGATGGCGGATACCGCCTGCGGTTCCGCCATGGCGTCTCACGGATATAAGGCCGTCACCATGAACGCCAGCTACAACTTCTTCCGCAGCGCCAACATGGGCGACTGCCTGACGGCGGAGGCACAGGAAATAAAGAGTGGACAGACGGTATGTGTATTCGACGTCCGCATCACGGACCAGAACGAAACCCTATTGGGTACCGGGACCTTCACTTTTTACAAGCTCCCTGAAAAACTGGATATATGAGCAAAGAACCGCCGCTTTTCGTTTGAAAAGCGGCGGTGTCTTCTTATTTTTTGAAGCTGTCCTTCAGAGACACGCTGCGGTTGAACACCATATGCTCCGGGCTGGAATCTCTGCTGTCCAGGCAGAAGTAGCCCAGACGCATAAACTGGAAGGACGGGGCGGTCTTGCCCTTCTTCTCGGTCAGCTCATAGGCCTCGGCGGCGGCTTTCAGACTGGCCTCCACTTTGCAGCCCTGAAGGATCTCCAGAGAGTTGGGGTTCAGGCAATCAATGAAATCCTTGTCGGCGCTGTCGGGAGACTCGTCGGAGAACAGATTGTCGTACAGCCGCACCTCGGCGTCGATGGCAGTATCGGCGTCCACCCAGTGGATGGTAGCGCCCTTCACCTTCCGGCCGTCGGCGGGATCACCGCCCCGGCTCTCGGGGTCATACTCGCACAGGACCTCGGTGACATTGCCGTTTTCATCCTTCACGCAGCCGTTGCAGGTGATGAGATAGGCGCCCTTCAGACGGCACTCGGGACCACCGGGGAACAGGCGCTTGTACTTGGGCACCGGGGTCTCCAGGAAGTCATCGGCCTCGATATACAGATTCCGGGAGAAGCTGACCTCCCGGGTTCCGGCGGCGGGGTCCAGGGGGTTGTTCTCCACAGTGACGGTCTCGGTCTTGCCCTCGGGGTAGTTGGTAATGGTCAGCTTGATGGGCCGCAGAACGCCCATGACACGCTCAGCCATCTCGTTCAGATCCTCCCGCAGGCAGTGCTCAAGGAAGCCGTATTCCACCACGTTGGCGCTCTTGGCAACGCCGATACGCTCGCAGAAATTTCGGATGGACTTGGCGGTGTAGCCACGGCGGCGCAGGCCGCAGAGGGTCGGCATCCGGGGATCGTCCCAGCCGGAAACCTTGCCGCTCTCAACCAGAGCGCGCAGCTTCCGCTTGCTCATGACCGTATGATCGATGCCCAGACGGGCGAATTCGATCTGGCGGGGCTTTGCGGGCAGGTCGCAGTTGTCCACCACCCAGTTGTACAGGGGACGGTGGGCTTCAAACTCCAAAGAGCAAAGGCTGTGGGTGATGCCCTCCAGCGCGTCCTGAATAGGATGAGCGAAGTCGTACATGGGATAGATGCACCATTTGTCGCCCTGACGGTGATGGTGCATATGGTTGATGCGGTACAGCACAGGGTCCCGCATGTTGAAGTTGCCGCTTGCCAGGTCGATTTTGGCACGCAGGGTCATGGCGCCATTGGGAAACTCTCCTGCCCGCATCCGGGCAAACAGGTCCAGACTTTCCTCAATGGGACGGTCCCGGTAGGGGCTCTTGGCGGGCACACCAATGCTGCCCCGGTACTCCTTAAATTCCTCGGGAGACAGCTCACAGACATAGGCCAGGCCTTTTTTAATAAGCCCCACCGCCTGACGGTAGTCCTCTTCAAAATAGTCGGAGCCGTAGAAGAAACGGTCTCCCCAGTCGAAGCCAAGCCAGTGGATGTCCTCCTGAATGGCATCCACAAACTCGGCATCCTCCTTGGTGGGATTGGTGTCATCCATCCGGAGATTGCACAGGCCGCCGAACTTTTCAGCCGTGCCGAAGTCGATGGTCAGGGCCTTGCAGTGGCCGATGTGCAGATAGCCGTTGGGCTCCGGGGGAAAACGGGTATGAACGGTCATGCCCTCGAACTGTCCGCCGGGGGCGATGTCCTCTTCAATAAAAGCATGGATGAAGTTCCGGCTCTCGGATACTTCCTCCTGCGTGGTCTTGATCTCGTCAGCCATGGCTGTCAATCCTTCCTGTGCAAGTTTTTAGCATGGAATTGTATTATACAGAATCCATGGAAAAAATGCAAGGAAAATCAGTGATTTCAAGTCAGGAGCCAGTCCTCCGTCACATCCCGAAGCGTCGCCGGCGTGACACACCCCTGCATCAGTGCCTCCGCCAATTTCTGAATACGATGCTGAAAGGGCGTGATGTTCGGGAGCTCCTCTATCTCTCCGGCGTATTCCACGCCGATGCCGTAGGTTTCTGTCTCGTCCTCGCGATCCTCCGCCAGCAGATAATACCGGACCGGCAGGTCCTGGCACAGGGCTGTTCCCATGAAAATTCTGCGCATCAAAAGCACCTCCTTTTGCAGTTCAGGATAGCACTTTTGATTGTCGAGTTTTGTCGAATTTTAGGAGAAAGGAAATTTTTGTTGCAGAATTACACTTGTAAAATGGCAAAATATGGGTTTTTCAGAATGTTTCCGTGAATTTCAGAAAGTCTTCCCGGCTGTACAGCAGGTTCAATGCCTCAAGCAGGCCGTTGGACGTTAAATGCCCCGGCAGCTCCAGCTTCCGCAGCAGTGCCTGCCGTTTGGCGGAGCTGTCCTGCCCGCCGGTGAGGCCCAGGGCGAACAGGTCCGACTTGGTGATGGGGTCACTCTTTTTGGCTGCGGCACTTTCTTCGTCCAGGAAGGTGGCGCCCGCCCGCTCCAGGGATGCCAGCAACACGTCGGGCTTCATGCCCTCCACGCCCAGCTTGCCCTCCTTGCCAGGAGCGCGTTTGCGGCGCTCCTTTCCATAAATATCGGGGATATACGCCTGCTTCACCAGCTCTTTCGGCAGGGCGCCCTTCAGGTAATTGCGGATGACGAACCCAGCGCCGTCGCTGTCTGTCAGGACAATGAGACCCTGCTTTTCCGCGAGTCTGCGCAGGAAAGCCAGCTTTTCCTTGTCATTGAACACGGAAAAGCCCCCTAGAGTGATGACGGTGGCGTCCACCACCTGACTGAGGGCGTTTTTGTCGTACCGGCCCTCTACCACGATGACCTCTTTGATCTTTCTCATTTTCGCTTTGCCCCCAGCCGTACCAGCAAGAGCTTCAGCTCACCCACCGAATCAATGCCCTTTTCGCTCTTCATCCGGCGGTCCAGGACCTGGCACATTTTTACCGCATCGGCGCACCAGTCCGCAGTCGTCCGCTTGGCGGCGTTCAGCAGGAGCTTGGCGGGATAATCACTCTTCATCTCCCACAGCTCCATAAGCCAGTATTTGTCCTTGCCGCCGTCAATCGCAAGGCGGGCGGTGTAGATGCGCCGGAGCTGGCTGCCCAAGGCCGCAAGAATCTTGATAGGCTCCGTCTGCATTTTCAGCAAGTCTCCCAGGATGGAGGCTGCCTGGTCGTAATTTCCCTGTAGTACCGCGTCACTGAGCTTGAACACCTCGGCGGAGAGTACCGGGTCCGCCACGGCGTCGATGTCCTGCTGGGTGATGGTCTTGCCCTTGGCGTAGGCGCCAATCTTCTGAATTTCCGGCACTAGTCCCGTCATGAGGCCGCCGCAGGTAAAGATCAGATACTCCGCCGTCTGGCGGTCAATCTCCTTTCCCAGAGCCTTGAACCGGCGGGCGATCCAGGCCACCAGGTCGTTGCTGTCCTGGGCCCGGAACTCCACGGCCTGTACATGGTCGCCGATGGCCTTGCACAGCTTTTTCATGGTCTTGTTGGGCTTATAGGCCACGGTATCGTAGACGAAAATCAGGCAGCAGTAGGGCGGGATGTCCTCCAGCAGGGCGATGAGCTTCTCCCGCTGCTCCTCCCCCAGCTTGAAGATATCGAAGTCAGTGACAACGATGAGCGTCCGCTCCGACAGCATGGGCATGGCCTCCGCCATCTCTGTCAATGTCTGGACCGTCAGGTCCTTGCCCTCCAGGCGGTGATAGTTGAACTCCTCAAATCCGGCGGGCACCAGTTTTTTCCGAAGCTCCTCCAGATAGTGTTCCCGGAGGTAACTTTCCTCACCGTAAAAGATATAGGCGCAGCCCACCGCTCCGGCGGACAGGTCAGCCTTGAATTTTTGATAGGCTTCGTTGGTTTTTGGGGGCTTTTTCGCGTATGCCATGTCAGTCTCCTCAATTCAGTGATAGGTGAATGCTTCCCTGCATGTCTGTGCGGTAAATAGCGCAGCCATACTCCGCCAGCCGCCGCAAGGTCTCGTCGGCTGGATGGCCGTAGCTGTTGGAGCCGACGCTGATGCAGGCAGTCTCCGGGGCCAGGGCGTCCAGCAGGTCATTGGATGTGGAATATTTAGAGCCGTGGTGACCTGCCACCAGGACTTCAATGTCCGACAGGTCATAGGTTTCCAGGAGTTTGCGCTCCGTGGCACCGTCCATGTCGCCGGTAATGAGAATATCTTTTTCCCCGGCGGAGGCCAGGACAGAGAGGCCCCGCTCGTTGTCCTCCCTTTCCCCTACCGGCGGCAGGACCGTCAGCACGGCACAGCCTATGGAGAGGTTTATTTCATCCTCCACGGCTTTCACAGTGACGCCGTGGGCGCGGGCAAGCTCTAAAATCTCACCGCCCGGGCCGTCATCAGCCAGCTCCGGCACTAGCAGGGTATCTACATCCATCCGGGCCAGCAGGCTCCGGACACCATTGATGTGGTCGGAATCGTAGTGGGTCAAAATCAGGCGGCCCAGCTTCCAGCAGCCCATGGCCCGCAGGTGCTGGCTGGCGATATCGCCGGGCCCGTACCAGCTGTTGCCGCTGCCGCAGTCCACCAGAGTGAACTCTCCGCCGGAGGCCAGCAGAACGCACTGGCCCTGGCCCACGTCCAGCACCTTGATGTCCAGGTCGGCGTGATACCGCCACTCCCCCAGCTTCACGGTCAGCGCCAGGGTCAGGCACGTCAGAATAGCCGCCAGTGCGTATTTCCGCCGGGGCGCTTTCCGGTACAGCCACGCCGCCAGGAACAGCAGGTAAACGAATAGCAGCCAGTATTTCAGGTACGGATTTGCAAAATATGCTGCGTGATATGGAATTTTTGCCAGCAGGCCCGCGGCAGTCAGGATATACCGGGCCAGTAAAGTGGGAACCACCGCAATCAGTTTCGCCAACGGCAAGCAAATAAAACCAATCAGCACCGTCAGTAAACCCAGCAGGAACACGCCGCTGGCGGCCCACAGGCACAGCAGATTGCTCAGGGGTGAGATGAGCGTCAGCGTGCCGAAGTACCAGCCGGACAAGGGCACCGTGAACACCAGGGCACCCATGGTGGCGGAAAATCCCGCCGCCAGAAACCGGGGCACCCGGTTCCTCTTTTTGCCGTTCAGCAGCAGGCGGTACAACCGGGGCGTCAGGAACAGGATACCCGCCATGGCGGCAAAGGACAACTGCAGGCTGATGGACGCGGCAGCAAAGGGGTTCGCCAGCAAAATCAGGAACAGGGCGGAAAACAGCGCTGTGGGACCATCACTGTCCCGGTGGAAAATCGGTGCAGCCAGCAGGAAAGCCAGCATGACGCAGGCTCGCAGGACGGATGGACTTCCTCCGGTAAGGGCTGCGTAAAAAGCCAGCAGGGGCAAGGCGCACAGCGCCGTGAGACGGCGGCGGTGCCTGCCAGTCAGGAAGGTCACCAGCGCCAGCAAAAAGCCGCAGTGCATCCCGGACACCGCCAGAATGTGGTACAGTCCCGCCTCGGACAGCGCCGCGGAGCCCTCTTCGGAAAGGCCGGACTTGTCCCCCGTCAGGATAGCGGTCAAAAATCCTGCGGTATCTCCCTGAAATATAGCGGAGATTTTTCCACGCATGGCGTGGCCTATACGGACTGCCCACCACCGGGGCGAATCGGAGCTGCCCGCTCCATAGGAGGCCTCTGCCCGGCGGTAGGCCAGGAGGAACACACCCTTGGAGGTAAAGGAAGTCACATCGTCGTCCCGGATGTGGGAGGCGCTTTGCAGATGGACCAGATCCGTGACGGTCTGGCCCGGCTCCAGCTCCAGCAAATCGGCAGTGCCGTAATAGACTGCTTTTCCATGCAGTCCCTCCAGCCGGACGGTGGCCTTGGCGCCGTAATTCGTGGGAACGGCATAATCACAGAGGGTCATCACCACTTCCCTGTCCGTGCCGGCCAGGGCTTCCATGGGCCGCTGGACCTGGCGGATATAGAGCCAGTCATAACCGAAGGCCAGAGCCAGACCTACGCCCATCAGCAGCACCCGCCGCCCCCAGTCATTCCGCAGGAACAGCCTGCCGAAAGCCAGCACAAAAGCAGCCGCTCCGCAGGGAAGCAGCCATTTGGCCGGAACCAGGTACTGCGCCAGAAAGATGCCCAGGGCAAAGGAGCCTGTGAATGCGGAGAAAACTCTCATTTTCCTTTCGGCGGCGTTGGATCGTCGGTACGGCCCAGCAGGTAATCCGTGCTGACCTTGTAGTAGTCGGCAAGCTTGATGACCGCCTCAACAGGAATTGTGCGGGTACCCTTCTCATACCGTCTATACACAGTAGGATTCATTCCAAGGTATTCGGCAACCGTTTTTTGCTTAATGTCCCGGTCTTCGCGTAAATCATAAATTCTTCGGAAGTACAACCAAATCACCTCTCAACGAGGTTACCATTTGGTTGCTTTTTTATGCAGAAACCAAACCGTTTGGTTCGCTAATAGAGTATAGCATGATTCAAATAATATTCCAAGGATTTTCTGCTTTACTAATGAGACAGATGAATCTATTTTGCTTGACGGCAATTTTTCATGGGTATATGATGATAAAAACGGCATTCAGCCGCATATGAGAGAGAGGAGCAATTTTATGAAGCGTTTTCTGACCCTGCTGTTCACCACGCTGCTGGTGACAGCGGCTTTGCTTGTGACTGCTTCTGCTTCCGAATATGATGCGGCGGCACAGGAATTGTCTGCCATCGGAATGTTCCGTGGCACCGGCAACGGCTTTGAGCTGGATCGCGCCCCCACCCGCTCCGAAGCCGCTATTATGCTGGTGCGGCTCTACGGTGCTGAGGAAAAGGCCCTGTCTGCCTATGAGGCCGGCGAGATCAGCCATCCCTTTACCGATGTCAGCGAATCCACCTCTCCCTATGTCGCGTGGCTGTATTCCAACCGTATTACCAACGGTTTTTCAGAGACCATCTTCGGCTCTGCCGAGAAGTACAGTGCCCAGAACTATGTGGTGTTCCTGCTGCGGGCTCTGGGCTATCAGGACGGCTCAGATTTCCAGTATGCCGATGCCCTGACCTTCGCCCGGGAGAAGGGATTCTATGACGCTGTCATGTTCCCCGGCGAGTTCCTACGGGACGATCTGGCCGCTGTCACCTACCAGGCTCTTGCCGCCAACATGGCAAACGGCAGGACCTATCTTCTGGACAGCCTGGTGAAGTCTGGTGCCATCGATGCCAAGGCCGCTCAGTCCATGACCGACAAAATCAAGAACTACCGTTCCATGCTGGCCGCTGTCAAGGCCCTGGACGAAAACGCCATGGACGTGGATACAGACGTCAAGATGGATATGGAAATGACTGTTGTCGGTGAAAACATGAAGTTGCCAACGGTCATGAAGAGCAATATGAAGATGCTCAAGGATCATGAAAACGTACAGATGGCTTACACAGTTTCCACCCAAGCCCTGGGTCAGTCTGAGAAAAAGGAGATGTGGATGAAAGACGGCTGGATGTACACATCTACTACCACAGCCGGAAAGGAAACGAAGGACAAGTTCGCCGTAACGGATCAAATTGCCGCAGTCAAAAGTCTGTCCGGCATCAACATGGGTTCCAAAGATCTCAGCAGGCTGGCCATGCTGGAGTCTGTAACTTCCCGGAAAGACGGCACCAACACCGAGTACACCGTGGTCATCGGCAAGGGTCTGAACAGTATGCTGGAGAGTATCACCGATGCCAGGAAAACAGAGACTTCCGGCGCGGATATCCACTTCGGTAAAATCACTGCTGTCTATACGGTGGACAGCCGGGGTATCCTGAAAAAAATCAACATGTTCTTTGATGCTTCCACGAAGATGAAACTGCCCATGGAAAGCGGCACCATCCTCACTACGGATGTGACTTATTCCTACGATATGACCATGACTGTCAACGCCACCGGAAAGGCTGTGAAGATCACCTTCCCCGACTTCTCCGGCTATCTGGAAATAGATCCCAGCCAAATATCTGGTATCTCCACTTAATCGAGCATACAGCAAAAACAGCGCCTCAAACGAAGCGCTGTTTTTTATTGCGAATATCCCCAATATTTCCTCGGCAAACCAGCAAAGCGTTTGCCGATGTGGAAAAGGAAGAGCAGCAAAATGGCTGAGCTTTCAGCCTTGGCCAGAAGCGAAGGATATGGGGCTTGCTCCGATGTCAGCCCGGAGGCCACGTCATATCCCGGCCGGACAGGACGTGGAAGTGCAGGTGGAACACGCTCTGCCCCGCCTGCTCGCCGATGTTGGACACCACACGGTAGCTGTCCATCCCCTGTTCCTTCGCCAGCTTGGCGATGACCTCGAAGATATGGGCCACCACAGCGCTGTTGTCCGCATTCACTTCGGACACAGAGCCGATGTGCGCCTTGGGGATGACCAGGAAGTGGGTAGGCGCCTGGGGCGCGATGTCATTGAATGCATAGCACAGGTCGTCCTCGTAAACCTTGCTGCTGGGAATCTCCCCAGCGATGATCTTGCAGAATAAGCAATCGGACATAGTTCAAACCTCCCTTTTTGGAAAATCAGATAAAACGATTATGAACGGGATCGTAGCGATAGTCAAGCCCTGCCAGCGCATCGCAGACAGCCGCCTCGTCGGCGTCCAGCGCGGCACAAAGCTCGGACAGGCTGGCGTACTCGTCCCGAAGCTTTGTATTGATAAAGCTCAGTAAGATCACGGGGTCTTTCGGTATCATGGACAGTCCTCCGTTACGCTTTTTTCTTCCCGGCGGCCTGGCTGATCTTCGGATGAGCCTCCGCAAGCCAGGGCTGGAACTCCGCCGCTGTGCCGGCAGTGAAATCCTGTTTACGCAAATATAACGCTCCGGCATCGTTTTGAAAAATCAGCGGCAGCCAATCTCCCTGATCTTCCAGGTTTTTTGTGTTCGTCCAATCCACTTTGCCGGACGGATGGCCGTCATCCTGCATCTCAATGGCGTCATCGTCGAAGTGCATGACAGAACTCCAGCAATCACCTGTTCCACGGTTCCCTCCTGGCGGTCTGCACCGCCTGGGCAAGGCTGACTGCTGTCAGGCCGCCCCACAGCACTATGTAGGTCGGTGCGGCAGCCAGGGTGTCCCAGGGAAAATGCTTGGAAAATGCCCAGTCATGGGTGTGGCAATGTTCAAACTTTTGCCAAGAAGTCAACCCAGCTTGGCTGCCACGAAATCGTCCACAGAGGCCAAGGCATCGTCCAGCTTCAGCATATCCGTGCCGCCGCCCATGGCGCTGTCGGGCTTGCCGCCGCCCTTGCCGCCGCAGATCGTGCAGACGTTCTTCACCAAATCGCCGGCCTTGATGCCCTTCTTCACAGCCTCGGGGCCGCAGATAGCCAGGAACGTAATCTTGTCGCCGTTGACAGAGGCCAGAACAGCCACCACGGTGGGCTCCTTGTCCCGCAGGAAGTCGCCCATCTGGCGCAGGGCATTTGCGTCCATGCCGCTGCGGGTAGCGGTCAGGACCTTCAGGCCGCCAACCTCCTTTGCACTCATCAGGAACTGGCGGGCCTCGCCCAGGGACGCCTCCGCCTTGAACTTCTCCAGGGCGTGACGCATCTCCTTCATCTCGGTGAGCTGCTGATCAATCTTGTTCTCCAGTTCACCGGGATTTGTTTTCATCATCTGGGCAGCGTGGAACAGTACCTGCTGGTTGCGGTTCACGGTTTCCAGTGTCAGCTTGCCGACGGTGGCCTCGATACGCCGCACGCCGGAGGCAATAGAAGCCTCGCTCTTGATACGGAAGGGACCGGCCTTTGCGGTGTTATCCAGATGGGTACCGCCGCAGAACTCCATAGAGAAGTCGCCCATCTCCACCACGCGGACCACGTCGCCGTACTTCTCGCCGAACATGGCGACGGCGCCCTTCTTCTTGGCCTCCTCAATGGGCAGGACCTCGGTGACAACGGGATAGCCCTCCAGAATAGCGTCGTTCACCAGGCGGTCGATCTCGGAGAGCTGGTCGGGCGTGATGGCCTCGAAATGCGTAAAGTCGAAACGCAGGCGGTCGGGCTCCACCAGAGAGCCGGCCTGATGGACATGGTCGCCCAGAACCTTCTTCAGGGCGGCGTCCAGCAGATGGGTGGCGCTGTGGGCACGCATGATGGCTTTGCGGCGATCCACATCAATGGAAGCGGTAACGGTCTGGCCCACCTGGAACTCACCGGAAACCACCTTGCCGTAATGCATGAACTTGCCGCCCTTGTTCTTCAG
The DNA here is from genome assembly GCA_945876285.1 of uncultured Clostridia bacterium. Classification (GTDB taxonomy): domain Bacteria; phylum Bacillota; class Clostridia; order Oscillospirales; family Oscillospiraceae; genus Oscillibacter. The sequence goes on along the minus strand of CAMCNO010000001.1, from coordinate 76,034 downwards.
GACATTGGTGACTTCAAACTTGGCATCACCGGCGGCGATCACGCCGTGGTCGGCCACCTGGCCGCCCATCTCGGCGTAGAAGGGCGTCTGGTCCAGAACCAGGATGGCCTCGGCACCGGCGACCACTTCATCCCGCAGCTCCTCGTCGGCCACGATGGCCAGAACCTTGCCGTTGGCCTCGGTGTGATCATAGCCGATGAACTCGGTGGCGGGCATATCGCTGCCGAACTCGATACCGGCCCAGCCCAGGTCGCCCAGGGCCTCCCGGGCCTTCCGGGCGCGGACCCGCTGCTCCTCCATCTCATGGTCGAATGCGGCGCGGTCCAGGGTCATGCCCTCGTCCTCCACCATCTCGACGGTCAAGTCGATGGGGAAACCGTAGGTGTCATACAGCTTGAAAGCGTCAGCGCCGGAGAACACGGTCTCACCCTTGGCTTTGTGCTCCGCCAGCAGCTGGTCGAAGATCTTCATGCCGCCGTCGATGGTCTTGGCGAAGTTCTCCTCCTCAGTGCGAATGACCTTGGTGATATAGGCCTGCTTCTCCCGCAGGTCGGGATAGGCGAACTCGTTCTCATGGATGACGGTGTCCACCACCTCATACAGGAAAGGCTTGTTGACGCCCAAGAGCTTACCATGGCGGGCGGCCCGGCGCAGCAGGCGGCGCAGCACGTAGCCCCGGCCCTCGTTGGAGGGCAGCACGCCGTCGCAAATCATCATAACGGAGGAGCGGATGTGGTCGGTGATAACACGCAGGCTCACATCGGTCTTGTGGCTCTCACCATAATGAGCGTTAGTGATCTCGGACACCTTGTTGGTGATATTCATGACGGTATCCACGTCGAACAGGGAGTTCACGTTCTGAACCACGCAGGCCAGGCGCTCCAGGCCCATGCCGGTATCAATGTTCTTGTTCTTCATCTCCTCGTAGTGGCCTTCGCCGTCGTTGACGAACTGAGAGAAGACGTTGTTCCACACCTCAATGTAACGGTCGCACTCGCAGCCCACGGTGCAGCCGGGCTTGCCGCAGCCGTGCTCGGGACCGCGGTCATAGTACACCTCGGAGCAGGGACCGCAGGGACCGGCACCGTGCTCCCAGAAGTTGTCGGCCTTGCCAAAGCGGAAAATATTCTCGGCGGGGATGCCGATGTCCTTGTTCCAAATCTCAAAAGCCTCATCGTCGTCCAGGTAGATGGAGGGATACAAGCGGTCCTTTTCCAGGCCCACGACTTCGGTCAGGAACTCCCAGCAGAAGGGGATGGCTTCCTTCTTGAAGTAATCGCCGAAGGAGAAGTTGCCCAGCATCTCGAAATAGGTGCCGTGGCGGTCGGTCTTGCCGATGTTCTCAATATCGCCGGTGCGGATGCACTTCTGGCAAGTGGTGACGCGGTTCCGGGGAGGCTCCTCCTCCCGGGTGAACCAGGTCTTCATGGGGGCCATGCCGCTGTTGATCAGCAGCAGGGACTTGTCGTTCTGGGGAATCAGGGAAAAGCTGGGCAGGCGCAGGTGGCCCTTGCTCTCAAAATAGCTCAGGAACATCTCTCGCAGTTCGTTCAGCCCGTAGTAAGGATGTGCCATTTGTTTCTTCCTCCTAAAATATATTTCAAATTTTTGTTTGCAAAAAAAAAGTCTCCGCCCCCGCGTTAGGGGCGAAGACTGTCTTTCTTCACGGTACCACCCTAATTATCCCCCTGATGGGGCATCTTAGTCATCCGGTAACGGGGATGAACCGTTCCGCTCATCGCGGACCGCTCCAAAGTGGCTGCCTTGCGGCGTGGGCAAGGGGCTTTCACCGTCTCCCCTCTCGCTCCGGCCGGTTTCGCAAAGCTGGCTTTTTCTCAGCATTTCGCTTATCGAACGGAAACATTATATCCTGTTTGCGGAATTTGTCAAGAAGGGGCCTTCCCTTTTTCGGGTTCTTTTTTGACGGATTTCTTCCCCTTTACCATGACGCACTCCCCGGTACGGGCACACTGGCCGCAGCCGCAGCAGGAAACGGTCCCGCTTTTGTCATTGTTGATCCGGTACCAGACCCAGGCCGCGCCTCCCAGAACCAGTGCCAGTAAGAGCCAAGTGTACCATGCCATTCCAAACACCTCCTGTTTTGGTTAGTTTATCACAGGAACGGTCTTCCGGTCAGTGGCATCTGCAACAGATATAAGCCCAATAGCGGCAGAAGCTCTTCTGCCGGCGCAGGCAGACTGTCCAGCGGAAGCTCCTGCGGCTCTACTATGCTGTTATCGGGGCGGGGAAGCGTCCGTTGAACACACAGCATCGGCGCTTCCAGACTGGATAACGTCAGACTGTCCCTGCTGGACAGGCCATAAGTGATGAGGTATTCCGCGTCTGCCAGAGCTGCAAGCTCCAAAGGAGTCCCGCCGGGCAGCAGCAGGATGCGGCAGCGCAGGATACCCTTTTCGAGCTGCAGAAGACCTGAGGGGGTCAGGGCCATCAAATCCCAGGCCTCTAGCGCCAATTCCTCTTTTCGCTCCAACCCCCGGGCTCCGGGAGGAAGCCAGGCCCGCCATGCCATTGGACACTCAAAAAGGCCACACTCCATCCAAACCACCTCCTGTCTAGTTTGACGCGTTCTCCGGGTTCCATGCAAATTTCCTCTCGTCTTTTTTTCGGTGATGTGTTATAATACGATAAGATTTTGGTATCGGGGTGACCGTTCTTGCACATCTGGGCACATCTGAAAACTGTCCACCGCCACCGGGCGCTGGTGCGAAAATACTGCTTTCGGCTGGGACTGTACTGGCAGGGGCTGACCCATGACCTGTCCAAATACTCCCCTACTGAGTTCTGGGCCGGGGCAAAATACTTCCAGGGCGACCACAGCCCCAACGACGCCCAGAGAAAAGCATATGGATACAGCGCCTCATGGATGCACCATAAGGGCCGGAACCGTCACCACTTCGAGTTTTGGACGGATTACGATCCAAACGGCTCCGGTATTTCAGGTGTGGAGATGCCGAAAAAGTATGTGGCAGAAATGTTCTGTGACCGTCTGGCCGCCAGCAAGGTCTACCGGGGCAAGGATTTTGACCGCGGTGACCCGTATAAGTTCTTCCTCCGGGGCAAGCAGCGGCGGTTGCTGCTCCACCCCAATACGGAGGCACTGCTGGAGATGATTTTACTCATCCTGAAAGATGAGGGCGAGGACGCAGCCTTTGACTACGTACGGCGGGAAGTTCTTGGAAAATAAAAGGAAGCACATTGGTTAGATGTGCTTCCTCTTTTAATATCAGCGCTCTGTTCACTTAACCCTCTTCGGCGATTTTCCGGCCCATGAGGGTGCCCATGACGGAGGCCATCATCAGGCCCCGGGTCCAGCCGGAGCTGTCGCCCAGGCAGTGGAGGCCCTGGAGGCTGGTGTTGAAGTCGGTGTCCATCTTCACCCGGTTGGAGTAGAACTTCAGCTCGGGAGAATACAGCAGCGTCTCATAAGAGGCGAAGCCGGGCACCACATGGTCCATGGCCTGGATGAAGTTAATGATATTGATCATGGCCCGGTAAGGCATGGCGGCGGTGATGTCGCCGGCCACGGCATCCGGAAGAGTGGGCCGGATGTTGGACTGGGCCAATTCCTTTTGCCAGGTGCGCTTACCGTCCAGAATGTCGCCAAAGCGCTGGACCAGGATCTGGCCGTTGGCCAGCATGTTGGTCAGCTCACCTACCTTCTGGGCGTAGGCAATGGGCTGGTTGAAGGGCACGGAGAAGTTATGGGAGCAGAGGATGGACAGGTTCGTATTGTCGCTCTTAAGATCCTTGTAGGAGTGGCCGTTGACCACGGCCAGATTGTTGTCGTAATTCTCCTGGCTGACAAAGCCGCCGGGATTCTGGCAGAAGGTACGGACCTTGTTCTTGAAGGGACGGGGATAGCCCACCAGTTTGGACTCATACAGCACCCGGTTCACCATCTCCATGACCTCGTTGCGGACCTCAACACGGACGCCGATGTCCACAGTGCCGGGAGCATGGGCGATGTTGTGCTCAGCACACAGCTTCTCCAGCCAGTCAGCACCCCGGCGGCCGGTGGCCACCACGGTGTGCTTGGCGTAGATCTCGAAATCAGTCTTGCCGTTGGAGATGGAAACGCCGCGGCAGACATCATTCTCCAGGATCAGGTTGCTGCACTCGTAACCGAAGTACATCTCCACGCCGTTCTCCTGGAGATATTTCTCAATAGCCAGATAGATAGCCTGGGCCTTTTCCGTACCCATGTGGCGAATGGGGCAATCCACCAGCTTCAAGCCCGCTTGAATGGCACGCTTGCGGATCTCCTTCCGCTCCTCCTCGTGCTCCAGACCTTCAATGTGGGTATCCGCGCCGAACTCCAAATAAATCTGGTCGGCGTAGTTGATGGTCTCCTGAGCCAGGTCCTCGCCGATAAGCGTGGGCAAGTCACCGCCCACCTCATAGCTGAGGGACAGCTTGCCGTCGGAAAACGCGCCTGCGCCGGAGAAACCTGTGGTGATATGGCAGTAGGGCTTGCAGTTCACGCACTTGCGGGTCTTGTCCTTGGGGCAGTGGCGATTCTCTACCGCCTGGCCTTTTTCCACCATGACGATTTTCTGCTTGCTGCCCTTTTTGATCATCTCCAGGGCGGTGAAAATACCGGCGGGGCCGGCGCCGACAATTACGACGTCTGCGTTCATACTTTTCTCTCCTTATTTTTATCCGTTTGACGTTTATTTCGCTGAAAGTTCCACCGCATGGCGCACCAGCGTAAAGGGCGGCACCTGATACGGCAGCTTCATATGGAAGATCATCTGCGGCGTCCGGGGCTCGTCCACGTGAAGCCCCTCCCCGTCCGTCATCTCCGGCACAGTCATGGCAAAGGGCCTTAGGTTCGGGCCAACCAGCTCCACGGTATCGCCGGTGCGGAATTTATTCCGCAGGGACATGGTGGCGTTGCCCTCTGCGTCGCAGTCTGTGACAAGGGCGACAACTTGCCACTCTCTGATGTAGCGGGAATTGTTGTAATACTGGCCTGGCTGCCCATAGTAGAAGCCAGTGGAATAGGGCCGATGACTGACGTGCTCCACTTCATCCCGCCAGACAGGGTCCAGCGGCTTTCCTGCCCACGCATCGTCCAGTCCGTGACGGTAGGCACCTGTCACAATGGCCGCGTAGTAGGCGGACTTTGCCCGACCCTCGATTTTCAGGCTGGAGAGTCCGACATCGATCAAGTCATTCAGGTGGTCGATCATGCACATATCCCGGGAATTGAGGATGTACGTTCCCTTTTCATCCTCCTCCACGGGGAAATATTCGCCGGGCCGTTTTTCCTCCATCAGGGCGTACTGGTAGCGGCAGGGCTGGGCGCAGGCACCCCGGCTGGAATCCCGCCCGGTCATGTAGTTGGAGAGGAGGCACCGCCCGGAATAGCTGACGCACATGGCGCCGTGAACGAACGCTTCGATCTCCAACTCAGGAGGCGTCTTTTCCCGGATGGTCCGAATTTCCTCCAGCCCCATCTCTCGGGCCAGAATGACCCGGGACGCGCCCAGGCCGTACCAGGCCCGGGCGGTCTCGTAGTTACAGATACTTGCCTGGGTGGAAATGTGCCGCTGGCACTTGGGGGCGTATTTCCCCGCCATGGTGAAAGCACCCAGGTCCGCCACGATCAGGGCGTCCACCCCAGCGTCGTTCAAAAGCTCCAGATGCTCCGGAAGGCGGACGATCTCATCGTTCCGGGGCATTGTGTTGATAGTGCAGTGCACACGGACGCCGTGGCTGTGGGCAAAGCGCACCGCTTCCCGCAGCTCCTCCGGCGTGAAATTCCCGGCAAAGGCCCGCATCCCGAAGTCGGTGCCTGCCAGATAGACCGCATCGGCTCCGTACAGCACGGCCATTTTCAACCGCTCCATATCCCCTGCCGGAGCAAGCAGTTCCGGTTTTTGTCTCATGTCAGTTTCCAATATAATCGCCGCTGTTCAGGAAATTGTTGTGTTCCTGAAGTGTAGTGGAGTAATGATGCAGCTTGTCCTTGCCCAGTGCATAGTAGTAATAGTCGGTGGTCTCCGGCTCCAGCGCGGCTTGAATGGCTTTCAGGCCGGGATTCGCGATAGGCGTGGGAGGCAGTCCGGCGTTTTTGTACAGGTTATAGGGAGAATCCACAGCCTTATCCTCGTTGGTGATGGCTCCGGTGTGGCCCGGCAGGGCATACAGCAGTGCCGCGTCGATCTGCAGCAGACCGTAGGTGCCGCCCTTGTCACCGGGCCCCTCCAAACGGTTATAGATCACAGAGGCAATTTTCCCCTGGTCAGTGCCGTCCGTTTCCTTTTCGATGAGAGAGGCGATGGTGACGATCTTCTTCAAATCATAGCCCTTGGCCTGGGCGGCGGCCAGCTGGTCGTCATCCAGCTTGTTGTTGAAGTTGGAGATCATCTTCGCCAGCGCCGCACCGGGTTTTTTCATGTTCGTGTAGAACTCATAGGTGTCTGGGAAGAGATAGCCCTCCAGGCGGCTGATGTCTGTGGAATCATTGTTAATGAAGTTAAAATCGAATTGATAGGTCTGTGCAGCCTCCAGCAGTGCTTCCTCGGTGCTGACATTGTTCTTTGCCAGCAGCTTGATGGTCTCTGCCACGGTATAGCCCTCCGGGATAGTGACCCGTACCGTCTCGGCGTTCATATTACCGGCGGAGCTGCGCATACCCGTGATCAGGGCATTGTAGTCCATATCCGTATTCAGCTCGTAGCTCCCCATGCCGATTTTGTCCTTGGCGTGGGCGACACCGGCAAAGGTCTTGAAGAACCACTTATACTTGATCAGTCCGGCGTCATACAGCTTATCCGCCACCGTGGACACTGTGTCCTCCGCTGTGATCTCCACGGTCACAGTCTTCGGCGTTCCCCGGTTAAAGGCGCACAGATCGCTCATCAGCAGCCAGCCCACACTCGCCAGAATGGCAGACGTGACCACTACGAACAGGATATAAACCAGCGGGTTGATCCCTCTGCGGCGGCGCCGACGGGCCGCAAGCTGAGAACGGTGCTGCTGGCTGCGCCGCACCTGTTCCGTGTCCCAGCTGGCGGTATCTCCTCTTTTAAAATCAGACATGGAAACCTCCGTTTTCCCCGTCCTGATACTGTGGGACGGTACAAATTGCGATTTTTCCCGCTTTACGGGATTTTTTTAAACGGCCAGGCTCCCTCCGGGGGCCTGAAGCATAGAATAGGCTTAAAGCGAGGTGAGATTCATGTGGTTCAACAACGGAAACAATAACTGCTCCTGCCTGTGGCTTATCATCATCCTCGTCCTGATCTTCTGCTGCTGCGGCGGAAACTGGGGCGGCAATTTCTGCGATTGTGACCGCCATCACGACCGAGATGACAACTGCGGCTGCTGCTGAAATCCCGGAACAGTGGGACGCCCTGCGTCCCGCTTTCCGCACCGCTATAAGGGACGTGCCGTCAAATCACAGAAGACCCTTTACTGCCTGAAACACCTGCTCATGGATATCCTCCGGTGTGCGCGGGCGGTCTCCGTCAGCGCAGTCGATGACGTGCCATCCGCACTCGGCCACGATTTTTCTGGCATTGTCCCGGCAGCTTTTCAGATATGCCTCGTCCTGCTCATGGATGTCGGCCTGGGTACCCGTGGCCTGTTCCCGCTGGCGCATCATACGCTCTGTGACTTCCGTGGGCATATCCAGATAAATGACCAGGTCAGGCTTTGGAAGGCCCAGCTTGCCGTATTCCAGTTCAAACAGCCAGTCCAGATATTCCTTCCGCTGGCTCTCCGGCAGCTTGGACGCCTGATGGACAGCGTTGGAAGTGGTGTAGCGGTCAGCGACCACCAGACCTCCCGCTTCGTAGAAATCACCCCAGTCCTGTTTATAGGACGCGTAGCGATCTATGGAGAAAAAGACAGACGCGGCATAGGCGTTCACATCGCCGGGCTTCCTGCCCAGGTTTCCGCTCAGATACTCCTGTACCATGGCGGCCGAAGGCTTTCCATATCGCGGAAAGTCAATTTTGCGGAAAGGGATCCCCTCCGACTCCAGGCGACTGCACAGAAGTCTGGACTGCGTGGCCTTTCCGGAGCCGTCCGTTCCTTCAAATACGATCAGTTTTCCGCTCATTTCTTTCGCTTCTCCTGTTTGACATGTACCAAAAAAAGGGGCAGCTTCATCATGCGGCCGATACGCTTCGGCTCCTTGCAAAGACGGTAGAACCATTCCAGACCGTGGTCGCACCAGAACTTAGGAGCCCGCTCCACCGTTCCCGCGAACACATCCAGGCTTCCGCCCAGGCCGCACAACAGATGGGCGCCGGTGGCGGAGCCGTTTTTCGCCATCCAGAACTCCTGCTTGGGTGCGCCAAGGCACACGAACACACAGTCGGCGCCGCTTTTGCGGATGTCCTCCACCACGGGGCTGTCCTCCTGGAAATAGCCGTCGTGGGTTCCGGCAATAACCAGCCCGGGATGCTGCTTTTTCAGATTTTCCGCCGCCTTTTCCGCCACACCGGGCTTAGCGCCCAGCAGGTAAAGGGACATGCCCTCCCCCGCCATTCTTTCCACAATGTGGGCTGCAAATTCAATACCCGGCGTTCTTTCTTTCAGCGGCGTCCCCAGCATTGCCGCGCCCTTGATGACGCCGATGCCGTCGGGCAGGACCAGGGATGCGCCGTTGATGACGGCTCTTGCCGCCTCGTTCTCCCGGCAGACCTCCACGATTTCCGGATTCGGCGTCACCACATAGTGGGCGCCTTCGCTGCGCAGCAGGGACATGCCCCGCTCCACGGCCTCCGCCATCGTCACATTATCAAAACCAACGCCTAACACGTCGATCCGCATGGAACCACCTCGCAACATACTCATACAGTTTTGTATTATATCATATAGGTCGGCCTTTGTCCAACCCCAAATGAAGCGGGGATGCCGAAGTTTGGCTCCCCGCTTCATCTCAGATTTTATTTTCCGCCCTTTTAGGCGCTTTTTCAGGAAGCTGGGCCAAAACCACCGCAATCAGCATCAGCACGCAGCCCAGATACTCCTTCCCGCTCATGCGGTCGTGAAGGATGACGGCACCCGCCAGCGTGGCAAACACAGACTCCAGGCTCAGCAGCAGGGATACCACCGTGGGGTTGGAGTCCTTCTGCGCTAATATCTGGAGCGTATAGGCCACACCGCTGGAGAAGATGCCCACATACAAAATGGGCCACGCACACATCCGCAGTGCCTCCATGGAAGGCGATTCCGTGGCAAGCATCCCGATGGCGGACAGCACCGTCACCACAAGGAACTGGACGCAGGACAGCTCCACACCGTCCACCTTCTGCGTAAAATGGTCGATGACCAGGATATGGACGGAGAAGCAGAGCGCACACAGCAGGATATAAAAGTCGCCGCTGGTGATGGTAAAGTCCTCTGTGATGCACAGGCAGTACAGTCCCGTCACCGCCAGCACCACGCTGAGCCAGATGGCCCGGGGCGCTTTCTTTTTCAGGAAAATGCTGAGGATGGGCACAATGACGATGTAAAGCGCCGTGATAAATCCGGCCTTGCCGCTGGTAGTGGTCTCCAATCCCTTCTGCTGGAGGTTGGTGGCCACGGTCAGTGCCACACCGCAGCAGGTACCGCCTATGGCAAGGTTCTTCCAGGACTTGGTCGCGCTCTCTACGATCCCCTTTTGTATCTTCCTGCGCACCAGACAGAGGATCAGGAGAAACAAAAATGCAATGACTGAGCGGGCGGCGTTAAAGGTGAAGGGCTCCACATAATCAGCGCCCACGCTCTGGGCCACAAAGGCCGTGCCCCAGATGAATGCTGCCAGCACCGGCAGCACATTTTGACGAATGCGGTTGACTTTCATATGACTTGCTCCAATGTTCAATCCATGGTATACTTTGCGATAAGAAATCGCAACAGTTTGGTATTTTAACACCGGGGTGAGAAAATGGCAAGACTTTCCCGCGAATTCTACAATGGTGATACTGTGGAAATTGCCCGGCGGCTGCTGGGGAAGTACCTGGTCCGCCGCCTGGACGGTGAGCTGCTGGCCGGCCGCATTACGGAGACGGAGGCCTATGTGGGCCGGTGCGACAAAGCCTGTCACGCCTACGGCTACAAAAAGACGCCCCGTACCTCCACCCTTTTCATGGCCCCGGGCCATGCCTACATTTATTTTATCTACGGAATGTACCACTGCCTGAATTTCGTGACGGAGCCAGAGGGCGAACCCTCCGCCGTCCTCATCCGGGCCATCCAGCCCGTGGCGGGAGCAGACACTATGCGCCGCCTGCGGTTTGGTGATGCGCCCATGACCGCCTATCGGCGGAAGAATTTCTCCAATGGACCGGGAAAAGTCTGTAAAGCACTATCCCTGTCCAGCAGCGAAAATAAGATGGATTTAACGGGTGATACCCTGTTTGTCTGCGATACTCTGGCGGATATCGGCCTGCCGGAGATCCCGCCGGCAGAACATGAAATCCTGCGGTGCGGTCCCCGCATCGGTATCGACTACGCAGAGGAGGCCAGAGACTTTCCCTGGCGTTTTTGGCTGGAAAAGGAGGAAACCTGATGTTTTTATTCGATATGGACGGCACCCTCATTGACTCCAACGGCATCTGGAAGAACGTGGACCGGGGATTTCTGGCCCGCCGGGGGCTGCCCTATACCCACGCCTATTACGAGGGCGTGGCTCACACCATCTTCCCCCTGGCGGCCAAGTTCACCAAGGAATTCTGCAATCTGCCGGAGAGCTGTGAGGAGATCATGGCGGAGTGGATGGAGCTTGCGCAGGATCTCTATTCCCATGTATCCGTAAAGCCCGGCGTCCGAGCCTATCTGAAGCAGTGCAAGGCCGAGGGGCGGCGGATGGCGGTGGTGACCTCCAGCGTGCCGGAGCACTGTCACACCGCTCTGAAAAATCTGGACCTGGAGAAGTATTTTGAGCGTATCATCTTCGCTCAGCAGTTGGGGCTGGAGAAAAAGAAGCCGGAGCTGTGGTTGGCGGCGGCGCAGGAAAACGGCGTCCGCCCGGAGGACTGCACCGTCTTTGACGACAGCCTGGCCGCTTGCTGGGGCGCCCGGGCCGCCAAAATGCGGGTGGTGGGCGTATATGACGGCTTTTTTGCCCAGGACGAAAAGGAAATGCGGGCTTTCTGCGATGTCTATATCAAGAGCTTCGAGGAGCTTTTGTGGCTGCCGGAGCAAAAAGCAAATCGGAAGTAACGAATGATGGAAACCTATTATTACCAACAGATGTCCAGACATGAGCAGGCGGCGTACCACGCCATGAAAACCGGGTTTACCGCCCTCTCCCCCGGCTTTTCTGTACCCCGTCTGGAAAACCGGGAGCTCAGCGATATTTTTTTCCGGCTGCGGCTGGACTGCCCGGAGATTTTTTATGTGACCGGTTTTTCCTACCGCTTTGCTCCAGGTGCGGAAAATGTGGAGCTGCTGCCGGAGTATCTGTTTGATAAGGCCAAGATCAAGGACCACCAAAAGGCCATGGCCTCCCGGGTGGAAAAGCTGGCCCGGCCCGCGAAGAATATGACGGCGTTGGAAAAAGAACGGTACATCCACGATTTCATCTGTCAGAATGTTCGATACGACAAGCTGAAAAAGCCCTACTCCCATGAGATCATCGGCCCTCTGGGGCAAGGTGTTGGCGTGTGCGAGGGCATTGCCAAATCCGTGAAAATTCTATGTGACGCGCTGGGTCTGTGGTGTATCATCGCCATCTCCGAGGCCAACCCGGAACAGGGCATCAAGTACCGCCACGCCTGGAACATTTTAAAGCTGGACGGACAGTATGTCCATCTGGACGCCACCTTTGACAACTCCCTGGGCCATGACGGCGTCGTCCGCTACGATTACTTCAATCTGGATGACAAACGGCTGTTTCGGGACCATCAGCCGGTCATCTACCCGGTCCCAGCATGCGCCTCAGGCGACCATTTCTATTATCGAGAGGCCAAACTGTCCTTTACGAAGGTGGAGGATGTCGTCAAACGGGCACAAATGGCCATCCGCAAGGACCTGCCCTTTGTATTCCACTGGCGGGGCGGCCCTTTTACCCGGGAGGTGCTCGTCCAACTGGTACAGGCCCTGGAGGAAGCTGCCCAAAAGCGGAACCGCCACGCCGCGGTGTCCTTCAATCGCCCGCAGGCGGTCCTTCAGATATACTTCCCAACAGAACTGCCCGGAGAGGCCACTGAGGAAGAAGCCAACGAGGGCGAACTTTACACAGAGGAATAAAAAGCCCGTCCGAAACGCAATTTTGCGCTTCGGACGGTTCTTTTTTTACAGCTTTTTCATATGGTTCCCAGCGGATTTCAGCATCAGCCTCTTGGCACCTACCTGGTCGAAGGCGACTTCCACCAGGGCGTCTCCGCCCATGGGCCGGACAGACAGCACCATACCTTTTCCAAACGCCGTATGCTCCACCATATCTCCCTGCTGGAGCTGCATCAGCGGTGCGGCAGAGGCAGTGTTTTTCCGCACAGACTGCAGCGTCCGCTGTGGCGGCGTCTTGGCAGCGGTATCCCGGTAGCTGTGGACACCGCCGCTGCTCCAGGTTGTTCCGCTGGAAGCCGGGCGGGAGGCGCGCTGGCCGTATCCGCCGTAGGACGTGCCGCCGAAGCCTCCCTCGTAACGGTCGCCGCCGAAAGTATCGTCGCCGCCCATGCCGCCATATCTCGGCTCCGGCTTGCTCTGCCAGCACATATTGTTCTCCGGAATCTCGTCCAGGAACCGGGACGCCTTATTGGCGCTGGTACGGCCATACAACATTCTCTGGCGGCAGTTGGTGAGGGTCAGCTTCTCCTTGGCCCGGGTCATGGCCACATAGCAAAGCCGACGTTCTTCTTCAAGTTCCTCCGGGTCATACTGTGCGGAGGAGCCGGGGAAGATTCCTTCCTCCATGCCCACCACATACACTGCCGGGAATTCCAGGCCCTTGGCGGAGTGAATGGTCATCATGGTGACGCAGTTGTCGTCCGCCTCCACGCTGTCCAGGTCCGTGTACAGGGCGATCTCGTTCAGAAAGCCGGACAAAGTGGCGTCCTCCGGATCCTGCTCCAGGAAACCCAGGATGTTGGACTTCAATTCCTGCACGTTCTCAATGCGGCCCCGGCTCTCCATGTCGTTCTTGTCCTCCAGGGCTTTCACATAGCCGGTCTGGTCGCAGACGGCGTCGTAAAACTCCGGCAGGGCCAATTCCGCCCCCTGGCGGCGGAGGCCGTCAATAAGGTCCGCGAATTTCAGCAGCTTGGCAGATGCGCTTTTCAGCTCCGGGAACAGATCCGCATTGCGGATAATTTCATAGAGGGACGCACCCTGCCCTTCCGCCAGCAGCGCCACCTTGTCCAGCGTGGTGGCGCCGATGCCCCGGGACGGGTTGTTGATGACGCGCCGCAGCCGCAGGTCGTCCAGCGGGTTGTTCAGGACGCACAAATAGGCCAGCATATCCTTGACCTCGGCACGGTCGAAGAACTTCATGCCGCCTACCACCTTGTAGGGGATGCCGTTGCGCTTCATGGCATATTCCAGAGCGTTGGACTGGGCGTTCATGCGGTACAGCACCGCCGTGTCCCGGAATGACCGCCCCCGGTTTACCCCCATGAGGATGTCGCCCACCACGTAGTTTGCCTCGTCACTTTCGTTGAAGGTGGTCTTCACCGTCACCACGTCTCCGCTGCCGTTGTCCGTCCAGAGGGTCTTTCCCTTCCGGCCCTGGTTGTTTTTGATGACAGCGTTGGCTGCGTCTAAAATGTTCTGCGTGGAGCGGTAGTTCTGCTCCAGGCGGATCGTCCGGGTGTCGGGATACTGCTGCTCAAAATTCAGGATGTTTTCGATGTTGGCGCCCCGGAAGCGGTAGATGGACTGGTCGTCGTCGCCCACCACGCATAGGTTCTTCCGCCCGCCCGCCAGGAGGCTTGTCAGCAAGTACTGCATGTGGTTGGTGTCCTGGTACTCGTCCACCAACACATAGCGGAACTTGTTCTGGTAGTAAGCCAACACCTCCGGCTCCTGCTGCAAAAGAGTCACCGTATGATAGATGATGTCGTCGAAGTCCAGAGCGTTAGCCGCCCGGAGTTTTTGCGTGTACCGGGCGTAGACCTTGGCGATGCGGGCCATCTTCCAGTCCATCTCGTTGTTGTGCTTCGCCGCAAACTGATCCGGGCTTTCATATTTGTCCTTGGAGCTGCTGATGATGCTGAGGATGCTCTTGGGCTGAAAAGCCTTTTCGTCCAGGTTCAGCTCTTTCAGAATATCCTTGATGACCCGTTTGGAGTCATCGGTGTCATAGATGGTAAAGTCCTTATCAAAGCCGATGCGGTCGATGTCCCGCCGTAGGATACGCACGCAGGCGGAGTGGAAAGTAGAGGCCCAGATGTCGTTGGCAACAGGCCCCAGCCGGGCGGCCAGACGGTTCTTTAACTCCCCCGCCGCCTTGTTGGTGAAGGTAATGGCAATGATTTCCCAAGGCCGGGGCACATCCACGGCGCAGAGCCGGCGGGCACGGTCCACCTCCATCGTATCAGGATGCTCAAGGAAGTTCTCCAGAAACGCCAGGTCCTCCTCCGTGGCCCAATCAGGCACAACATCGGAGTCGCTGCCCCGTCCGTAGGTCAGCAGGTTGTACACCCGCTGAATGAGGACAGTGGTTTTGCCGGAGCCGGCGCCCGCCAGCAGCAGCAGCGGCCCCTCCGTGGTCATGGCGGCCTGGCGCTGCATGGGATTCAGCCGCCGCAGATCCGCCGCGATGACGGCTTTCCGTGCAGCAATATAACGTGTGTTGAAGTCAGTCATATGTTCACCAGTTTTCTATAATCTCGGTGACTATTTTAGGACAAAATCCCGGCGGGGTCAACCGCAGGTTTCATTTGACGGATGCCATAGACTGTGCTACCCTAGAAAAAACTAGCTTTGGGAGACATCTATGGCTTTTTTCACTCCGGCGAACCTGCTGTCGCTGGCCCGTATCCCCCTGGCCCTGTGCCTGCTGGCGGCGCTCTCTGCCGGAGAAGAACTGGCCATCCAGTGCCTGTCCAGGGAATTCGCCCCTAATATCCGAAGCATTCTGCATATACACGATCAATCAGAAAAGGAGATCAACTCATGAAACAATTCTTTTTACTGGCAGCCATCATCTGCTTTGGCATGGCAGCCATCAAATTCTGCACCGCCCGGATGAAGCCCAACTCTGCACAGGTCACTCCTCAGCCCTCCAGCGAGAACACTGGCATTCTCACCGCAGAGGAAGCCAAGCAGCGAATGGACGAGAACAGTGAGGCCGTTGTGCTGGATGTCCGCACTCAGGAGGAATTTGACCAGGGCCACATCCCCGGTGCCGTGTGCCTGCCCAACGATTTCATTGCGGCGGATATGCCCTTCCCCTTCGGAAAGGACACGGAGCTTCTGCTCTACTGCCGTTCCGGCCGCCGCAGCGCTGAGGCGGCCAAAAAGCTGCGGGATATGGGCTTTTCCAATGTCTACGACTTCGGTGGCATCATCGACTGGCCCTATGAGACGACCACTGACTGACAGGAAGTAAAAAGAACGCCCGTCAGGGCGTTCTTTTTTACTGGGTCAGGAGCACCAAATTCACATCTGAAATGAAATTCTGCACACTGTACACCACGGCAATATCGCCGATGCCGTTTTCCGCCGCGTAGGCAGAGACCGGTGCTCGGTAATACCGCAGATCCAGCAGGTGGACCTCGGAAAACCGCTGAGCCAGGAAGGGCGCCAGAGCGTCGGAATAGCTATCCCGCACCAGCAGCAGCTTGCTGCCGTCCGTCACATTCTCGTTTTTGATGACGCATAGGGGCTGATTGCCGCCCAAGAACGAGGAATACTTATCCTTCTTCTCCAGATACGTTCGGTCATACAGGCTGGCAGGCTCCTCCATTCCTGTCCGCCAGGAGGTGACGGTCAGGCCCTGCTCTGCCACCCAGAATTCCATGGTGTCCGGCTCCAGCCAGTGAATGCCAGACTGGGAGTAGAGCGTTCCATTAAAGTTGTCAGAGGCAGCTTCTGGTGCAAAGTTATTCTCCTTTAAAGTCTCTTTCCCAAGGACTTCCAGCAGAGCATTGGCCCCGTAAAAAGCGCCCAGAGTCGTCCAGTGGTGGTCCGTGCGATAGAAGATGGGCTCATCAGCGTGGGCCGAAAGGGTACTCTGGAAATCCACGCTGCTTTGGGCCAGCAGTTCTGTCTGGTCCCAACTCTCCGCCCCGGCGGGGAGTTTTTCTTTCCAGACCTCCGCCGCCGAGGGGATCAGCCCCAGGACCACGTTGGCATCGGTCTTCCCCGCAAGGCGGTCCACATAGCTGAGGTTTTTATTCACCATCCCTTCCGCAGGCGTCTCAACCTTGGAGATCAGTGTATCGCCGCAGAGGTAAACGCCGTTGAACTCGCTCTTGCCGATGAGTTGTTCCGCCCTGGCTTTCAGGCCTGTCCAGCTATCCCGCAGGGGGAACTGGTCGGCAAAGTACGTCTCCACTTTCTTGGTGTAGCTGCCGTCCACCAACGCCGTCCAGGAAAACTCCGGCGCCTGGGCCAGGGTGCGGTTCTCCGTCTCGGACTTCTCACGGTCCGGCAGCAGAACGTGCCACACCAGCAGGCCTCCCAGAAAGACGCAGAAAAAGGCCGTCAGAAAGCGGCTGTATGCTTTTGTCATTGTGCCGCCTCCTCTCAGAACCGGAAATACAGGAAGGGATTATAACTGCCATCCACCAGATAGGCGGTGCAGACCACCAGGGACAGCGCCATCAGGACCGGCGTCAGAACGTTTCGCAGTTTCTCCGGCAGACGGTACCACACCGTCTTGCCCAGCGTAGTAGAGGCCAGGATCAGAGCCAGGAATGTCACGGCGTAGCTCCGCAGGCGGTAGCCGTCCAGTGCGCTCCACAGCGGGGCGCCGCCAAAGCAGTTTGCCAGATACGCGCCGCAGACGGACAAGTCTTCCATGGCGAAGATGCCCCAGCCCACAAACACCACAATAATCGTATAAAAATGCTTAACCCAGGCAGGTGTCTTCTCCAAAACGCCCCGCAGCACATACTTTTCCAGAATCAGCCAACCCGCGAAGTACAGACCCCAGAGGATGAAGTTCCAACTTGCACCGTGCCAGAAGCCGGTGCAGAACCAGACGATCAGGATGTTCCGCAGCGTCTTGACCGTGCCACCCCGGTTGCCGCCCAGGGGGATATACAGATACTCCCGGAACCAGCTGGTCAGGGACATATGCCAGCGCCGCCAGAATTCCGTCACAGAGGCGGAGAGATAGGGATAGTCAAAGTTCTCATTAAAGCGGAATCCAAAAATCTGTCCCAGGCCGATGGCCATATCGGAATAGCCGGAAAAATCAAAATAAATTTGAAAGCCAAAAGCAAACAGGCCCAACCAGCCGCCGATGACCGTCAACTCACCCACGCTCTGGGACGCCAACTGGGCGTCCCACAGGGCGCCGATGGAGTTTGCCAGCAGGACCTTCTTGGCAAGACCCACGCAAAAACGGCGGGCGCCCAGGGCAAAATCCTCCGTGGTGTTGACCCGGTGGTTCAAATCCTCCGCCACGGTCTTGTACTTGACAATAGGCCCCGCAATGAGCTGGGGGAACATGGTGACAAATGCGCCAAAGTCCACGATGTTCCGCTGGACCGGTGCGTCCCGGCGGTAGACGTCAATGGTGTAGCTCATGGTCTGGAAAGTAAAGAAAGAAATACCGATGGGCAGGGGAATCCCAAACTGCGGTATCTGGACGCCGGGAAGCAGGGAAAGATTGGCGGCCAGGAAGTCCCAGTATTTAAAAAAGCCCAGGAGCAGCAGGTTGAAGATGACCGACTGCGCTACGAACCACCGGGCTTTTTTGTCGTTCTCCCGGTACTTTTCCACCAGCAGGCCATGGATATAGTCAATGAGGATAGAGGCGAACATGATAACGATATACACCGGCTCGCCCCAGCCGTAGAAAAACAGGCTGACCAGCAGCAGCACCAGGTTCCGCCACCGCAGAGGCGCCAGAAAATACACCGCCAGCGTCAGCGGCAGATAGGCAAATAAAAATGTCAGGCTGCTGAAAATCAAGCAGTTTTCCTCCCTCTCAGAAAAACAGCCGCAGCATCGCTGCGGCTGTTTCCACTTTTATAATCAGGCAAACAAGGCGTTGAAAGCGTCAGCCCAGTCGCTCTGGAACTGGGCGGAAGCGATCATTGCCACATAGGTGCCGTTCTGAATGACCTGGCCCCGGCTCCACGCTTCCATGGACTCGGGATACCACGCACCGCCCTCGGCCTGGTCGGTGATGCGCTGCTGGAGGATCGAGACGGCCTTGGCGGCGTCATCCTCGTTCTCGCACTGCATCAGGACCACTTCATTCACTACGCCGGACATCATGGGGGCCTTGGCGAGGAACTGCTTTGTGGAGATCTCGCTGAGCCCGGGATAATAGCTGTCCAGCATCTCACCCTCCAAGTCCGTCATATAAAACTCATCAAAACCTGCATCCTTCACCATCTGGTCAAAGCAGGCTGTCAGGTCCACATCGGGCACCGTCTCTTTTTTTCCACCGCACCCGGCCAGCAGGCCCACCATCAATACGCAGGTCATTAAAATCGTCACAATTCTTTTCATACTGTTCTCCTCGTGTTTTCGTGTTTTCTGGTTTCCTCCATAACAGACGGAGCATCCGCTGAAAAAGTTCCCGCTCTGTTTACAGTATGGACTGTTTTTCCGTTTTTATTGAGGAAAGCACTTCCCTCTGCTTGCATTTATACAGGATTCGCGGTATGATTTCAACAACAAATTGTTACTTTTCAGAAAGTAGGTGCAATCATGTACAGTTTCCGTAACGATTACAGCGAAGGCGCCCATCCCAAGGTCCTCCAGGCCCTGATGGACACCAACCTTGAGCAGACTGTCGGCTACGGCCTGGACCCCCGCTGCGAGACGGCCCGGGAGACCATCCGCCGGGTCTGCGCTGCGCCTGATGCGGATGTCCATTTTCTGGTGGGTGGAACGCAGACGAACCTTCTCGTCATCGAATCCCTCCTGCAGCCTTATGAGGCGGTCATCGCCGCCCACACCGCCCACGTCAACACTCATGAAACCGGCGCTATCGAGGCCACCGGCCACAAGGTCTGCTCCATCTATTCCCCCGACGGCAAGCTGACGCCCGCGCTGATTGAGACTGTTCTGGCGGAGCACAACGGCACGGAGCATATGGTGGCTCCCCGGCTGGTATATGTCTCTGACACTACGGAAGTCGGCACCATATACTGTAAAGCCGAATTACAGGCCCTGCGGGCGTGCTGTGACCGTCATGGACTGTTCCTGTTCCTGGACGGCGCGCGACTGGGCTCCGCTCTTACTTCCCCAGAAAACGACCTGACTTTGCCGGATCTGGCGGCTCTGACCGACGCTTTCTACATCGGCGGCACCAAGAACGGTGCCCTGTTCGGCGAGGCTCTGGTGATGAACGTCCCCAACGATCACTTCCGCTGGCACATGAAGCAGCGGGGCGGTATGCTGGCCAAGGGGCGGCTGCTGGGCATCCAATTCCAGGCCCTGCTGGAGGATAGCCTGTACTTCGACATGGCCCGCCACGCCAACGATATGGCCTTTCGCCTGCGGGACGGCATCACTGCCCTGGGGTATCTCTTCCCCGTGCCCTCTCCCTCCAACCAGCAGTTTCCTGTGCTGCCCAACACCGTGATGAAGCAGCTTCAGGAGATGGGCTATGAATTTGAGATCGACGCCCCTGTGGACGACGCTCATACCCGCATCCGCCTGGTAACCAGCTGGGCCACGCCGGAATCGGCAGTGGAGGATTTCCTGGCAGACCTGGCACTTTGTCATTGACCCAAACCCGGCGGCTTTTGCCGCCGGGTTTTTTCGTGGGATTTTGGCACTGGCTGTTGTATGATACAGTACAGAACAACGAAAGGAGGGATCCCTATGACTGACGCGGAACTGCTCCGCCAGTTTGTCCAAAACCGGGACCAGGGCATGGAACTCCTGCTGCGGCAGTTCACCCCCCTCCTGCGGTACGTCATCAGCGGCGTTCTCCGGGACACACAGGACGCGGAGGACTGCTTCTCCGAGGTATCCCTGGCCCTGTGGCAGAAGCTGGACGGCTTCGACCCGGAAAAAGGGAGCCTCTCCGCCTGGCTCACCGCCATCGCCCGGAACGCCGCCATGAACCACTTAAAAGCCCGTCTCCGGCGGGAAAAACACCAACCGGAGGAACCGCCGGGGGTTTTGACTCCAGAACAGGAAGTACTGCGCCGGGAGCGGGCGGAACAGCTTCGGGACACCGTAGCAAACCTTTCGGACCTGGACCGGAAAATTTTCTACCGACGCTACTATTACTTACAGCCCATCGGCCAGATCGCCGCGGAGCTGGGCTTGTCCCAGCGGGCCGTGGAGGGACGGTTGTACCGTCTCCGCCAGCGGCTGCGTCAGGAGTTGGGAGGTGACGACGCATGACCCAGTGGGATAATTTTGACTGTACCTTAGCCACTGCCCTCAGTGAGCTGCCGCCTTCCGAGGAGACTGTCCGGGACGTGACCCCCTGGCGGACAGCCATGGACCGAATCATTCTAGGCCTGTGCCTCACCTGCTTTACGCTGAATGTCTGGTATCTGCAATGCCTTCTCCCCGCTGTGGGCTCCCTTTTGATATACTTTGGATTTCGAACCCTTCGGCATGGCAACCGCTGGTTTCTCTATGCCTGGTATATCAGTATCTGTAAAGTAATTGTGCTATATATTGCCATGATTTTTGACGCGACGCCTTTCGCGGACGACATCCCGATTGGCTGGGCGGTCCTCTTCATGGCTATGACCTTTGCACTGTTTTCGTTCTTTCATCTCGGCCTGACCCAGGCCGCCCGGGAGGTGGGCCAAGCGCCCCAGCGCCGTCCCGCCCTGTGGGCTGTGGCGTGGTATGCGATGCTGGTACTGATGGCGCTGTTTGTACCGGACATCGGATGGCTGGGCGTCATTCCTGCACTCATCGCCTTCGTCTGCATCATTCGTTCCATGCTGCACATCAAAGAGGATCTGGAAAACTGGGGCTATGCCGTTCGGGCCGCTCCTGTGAAAATTGGATGCGGAAGGTTCTCCATCCTGTATCTCAGTTCTCTCCTGCTGGCAGTCCTGCTGACTGCCGCGGCCTCCAACCATATTGCCGTGCCGTCTTATGAACAGGTGCTCAATTCTCCTGAAACAGCATCTATCGAAGCCAATTTACAAGACTTAGGCTTCCCGGAAGACCTGCTGGAACGGCTGCCGGATGAGGAACTGCTCCGTCTGGAGGACGCCTATTTCTGCTCTGTCCACCGAAACGGCGACAAGGCAGACGCGGGCAGCAAAAAGGGGATCAAAGCCATCCGGTTTGATACCGTCTATGTCCAGACTGCCCCGCACACCATCCGGGTCTATGAATTTTTCAACTTCCAGGAGGACATCCTGCGCTCCAATTTCAGAACGATGACCATGCTGGAACCCACCCGCTCCGCCCAGGTCTCCGACATCACCGGAGGCCTCACCTGGAGCATGGATGGCACGGCTTACCGGAGCCAGCTTCCCATCTCCCGTCAGACCCACGAAAGTATGTTTTTCGGCAGTTCCACCCTTCCCTCCGCGATCTTCAGTTACCCCTTCTTCTCCAAAGAACGGGCCGGGTATATGGCCTATACCAGTTATGAAGATGACGACAAAAATTTGACGTGCAGTGTCCTCCGGGCCTATCTCACCACCTACCGGAATTTCTATCCCTACAGAAAACTGACCACAGACACCTTCCAGACAGACTGGTATGCCCAAAGCTATTCTACGTTTGTTTTTCTCACGGAATCCTGATCCATTTCCCCGCCTTTTCAAAAGGCGGGGATTTTTTCGAATTTTTGTTCGATTTATTCTTGACAAGAACTTTTGTTCGATGTACAATGCATATAGAACAAAAGTTCTAAGAGGAGGAACTTAAAAATGACTGGATGGAGCTTTTTCTTTATTCTGATTGGTGTGAGTGCTTTAACCGCCCAGTTATTCCGTATTGTGGATGCTATCGAGCGCCCCGCCCGCCGTCCCAGTCACCGGGCCGCTGCCCGGTGATAGCGCATTCCCATGGATGTTCTGGAGAAGCTGACGATCCTGACCGACGCCGCCAAATATGACGCCGCCTGCACCTCCAGCGGTGGGAACCGCACTGCTAAAAAAGGATACATCGGGAATACCTCGTCCTCTGTGGCAGGCTGCTGCCATTCATTTTCCGCCGACGGGCGCTGTGTGACGCTGTTAAAAGTTCTGATGACCAATAAATGCGTCTATGACTGCAAGTATTGTGTCAACCGCCGCAGTAACGACACAAAACGGGCGGCTTTCACGCCTGAGGAACTGGCAGATCTGACCATTAACTTTTACCGCCGTAATTATATCGAAGGGCTGTTCCTCTCCTCCGGCGTATTCCGCAGCCCAGACTACACCACAGAGCTGATGATCCAGTCTCTGCGTCTCCTGCGGGAACGATATCGCTTTAATGGCTACATCCATGCCAAAGCCATTCCTGGCACGTCACCGGAGCTGGTGGAACAGTTGGGCCTGCTGGCGGACCGGCTCAGTGTCAACATTGAACTGCCATCGGAAGCGGGGCTGAAGACCCTGGCGCCGGACAAAAGCAAAGCCGCTATCCTTGCTCCCATGCGGCAGATCCAGACGCGCAATCAGCAAAACAAGGAGGAACTGGTGAAATACCGCCACGCTCCCAAATTCGCTCCGGCAGGTCAAAGCACACAGCTAATCGTGGGGGCGACGCCAGATACCGATTTCCATATCCTGCGGCTGACGCAGGGGCTATATGATCGTTACAAGTTGAAACGTGTGTTCTACTCCGCATATGTGCCAGTTGTGGAACACGCATTGCTGCCCTCTAAGGACGTAAAGCCGCCTCTGCTGCGGGAGCACCGGCTGTATCAGGCCGACTGGCTTCTTCGGTTCTACGGCTTTCGGGCGGAGGAGCTTTTGGACGACCAGCACCAGGACTTTGACCCCCGCGTGGACCCAAAATGCAGTTGGGCGCTGGCCCATCTTGATTTTTTTCCCGTGGAGGTCAATACCGCCGACTATGAAGCACTGCTTCGTGTGCCTGGCATTGGTGTCGTTTCCGCCCGGCGTATCCTGGCCGCCCGCCGGGCCGGTCCTCTCCACATTGAAAATTTGCCGAAGCTGGGCGTAGTGATGAAACGTGCTCAATATTTCCTGACTGCCTCTGGAAAAATGCCTGATGGACTCCGCTTCACCCCGGATAGCCTTCTTCGAGGGCTCATTGCCGCGGAGCGACCCGCTCTTCCCCAACAGGACATGGTACAGCTTTCGCTGTTTGACACCGCGGTTTGACCGTAGGGACCGATTTTATATGATGGACCATGAGATGATTTATATTTATGACGGCAGCTTTGACGGATTTCTCTGCTGCGTCTTTGACAGCTACGCCAACAAAGAAGTCCTCACCGCGATCTGCTGCGATGAGGACTTTATTCCCACGCTTTTTGCTTCCCGTTTAATTGAAACAGACAAAAGCCACGCAAACCGCGTGTTAAAGAAGATTGTAAAGGTTTCTCCCTATGCAGGTAATCTACTGCAAAAGGGTTTTCTTACCTGTATGCCGGACAAGGAACTTCATCTCTACCGGTTGGTGGTCAAACTGCTGCAGGAAGGACCTGGATTCCTGCGGAATTATTCCGATGAAATCCTGTTCCCTGTCATCACTGCTGTGCGTCATCTCAACAGCGAAGCCCATCTGCTAAAAGGGTTTGTCCGTTTCTCCGAATTGGGCGGGGTCCTGGGCAGTGAAATTGAACCGAAAAACAGAGTATTACCCGTTCTCCGCAGCCATTTTTGCGCCCGGTATATGAATGA
Source organism: uncultured Clostridia bacterium (assembly GCA_945876285.1). Lineage (GTDB taxonomy): Bacteria > Bacillota > Clostridia > Oscillospirales > Oscillospiraceae > Oscillibacter. The sequence goes on along the minus strand of CAMCNO010000001.1, from coordinate 52,152 downwards.
TACGTTTTTCATCTACGACCGTACGCACAAAGAAGCCCTGTTCTATGCCGCCGGAAAAGCGGTGATCTGCCCCTTGGAGGATTTTCGGATGGCTCCGCCGGATGAAACGGAAGCTGCTTACCGCATTTTGTGGAAACGGTTCTATGACACTATTGCCATCAAAGAACGGTACAACCCCAAATGCCGGATGCGGAATATGCCTAAGCGGTACTGGAACACCATGACCGAGTTTCAGGATGACTCCTACTTCAAAGCTCAAAACTCGCCCGCAGCCGTTCCAGCCCCCGTCGCTCGAGACGGGATACCTGCACCTGTGACACCTTCAGGATACGGGCAGTCTGCTCCTGGGTCAGACTTTTAAAGTATCGGAGGAGAATGGTCATCCGCTCCTTCTCCGGCAGCTGGTCTATGGCCTCCCGCAGGGCGATGCGCTCCACCAGCCCGTCTTCCGGCGCTTCTGTCCCAAGCGTGCTTTCTAACGTCAGGCCATCGGCCATTTCCTGCTGCAGAGAATCCGGCGTATCGGTAGCCAGCTCGATCAGCGCGATGTCTTCCGGTTTGAGACCTGTGGCTTCCGCCAGCTCGGAGAGAGCGGGCTCCCGGCCCAATTCCTGTCTGAGCTGCTCTCTCTTGCTGTAAAGTGTTTGTGCTTGTTCCCGTATGCTGCGCCCGACTTTGACAGCTCCATCATCCCGAAGAAAGCGCCGTATCTCTCCGGCGATCTTCGGGACGGCATAAGTGGAAAAACAGGTCCCGTAATCAAAATCAAAGCCCTGCACCGCTTTTAAAAATCCCAGGCATCCAAGCTGGTAGAGATCGTCGGAGTCTACGCCCCGCCCATAGTATCGCCGCACCACGCTCCAAATCAGGCCGTTATTTTCAATCACCGCCTGCTGACAAGCCTCCCGGTCGCCCTCTTGGGCTGCCCGCAGCAGTTCCAGAGCCGTGCTCATTTCGTTTTCAGCCTTGGGGCCAGTTTCTTTTTCATGGTCACTGTCGTTCCCCGTCCAGGTACAGAGCGGACCAGCAGTTGATCCATAAAGCTCTCCATGATGGTAAAGCCCATGCCGCTCCGTTCCTCACCGCCGGTGGTAAACATGGGCTGCCGCGCTTTCTCCACATCTGGGATACCACGGCCTTTGTCCTTAACTGTCAGTTCCAATATATTTCCGGGGCATACCCGCAGCTTCAGCGTCACTGTACCAATGGCATCCGGATACCCGTGTACAATAGCGTTGGTAACCGCTTCGCTGACCGCCGTCTTGATATCCTCCAGTTCGTTTAATGTCGGGTCCATTTGCGCTGCAAAGCAGGCCGCCGCAGAACGGGCGAAGCCCTCATTACTGCTGCGGCTTGGAAAGGTCAATGTTACCTCATTCAGTGCATTCTTTTTCATTATGTAAACCTCCTTTATCGTATCGTCACCAGACGTCCGATCCCGGCGGCATCCAGGACCCGTTTCGCCTGTTCTGGGACATGGCACACCAGCAGGCTGCCGTCCAAAAGCTGCATCCGCTGCTGTGCCTTCAAAATCAAAGCAATACCGGAACTGTCCATAAAGGTTACTCTGGACATATCCAGCACCAGATTTTTGGGCAATGCCGCATCCACCGCCATTTCCAATTCCCGCATGGCGTTTCTGGCGCTGTGGTGGTCGATCTCACCGCTGAGCTCAAGAAGTAAATTTCTGTCCGCACTTTTTGCATGAATCTCCATACCGTACTCCCCTTTTGCCAAAAGCCTTTTCTCAGATTTTTCTTAACCACGATTATAGAGGTTGTCCCTTTTCTTTTTTGTCGGATTCTTCCGACCATCCAGATATTCTTTGTCGGGTGCTTGCGGTCCACTCCCCTGTGATATATAATGTTATGGAAAGCAACGCCGGATACCGGCGTGGAAAGGACAAATCATCATGAAAGTTCTATTGCTCAATGGCAGCTCCCATCCTCATGGCTGCACGGATACCGCTCTCCGTGAAGTTGCCTCTGCGCTGGAAAACGCTGGAATTCATACCGAAATTCTGTTTCTTGGAAATGACCCTGTGCGGGACTGCACTGCCTGCGGTGCCTGCGCGAATATACCCGGAAAATGTGTATTCGATGATGACATTGTAAACCGCATCATTGAAAAAGCCCGGGAGTCCGACGGCTTTGTATTCGGCACCCCTGTCTATTACGCCCATCCCAGCGGACGCATCCTCTCCATACTGGACCGGGTGTTCTACGCTGGAAAAAGTGCCTTCGTGCATAAACCGGCAGCTGCGATTGCCTCAGCCCGACGGGCCGGCACCACCGCCTCTTTGGATGTGCTGCAAAAATATTTCACCATCTCCCAGATGCCCGTGGTAAGCTCCACTTACTGGACGATGGTACACGGAAAAGAGCCGGAAGATGTTTTGAAGGACGCGGAAGGCCTGCAAACCATGCGAAATCTGGCATCCAACATGGCCTGGATGCTTCGCTGCATCGAGGCCGGAAAGGCTATGGGCATCCAGCCGCCCCAGACGGAGTCCGGCGCCCGAACCAACTTCATCCGGTGATTTTTCTTGGAGTTTTTTCAGAGTCTGTCCCCGGCTCCTACTCTGGGCTTTTCTCTCCAACTGTAACCAAAACAGCCCCGGCGCTTCTGCGCCGGGGCTGTTGCCATGCTTTTCTCACGCATATAGCAGAACCTCCGCCTGAGCGGAGGTTCTGTTTTTGTCTATGTGGAAGTTCACGCCTGCATCGCCTTGGCGGATTCCTCCAGCTTGGCGATCAGCTCACTATACTTGGCGGCCTTCTCCTTCTCGGCGTTGACCACCGCCTCGGGGGCCTTGGAGACGAATTTTTCGTTGGACAGCTTCTGCTCCACAATGCGCAGGCCGTTCCTGGCTTTCTCGATCTCCTTGTTGATGCGGTCCAGCTCGGCGGCAACGTCCACCAGCTCTGCCATAGGCATATAGGCCGTGGCGTTATGGGTGATGACGGACACCATCTTGCTCACATCGGCGGGAGCGGCGCCCGCAAAGGTCACCTCGCTGGCATAGGCCAGGCGCTGGATAAAGTGCAGGCCCTGCTGATATATTTCGGGAGTTTCGGTAACCAGCAGCACCTCTGCCTTCTTGGAGGGCGGCACGTTCATCTCGGCCCGGCGGGCACGGATGGCCTTGATGGTATCCATGACAGCCTCCATGGAAGACTCTTCCGCAGGGAAGCTCAGGCTGTCCTGATACGCAGGCCACTGGGAGGTCATGATAAAGTCGCCTTCGTGAGGCAGCGCCTGGAAAATCTCCTCGGTAATGAAGGGCATGAAGGGATGCAACAGCTTCAAGAGGTCGGTCAGCACGTAGCACAGCACGTTCTGGGCCACCAGCTTTGCCTCCTCGTCCTCACCGTTCAGGCGGGTCTTGGTCAGCTCGATATACCAGTCGCAGTAGGTGTCCCAGATGAAGTCATAGACCTTGGCGGAGGCCACGCCGATCTCATAGGCGTCCAGATTCTCGGTGACTTCCTTCACCAGGGTGTTCAGCTTGGAAAGCACCCATTTGTCCTCGGGAGCCAGCTTGTCGGCGGCAGGCAGCTCGCACTTGTCGATGGTGAGATTCATCATCACGAAGCGGCTGGCGTTCCATATCTTGTTGGCAAAGTTCCGCATGGCCTCGCACTTCTCGGTGTAGAACCGGGTGTCATTGCCGGGGCTGTTTCCGGTAATGAGGTTGAATCGCAGGGCGTCGGCGCCGTACTTCTCCGCCATCTCCAGGGGGTCGATGCCGTTGCCCAGAGACTTGGACATCTTACGGCCCTTGTCGTCACGGACCAGGCCGTGAATGAGAACGGTGTGGAAGGGGATCTGCTTCATCTGCTCGCAGCCGGAGAAGATCATCCGGGCCACCCAGAAGAAGATGATGTCGTAACCAGTGACCATGACGCTGGTGGGATAATAGAAATCCAGGTCCTCGGTCTTTTCCGGCCAGCCCAGGGTGGAGAAGGGCCACAGGGCGGAAGAGAACCAGGTATCCAGCACGTCGGGATCCCGGGTCAGGCTGGTGCAGCCACACTTGGAGCACTGCGTGGGGTCTTCCCGGCTGACATTGATGTGGCCGCACTCGTCGCAGTACCAGGCGGGGATCTGATGGCCCCACCACAGCTGGCGGGAGATGCACCAATCATGGACATTCTCCATCCAGTTGATATAGGTCTTGGAGAACCGCTCGGGGACGAACTTCACCTCGCCGTCCTTCACGACACGGAGGGCTTCCTTGGCCAGAGGCTCCATCTTCACGAACCACTGGGCGGAAATCAGGGGCTCCACGTCGTTGTGGCAGCGGTAGCAGGTGCCCACGTTGTGATTATAGGGCTCGGTCTTCACCAGATAGCCCTGCTCCTCCAGGTCTTTCACGATTGCCTTGCGGCACTCGTAACGGTCCATACCGTTGTAAGGGCCGCCGTTTTCGTTGATCTTGCCGTCGTCGCCGATGCAGCGGATGACCTCCAGGTTGTGGCGCAGGCCCACCTCGAAGTCGTTGGGGTCATGGGCGGGGGTCATCTTCACCGCGCCGGTACCGAAGCCGATCTCGCAATATTCATCACCCACGATGGGAATTTCCCGGTTCATGATGGGCAGGATACAGGTCTTGCCGATCAGATGCTTGAACCGCTCGTCCTCCGGGTTCACGGCCACGCCGGTATCGCCCATCATGGTCTCAGGACGGGTGGTAGCCACCACCAGGTCACCGGAGCCGTCGGCCAGAGGGTAGCGGATGTGCCACAGGTGGCCGGGCTTATCCACATACTCCACTTCAGCGTCAGACAGGGCGGTGACGCAGTGGGGGCACCAGTTGATGATGCGGCTGCCCTTGTAGATGAGGCCCTTGTCGTACAGCTCGCAGAAGGTCTCCCGAACGGCCTTGGCGCAACGGTCGTCCATGGTGAAGCGGGAGCGGCTCCAGTCACAGGAGACGCCCATCTTCTTCTGCTGCTCCACGATACGGTTGCCGTACTCTTCCTTCCACTGCCAGACCCGCTGGAGGAACTTTTCACGGCCCAGGTCATAGCGGGTCTTGCCCTCCTTGACCCGGAGCTCCTCCTCCACCTTGATCTGAGTGGCAATGCCGGCATGGTCAGTGCCGGGCAGCCACAGCGTGGAGTAGCCCTGCATCCGCTTGAAGCGGGTCAGGATATCCTGCAGGGTGCAGTCCAGGGCGTGGCCCATATGGAGCTGGCCCGTGACGTTCGGGGGCGGCATGGAAATAGAGAAGGGTTTCTTCTTGGGATCGGGATCGCCGTTGAAGCAGTTGTTATCCTCCCACATCTTGTAAATGCGGGACTCCACCTGCTGCGGCTCATACACCTTTGGCAGTTCTTTGCTCATATTGATTCTCTCCTATTCTCTGAACTTGCGTTCCTGTTTTGACAGCACGGAAACAAAAACGCCCCGAGCCTTTCGGCTCAGGGCGAACAAACTGTCCGTGGTACCACCTGGATTCGTGTCGAAACACGCGCTCATGGGCGCTTACACACCCTTCCCCGGTAACGGAGGGAGACCGTTGCGGCTTACTGTTCCTTCAGCCCAATGCTCCGGGACGACTTCTCCGGCCGCTTCACAGGAACTCTCACCAACCGTTCCCTCTCTTGGCTTTCACGTACCGGGTACTGCTTCCCATCTTCGCAGTTCCAATATTCTTGCTTAGTATAATATACCCGTTTTGGATTGTCAAGAGTCAGCTTAACCGCAAAATCTCCTTTTTCAGCCGGGAAATAATACGCTTTTCCAGCCGGGAAATATAGGACTGGGAGATGCCCAGCTGGTCGGCTACTTCTTTTTGGGTCTGCTCCCTGCCTCCGTTTAGTCCGAAGCGAAGCGTGATGATCTGCTTCTCCCGGGGTGACAGGACGCTGATGGCCGCTGCCAGAAGGCTGCGGTCCACATCCTCCTCAATGGGCCGCATCACGACATCCGCCTCGGTCCCCAGCACATCGGAAAGCAGCAGCTCGTTGCCGTCCCAATCGGTGTTCAGCGGTTCGTCGAAGGATACCTCTCCCCGCCGGGACGCATTTTTCCGCAGATACATCAAAATCTCATTCTCGATGCAACGGGATGCATAGGTCGCCAGCTTGATGTTTTTATCCGTGCGGTAAGTCCCGATGGCTTTGATAAGACCGATGGTGCCGATGGAGATCAGATCTTCGATGTTGATGCCTGTGTTTTCAAACCGCCGGGCAATGTACACCACCAGCCGCAGGTTATGTTCGATCAGCTCTTTTCGGGCGTCTTCATCGTCCATCTGGGCCAGCAGCTCCGCCTCCCGCTCTTTCGTCAACGGAGGCGGCAGCGTGTCGCTGCCGCCAATGTAATGGACGCCCTCCGCCGGCAGCAGCCCCAGCCACACCAGAAGCTGCCGCAGCTTTCCTTTTAAATCCCTCATGGTCTCCTCCCTTTTCTACCCCGCCGCCCCAAAGGGCCGCGTAACCTGTTCCCAATGCCGTGGGCGACAGCGCCACCGGAGCGCCCTCGTGCCTCCGTCCGCTTACTTCCACCCAGTCGGTCCGGATGGTCAGCAGCAATCCTCCCGGCACCCCTACTGCCCGGTAGGGCAGCAGCCGGGGCCGCAGGGCCGGAGCTGCCTCGCGCAGCGGTTCCAACAGGTCCGCCGGATACCGCAGCAGCTCCGGTGTCAGCAGTTTCCCGACGCTTCCCGGCAGCGCACCGTTCAGGACCCCGGGGGCCGCCACCAGCACCGCGCCACCTCCCGCCGGGTCTCGAAGGCTATTGCCACTGTCATGCAGGGCAGTCAGCCTCACCGTTCTGCCGCCAACGCAGACGGTGATGGGAAGCAGCTCCCCGCCCACGCCATGACGGGCCGCCGCGCGGAACACCACCGTCAGCACAAGATAGGCAGCGGCAGTGGCGATCAGCAGGACCTTCGCGTCTACATCCGTATAGAAAATGCCGTTGCTGACCGGGACACGGCTGCCCGCCAGCAGCCCCAGGGCAAGGACACAGCCCGCCATGGCGCAGGCCACGGCAAACAGCAGTAAAACGAGCCGCAGCAGCTTTTCCTCCCCACCAAAGGCCACCAATGCCAGCAGCACGCCCACTGCCAGCTTAGCGGGAAAGGCACTCAAAAAGTTCAGCCCCGGCAAGAATACCGCCACCGCGTAGAATGCTCCCAGCATCGCGGCCAGGGCATAGCGCCGCCGTTTCAGTGGAATGCCTGCCAGCCGGGCAGTCACGAGAAACAATACGTAGTCCATCGCTCCGTTCAGGAGGAACACACTGTCCGCGTATACCACTGTCATGCTGCGTCCCTCCTTTCGCTTCACCGGACACCATTATAGGGCAGGCCGTTTGTAAATACCGTCGTAAAAAGGAAATGGACGGCCGAAGCCGTCCATCTGTTTTCCGCGTTCACTTATACGTAGGGTACGATCATAGACGCCACCAGCGCAAAGATCATAATAACGACCAGCGCCAGGGCGATGATCCGTGTAGCTTTTTTGTTCACTTCGATTCCTCCTCCGTCAAGATCCTGCGAATGCTTTTCTCCGCCTTGCTGCGGGGCAGCATCAGCTCATGGCCGCAGCCCAGACACCGCAGCTTGATGTCCATACCAACCCGCAGGATCTCCCACCGGGTGCTGCCGCAGGGATGGGCTTTTTTTAACTCAACCTTATCATGCAGATGCAGGTCCATACATGCCTCCTGTCAATCCGTGGTGTTCTTTTGCATATAGTGGTCTAACAAAGCCGCCTAAGCGGCAGAATAGGATGCGATCATGATGCCGGAAAATAAGTTCTTTCCCCCGGAGGGCCTGCGCCCCCCGTCCGATTGTTCCCTCTCCGCTCTGAAAGCCGCTGCGGAAAACAGCGACATTTTAGAGGCCGTCGCCTGCCGCTGCGGTACCGACCACGCGCTGTTCTTCTCCCTCGGCAGTACGGAAGGGCGGATGCCCCGTTCCGAGGCCGTGGCCCCCTGGATCAGCGGTGCCAGCCGGGATATTTCTGTCTTGTCAAGAGTTGGAAAGGCAACTTGCTTTACAGTAAAAAGCGTCTATTCCGATGCAAAAGGCGCCCCGGTAGCCCTGCTGAGCCGCCGGGCAGCTCAGGAAAAGGCTATGGATTTCTTTTTGGAACATCTGGAGCCGGGAGCTGTCCTCACCTGCCGGGTCGTCCGGCTGGAGTCCTTCGGCGCTTTTCTGGACATCGGCTGCGGCATCGTTGCTATGCTGCCCATTGAGCACATCTCTGTCTCCCGCATCTCTCATCCCAGGGAGCGGTTCCGGGAGGGCCAGAAGATCTTAGCGGTGGTGCACTCTATTGACCGGGAGCGGCACCGCATCACCATGACCCACCGAGAATTGCTGGGCACCTGGATGGAAAACGCCAGCCGCTTTGCTCCCGGGGAAACGGTGCGGGGCATTGTCCGCAGCGTCAAGGAGTACGGCAGCTTCATCGAGCTGGCGCCTAACCTCTCCGGTCTGGCGGACGCCCGGGAAGGACTGAACACCGGGGACGCGGTCTCAGTCTATATCAAAAGTATCCGTCCGGACCGGATGAAAGTCAAGCTCCAGATCATCGAAAAGCTGCCGCCTCCGGACCAGCCGGACCCGATCCATTATCAAATCACCGACGGCGTTTTAACGCATTGGGTCTACTCCCCGCCTGGTTGTGAAAAGCCGATCATCGAAACAGATTTTACAGTTCCCGTCCCTTAATTTTCTCCCAATAGGCTTTCGCAGCCTGTTCCGTCTTGTTATCGCCCCATTCGTAGTATTTGGCATTCTTCAAAACATCCGGCAAATACTGCTGCTCCACCCAGCGGTTGGGGAAGTTATGGGGATACAGGTAGTGCTGCTGGTTGTCAAAACCGGTGGTATCGGCGTGAACATTTTGCAGACACCGGGGAATATCGCCGCTCTTTCCCTTTTTCAGATCATCCATGGCGGCAATGATGGCGTTGTGGGCGGTGTTGGACTTCGGTGCGGTGGCAAGTAAAATAGCCGCCTCCGCCAAGGGCAGCCGGGCCTCCGGCAGTCCAACCTGCAAAGCGGAATCCACGCAGGCTTTTGTGATGGCGATAGCCATGGGATAAGCAAGGCCCACATCCTCTGCGGCAATGACCAGCAGCCGGCGGCAGGGAGACAGCAGGTCTCCCGCCTCCAGCAGGCGGCCCAGATAGTGGACGGCCGCGTCGGGGTCGCTGCCCCGGATGGACTTTTGGAGGGCGGAGAGGATATCGTAGTGGGCGTCGCCGTCCCGGTCGTAGCGCATGGCGCTGCGCTGTGATACCTGTGAAGTATCGTCACTTGTCAGATATAGCTTTCCCTTCTTCGGTACTGCCGCCTGACAAAGCAGCTCCACAGCATTGATGGCTTTCCGCACGTCGCCGCCGCAGGCCGTGGCAATCTGTATCGGTACGTTCTCCTCCCACTCCAGCGGCAGGGAGCTGCGCTCCTTTTCGATGTTCAGTGCCCTGAGGACGGCGGGTTCCGCCTCCTCCGCAGTCACAGCCTTGAACTCGAATACGGTACTGCGGGACAGCAGGGCGCTGTACACGTAAAAATAGGGATTCTCCGTGGTGGAGGCGATCAGTGTCAGCTTCCCGTTCTCCATGAATTCCAGCAGGCTTTGCTGCTGCTTTTTATTGAAGTATTGAATCTCATCCAGATACAGCAGCACACCACCGGGGGCCAGGAGAGTGCCCACATCGGCGATAATGTCCTTGATATCCTGTAAGGATGCCGTGGTGGCGTTGAGGCGGTACAGTGTCTTGTTGGTCTTTTCCGCAATGATATTGGCGATGGTGGTCTTTCCGGTGCCGGAGGGACCGTAAAAGACCATGTTGGCATCGGTACCCTTCTCGATCAAACGGCGGAGGACCGCGCCGGGGGCCAGCAAGTGCCGCTGTCCCACCACCTCGTCCAGCGTTTTAGGCCGTATCTCATCCGCAAGGGGACGCTGCATAGCGTGTCCTCCTTTCTGTCATGTCTGAATTTGTATTTTACCATATTCGCAGCACAATTACCATGGTTTTTTCACTGGTCTTTTGCCGAAGTTTATGATATTCTGTCAGCAAGAGGTGATAGCCATGAAATCCAAGGCCGCTGTCAAGCGGATCATCGAAACACTGAAGGGCATCTATCCTGACGCCCTGTGCTCATTGCAATACGAAAAGGACTACGAGCTGCTGTTTGCCGTGCGGCTTTCCGCCCAGTGCACGGACGAACGGGTGAACAAGGTGACTCCCGCCCTGTTTGAGCGGTTCCCTACTCTGGAGAGCTTCGCGGAGGCCGACCCCAAGGAAGTCGGCGAGTACATCCACTCCTGCGGGTTCTTTAACGGCAAAGCCCGCGACCTGGTGGCCTGCGCCCAGCAGCTTCTGGAAAAGCACGGCGGCAAGGTCCCCGGCACTATGGAGGAACTGACCGCCCTGCCCGGCGTAGGCCGAAAGACCGCCAACCTTATCCTGGGCGACATCTTCGGTCAGGAGGGCTATGTCTGCGACACCCACTGCATCCGCATCACCGGGCGCCTGGGCATCACAGATGGCTCCAAGGACCCCCTCCAGGTGGAGCGGCAGCTCCGCCAGTGCATCCCGCCTAAGGAGTCCAGCGACTTCTGCCACCGCATGGTTCTCTTTGGCAGAGACACCTGCACCGCCCGCAGCCCCAAATGTGAGGGCTGTCCTCTGGCGAAGGACTGTGACACCGCCAAGGGAAAAAAGAATTGATTTTCGTGCCTGTGCGGAAGCACAGGCACGTTTTTTTGTCCACGCTCATATACTGGCATAAAGATTCTGACCGTGAGGAGGATACTTATGGATGAGAAGACCGCTCGCATGGTAGAGCAGTTAAAATCAAATCCCGCCATGCTCCAGGCACTGATGCAGTCCCGTGACGGGCAGGCGCTGATGAACATGCTGACCCAGGGAGACCGGGGCGCAGGACTGCAGCGGGCCGTTCAATCCGCGGCGAAGGGCGACCCGTCGGAAATGGTGCGGATGGTGAACCAGGTCATGCAAAGCCCCGGCGGCGCTGAGCTGGTACAGCGCATCAACAAGGCTGTCCAAAAATAACTGAGAAATAAGGGGTTGGCATTTATGGCGGAATTTGATGATAAACTGAACAGCCTGCTGTCCAACCCGGAAGCCATGGCTCAAATCATGCAGATGGCCCAATCCCTTTCCGGCGGGCAGGCACAGCAGCCTTCACAGCAGGTTCCGCAGGCTCCACCACAACAGCCTTTCCCCCCGCCTCCCCCACCGCCGGTCCAGCAGGCAGCGTCCCAAGGCAGCAATCCACTCGCAGCCCTTTCCGGCCTGACCGGCGGCATGGACCCGGCGATGCTGACGAAGCTCCTTCCGCTTATCCAGGAGCTCGGCAGTCAGAACGACTCCAATGCCCGGCAGCTTCTCTACGCCCTGCGGCCCTACCTGAAGCCGGACCGCCAGGAGAAGATCGAGCGGGCGCTGCAGCTGGCCCGCCTGTTCCACCTGGGAAAGAAATTCCTGTCGGGATGGGAGGGATGATGGATGTATAACCGCTACATCCGCAATGACAACGGAGCATACACCCGTGTCCCCCAGGAGGAGAAAAGCCACGGGGCACCTCCCCCGCCGCCGGAGCCGAAACAACAGCCCCAGCAGAAGCCTCCTCACCGGGAACCGCCTCCACCTCCCCCGCCGGGCGGCCGGACCATCGACGGACTGACTGGCTTTCTCCGGCACCTGCTGGACCAGCTTCACCTGGACCGCGTGGATACAGGAGACCTGCTGCTGTTGGTGATCCTGTTCTTCCTGTTCAAGGAGGACGCCGACGAGGAGCTTCTGGTCGCGCTGGGGCTGCTGCTCATTTTGTAAAATGAAACGCACGCTGTATGTGATCAGCGTGCGTTTCCTGATTTTTAATTCAAAACGGATGTTCCGTCTGGCAGGCGGAAGCTATCCTCTGTGACGCTGGTCTGCTCCACCGATAAAGCGGCCATACGGTACACCGTGGAGCCTCTTTCCAGCTTCTCCGCCATTGTCAAAAGGCCGGTATCCACACTGACCCAATAGCGCAGCACATATCCCCCATCGTCTTCCGCCGTTTCCACATAGATGCAGTCCACGCCGGAGATCGTCCGATAATCCGCGGTACTAATTTGCCCCGGAGGCAGTTCCAAAATATCCTCATAGGTGGGGATAGACTGTTCCGCATCAGCGGAGACCACTCCCACATGGCTGGAGTAGACGTTCTTCTCGCTGTTATACCAGATATAGACCTGTTCCGGGCCGGTCATGGTATGCCGCACCCGGCCATCCGGCATGGTCCTGTCTGTTCGCGTCCAGGGGCCGTTCACAGTCACCATTACCTCATAAGAGCCAGCGCCACCGCTCCAGAGCTGCTCCACAGTGACTGTGCGCCGGTAGGTCTCGGGCCGGGCCAAGGTCTCAATGGCAGCCTGGACAGTGGACGGCGTGACTTCGATCACTGTCAGTGCGCCATCCGCCGTCCCGGGAGTTTCGCCGCTCTGCTCTGCAGAGGACTGCGGCTCCGGCAGTGTGATATGGGCAGTTCGGCGCAGGGTCCCACTGAGCATCAATCCCACCGCAAGTACCATAAAAATCACGATGCCCCAGGTGAGCCATTTCAGTTTCCGTTTCTCCACGCCTGCCCTCCTTCCTTTTGGGTCTGCCAGTTAAGCCAGATAGTCCTCCGGCTTCTCACCCCGGCCAAAGTGCCATAGGATCGCATCTGCGATACGGCGGCAGGCATTGCCATCGCCGTAGGGATTGACCGCATGGGCCATCTTGGCATAAGCAGCCTTGTCGCAGATCAGCCGCTCTGCCATGGTGACAATGTCATCCTGCACCACGCCGGCCAGCTTCACAGTCCCCGCGGCCACAGCCTCGGGCCGCTCCGTCTCCCGGCGCAGCACTAGGACAGGCTTGCCCAGGGCGGGCGCCTCCTCCTGCAGACCGCCGGAGTCCGTCATCACCATATAGCACCGGGCCATGAGATTATGCATCTCGTCGGCGGGCAGCGGGTCGATCAGGTGGACCCGGGGCGCGCCCCGCAGGTACTTGTCCACAGCCTCCCGAACCACGGGGCTGAGATGAACGGGATACACCAGCTCCACATCCTCATGCTGCTCCGCAATTTGCCGCAGAGCCAGCATAATATGCTTCATGGGTTCCCCGTAGTTCTCCCTTCGGTGGCAGGTCACCAGGATGACCTTCTTCTCCCCGTAGGGCAGGTGATTCAGTTCCTCCGTGGCAAAAGTATAGTCTTTGCGCACAGTGGTTTTCAGGGCGTCGATGACCGTATTTCCGGTAACGAACAGGCCCTTGGTGATGCCCTCCTTCACCAGATTCTCCCGGTTGTTCACAGTGGGGCAGAAATACAGGTCCGCAATGGCAGATACCATTTTCCGGTTCATTTCCTCCGGGAAGGGAGAATACTTGTCGTAGGTCCGCAGCCCGGCTTCCACATGGCCCACCGGCACCTGATGGTAAAAAGCGGACAGAGCGCCCGCGAAGGTCGTGGATGTATCGCCATGAACCAAAATCATATCCGGCTTCAAGGCATCAATGGCCTCGTCCATGCCCAGCAGGCACTTGCTGGTAATGGTGGACAGGGTCTGCCGGGGGGTCATGATGTCCAGGTCCCAGTCCGGCTTCAGGTCAAAGACCTCCAGCACGCTGTCCAGCATCTGACGGTGCTGGGCGGTGACGCAGCAGAGGCTTTCGATCTCCGGGCGGGAAGCAAGCTCCTTCACCAGCGGGCACATCTTGATAGCCTCCGGCCGGGTGCCGAAGACGCTCATAATACGTAGCTTGTCCATTACGCTTCTCCGTCCTTCTTCTCTTCCGTGTGATGGCCGTGCTCTTTCAGCTCCTCCAGTTCCTCATGCAGCTCCTCACGGACCTCCTTGGGGAATACCACCTGAGCGGCTACCACCGCAACGATGCACAGCGTCAAAAACAGCAGCATGGCCTTCTGCTCGCCGCCGGTGGTCAGCACCACGGCGGAAAGGCCCAGAATAGCGGAAATGACATACAGCGTCGCCACCGCCTGTTTCTGATTCAGGCCCATGTCGATAAGCCGATGATGGATATGGCTCCGGTCGGCGTGCATGGGGCTCTGCCCGTGTGCAATACGCCGGATAAACGCAAAAGAGGTATCAAAAATAGGCAGGCCCAAAATCAGGAACGGCACCACGAAGGAGATGACCGCGTAATACTTGAACAGGCCCTGAATGGACATGGTCGCCAGAATGTAGCCCAGGAACGTGGCTCCCGTGTCTCCCATGAACATCTTGGCGGGGTTCATGTTATAGGGCATGAACCCCACACAGCCTCCCACCAGCGCAGCCAGAACAATGGCCACCTGGCTCTGGCCGCCCACCAGGGCGATGACCAGCATGGTCGTAGCCGAGATGGCAGAAACGCCGTTGGCCAGACCGTCCAGGCCGTCGATCAGGTTCACGGAGTTGGTGATCGCCACGATCCACAGCACCGTAAACGGAATGGACAGGTTCCCCAGCACCCAGTAGAGGTTGTCCGAAAAGATATTGGGGTTGGAGAACGCGATGATCTGCACGCCGCTGAGGGCGGGGATCAGGGCCGCCACGATCTGCACCACAAATTTCAGCAGAGCCGGCAGGGCCATGATATCATCCACCACGCCCAGCACCACGATGATGACCGCACCCAGCAAGATGCTTTTCATCTCCGGCGTGATCTTCACGAACAGCAGAATGCTGACGATAAAGCCAATGAAAATAGCCAATCCTCCCAGCCGGGGAATGGGGGTCTTATGCATCCGGCGGGCATCCTTCGGCACATCGATGGCACCGACCTTATAGGCGAAGGTCTTTACTACCGGCGTCATCAGGAAGCTGACCACCAGCGCTACCAGCAGCGCCAGCATCACATAGGCGATCAGTTGATTGTCCAGTAACATCTCATTCCTCCATCAACGGGCGGCAAAGCCGACTTTTCTCTGTACCTTAGCGAGGGTCCTGTCAGCCAGCCGCTGGGCCCGCTGGGCGCCCTCCCGGTAAACGCTCTCCAGATAAGCCTTGTCGGCCATCAGCCGCTCGGATTCCTCCCGGATGGGGCGCAGCAGCTCCACCACAGCATCCGCCACGGCGGGCTTAAAGACACCGTAACCCTGACCGGCAAATTCCGCCTCAGCCTCTTCCATGCTCTTGCCGGTGGCGGCGCAGTAAATGGTCAGCAGATTGCTGACACCGGGCTTGTTTTCCTTATCATAACGGACAGCCGTCTCGCTGTCTGTGACAGCCCGCTTGAACTTCCGCTGGATCTCCTCCGGCTTATCCAGCAGGTAGACGCAGCCGTCGGGATCGGACTTGCTCATCTTGTTGTCGGGATTGCCCAAACTCATGATACGGGCACCCATCTTGGGAATGAAGGCCTCCGGCAGGGTAAAGGTGTCGCTGTACACGCCGTTGAAGCGCTGGGCGATGTCACGGGTCAGCTCCACATGCTGCCGCTGGTCCTCACCCACCGGCACCAGGTCCGCCTGGTACAGCAGGATATCCGCCGCCATCAGAACGGGATAAGTAAACAGGCCGGCGGTGATGTTGTCCGCGTGCTGCTGGGACTTCTGCTTGAACTGGGTCATGCGGCTCAGCTCGCCAAACTGGGTATAGCAGCCCAAAATCCAGCTCAGCTCCGCGTGCTGGGGTACATGGCTCTGGATGAACATGATGTTCTTCTCCGGGTCCAGGCCGCAGGCAATATATTGGGCCAGCTGTGCCACGGAACGGCGGCGCAGCTCCGCCGGATTCTGGCGGACAGTGATGGCGTGCATATCCACGATGCAGTAAATGCAGTCATATTCGTCCTGGAGGGCCACCCAGTTCTTGATGGCGCCCATGTAAGAACCTAAGGTCAATTCGCCGCTGGGCTGAATACCGCTGAAAATTCTTTTTTTCCGAGTCTCGTTTTCCATAAATCGCACCTCGCTGTTCAGTACCGTCGAAAAGGCGGTAATCTAACTAGGGTATTATAGCATGAAGCATTTGAAAGTGCAATTCCCTCTTACCGTTTTTCCATTCAAGGTACTTTCACGGAAAAAGCCGCCGGATACCTTGACAATTTCACTCAAAATGATGATAATGTAACCTGTTGTATTGCGTAAAATTTTGGCATGGAGGTACTTTCATGGCACTTGATATGAAATTCTTTGAAGAGATGGAAGAGCGCATTCCCAAGGGAAAGGTCCGCACCCGGTTCGCTCCCTCCCCCACCGGCTATATGCATGTGGGCAACCTGCGCACCGCCCTGTACACCTGGCTCATCGCGCGGCACCATAACGGCACCTTTATCCTGCGCATCGAGGACACCGACCAGGGCCGTCTAGTGGAAGGCGCCACCGACGTCATCTACCGTACCATGGCGGAGTGCGGCCTGACCCACGACGAGGGCCCCGATGTGGGCGGCCCCACCGGCCCCTATATCCAGTCCCAGCGCCGGGACCTGTATCTGCCCTACGCCCAGCTCCTGGTGGAAAAAGGCGCTGCGTACTACTGCTTCTGCGAAAAGGCCGAGTCTGAGGAGGACTCCGGCGACTTTGACCGGGCTGACGACCCCTGCCGCAACCTGAGCGCCGAAGAGGTGGCTGCCAATCTGGCCGCCGGCAAGCCCTACGTCATCCGCCAGCGCATCCCCCACGAGGGCACCACCACTTTCCACGACGTCTCCTTCGGCGACATCACCGTGGAGAACAAAACGCTGGACGACCAGGTGCTGCTGAAGCGGGACGGCCTGCCCACCTACAACTTCGCCAACGTGGTGGACGACCACCTGATGGGCATTACCCATGTGGTCCGGGGCAGCGAATACCTCAGTTCCGCCCCCAAGTACAACCTGCTGTACGAGGCCTTCGGCTGGGAGATTCCCACCTACGTCCACTGCTCCCCCGTCATGCGGGACCAGCACAACAAGATGAGCAAGCGCCACGGCGACCCCTCCTACGAGGACCTGAAAGCCCAGGGCTATCTGACGGACGCCATTTTGAACTACGTGGCGTTGCTGGGCTGGGCCCCCAAGGGCGAGCGAAGTGAGCAGGAGATCTTCTCTCTCGACGAACTGGTGGAGGCCTTCGACATTGCGGGCATCTCCAAGTCCCCCGCCATCTTTGACATTGAGAAGCTGACCTATTTCAACGCCACCTATCTACGGGCCCTGGCACCCGAGGAATTCGCCAAGGTCGCTGAGCCCTATATCCGCCAGAGCGTGAAGAATCCGGTCATCGACGCTGCCGCCATTGCTGCCCTGCTCCAGGCCCGCTGCGAAAGGCTGACGGACATCCCCGAGAAGGTGGACTTCTTCGACGCCCTGCCCGACTATGACGTGGAGTTCTTCACCAACAAGAAGTCCAAGACCAATGCCGAGGTGTCTCTCGCCATGCTGGAAAAGGCCATCCCTGCCTTGGAGGCCATCTCCGACTGGACCCAGGACTCCGTCCATGACACCCTTATCGACCTGGCCGCCTCTCTGGAGGTCAAAAACGCCACGCTGATGTGGCCCGTCCGCATCGCCGTGGCCGGCAAGCTGGTGACCCCCGGCGGTGCCGTGGAGCTGTGCCACATCCTGGGCAAGGAGGAGACCCTCCGCCGCCTGAAGCTCGGTATGGAGAAGCTGCGGGCATGAGGGGCATCCTCAAGTACCAGATCGGCGGCTGGAAAGACGCCTGGAATAACGGATTATCCAACGAGGTTTTCCGGGCAGCTATTGCCTTTCCCGTGCTGGTCGTCCTCGCCTTTATCCTGTGCATGGTATTCCCTTCTCTGCGGGAAACGCTTCTGTCCTACGTGTTTGCCGCCATGGATGGCACAGGCGCCCTGAACGACGATGGTACGCTGTCCGCCATGGCGATCTTCTCCAACAACCTCCGGGCCACCGTGTTCATCATGGCCTACGGTCTCATTCCGTTCATCCAGCTCCCGGCCATGGCCCTGGGCGTCAACGCCATGGTCATCGGTGTACTGGCCGCCTGGTATGTCACCCAGGGGTATTCCATCGCCGCCTTTCTGGCCGCGCTCCTGCCCCACGGCCTGCTGGAGCTGCCCGCACTGGTAATTGCCTTTTCCGTAGGTCTGTATGTCTGCGGGCATGTGACCCGCCGCATCTTCCGCCGGGACGAAAGCTCCCTCCATGTCTGGGACTGCCTGGTGCTGATGTCCCGGACGCTTCTTCTGGTGCTGTTGCCCCTGCTGGCCGCCGCGGCAGTGCTGGAGGCATACGTCACTCCCCTTGTGGCCTCCCTGTTTTTCTGAATTTATGACAAAGGATTGATTTTCTCATGAGCAAGCTGTTCATCCCCTCCGGCTACAAAATGCCCCTGCCCAACTATGAGCTGCAGCGGGCCATCGCCTTTATCAAGGATTCCTTCCAGACGAACCTCAGCAACGCGCTGAACCTGCGCCGGGTCTCCGCCCCCCTGTTCGTGGACGGCGGCTCCGGCCTCAACGATGACCTGAACGGTGTGGAGCGCCCCGTGGCCTTCGACATTCCCGATGTGGGGCTCAACGGCCAGGTGGTCCACTCCCTGGCCAAGTGGAAGCGTCTGGCGCTGAAGCGCTACGGCTTCCATGAGGGCAAGGGCCTATACACCGATATGAACGCCATCCGCCGGGACGAGGAAGTGGACAACATCCACTCCATCTATGTGGATCAGTGGGACTGGGAGAAGATCATCTCCCGGGAGGACCGGAATGTCAACTACCTGAAAGCCAGCGTCCGCGCCATCGTGGGGGCCGTCTGCGAGACCGCGGAAGCCCTGAACGTGGCTTTCCCCAGCCTGCGTGGCAAGCTGGAGCGCGAGGTGTACTTTATCACCACCCAGGAGCTGGAGGATATGTACCCCGACCTGACCCCCAGCGAGCGGGAGACTGCCATCTGCCGGGAGCACCACACAGTCTTCCTGATGCAGATCGGCAAGACCCTGAAGTCCGGCATCAAGCACGACGGCCGCGCCCCTGACTACGATGACTGGGAGCTGAACGGCGATATCCTCATGTGGAACCCCGTTCTGGAGCGCAGCTTTGAGATCTCCTCCATGGGCATCCGGGTAGACGAGGAATCCCTGGACCGTCAGCTTACGCTGGCAGGTTGCAACCAGCGCCGTGAGCTGCCCTTCCACAAGATGCTGCTGAACGGCGAGCTGCCCCTGACCATGGGCGGCGGCATCGGCCAGTCCCGGCTGTGCATGCTGATGCTGGGCACCTGCCACATCGGCGAGGTCCAGGCCAGCCTGTGGGATAAAGAAACTATTGAAGCCTGCGAAAAGGCTGGTATCACGTTGCTGTAAAGGAATTTTGCTGAACATAACACCCCTGGTTTTTCTCGGAAAACCAGGGGTGTTTGTTTATTTGATATAATCCAATATCTTCTCCGCCGCCCGTTTAGCGCCTCCTGCGGTCCGAAACGTATCGCCCATGGCGCAGGTCCGCTCCCGGTAGGCAGGTTCTGTCAACGCTGTGGTAATGGCCTCCCGGATATGACCCTCGTTTTTCAGCCGCAGTCCCAGGCCAAGCTCCTCCATTCGGTCCGCCACAGCTCCCTCCTCGCTTTGCTGAGGATAGAGTACCGTAGGCACGCCGCACCAGATGGCCTCACTGGAGCTGTTCATACCGCAGTGGGTCAGGAACACATCTGCCTGGGCCAGCACTGCCAGCTGGTCCACCCGTGCCGCCGCCCGCACGTTTCCGGGCAGCGGTTCCAAAGCAGCAAGGTTTTCTTCCGTTCCAACAGACAGTACCGCATCCACATCCATGCTGCTGAACGCTTCCACGCAGCGGTGGTAAAAGGCAGGCTTTCCCCGGACCACCGTGCCCATGGAGACATAAACCAGCGGCCGCTCTTTTTCTTCTCTTTTTGGGATTTCCGGCAGAGACGGCCCCACAAAGGCATATCGCTCCGAAAAAGTCTCCGCCTTCGGCTGGAACGCCTTTGAAGTATACACGATCGTGTCTGTGTCATTGTCATTTTGAATGAGATCAGTCATCTTCTCCACCGGGTAGCCGTGCTGGCGCAGCAGCGCCAGCTTTCGCTCAACCCGAGCGCCTCCCAGAATGGTACGGAGCATCTCCCCCGGCTTTGGCTTCATCAGGCGGGCCGTATGCAGGTTAAACGCAAAGGTCGTGGTGGAACATACATAGGGAATCCCCAGCTTCCATGCAAACAGCTTCCCCCAGAAGCACACGGAATCAGATACGATGGCCTCTGTTTGAAATTCCGTCAATTCACGGCAGACCTTGTCCTCCAGCGCCAAGGTAGTGTCTGCCGCCATCTCCATCAGAGCGGAAAAGTCTTTTCCCACCTTTTTATCCAAATTACTTGGCGGAGGCGGCAGAAATCCGTCGCAGAGGACCACCTCAGCCCCCGCATCCTCCAGTTTCTCCCGAAAAGGTGCAAAGCTGTAATAGCGGACCTGATGACCCTGACGCACCAAAGTCCGCACTACCTCCACCGTGGGGTTGGTGTGGCCCCAGGCGGGAATACAGAAAAAAGCAATACGGCTCATTTCTCCCTCTCCGTTCCCATAATAGCATCAAACTGTTGGAGCAGCACATCGTCCTTGGTCACGGCGATCCCCCGCTTCTTATCCGCCAGAACCAGCAGTGTATCTCCCGGCTGGATATCAAGCAGTTCCCGGGCGCCCTTGGGAATGACGATCTGCCCCTTCTCCCCCACCCGAACAGTTCCGGCAAATTTACCTTCTGACTTTTTCATATTGCGTCACTCACTTTCAAAAGTATGATTTATTATACTTTTCATACTTTTACTACACTCGAAAAACAAAATTGTCAATAAAAAACAGGCGCCGGAGCTCCGGCACCTGCCCGTATGTATTTTAAGCCAGAATATCCGCCGCCAGCGTATCCGCCAGAGCTTCCAGTTCTGCCCGCTGGGCCTCTTTCACGGAGGACTTCAGGCTGACGCCATTCTCCAGCACCGTCATGTTCTTCATGGCTTCCACGATCTCCCGCATCTGCTTGCCTGCAGTTGCCGCCCATGTGCCATTATCGATGACAGCCACGGTACGATTCTGGAGATTGTGCGCCTTCAGGTCCAGAAGGAAATTCTCCATCGGCGTAAAGATACCACCGTTATAGGTAGCGGAAGCCAGCACCAGATGGCTGCAGCGGAAAGCCTCAGACACCAGTTCAGACACATCGGTCTTGGACACGTCGTACAGCCGTATACCCTTGACGCCCTTTTCCGCCAGGCAGTTCGCCACAATATCGGCGGCATTTTCCGTATGGCCATAAACAGAGCCGCAGAAGATGGCAACTGCCTTCTCTTCGGGCGCATATGTGCTCCAGGTCTGGTATTTTTCCACGAACCAACCAATATTCTCCCGCCAGATGGGGCCATGAAGCGGGCAGAGATACGCGATGTCCAGCCCGGCAGCCTTTTTCAGCAGCGTCTGCACCTGAACGCCGTACTTGCCAACGATGTTGGCATAATATCGGCGGGCATCATCCAGCCAGTCCTGCTCAAAGTTCACTTCGTCGGCAAAGATATTGCCGCTGAGCGCGCCGAAGGTACCGAAGGCGTCGGCGGAAAACAGCACTTTGTCCGCCGCGTCATAGGTCACCATGACCTCCGGCCAGTGGACCATGGGAGCCATCAGGAACGTGAACGTATGGCGTCCGGTGTTCAGCGTGTCGCCTTCCTTGACCGTTACAGCACGGCCGGAAATGTCACAGTCAAAAAACTGGCCGATCATAGCAATGGTCTTGGCATTGCCCACGACCTGCGCCTGGGGATAGGTTTTCAGGACCTCCATCAGGGTAGCGGCATGATCCGGCTCCATATGATTCACCACCACATAATCCAGGGGACGTCCTTCCAGTCCATAGGCCAGATTCTCCAGGAACCGCTCTCCTACCGCATTGTCGGCAGTGTCAAGCAGGATCGTCTTCTCATCCTTCACCAGATAGGAATTGTAACTGATGCCCCTGGGAATCGGAAACACATTTTCAAAAAGGGCCAGTCTCCGGTCGGAGGCGCCCAAAAACAAAATATCCTGGGTAATATTCTGTACGCAGTGCATAATGATCTCTCCTTTGCTGTTGCTCCACTGAGCAGGCTTGTTCCTGTAATTATGCCAACTATCAATCTATATCAGTACAGTCTGTACGTCAAGAAGTTTTCGCTCCGTCTACTGCAAAACAGGCGGTTTCCCATCATCTTCCATGGGAAACCGCCTATTTCTTTTGTCCAAAACAGGCAGGTAACCACCTGTTATGCCTTTTCAGAAGTCTCGGCAGAGCTGCTAAAAGCCTGAATGGCCTCCGCGGTTTGTTCCCGCTTCTCCTCCAGCGCCTGTTTGAGGATCATATCCTTCACCTTCATCAGACGGGTAGTGGTAGCGCGGTCATTCTCGTCTAACTTCATCGTGATATAGCGGATGGACTCCTGGGTATTGGGGATCATCACATACTCCAGCGCATTGACGCGGCGACGGGTCTTTTCGATCTCCTCCGCCATGAGCTGTGCGGACTTTTCGATCTCTGCCAGCTTCAGCATCTTCTGGAACACTTTCCCCAGAGCGTCCACAGCGGTATCCAACTCGCCGGAGGTCGCCGCAAAGCCGTAGGGATAGATGTCGGAATCAGATTTCGTCTTAGTCTGGAAATCGTAAACCGGCACATTGACGGACATAATGTTCTTAAAAGACATGGTCAGTTCCACGCTCTGCTTGGGATACAGCAAAGCCTGCTCCAAAGCCTCGGAGCTCATCAGCGCAGAGGCAACCGTGAAAGATTTGTGGACCGTCATCAGGTCCTCCTCCACTTCGGCCCGGAGGGCCCGGACCTCCCGCACGGTATCCAGGAACTGCTTCATCAGCTCATCCCGCTTGTCCTTGAGCAGCTTGTGGCCCCGCTGAGCGGTGCGCAGCTTGCCTTTCAGGCGGGTGAGCTCCATACGGGTAGGGCTTACCGTGATATTCGCCATGGCTCAGCCCTCCTCACTTCTGCTCGTCTTTCTTCGGCCAGTACTTTTCGATCAGTTCCGGTTTGATACGTTTCAGCTCACTCTTGGGCAGAATGGAAAGCAGCTCCCAACCCAGATCCAGCGTCTCCTCGATGGAGCGGTTCTCCTCGTAGCCCTGGTTCACGTAGCGGCGTTCGAACTCGTCCGCGAACTTGGCATACAGCAGGTCGGTAGGAGTCAGAGCAGCCTCGCCCAGAATGGACATCAGCTCTTTGTTGTCCTTACCGGTGGAATACGCAGCGAACAGCTGGTTCATGGTATCCGCGTGGTCCTCGCGGGTCTTGCCCTTGCCAACGCCCTTATCCTTCAGACGGCTAAGGCTGGGCAGCACGTCCACGGGAGGATGGATGCCCTGGCGGTACAGTGCACGGCTCAGAATGATCTGGCCCTCGGTGATATAACCGGTCAGGTCGGGGATGGGGTGGGTCTTATCGTCCTCGGGCATGGTCAGAATGGGAATCAGGGTAATGGAACCGGGGTTGCCCAAGCGGCGGCCGGCGCGCTCGTACAGAGTCGCCAGGTCGGTGTACAGGTAGCCGGGGAAGCCGCGGCGGCCGGGAACTTCCTTCTTGGCCGCGGAGACCTCACGCAGAGCCTCGGCATAGTTGGTGATATCGGTCATGATGACCAGCACCTGCATCCCCTTTTCAAACGCCAGATACTCAGCGGCAGTCAGCGCCATACGGGGCGTGCTGATACGCTCGACAGCGGGGTCGTTGGCGAGGTTAGAGAACAGCACGGTACGGTCCAGAGCACCGGTACGGCGGAACTCGCTGACGAAGAACTCAGATTCCTCGAAGGTGATGCCGATGGCGGCGAACACGACGGCGAAGTTCGTGGCCTCGTCGCCCAGCACCTTGGCCTGACGGGCGATCTGTGCCGCCAGATTGGCATGAGGCAGGCCGGAGCCAGAGAAAATCGGTAGCTTCTGGCCGCGGACCAGGGTGTTCAGGCCGTCAATGGTGGAAACACCGGTCTGGATGAACTCGTTGGGGTAGTCGCGGGCGGCGGGGTTCATGGGAAGGCCGTTGATGTCCCGGTACTCCTCAGGCAGGATGTCGGGGCCGCCATCGATGGGCTGGCCCATGCCGTTGAACACGCGGCCCAGCATATCGCCGGACACGCCCAGCTGCAGGGGATGGCCCAGGAACCGGACCTTGGCATCGGCCAGGTTGATACCGGCGGCGGACTCGAAGAGCTGGACCACGGCAGCGTCGCCGTTGACCTCCAGCACCTTGCCCCGGCGGATGGAGCCGTCATGCAGTTCGATTTCCACCAGTTCGTCGTAAGTGACGTTTTCGACCATACGGACCATCATCAGAGGGCCGTTGATCTCCTCTACAGTTTTGTATTCACGAATCATTACAGCTCACCTCCCTGGGCAGCAACAGATTCGACCTGCTGCTCCATCTCGGCCTGGATCTGGGCGTAAACTTGGGGATACTCCTCCACGGGCACGCTCTTGGCACGGCCGATCTTCTCGCGGGCCGGAATATCAAACAGCTTGGTGACAGGCGCACCCTGGGCGATAGCCGCGCGGCACAGCTTGTCGTAGCTGAGGATGATGGACAGCAGCTTCTTCTGACGGTCATAGGCAGAGAAGCCGTCGATGTCCGTAAAGGCGTTCTGCTGCAGGAAGTCCTCACGCACCATACGGGCGACTTCCAGGGTCAGCTGGTCTGCGGGAGACAGAGCATCCTTACCGACCAACTGGACGATCTCGTTCAGGCTGGCCTCGTTCTGAAGGATGCTCATGGCCTGGGCACGGTCCTGCATGAACGCGGGCCCCAGGTTCTCATCGAACCAAGGCTTCAGGGAGTCCAGGTACAGGGAGTAGGAATTCAGCCAGTTGATGGCCGGGAAGTGACGCTTGTAGGCCAGAGAGGAATCCAGCGCCCAGAACACCTTGACGATACGCATGGTAGCCTGGGACACGGGTTCGGACAGGTCGCCGCCCGGAGGAGAAACGGCGCCGACAGCGGTCAGGCTGCCCTTGCGCTCGTCAGAGCCAATGCACTCCACGGAGCCGGCACGCTCGTAGAACTGAGCCAGACGGGAGGCAAGGTAGGCGGGATAGCCTTCTTCGCCGGGCATCTCTTCCAGACGGCCGGACATCTCACGCAGAGCCTCGGCCCAGCGGGAGGTGGAGTCGGCGATGACGGCCACGTCGTAGCCCATGTCGCGGAAATACTCGGCGATGGTAATGCCGGTGTACACGGAAGCCTCACGGGCAGCCACGGGCATATCGGAGGTGTTGGCGATGAGGACCGTCCGTTTCATCAGGGACTCACCGGTGCGGGGGTCCTTCAGTTCGGGGAACTCACGCAGAACGTCGGTCATCTCGTTGCCGCGCTCGCCGCAGCCGATGTAGACCACGATGTCCACGTCGGACCACTTTGCCAGCTGGTGCTGCACCACGGTCTTGCCGGAACCGAAGGGACCGGGAACAGCAGCAGTGCCGCCCTTGGCGATGGGGAACATCGTATCAATGATACGCTGGCCGGAGCACAGGGGCCGCGTGGGGGGATACTTCTTCGTGTAGGGACGGCCCACACGGACAGGCCACTTCTGGATCATTGTCAGAGGCACTTCCCTGCCATCGTCGGTCTTCAAGGTAGCAATGGTTTCCGTTACATTGAAGGAACCACTCTTGATGTCAGTGATGGTACCGCTCATATAGGGAGGAACCATGATCTTGTGGAGCACAACAGGGGTCTCGGGCACGGTGCCGATGATGTCGCCGCCGGTGACTTTGTCGCCCACCTTGACAGTGGCGGTGAACTCCCACTTCTTCTCATGGTCAACGGCGGGAACCTCCACGCCGCGGGTGATGCAGTCGCCCACCTTCTCCACGATCTTCTCCAGCGGACGCTGGATACCATCGTAGATACCCTCGATCATACCGGGACCCAGCTCCACGCTCATGGGGGCGCCGGTGGTGATGACCTCGGCGCCGGGGCCCAGGCCGGAGGTCTCCTCGTAGACCTGGATGGAGGCGGTGTCGCCCTTCATGGTCAGGATCTCGCCGATCAGACGCTGGGGGCCGACACGGACCACGTCGGACATATTTGCGTCCGCCAAGCCCGTTGCCACAACCAGCGGTCCGGAAACTTTTACAACTTTACCGCTCAAATCAGAATACCTTCTTCCTTGGAAAATTCTCTTCCGAGGCTATTCGTCTCACTTGTGAAGCCGAGTGCCTTTACAGAATATCAGCACCAACGGCTCTTTCGATTGCGCTTTGGATATTGTCTCTGCCGATGCCAAGAGAGCCTTCCCGGCCGGGAATGAGGATAATGGCGGGCCGCAGCTCATCCTTGTAGCGGGAGAGCACATCGCCCATATCCTTTGCCAACTGCTCCGTGAGGTAGATCACCGCGCAGTCGGTCTTAGCCAGCTCCCGGACCTTCTCCTTTGCCTCCTCGACGGAGGTCACAGGATAGGTGTCCAGTCCCAGGGCACGGAATCCCATCACGGATTCCCAGTCGCCGATGACGGCGATTTGATATGTTGCTGCCATTACTTCACCGCCTTACACATAGCTGGCCCGGAGCCGGGAACGAATGACATCCGCAGGCAGGCCCATGCTGCGGCCCAGCAGCAGGATGCGGAGATTGGTGTACTCCGTCTCCCGCGCTGCAAGATACCCAAGCAGCGGCGCCTCACCGAAGGGCACAAACTGCGCCCCGGCCAGATAGTCGCCCACCGCGTCGTCGCAGCGCTTTTCAAAGTCCGTCAGCGCGCCGCCCTTCAGGGCCTCCTCGCCGGCTTCAGCCGCCGCCCGGAACCTAGTGGAACTGTACAGTTCCATCAAACCGCTGCCGCCATTGGCGCTGACGGTCAGAATGGCGTCCTCGCTGATGTCGCCTCCGGAGAACAGAACTCCATTCAGGAAATCCGCGTTCTTCCCCATCCGCAGGGTACGGACCAGAGAGCGAAGATTGGCGGAGTCGATCTGGGCTTTTACATAGCCGTGCAGAAAGGCGCTGCCGGTAGCTTCCGCCACGTCATCCATATCCCGGTAGCACCAGCGATCCAACACGATGTCGGAAAGCTGGGGATCCCGGGTGGTATCCAGCACCTCTTTCGCTTCCTGAATGGCGTCAGCCAGCCGGGAAGGCAGATTCTCCAGCTCGCCGGTCTGGACGGCCTCTTTCAGTTCCGCTGCCGGAACGCGGCCCATATCCATCAGCATCCGCTCAGAGTCAGTACCCATGGCGTCGGCTTTCAGGATAGCTTTTACGTTGTGGTAGTCATATTTCAGCTTGAAAATGTCGATATACCTGGGGTCCGGGGCGCTGTCGCCCAAGTCGGCCAGCGTGGCCTCCCGGGCGGCGGAGAGCGCCGCGTCCATGGCCTCCGGGTGGGTGGCGTCCAGCTCGGGATAGCCGCACTCCTGAAGGATCTTCACCGCTTCGTCATCGCTGCGGGCCTCCAGCACCTGCTCCATCCGCTCGCGGGTCAGCAGTCCGGTCTCCATGGCCCGTATCCGGGCGGAGATCGCCAGGTAATCGGTGTCTTTGATTTTTTTAGCCAAGACACTTCCTCCTTGTTATGCGAACAGCGTTTTCACCACCGCTCCCGCGGTCTCCGCCTTCTGCAGGCGTACCAAAGTCTCGAAGGTGCAGTTGACCTCCACGTTCTTGTCCTTCAGGATGAAGCCTCCGCGGATGGGCTGGGTCTCCTCAGACAGGCGAAGCTGCTTGCCAGAGAGCTGGTTGGCTTTTTCCACAGCAGCCTTGCCGACCTGCTCCCGGTCCTCCTTGGAGAACACGGCCTCTTCCTTTCCGCTGGAGGATGCCTCAACCAGCAGCTTTGCCAGGACGTCCACATACTGCTCTTTTGGCATGGCACAGAGCTTATCCAGCGCCTGGATGTAAGCCTTCTCCACCATCTCCTGCTTAGCAGCGAGCAGAAATCTGCTGGCTTTCATCTGAGCGGCGCTGATCAAACGCTCCTCCTGCTCAGCGGCAGCTCTTTCATTCTTAGCGTCCAGTTCCTGAGCCTCCGCGTCCGCCTGCTCACGGTAATTGGCGGTGATGCGGGCGGCCTCCTCTCTGGCGTCGCCCAGGATACGATCCACCTCAGCCTGCGCGTCCGACGTGATCCGCTGGGTGATCTTTTCGATTCCGTTCATTTCGTGTTACCACCTTTCTGATGTGGTAAACGCATTACAGAGCGTTCATCAGCAGCAGCACGGAGGCCAGCAGAGACAGAATGGCGTAGAACTCAACGATACCGCAGAGAATGATGCCCTTGGCCCAGTCATCGGGCTTCTTGGCCACCACGTTGACGGAAGCGGCAGCCACGCGGCCCTGGAAGATAGCGGACAGCCAGCCGCCCAGTGCGATGGGCAGGCAGGCGGCGAAGATGGTGGCACCCTCGGTGACCGTCAGGGGCACGATGCCGCCGGAGAAAGCGCCCATGGTGAACAGGGCGAAGAACCAGACGACCAGGCCATACAGGCCCTGGGTGCCGGGCAGCACCTGCAGGATCAGGCACTTAGAAAAATGCTCGGGAGCCTGGCTCAGCAGGCCGGTCGCGGCCTCACCCACCATGCCGGTGCCCTTTGCGGAGCCAATGCAGCACAGGCCCACAGCCAGAGCCGCGCCAAGGAATGCCAGACCGATACCGCCGAAAGAATCAAAAAATGCTTGCATGATAATTTCCTCCTTATTTCTGTTCGATCACATCAACATATTTGGTTTGAATATCCAGGGGTCTGAAGGGCTTTCCGCCCTCCTTGTAGAAACGGTTGAAGAACTCCAGGCACTGCAGGCGCAGGTCGTGGACGTAGCAGCCCAGCAGGTTCAGCGCGAAGTTCAGCATATTGCCGATCAGGGAGACGATCACGAAGCCGATCACGCTTCCGGTAACGGCGCCCAGGGTATTGAACACCTGAGCAATGACGCTGCCCGCCAGCATCAGTGCCATCAGACGGGCATAGGACAGCGTATCGCTGAAATACCCGGTGACGCCGTTATACACCGCGCCGATGAGGCTGAACAGCTTGCCGATGCCCTTGGAATTGCGGGTGGAACCGTAGACCAGCATCAGCAGGCCCACGATCAGCACCACGGGATAGCCGCCCACGCTGCCAATGCCCAGGATGGCCAACGCCGCGCCTACCAGGATAATCCACCATGTGAATTCCTCCCAGATGGCGTCCTTGCCGTTGCCGTCCTTGAACTTCTTGACCACACTGATGGCCATGCCGGTGAAGATCTGGATGATGCCCAGGACCAGGGCGCCAACCAGGATCATCAGGGTATCCGTCAGCGGAGTGAACAGGTAGGGCAGCTGGAATGTGCTCTCAGGATTGATGATCTTCAGCAGCTGGGGAATGAAATCCCCGAAGAAGCCGCCGGTCATAGCGCCCCAGATAAAGGTGCTGACGCCGCACAGCCCCAGCAGGCCGCCGAAGTCCCTCATGCCGCCCTTGGCGTGCATCTTTTTCAGCATGATCCAGGCGCCCAGGATCATCAGGATGCCGTAAGCCATATCCGCCATCATCAGACCGTAAAAGGTGATGAAGAACGGCGCCATCAACGGGTTGGGATCCAAGCCGTCATAGGCAGGCATGACATACATGTTGGTCACCATATTCAGCGGCTGGGTGAACCAGTTGTTTTTCAGCTTCACAGGGACCTTGGGATACTCTTCCTCCGTGGGGTCCGTGGTCTCCCAGGCGCAGCCGCCGCGCTCCAGGAATTCCTCCACCTCTTTGATATTCTCCGCCGGGGCCCAGCCCTCGAAGAAGAGGATGGTCCCGTCGGTCAAAAGGCGCTCCGCGTTGGCGTCCTTGGCTGCCTCCGCCGTCAGGCGGTCAGCGTACATCCGCAGCGTCTCCCGGTCTCCGGCGCTCTGCTTGATGGTCTCAGTGGCCTTGTCCTGCGCCGCTTTATTCTCCGCCAACTGGCGGTCCAGCCCGGCCAGGTTCTCCGCCGCCGTTCCGGTGACATTCTGGAACGTAGTCACGCTGAAATTGTGGGGACGGAGGACTTCCATCACGGCTTCCTCATCCTGCTGGTGACAGATCACCAGGAAATACTTCTGCTGCTTGTCCGCACTGATCTCATACAGCTCCGCCGCCGCATCAACCGCCGCCAGCTCTGTTTTCACAACGCCGGTATCGGTGCTGCCGGGACAGACCCCCATACGGAATATGGTGTGGGCAGTTCCCTCCAGCTCCAGCGGCATGTCCAGCGAGCTCCAGGGCTGCAGGGCGGCTTTCCGGGAAAGCAGGCGTCCCTCCTCGCTCTGTAAACGGGTCAGCTCCTGCACCAGCCCCCCGATACGCTCACTGAGCGCCTGAGCGCGCTGTGCGGTGTCGTCACTGAGCAATTCCTGCTCCGTGACCGTTCCCCGTGGCGCGAACATGCTGTCTTTCGGCTGGGCAATGCGCTTGATGGCGTCCAGAGCGGTATTCACATCCGTGATCTCGCCCTTGGTCTCCGTCAGACGGGAGGTTTCCCGCTTCAAAAGCGCGGACCATGCTGCATCGGCCAGCTTGTCATCCGGTTCGCTGATCTCCACGCACCCAAGATGCTGCAAGCCTTTCAGGAGTTCTTCCCGCTGTTCGGCCATCGCCATGACTCGGAGCTTTTTCATTTTTACAATGGCCATTTCAGTGATTCACAACCCTTCCGACAATAAACTCCGCGGCCTCGTCCAAATGCTTACCAGCCGCTTCCTGCAGTGCGGCGCGGTCGATCTCGGCGGCACGGTCGATCTCGGCAGCCTTTTCAGCAGCCCTGTCTTCCGCCTCCCTCAGCAGCTTCCGGCCCTTATCGACCGCTGCAGTACGCGTCTGCTGTAAGAGCGCAAGGCCCTCCCGTTCTGCTTCGGCTACGATCCGACGTGCCTCTGCTTCAGCGGCTGCCTTGCGCTCCTGGCTCTGCTGTTCGATTTGTATGACCTTTTCGATTGCTTCCAGGGACATTCCGTATTCACCTTCTCTCCTGTGATGCAGTCTGGATAGAGATTCATCTGCTCCTGCCGCAGACAACCTGCGCTTATCGGCTGTTCCCGCGTCAGTCATCGGCCTGTTCTGTGTGAAAACCCAACAAGTCGGTCGATGTTCTCGTGAGCCTTAGTATAGGGCACCACCCCTCTCTATTGCAAGTTAATTTTGGAAAGTTTTAATGCTTTCTTCCTTTTGCACAAAGTCACTTATGATTTTTTTTGCAGATTCAACGTAAACGTGTGCGATAATTTTCGTAATCGTATACGCTAATTAAAAAAATGACAATTTTTTGTTTTATTTTTAACAGCTTTTCTCAGGATTATTCTTCCATTTTGAGATAATTAAAGTCGCTTGTACATTAATCCTTATCACCGTTTAAAGAGCGTCTACAGCCGGCCGAGAGTGCTTGGCCGTTCTTTTTCCTGTCTGTGGAAAAATTCAGGAAAAACGTTTACGAACGCAAAAGAAGCGGAGGCCGCGGCCTCCGCTTCTGAAAAAATGAAAAATGGCCTTCAAATGGACTTTCGATACGTCTCCGCTTCGTCCAGCAGCTCCCCGGCACTCTTCAGGAGGGCCTCCGTGACCTTGCTGCCGCCGGTGATTCGGGCCAGTTCCGCCTTTCTCTGCTCCCGGTTCAGCAGGATGACCTCTGTATAGGTCCTCCCTCCCCGCTCGCCTTTCTCAACGGAAAAATGGGTGTCCGCCATCGCCGCCAACTGTGGAAGATGGGTGACGCACAGGACCTGCTTACGCCGGCTGACCTGGGCCAGTTTCTCTGCCACCTTCTGGGCCGCCCGCCCGCTGACGCCGGTGTCCACTTCATCAAATACCAGCGTGCCGATGGACTCCTGCTCCGCCAGCACGTTCTTCAGCGCCAGCATGATGCGGGCCAGCTCACCGCCGGAAGCGATTCTGGCAATCGGCCGCAGATCCTCACCTAAGTTGGCGGACATGAGGAACCGTATGGTATCGCAGCCGTCAGGAGACGGCTCTTTCTCCTGGAATTCGATAGCAAAACGGACCTTGTTCATATCGAGGTCCCGCAGCTCGCTTTGGATACGGCCCTCCAGAACCTTTGCCGCCTCCCTGCGCACGCGGCTCAGCTCAGCGCCCGCCGACAGAGTGGCTTTTTCCGCTTTCTTCAGCTTTTGTTCCAGTAAAATCAGGGTATCGTCCGCCGTCTCAATGGCATCCAGTTCGGCCCGGCACTTGTCCAGGTAGGACAGCATATCCTCCACCGTGGCGCCATACTTCTTTTTCAGGCGGTACAGTTGGTCGGAGCGGCTCTCCACCGCGTCCAGCTCCGCGGGGGAAAAGTCAAATTCCGCCCGCTTATCCCGGATGATCTCGGCAAGGTCATAGGCTTCACAGCGCAGCTCTTCCAGGCGCTTGAACAGCTCCGCCAAGTCATCTCCCAGATTGCGGACGGCACTCATGGCCTCCTCCGCCTCCCGAAGCCGGCTGACCGCGCCGCCGCACTCATCGTCGCCGGAGAGGCAGTAGTCCGCCCCAGACAGGGCGCCAATATACTTCTCTCCGTTACGCAGGATATTCCGCCGGGCTGTCAGCTCCTCCTCCTCACCGGGGATCAGCTCCGCTCGCTCCAGCTCACCGATCTGGAAGCGCAGGCTGTCCATCCGGCGGGCCTTCTCCGCCTCGTCCATTTTCAGCGCCTTGATCTGCGCTTTCAGCTCCGTCATGGCGCTGTATTCCTTTTGATAGGCCGACAGCGTTTTCTCAGTCTTTCCAAAACGGTCCAGGTAGGAGCCGTGCTGCTCCTCGTCAAGAAGCTGCTGACCGTCGTGCTGGCCGTGGATATTCAGCAGTTCAGCGCCAATTCTGCGAAGCTGCGCCACTGTAATGGGGCGGCCATTGGCGCGGCAGGCGTTTTTACCGTCGCCGCCGATCTCCCGCTGAAGCAGGAGGTTCCCGTCTTCGTCCGGGGCCGCGCCGGTTTCCGCCAGCCCCGGCAGTTCCGCCGGAACATGGGAAAATTCCGCGCTGACAAAGGCTTTTTCCGCCCCGGTGCGGATCAGTTCCCGGGAGGTCCGTTCACCCAGCACCGCACCCATGGCGTCGATGACGATGGATTTGCCCGCGCCGGTCTCACCGGTGAGGGCATTGAAGCCGGGATGAAACTGAATGTCCGCCTCCTCGATAACGGCAATATTTTCAATGTGAAGCAGTTCCAGCATGGGAATCACACCCCTTGATGCTCAAAGCATCTCTTTAATTTCTTCGCAGAAAGCCGCGGCGGATTCCGTATCCCGCATCAGC
Source organism: uncultured Clostridia bacterium (assembly GCA_945876285.1). Taxonomy (GTDB): domain Bacteria; phylum Bacillota; class Clostridia; order Oscillospirales; family Oscillospiraceae; genus Oscillibacter. The sequence continues at coordinate 18,914 of CAMCNO010000001.1, read as the reverse complement.
AGAAACGCCGTGTCGTCACCCGCCAAGGAGCCCACCATATACGTGATGTCCATGTTATCCAGCGCGGAGCAGGCGGCGCTTGCCAGGCCCGGCATGGTTTTGAGGACCACGATATTCTGGGCGTAGGCAATGCTGGTGATACTCTCGCGGAAGATCGTGCGTAGCTTCTCCGCGAAGTTCAGCTTCGTCCGGTTGCCGGAAACGGCATACTTATATACACCCTGCCCCACAGGTTCCTTGATCAGGTGCATCTGTTTGATGTCCCGGGAGATCGTGGCCTGGGTGCTGGTGATACCCCGCTCCTGGAGCCGGGCCAAAAGCTGCTCCTGGGTCTCGATGTTTTCCTGGGAAATGATTTCCAGGATCATAGTTTGGCGGTCATTTTTCATGGTTAAAACCTCCCGGAAGCATTTTTTGGGCAAAAATTTCGCAAAAACTCTTTTCCGTCAGCCGCACCAGCTTCATCGCATACTTGCTGCGGCGCACCAGGACCTGATCGTCCGCCTTCAGCGGAAACGCGCGGCTTTCATCTACGAACAGGAAAACCGGCTTGCGGCCATTCCGCTCCAATTCCACCGTCAGCACGTGCTCCGGCGACAGGACATAAGAGGAAAACCGCATATTATGGGTGCAGATGGGACAGACCACCATGGTCTGCGCCACAGGCTCCACTACCGGGCCGCCGGCAGAGAGGGAATACGCCGTGGAGCCGGTGGGTGTGGAAATGATAACACCGTCTCCGGCAATATCCGCCAGATGGCGGCCGTCGGAGGATATTTTCAGGTGAATAACATGGGAAATGGGGCCTTCCCGGATCACAGCGTCATTCAGGCCCAGGTTCGTGTAGATCTGCTTACCGTCCCGAATCACGGAGACATCCAGCATCATGCGGGATTCTGTTTCAAAATCCCAGTCTTTCAGCTTCCGCAGCGTATCCAGCTCTCCGGCCTCCAGCTCCGCGATGAAGCCAAGACCGCCCATGTTGATGCCCAGCACCGGAAGTTTATTCAATGCCGCCAGCTTAGCAAGGTGCAGGATGGTACCGTCGCCGCCGAAGGTCACCATCAGGTCGGCGCCCTTCATCTCCTGGGGCAGCGGACGCACGTCGTAATCGGCAAAGGCCCCTTCCTTCTGGTCCTTGAACGGAGAGCAAACCACCGTGCGAAAGCCCATCTCCTGCAATATCTGCTCCGCCGTTTTCGTTGCGGCCATGCCCTGATCCCGGTTGGGATTTGGACAGAGGATGATCTTTTTCTGATTCATACACTGTCCTCCCCGTGTTCCTTCAGCGTTTGATGGGATTCGTCCACCAAAGCCTTTAAATCAAATTCCATGGGCCGCCAGTCTCCCTTTTCCAGATAGCCCAGATATTCGATGTTTCCCTCAGGTCCGCGAATGGGAGAATACGTCAAACCAATCACTGTAAAGCCGGATTCCTTTGCATGGTCAAGGAAGTGCTCCAGCACCTCCAGATGCACCGACGGGTCCCGGACGACGCCTTTTTTGCCCACCTTTTCTTTGCCTGCTTCAAACTGGGGCTTCACCAGGCAGGCCACATGGCCGCCGTCCTTCAAAATGCCGCAGACGGCGGGCAAAATCAATTTCAGGGAGATAAAGCTGACGTCGATGGAGGCGAAATCCAGCTCATCCGGGATCTGCTCATGGGTCAGATACCGGGCGTTGGTCCGCTCCATGCAGACCACCCGGGGGTCCTCACGCAGCTTCCAGGCCAGTTGTCCGTAGCCCACATCCACGGCATATACCTTTGCCGCACCGTTTTGCAGCATACAGTCCGTGAAGCCGCCGGTAGAGGCGCCGATGTCACCGCAGACGGCGCCGTCCAGCCGTACAGGGAATGACGCCATGGCCTTTTCCAGCTTTAAGCCGCCCCGGCTGACGTATTTCAGGGCATTGCCCCGAACCTCAATAGCCGCCTCGTTTGGAACGGCGGTGCCGGGCTTGTCCACCCGCTGGCCGTTCACAAATACCAGGCCGCTCATTATGGTCGTCTGGGCCTTCTGCCGCGTCTCCTGGAGACCGCGCTCCACCAGCAGCACGTCCAAGCGCGTCTTATTTGCCATCGTTCATCGCCTCCCGTACCGCTGCCGCCACGCCGGCGGTATCCAGACCCCGGCTGTGCTCCAGTTGGCTCACACTGCCCTCCGGGGCATAGGTCTTTCCAAGATTCTTCAAAATCAGCTTTTCCGGGGCCATACCGTGCTCCGCCAGAATGGCAGCCAGCCGCTGGCCCACGCATCCGGCGCCGAAGGAATCCTCCAGCACCAGCAGCCGCTTTCGATTTCCCAGCGCATCGCACACCACATCATGCTCCAGTGGAGAAACACGGTTCAGCTTCACCACCTCTGCCTGGATACCATCCGCCGCCAACAATTCAGCAGCCTCCAAAAGGTGGTTCACCAAAATCCCGTAGGAAACCAGCGTCACATCCGTGCCCTGCCGCAGGGAAACGATGGGCTTATCCGAGGTATCCGCCTGAAAAACGCCCTCGCCGCCCCGGGGATAGCGGACGGCCACGGGTCCGTCCAGCTCAAAAACAGCCTGCCGCAGCATGGACCGCAGCTCCGCGAAGCTGGCGGGACACAGAACAGTAAAGCCCGGTATCTCCGAGAGAAACAGCACGTCGAAGCAGCCATGGTGAGTCTCGCCGTCGGCCCCCACAAGGCCCGCCCGGTCCACCGCCAGCACCACATGGAGGTGCTCCAATGACACATCGTGGATCAGTTCATCATAGCCGCGCTGCAGGAAGGTGGAATAGACCGCGAAGACCGGGATCATCCCCTGGCTGGCCAGTCCCGCGGACATGGACACGCCGTGTCCCTCCGCGATAGCCACGTCAAAGAACCGCTCCGGGAATTTCTTTGCAAAGCTAGAGAGTCCAGTACCGTCCGCCATGGCGGCGGTAACGGCGCAGACCCGGCTGTCCCGGGCGGCGCAGTCTGCCAACGCCTTACCGAAAACGGAGGAAAAGCTCTCGCCCGACGGCTTTTTTACAAGGCCCGTCTCCGGGTCAAAGGGGCTGACGCCATGGAATTTGCCGGGATTCTGCTCGGCAAAGGGATAGCCCTTCCCTTTTACGGTGTTCACATGGACCACCACGGGGCTGTTCAATTCCTTGGCCCATTGCAGAACATCGCACAGGCGGGGCAGGTCATGGCCATCGATAGGCCCCAGATAGGTGAATCCCATATCCTCAAACAGCGTGCTCCCCGGCCAAAGGGTCTTTTTCAGGGAGGATTTGAGCTTGTGATTGAAGCGGTAAAGGCAGTTCTGCTCCGGGTGCTTGCCAAAAAGGCCCCGGTACCACTTCTTGAAGTGATAATATGCCGGTTTGGACCGCAGGCGGGCCAGATGCCCCGGCATGGCCCCTACGTTGGGGTTGATGGACATTCCGTTGTCGTTCAAAATCACGATCAACGGTTCATGGGAATCTCCGGCGTCGTTCAAGCCCTCGTAGGCAAGTCCGCCGGTCAGCGCCCCATCGCCGATGAGCGCCAACACACTGTAATCTTTCTTTTGTAAAGTTCTTGCCCTTGCCATACCAAGTGCCACAGAGACAGAGTTGGAGGCATGGCCCGCGATAAATGCGTCGTGCTCGCTCTCATAGGGCTTGGGGAAGCCGGACAGTCCGCCGAACTGGCGGAGAGTGGCAAACAGCTCCTGCCGCCCGGTCAGGGCCTTATGGACATAGCACTGATGCCCCACATCAAACACCAGCCGGTCCGAAGCGGTGTCAAACACCCGGTGGATGGCCACCGTCAGCTCCACGGCTCCCAGGTTTGCGGCCAGGTGGCCGCCGGTCCGGGACACACTTTCTATCAAAAACGACCGCAGCTCCTGACAGAGCTGTGGCAGCTGGTCTTTACTCAGCGCCTTCACATCGGCAGGAGAATGAATATTTTCCAAAATCATAGCTTTCGCCTTTCTCTTTCAGCGGTGAAAAATATGCAGGAACCGTCCAGCCCAATAGACGACCTTCGTGCTCTGCTTCATGGCAAAGGTCTTACCCAAGGCTTTGCCGCCGATGGTCAGGCCGGAAATCAAAGCTGTGACAGCCACAGAGACCAACACGGACCGCAGGCTCAGCGCCTCCTGGAGACGTACCACGATGACAGCGGCAGTGGTTCCGCTGACGATGCCGCAGATATCGCCCACCACATCGTTGCAGACGCTGGAGACCTGGCTGGCATTCCGCAAAAGGGTCAGTGCCTCCTTGGCGCCCTTTTCCTTGTGAGCCGCCATGGAGTGAAAGGGTCTGGGGTCTGCCGCCGTGACGGCCACGCCGAGAATATCGAACACGATGCCAAGGGCGATAAACGCCCCCAAAATCAAAAGGGCGGCGACTACCCCCGCACCGCTCAGCATGGATTCCGAGGCCAGGCTCAGCGCAGCGGACAGAGCCACCGCAAGCAAAAAGACCGTGGTCGCCCAACGGTATTGGGAGGTCTCTTTTTTCGCTTTGGGATTCTTGTTTTTTTTCAAATAAACGCCTCCAATATGAGGGTAAATACAGAATTTGCTAAGCCGGCGGCGACAAAAAAGGTAAATCTTACGGCTTAGGTACGGGTTGGTTTTCCCCGCGGCGCACCCCTCGTTGCCGATGGAGGCGGTTCCCCCTTCGGCGCAGCGGCGTGTCGTTGCCCGAACACGCTACCCGATTGCCACTTAGTCCGCACTGCAATCCCTTTTCTGTCTCGATGGAACAGCCTAGGTGATTTCCACCACAGTCCATCCGCTTCTTTAGCCTCTTTTGCAGCCATGGTTTCAGAGAGCAGGGGGCCTCTCGCTCCGGCCGGGAGCAAATTCGGCCTGGCCTCTCATTCGCCATACCCACTCAAGGCAGGCTACATCTGCACACAGCGTTACGGCCCCGCAGGACCGATGCACCGCATTGCAGGTTCATCATCTGCTTCGTACACAGTTCGGAAATACCACGATGGGAGTACGACTGTGCACAAGAACAGGTCTCCACGGAAACAGGGTCGGGATAACCATGCCATTGGAAAGCGCCCTGAGTCCGCAAGCGCGCATGGCGCACTTCCCCCCAGCACCCACCCAAAACTGGGCGTATCAAGCAGGCACCAGAGGTTTCATCGGTGTGCCCTTCAGAGGATTTTTAGGCCCTCCCTAGGAAACGGCAGATCTGACTAGAATACTGCGCCGCCGCTTAGCGAGGATTAGTATAGCACAGGAAACATAAATATACAACATATTCCGTATATACAAATTGTGAATTTTTCGGGTACCGCAAAAAAGCCGGAGAGGGCTTCCCTCTCCGGCTTCTGATTTTAGTCTTATTTGTTCCGCTCCGCCAGACTGGCCGCCAGAGTCCGCAGGAAGCCGCCGCCGTCAAACGGGGCGACTGCCGCCTTGGCAGCTTCCGTGCAGTCCAGCACCTTTTTACCGCAGCCGTCGATGCCGAACAGGTCCACGTAGGTCACCTTGCCCTCCTCCTTGTCGGAGCCGATGGGCTTGCCGAACTCGTCGACGTTCCCGATCACATCCAGCATATCATCCCGAATTTGGAAGGCCAGCCCCAGCTGGTATCCGTATTCTTCCGCTGCAGCCAGCAGTTCCGGACTGCCGCCTGCAGCAGCAACACCCAGCTTGCAGGCGCCGGCGATCATCGCGCCGGTCTTGAGATGGTCTACCTCTTTCAGTTCTTCTTCCGTTTTCGGTGCATGGAGGGTATCGAGAATCTGCCCCGCTACCATACCGTCAGCTCCGGCAGCTTGTGCCAGGATCAGGGCACAGGCTGCCCGCTCCGCCGGGGCGATCCCGGGCGCCGTCAGAATGAGGCGGAACGCCTCCGGCTGGAGGGCGTCACCTGCCAGAACTGCCATCGTCTCTCCGAAAACCTTATGGTTGGTGGGCTTTCCCCGGCGCAGGTCATCGTCGTCCATGCAGGGCAGGTCATCATGGATCAGCGAATAGGTATGCACCAGCTCCAGGGCGCAGGCCACGGGAACAACCTTCTTCCAGTCCATTCCGGAAAGGCGGGCAAACTCCAGGGTCAATACAGGACGGATGCGCTTTCCGCCTGCCAGCAGGCTGTACCGCATGGACTCATACAGGTCCGCCCAGTGAGGCTTGTCTGCAAACAAACCGTTTAAATATTCCTCCACCGCCTGGCGGTAATCACCGTACCGGGTGTCAAATTCACGCTTCTCCATGCGCCTCAGTCCTCCTTATCCTCAAAGGGCAGCTCCACGGGAGCGCCGTCAGCGCCCTTCATCAGCTTGACCACCTGCTGCTCCGCCTGGTCTAACTGCTTGGAACAAGATGCGATCAGCTTTGTTCCCTCCTCAAACAGGGCCAGAGAGTCCGCCAACTGGGCGTCGCCCTTTTCCAGCGCCGCCACGATCTCCTCCAGCCGGGCAAGCTGCTGTTCAAATGTCGCCTTTTTTTCGCTCATGCTCGTACCTCCTCGACTTTGGCGGTAAAGCCGCCCTCTCCCAGTGTCACGGACACCCGGTCTCCGGGCGCCACACCCCGATAGCTTTTCAGTACTTCCCCCTCGCTGTTCTGGGCCATGGCGTACCCCCGGCCCAGGACCTTTAAGGGGCTCATGGCGTCCAGAGACGCCGCCAGCGCGGCAAAGCTTTGCCGCTTCCGGGCCAGCAGTCCGGCGGACAGGTCTCCCAGCCGCTGCTGGACATGGACCAGCTCCATCCGCTTGTCCTGCACATAGGCCATCTGGTCCGTCATGACCCGCTTCGCTGCCAGCGTGTCCAGCCGCCGGCGCAGGGCCTCCAGCCGGGCCGTCTCACTCTGTTCCATCCGCTCCCCGGCGCCCCGGAGCCACCGCAGCAGCTCCACCTGGTCCGGGACGGCAATTTCCGCCGCGTTGGAGGGCGTGCTGGCACGGGCGTCCGCAACAAAGTCCGAAATCGTCACATCCGGCTCATGGCCCACAGCGGAAATGACCGGGGTCTCGCAGTTATAAATGGCCCGGGCCACCCGCTCGTCGTTGAAGGCCCACAGGTCCTCCATGGAGCCGCCGCCCCGGCCGGTGATAATGACATCTCCAATTTTCCACTTATCCGCGTAGCGGATCGCCCCGGCGATCTCAGGCGGGGCCTCCACGCCCTGCACCCGGACGGGCAGCAGGATGACTTTCGCAATGGGATAACGGCGGCGGAGAATGCGGATCATGTCGTGAACCGCCGCCCCCGCCGAAGAAGTCACGACAGCGATTTTCTCCGGGTAGGCGGGCAGGGGCTTTTTGTGGGCGGGGTCAAACAGGCCCTCGGCATACAGCTTGGCCTTCAACTGCTCAAAGGCCACCGCCAGGTCGCCCACGCCCTCCGGGGTCATGGTATTGCAGTAGAGCTGGTAGGCGCCGTCCCGTGGGAAAACGGTGACCCGGCCTGTCACCACCACCTTCATACCGTTTTCGGGGCGGAACCGGAGGCGCATGGCGCTGCCCTTGAACATGACACAGCGGATGGCGCCCTCCTGGTCTTTCAATGAGAAATAGTGGTGCCCGGAGGGGTACATTTTATAATTGGACAGCTCACCCCGGACGCAGATATTCTGGAGCATGGGCTCATTGTCCAGCAGGAGCTTGACCAGTTCGTTGACTTCGGTAACGCCGAAGATGTGCTGTTCCATTGGATACCTCCTTTGAGGGGTCGTCCCCTTTCGGGAACAAAAAGGCAGAGCCGGACGGGGTCTTGCCCCCTGCCCCGCTCTGCCGTTGTCTTATTCGCCGACTTCCTGCCGCACAAAGCTGCCCAGGATGCCGTTGATGAACTTCACCGTCTCCGGCGTCTCATACTTCTTGGCGATCTCCACTGCCTCGTTGATGGCGGCGCCATTGGGGATATCCGGCATATACAAGATCTCGTACATGGCCACCCGCATGATGGCGGAAGCCACCAGAGGGATACGGGCAAAGCTCCAGCCCTTGGCGTACTTGGCAATATAGCCGTCCAGCTCCGCCGCGTGCTCCTCCACGCCTTTTACCAGGCGGCGGATATACTCCGCCTGTTTGGCATTGGGCGCCTCGGCGTAAATGGCATCCTCCTCCGCCAGGGTGGCGAAGGTATCCGCCGTCAGCCGCTCGTCCAGCAGCTCGTCAACAGTCTTGTCCGTGAAGCTCAGCTCATAGGAAAGATGGATCGCGATCTCCCGCGCGGTATTCCGTACCATACAGCAATTCTTCCTTTTCTCTCTCGTTCACACGTTTGGCCATCAGGCCAGGGTCACGCCGCCCACATGGATATTGACAGTGCCCACCGGACAGCCGGTCATGGCTTCCACGGCGGAGGCAACGGCCTTCTGGGCGTTTTCCGCTACCTCGGGGATGGCGTGGCCATACTGCACCGTCAGGTACAGATCCAGGGCCAGAGCCGTGCCGGTCATGTCGATCTTCACGCCCTTGGCGCCCTTCTGGGCGTTCTTGCGGTTATTCACCAGATCGGTAACGCTGTTGCCCATGCTGGTCATCATGCCGGACACGCCCTCCACCTCGCGGACAGCGCCCACGGCGATGGCGGCGATGACTTCCTCCGAGATGTTGATGCTTCCGTTTTCCTCCGGCAGCGTCATGTATTCCTTGCTATCAGCCATTGTGATTCTCCTTATCCTTGGTATCCTGGGCCGTATTTTCATCATTCTGGATTGATATTTTACCATGATATGCGGAAAATTACAACAGCTAATTTGCCGCCATGATTTTTACATCGGATACAGCCAATCCTGTCTCCGACACGGCGATGTCTGTGATCTTCGCCACATCAGCCTCCGTCAGCTCGCCGCTGTCGGTGGACACCACCACGCTGATACCGTCGTCCCCCATGAACGCCACACATTCCTTGTAGCCCTTGGCGGTGACCAGGTTCTCCACCTGAGCCTCCTTCATGGTGTAGGACGCCAGCACCTGGATGCCCTGGCTGGCCTCATTGATGACCGACTGGTCCGCGTTTTCCTGCTCCGCGGCCTCCTGTAGCAGGTTGATGGCGTTGTCACGGGCCTGCTGCCGGGTCAACCTGGCGGAGGCAAAGTAGTCTGAGCCGGTGTAGACCGCCGTCTCGTCCACGGTCTCCGCCGCGCCGTCCTCCTTACCGGAGACCAGAGTGGCCTCACCCAGGATTTTTGTGCCTGTCTCCTCCGCGTCCTTCACCGCCTCCTGGCCGGAGAATTTCCAGTTCAGCGCCACCGCCGCGCACACCAGCACCGCCATGGTGGCTATCACCGTATTCCGCTTCCATTTCGCGTTCATGTTCTTCCTCCTCCAAACAATCACTGCCATTTTGCCACTGTGATGCGGTCTGCGCTCAGCCCTGTGAGAGATGCTACCGCCTCTGTCACCGCCAGCCGGACGTCCGCCCGGTCTCCGCCCTGACAGACCACCAGAGCTCCCCGGTACGTCGGATACAGGGTCCGGGTCACCACTGTCCCGTCTCCGTCTCCATCCGTCAAAACGGTCTCGGACCTGCGGGAATAGTCCTCCGGCGACTCGACGCTGCCGCTGTATGTCAGCTCCGTGTCCTGAGCCAGCTGCCGCTCGCCATCGGAATCCACCGTCAGCATCACTTTCACCTGTCCCACTCCAATCATGGTGCCAAGAATATCCTCCATCTCCGCCTGGATGTCCCGTGTCTCCTCTGTACTGCTCTGCTGCCGCAGGGTCGTCTCCGTACCGCCTTTCCCACTCGGCCATAACAGCAGCCCTGCGCCGATCAGCACCACCAGCGCCGCGTACTTGTACCTGTCCCATAGCTTTCGCACTCCTTCAGTTTTTCCTGTCATGCCAAACCTGCCTCTCCGCCGGGATGCCCAGTTCCCGGGCCATGAAGTCCGCCAGTTCCTGGGAGTAGGCCCCCGTGAGCTCCGCTTTCTCCGGCAGGGTGACGCCGTTCGGCCCTGCTGCCGCCTCCACCCGGACCGTTACTTCCAGCCCCAGGGCATCCGCTTTGTCCGATATATATGCGGCTGTCCGCTCCTCTATACGTTCCGTCAGCTCTGTTTCACTGGAGGACGCCAGCTCCTGCCGGGCCTCCTGAAGCGCCCGCTCATAGCCATCCAGGTCCAGCCGCAGACACTCCAGGTCCGTACCCAGCACCGGACGCAGCAGCACGGCCAACAGAATAAGCCCTCCGACAAAGGAGGCCACCCGGCGGATGCTTCCCTCCGGAACTAAGGTTTGGGCCAAAGACAGCAGCAGCGTCACCACCACGATGGAGGTGAGCCATTCCCGCAGCGCCCCGATCATGGCACCACCGCCGCTACGGAGGATAGTATGGAGACCAAAAGCAGCACCGCGCAGCTCCCCGTCATACCCAATACTAGGCCGAAAGCACCGCCCAAACCATCGATCAGCTTACACAGTCCAGGCGCTCCCACTGCCCCAGCCAGAAAAGCCGTCAGCTTGTAGAGAAGATACTGGATGCCAAGCTGCAAAAAGGGGTAAGCACAGGCTGCCAGGATCGCCAGCATCCCAAACACGCCGATGGTGTTTTTCAGCATCCCCGCTCCCGCCAACACCGTTTCCGACACCTCGGCGATGATACTTCCCACCACCGGCACCACGCTGGACACGGTAGCTTTGGCCACTTTTACCGTGGCGCCGTCGACGGAGCCGGAGATTATCCGGGCGACGGACAGATACACGGTAAAGGCCAGCAAAGCCGTGGTCAGCAGCCATGTTACCACTTTTTTCAGTCCATCCGCCAGCGCTGTCAGGCGCCCCTCCGGCAGGCAGGATGACGCAGTGAGGACGCCGATATAGAGGTATACCATGGGCATCAGCAGGCCGTCAATCAGGTTGATCAGCAGGTCCACCAGAAACACGGTGGTCACCTGCTGGAACGCGGCGGTGCTCACCTGTCCCGAGGCCGCCATGGCTGCCGCCAGAGTAGGCAGCAGGGCCTTGGAGAAAGTGTCCAGCTCGCCGATTGTCTCCGCACCCAACCCGATGAGACTATCCAGGCTCCCAGCGGTCAGAAGCGTCACGGACAGCGCCCCCGCCATGGGCAGGAACAGTGCTGTCTTTCCCCCCTCCGCCCCTGCACGAAAACCCTCCACCACACCGCAGAGAATGACCACCAGCAGAATGGACGCCGTCCCCCGCACCCGCTGGTGCAGAATGGTCCCGATCTGACCGCTCACCTTTTCCAGCAGGGACGAGATACCACCGCTAAATCCCTCCGTGCCGGAGAAGTCCTCGTCCCGCAGCAGCTCCTCCGCCTGTTTCGGCATCGCCCGAGTCAGGTCTTTCGGCAGGTCAGAAGCCCAGGCGCCTACCGTCAGCGCCAGCACCGCCACCAGAAAACAAAGCAGTCGTTTCATCCCATCAGCTCCATCAGCAGCTCCAGCACCCTCCGCAGCAAGGGCATGGCGGCAAGAAGGGCGCATACCGCTCCCGCTGTCTCCACCACAGACGCCAGAGCAGCGCCTCCCGCGTCCCGGCACAGGTCGCCGCCTACCTTTACCACCAGACTGATGCCAACCGTTTTGTACAAGGGAACAAACAGCGTCTCCGAGATGCCGCTCCGTTCCCCCAGCTCCCGCAGAAAACTCACCAGCTCTCCCAGCCCATCCGCCAGCAGGGCCAGCCCCGCGACAACGGAACACAGCACCAGCAGCAAAGCCTGCTCCGGGCTCGTCTTTTTCAGCACCAGAGCCAAAATGGCCCCCACGACGCACAGCGCCGTCACCCGTGATGTCAACTCCATGGCTAAAAGTTGAACAGGGTCTTGATGAGGTCAAACAGCTCGCTGATCTGCCGCACCATCATCATCAGGACCACCACCAGCCCCGCCAGCGTCGTCATCATGGCCTGTTCCTCCCGGCCGGAGCGCACAAGAAGCTGGTTCAGCACCGCCACCAGGATGCCAATGGCGGCAATTTTGAAAATCAAATCCACATTCATGGCATTTCCTCATATCAGCAAGATCACCAGCAGCGCCGCGGCGGAAAAGCACAGGGCCGCCGCCTGCCGGTCCTCCGTTTTCCGCACTGCCGTCCGCTCCTCGGCATGCTTTGCCAGCTCATAGATAGCAAGAGAAATTGCCTTACAGGCCTGCTCCTCGTCGCCGCCCAGAGCAGCGCCCAACGGCTCCAACACCCGCATGTCCTCCGGCGGCAGAGGTAAGCCGGATATTCCCCGCTGCCAGGCTGCCGCCAGGCCCTCACCCCGCCGCAAGTCTTCCGACGTTTGATTGAGAAAAGCGGCGGCATCCGGGCGGCGGTCCTTTGCCAGATACTCCAGCAGCAGCGGCATGGGCGTCCGGGCCAGGCGGATCTCCTCTCCCATCTGCCGCAGAGCGGAAAGCATATCCGACAGCGTGTCCCACTGGCGGCGGCGGTCCGACAGCCGCACTGCCTGGGCCAGAACGCTCCCCGCCAGGATACATGCGCTCCCCAGCAGCTTCAGCATAGCAGCTCCTCCACCCGGTAGGTCCGCTTCCCATTTGCCGAGGTGATGCACACCGCCTGCCGGAACACACCTTCCGCCAGCAGTTCCCGGTACAGCGGCCGCTGGAGCAGCTCCGCCGTGTCGGCGGCATGGATGGTGGCAAGCAGCCCCACACCGCAGCCTGCCGCCATAACGGCGGCACGCAGGTCCGCCCGGGCGGTGATCTCATCCACGGCGATGACCTGTGGATTCATGGCCCGCAGAACGATGGGAATGCCCAGCGCTTTCGGGCAGGCATCCAGCACATCAGTGCGGCTGCCCACGTCCATCTGGGGCTCGCCCCGGTACATCACCGCCACCTCGCCCCGCTCGTCGATGAGGGACACCCGTAAGGGCGGTGTGTCCGCTGTCCCATCGGAAAGGCAGCGCACCAAATCCCGCAGGAGGGTGGTCTTGCCGCCTCCGGGCGGGGACAAAATCAACGTGCTTTGGAACACACCGTCCCGGAACAGCCGGGATACCACCGCCTCCCCTACGCCCTTCCGCTCCCGGGCAATGCGGATGACTGCCGATGACAAGTTTTTCAGATTCGTGTTCATGCCGTTTTTCATCACCGCTGTCCCGCACAGCCCCAGGCGGAATCCACCCCGTACAGGTACAAAGCCCTCCCGCAAGGTCTCCGCCGCCGCATAGCGGGAGAACTCCGTTGCAAGGTCACACAGCGTTTCCAGCTCCGCCGGGTCCACCACGGCGTCCAGCGATACTTCCCCCTCCGGCAGCAGTACGGTCATGGGCCGCCCCGCTCGAAGGCGAAGCTCCTCCGCAACTGCTTTTTGTTCCTCCGGCAGGGCCAGTGCCAGCTTCCGCAGGCGGTTCGGCAAAATGGCCGCGGCAGCCTCATAGCCGATCACATTCCGATTCTTTCCCAAGGGTACTCTCCCCCTTTCCTGATTCACCACACTCTATGACGGCTCGTCCTCCGCTATGCCGGGTTTGTCCAAAAAATTTGGACGGGGCCGTTTCCAGCCCCGTCCTGTTATCTGTTCAATTCCGTTTCACAGGGGATCCCGTTTGCCATCTCCCAAATACCCCGGATACCGCATTCCACCATACTTGCCACCGCCGCATCGGTGTAGAACGCCATATGCTGGGTCATGACGACATTGCGGAACTGATGGAGGTAGAACCAGTTCCGGTTGGAGAGGATGTCCACCCGGTGGTCAGCGTGGACGATGCCCTCGTCTCCCTCGCAGGTGTCCATGCCCAGCGCGCCGATTTTCTGGCTCTCGATGCCCTCCACCAACGCTTCAATGTCCGCCAGCTCTCCCCGGGAGCAGTTGACAATGACCACGCCGTCCTTCATTTTGGCGATGCTCTCCCGGTCAATGATATGGCGGTTGCTGTCCAGCAGCGGCATATGGAGGGTGATGACGTCCGCCTGAGCCAGCAGAGCGTCAAAATCAACATAAGTCACCAATTTCTCCACCGCCGGGTTTCGCCGCAAATCATAGGCGAGGATACGGCAGCCGAAGCCCGACAAATTACGGATGACCTGGGCGCCGATCTTCCCGGTGCCGATGACGCCGATGGTCAAATCTTTCATTTCCCGCCCCTGAAGCCCATTCAGGGAAAAATCGTTGACCTGTCCCCGCCACATGGCCTGTTTATAGTGCCGCAGGCACATCAGGATTAGCATGACGGCGAAATCCGCCACGCCGTTGGGGGCGTAGCTGGCGCTGCACACCCGGATACCCAGCTTTTTCGCGCAGGCCAGGTCGATATGGTCATAGCCCACCGTCCGGGTGGAGAGATAGCACACCCCCAGGCTGTGCCAGACATCCAGCAGCGGCCCGTCAATTTTTCCCTGGCCCAGGATGGAAACACCCTCACAGCCCTCCGCCAGCGCCGCGTTTTCTACCGTGGGCACCTCGCGGCTCATCTCCAGGGAAATCCCCAGCTTCTGTGCCTGGCGCGTCAGCTCCGCCTGCTCGTCCCCTCTGACCTCATACACCATGATGTTCATGTGCATCGTTCTCCCGTTAAATCATTGTTCGTTATTCTAATATAGAGAAAAAGAGCTTGCAACCTCCAATTTTCTATATTAAAATAAGTTTATCTTATATGTTGGAGATACATATGAATATCAACCAGTTGAAATACTTTGTGGCGGTGGCGGAGCAGCGGAGCTTCACCAAGGCCGCCATCCAATATTACCTCTCCCAGACCGCCGTTACCCAGCAGGTGCGTGCCCTGGAGGAAAGCCTGGGCGTCCAGCTTCTGGACCGCAACAGCCGCCCGGTGTCCCTCACCCCAGCAGGCAGCGTATTCCTAAAAGAGGCCAAAGCCATCCTGGTACGGATGGACACCGCTGTCAGCCGGGCCAAGGACGCCTCCACCGGCGTGGTGGGCACCCTGCGCATCGGCTATACAAAAGGGTATGAGCGCAGTACGCTTTCGGACAAACTCCGCCTCTTTCACCGGCACCACCCCAATATTCTCCTCACCTGCTACCGCTGCGACACCGACGAGCTGGCGGCGGGACTGCTGAATAAGGAGTACGACATCATCTTTACCTGGGACAGCACGAATATCCGTCAGGAGGAGCAAGCGGAATACCGCCTTGTGGAGCACGCCCGGCTGGCGGTGGCGCTGTACAATAGCCATCCCCTGGCTCAGAGGACGGCCCTGCGGCGGGAGGAACTGAAAAATGAGACGATTTTATACATGACACCTTCCGCCACAGGTTCCTCTTTTGGTGACGCCCACTTCATGTCCCTCTACCAGAAAGCCGGGTATCAGCCCAACATCCTGCTGCGCTCCAACGACGTGGAGAGCATTTTGATGATGGTGGCAGCAGAGGAAGGCATCTCCATTCTGCCCGCCTACTGCACAGACAAGCTGACCAACGCCGACAACCTGACCTTCCTCCCTCTGCTGGGAGACGAGGAGACAGAGGAGATCTTAGCGGTCTGGCGGAAAGATAACCCCAGTCCCGCCCTGCGGCGGTTCATTGATGAAGCGCTCTAATCGGGTAGGAGGGGGTGACTAACCCCCGTCCTCCCACAACACCGTACGTGCCGTTTTCGGCATACGGCGTTTCGGCTGGTTCCGACCTAAGACGCTTTCCCTTGATATCTGCTCGTCATTTCCGACCTTTACTCTCGGCTTCCAGCCTACCCTCAATCGTTAAATCTCCGTAGAGCAACTGATGTCAACACAGATATCAACTTGTTTCGTCAGCCGTTTCCAACCGTCTACCCCTTCCCTTCCTGGTGATTAACCATTTCTTTGGTACTATGGGTAGAGCTGACTTCTGCAGGTTCAGCCACCGCCTTGCGACGTGGGTTACTCCTGTGGGTATCCTTCGTACCCTCTTGTCGGGAGCATATCCTGCAGACCTCCCCGGGTAAGAGCGATAACCTTCATCTCGCAGCCGCCTCATCTACTGTATGGGGTTCGGGTAGCATTGGACTTCTTCTTACGCTGTAGAGTCGTCCGCCCCAAGTCAGCCTTATATGAGGTTTCTGTTCGTCGGCCCGAAACTTTGCCCGTGTTGGCACTTCTCAGCCTTCACATCCGGCTTCCTTCAGATCCCACCTCGCGATGGGCACCCTTGCCTTCGGCTAGCGGTTCCTGCTACCGAGTCCGCAGTGGACTTTCACCACCTAGTTATCGCCCATGCCGGGCGCACAACGCAAAGACAGCCGGCCCGCGGGCCGGCTGTCTTTCGCTAATTTACCTGCCGCTTGCACAGCAGAACTTGGCGTCCTCATAGTTCTCCGGCAGCTTCACGGTGTTGGGCGGGAAAAACTCTCCCACCGGGAAACCGATGTTGCGGAAAATACCGCAGGGGTCTTCCCCACCTCCGGTCCCGCAGGAGCATTCCTTTTCAGGCATACAGTAGTCGTACACCGGCACCAGAAGCTGAGAATCCCGCTCCAGCCGGACGATGGAGAACTGGCCCAGGGTGACATACACCCGGCGGTTATCATCACCGCTGGACAGTTCACCGTCGAAGCAGCTGTTGACGAAGGACGGCACCTCACACAGATCGCAGTCACAGTCCCGCTTGCCGCAGCAGTCCATGATGCGGGCGTCCAGGACAATGGGGTCGACGGCCTCCACCACGGCAACGGGGGCGTTAGCCCGGCGCATCGTCTGGATGTCCGGCTCGCCGACACGCAGCTCAGAGGAGAAGATCTTGGCGTTACCCTCGCTGCCAAACAGGATGACCCGCTTGTCGAACACACACAGGCCTTCCACCGTAACAGGTGCAGGGCAGCTCAGGTAAGCCTGAAGGGTCACGGAGTAGAAAAAGCGCATATCCACGGTGTAGAAGCCCCTGTTGAAGCTGACGGGCTCCACATCCACATACACATACAGCAGCCTTGCGCTGCCGCCCTTCACGGACAGCGCCCGGTTGATGACATCCACATACTGCATCTTCGGGTAGAAGCGCAGGTCTTCGATGCAGTCTTTATCTCGGCAGGAATCATAGATTTTCCTGGTATGGATGCAAACCGCCTCTCGGATGCCGCTGGGGTCCTCAATGGGACCGGGCATGACTTTCTCGGGCATTGCAATACCTCCTAATAAGTAGCTGGATGAAAGCAGGATGCTTTCAATCCAGTGTATGCGCGCCCGGCCGGGAGGTGAAAAAACGGCGGGCCAAACGGCCCGCCGATGAAATCACATTATTCGTACGTCAGCGTACTGCGTTTGGGACTGATGATACAGACATAGCTGTTGCCCTGCCCCAAGGTCAGCGGGGTGCCGTCCTGCAGCTTATAGACGAACTGGCTGTTGCGGTCCGCCTTGCTCCACTGGATGGGCACGCACTTGCCGCCGCAGAAATAGGTGCCGCTGCCGCTGCCTGTGAGGTCCACCGTCAGGCGGCCGTAGGTGTCTCCGGCGATCTCGCTGATGGAGGTCTCCAGCACCAGCACATTGGTGGCGCTGACCTGCTGATTCAGCGCGCCGTCCGTGTAGGGCTTGCCGTACTGGCTGAGCAGATACTTGCCGGAGGCCGCGTCATAATCGAAGATACCTGTCTTGTAATTGGAGAATTTCAGCGTCACACGCTTCGCCTGAGCACCGCTGGCAGGCGTACCATCCGCAGCAAACGCCTGGGTATAGGTATAGCCGTCCTTATGCTCCGTGCGGAAATGACTGTCCACATACTCCTGGATCTTCTCACCGGAGGTCACCAGGGTATGCTCATAGTCCATGGTCTTCCTTCGTTCCGCGTCCCGCCAGAAGATTTTGGCATCACTGCCGCCGTTGACGCCGTCCATATTGTCCACGCCCCAGGCGGGGATGTCCTTATAGGCTTCCGGGCTGCCGCCGGCATGGACATACAGGGCATCGTGCCCCAGCGCCAGCTCCAGATAGTAGGGCCGGGAGGAACGGATACTGCCCAAGGTCCCCACACCCTCCAGGCTCTGGAACACGCCCAGCATCCGGGTGATACCGCCCTCGGCCGGGACTTCATAAATAATGTCCGCCTGGCTGATACCAAGCTGCGGCTGTGCCGCCTTCAGGTTGTTGAACATGACGGCCACCGGGCGGTCATTCTCATATTCCGGCTCCATGGGCAGCCCCGTCAGCGGATTCGTACCCGCCGGGCCAGCCGGTTCCGGCTCCGTTTCGGGGGCAGGCTCCGGTTCAGGGGCGGGTTCTTCTATGGGCTCCGGCTCTGCCGCCGGGACCGCAGGCTCCTCTTTTTTTCCGCAGCCTGCCAGGGACAGGAGCATCATCGTTGCCAGAAACATCGCCAGGGCCCGCTTTTTCATACAGCCGCCGCCTCTCCTTTTGATAACCATATGATACCAGCGCTGCCCGGCTCCGTCAAGACAGATACCGCCCTTTTTCGATTTAGCTCTGTACAAACCGCTACTACATGCGGTATAATGAAAATGAAAGATAATCTACATCTGGAGGTGTCTCTTATGGAAGGCCGCGGTTTCATCCACGACAAGCTGGAGATCAAGTTCCTCATTCTCTATATCGCCGCCCGGGTCATCGAGCCCATCCCCTTTGACACGATGCTGGATCTGACCATGTGCGACGACGGCGTCGGTTACTTTGACTTCTCCGAGTGCCTGCGGGACCTGGTGGACACCGGCCATCTGACGCTGTCCGACGCGGGGCTGTACGCCATCACTGATAAAGGCCTGCGGAACAGCCAGATCTGTGAGTCCTCCATCCCCTACTCCGTGCGGCTACGGTGTGACAAGAACCTATCCGCCTGGAACCGAAAGCTCCGGCGGAAGAATCAGGTAAAAACCTCGGTGGACCAGCGCTCCAATGGGACCTTTACCGTGCGGATGAGCCTGGACGACGACATGGGCAATGTCATGGACCTGAGGCTGATGGCGGTACGGCAGGACATTGCAAAGCTGCTGGCGGACCGCTTCCAGAAGGAGCCGGAGCGCATTTACAGCCAAATCATGAAGCTGCTGATGGAAGACAGTGACAATTGACACTCCCCACGGCTAAAGCCGGGGGATTCTCGGCTCAACCACCACCGCCT